>CAWAVQ010000049.1:0-13413 GCA_963785535.1 uncultured Chloroflexia bacterium | reverse complement strand
CTCCTGCTTGACCATCTCCAGATACCCGGCACGCACACGCTGGTGGAATTCGACTGTGTAAGCGTCCAGGCGGTTCCACTCATCGGCTTTGCGCTCTGCGTCCCAGGCCGACTTCCACATCCAGGTCAAGCAGGATCGTCAGGTCAGGGACCAGGCCACCAGTAGCGTAGTTGATCAACGTACGCGCACTTGCTCAAGATTTTGTTGATGACCATAACCCTGGTAAGCGATGGTTGAATCGGCGTACCTATCTGAGAGGATGATTTCACCATCAGCCAATCGTGGACGAATGCTACCTGCTCCACGATTTGTGCCCGCGCAGCCTGATAGAGCAGTGTCTCGGTGCGCGGGTGCATCTCAGCATTCTTCAAATCGTGGATAACTTCGCGGGATCTGCTCGCCGATGGAGGTTCCACCGGTTCGCGGGTTGGGAAAACGGTATAACCCTTCTCGCGCAGGTATTCCACGAGATAGGGGATGTGAGAGGTCTTGCCGGAGCCTTCAGGGCCCTCTAGTGTTATGAACATGAATTAACCGCCATACCCCTTCCGCACTTAGTGCGCCAGGAACGCCAAGTTTTTTATTAGCTCGCCAAGAAAAACGCGAAGGACTTGGCGCCTCTTAATTTGCTCTTGGCGTCCTTCGCGTCTTGGCGGTTTGATTCTATTCTCTAAAAATCCGCACGTGTCGCCGGGGCTCTTTGCCATACGAATGCGAGGTCAATTCGGCGGCGCGCGCCATCTCGTGCTGTAAACGCCGCACCAGCGAGGGACCCGGAGGCAGGTCCACCCAGCGCTCGCCGTTCAGCACGGCCTGGATGGCCGACTGGGTCTGTTGGCGCACGTAGTCGATCTCGCCCGACGAAGTCTGTATAGTTGAAAGGTTGAACAGGTCACTCAGGAACTGCTCCATCTGGTTGACCGTGTTCGAGCGCAGCACGTAAATCGGCATGCCGCGCTGCTCGGCGTCCACCACCGTCCGCTGGCGGTTGCGGTAATACGAGCGCAGCGTCACCAGCGCGTCGGCTTCGCCCGGCTCACGCACCACCAGGGCAGGCACGCCCAGTCGCTTGGCGGCCTGCATCAGGCGGTTGCGCGCTACGCCATATGGATAGATGCGGATGGCCTGCAATGAGGCGCGCGAGGCAGGAGCCGGGTCGAACTGTGGGACCTGACTCGGCCTTTCGGAGGCCTCAGCAGGCTGATCGCGAGTCAGATCGAAGGTCTCGCTTCTACGTTGGACAGTTTTTCCGTTCGTTTCAAACCGGGATCCTTCGACACCCTCAGGACGGCGCTTTGGGGCTGGTGCCGCTTTTTCGATCTTGATCTGCCCGTCAACATCACGCATGCGAATCTCCGCCGGAAGCGGAAAGCCGCGCAGCAAGGCATCAACGGCGGCCATGATGTCCATGTGGATGGCAAAACGGTCACGGTTCTGAATCTCGATCAACACGTCGAAGGTGGGCGGCGCGCGTCGTTCGAGGACTG
The DNA here is from genome assembly GCA_963785535.1 of uncultured Chloroflexia bacterium. Classification (GTDB taxonomy): domain Bacteria; phylum Chloroflexota; class Anaerolineae; order Anaerolineales; family Villigracilaceae; genus JAABUE01. Next base: position 11,926 of record CAWAVQ010000049.1, on the reverse strand, counting down.
TCTTCTGCGTGCCGCGCCGACGGGCTTCCTCGTCTGACAGGGTAACGGCTTCGATGCCGCCGACCAGGTCGGAGAGGGTGGGGTTGAGCAGCAAATTTTCGAGCGTGTTACCGTGCGCCGTGCCAATCAATTGCACGCCGCGTTCAGCGATGGTGCGGGCAGCCAGGGCCTCGAGTTCACGTCCGATCTCGTCGATGACGATCACTTCGGGGTTGTGGTTCTCGACCGCCTCGATCATGACCTCGTGCTGGAGCATCGGTTCGCGCACCTGCATACGGCGCGCCTTGCCTACGGCAGGATGCGGCACATCGCCGTCGCCACCGATCTCGTTGGAGGTGTCCACGATGATGACGCGTTTCGACTCGGCCAGGTTTCGCGCAGCTTCACGTAGCAGGGTGGTCTTGCCTACCCCCGGACGCCCGAGAATAAGCATGGACTTGCCCGATTCAATGATGTCCTCAATAATATCGGACGTGCCATAGACTGCACGACCCACACGCAGGGTTAATCCGACAATCGTCCCCAGCCGGTTGCGGATGGCGGAGATGCGGTGCAATGTGCGCTCGAGCCCTGCGCGATTATCGGCGTCGAATGAACCAACGCGGTCATCCACGTAGTCGATTTCTTCGCGGCTGATTTCGCTTTCGCGCAAAACAACTTCTCGGTCTACGAAGCGCGCGGTCGGCACGCGGCCCAGGTCCAGGATGATTTCCAGCAGGTTATCGCTATCGTTGACCTTTTCCACCGCGTGGCGTATGTTAGAGGGAAGGACGTCCAGCAAGGCGTCCAAGTCGTCTGTAATGTGATGTTGAGACATAAGAGTTTGTATCAGTTTTCAGATGAACGTGTCTGGTGACACGGAGAGGGCAAAAGGAAATACTTGCGCCGCCGGATGCCAGTTATGGCGGCATACGAAAAGATTAGAGAGCGTCTTTGAACATGACGGAGTACCACCTGATTCTTCAGTCTATTTATATTATAGCAGCCACTTGATTACTTTCCACCAGTCACATGGGCTATCATTTTTTGAATTTGTTCGCTCATGTTTATGGGTACAAGATGAACATCTGGATTTTGCGCCTGGAAAACCCTAAAGATTTCATCTGCAAACGCCTGACCAATAGAGGTTACATTTGTGAAATCCAAAATTATTTCCTTGAACTTTTCAAAGCGTGTTAGTAATCGTTTAGCTTGGGAACGAGAGATCAGGTTTTCATCACCATAAGTAGCAAGAAACACGGGCACATGAGTTTTTGAAAAGCCATAATCACCAGTCGTAGTAAAACGGTCAAATACTTGTTGGGATGTTCTCTTAGAAAAAGAACTAATTTCTAGTATTACACCTGTACCTGAAAAGAGTTCTTGCTTATCTTCAAGCAACCAATCTATTTCTCTTTGATAAGAGAAGAATAATCTTCCAGAAAAGATTGAAAATTTATCAAACATCCTAGATGTAAAAAAAATACCTTCCCCAGTATGATGATCTGGATCGGTTGTCAATTTGCCTTTCGATAATTCAAGAATCGCATGCAATGGATCATCCAAGCTCAATTCTTTTTGTATTTTGTTAAAAATACCCACACCGTTATCTATAATGCTCAACACAACATTTTTATATGTTCTTTTCACGCTAACAATAAGAATTTTTCCTTCAGAATGATCTATTGCATTGTTGACAATTTCGGTAAAACCATATTGACAAATATGTAATACATTCAACGGCAAACCATTCATCAGTGGCCGAATATGTTCCCGCCAAACTTTGTCTTCTTCCAAGCCAGGCAATGGTAATTCAACAGAAAAATCTACCAAGGGTTTAACTTCATACGTTCGATTTCTGGTATTCCCATGAGCAAGGATCAGATTATCAGAAACTAGTTTTTGGATATGCTTGTGACTGGCCTGCCGGGAAATACCAAACTCAGACGACACAACCGATGTAATATCACTCGGATGTTCCTCAACATTCTCAAGGATAAATTTTCGAATCTCCTCAGTTCTCTTTTGTGTTTTATTCACTCATTCACCATAGATTGTCAATTAAATACGGATATATTGTAAACTTAATAAAAGTTATTGTCAACTTCCCCCAGTTCAATCTTATGGGAACCGCGCCACAAATTCAGAAATCGCTTCCCACACTTTGATATCAGCAGCTTTTGCAAATGAAATCGAATCCATCACTTTCGCCAGTTCTGCTTGCATCGTAGAATATTCGCGCTCGGCCGCTTTCATGCCTTTAAAGAAGCGTGTATGATCGATCATGCCAGAGATGTTGCAGGAGACAGAAACATAATCCTTCCCTTGTTTGATGGTCATACGCGCGCCCAGCGGATGCTCTTCATCGCGTACAATCGTGCCCCCTTCCGTGCCTTTTATGCCGATACTACGGCCACTGTTATAAGGTTGCCAGTTACTCATGCTCCTTTAATTGTACCCCGTTTACCTGTGATGGTTGCACACTAACTCCTGATGGCACTGCCGGCGCTGTTTGCTCGTCCTTGATCAAACGTGCCAGGTGTTTAACCATGACAGCCTGTCGCGGCGCCGATTTGGCACCCAGATCTTCGAGAGCGGGCTCCAGCCAGGCCTGATAAGAGCGCACACACAGGTAAACTGGGCGTCCCCGGCGGTCAGGGATGCAGTTGAGCAAAGAGGAAAGCTTCTCTTCCACACCAGTGGCTTCAGGGTGGATCAAGGGCGTCATCACGATCCCTTGCGCGCCAGAGGCCAGGCTGACGTAGCATTTGAGATCCCCATCGCAAATCAATCCACGTGCGCTTTTTGAGAACGGCTCCACAGGATGCATCAACTGCGGAACGATTTGATGATACAGGCTCTGCAACGCAGGTCGATTCACCGAGCGGGCCCGCGTCCAGCCTTTGGAAAGATCGGAGTCGCCTTTTAGGTCGCTGACATCCCACATACGCTGCCAGGCGTAAACCGAGAAACCGGCCCGTCGCAAAGCGGGAAAGGCATCGCTAGTCTCATCGATCTCAGCGATGACATGGAACGCCCCCCACTCCCCGACCTGCACAACCAGATGCTCCACCAATTCCGGTAAAGCAACATGGTCAAGTCTGGAGGCAGGAGCCAGATAAAGCAGTTTTGCAAACGCTTCGCCGCGCGAATGAATAACCCCGCCAATCAGGGAAGTCCCATCCCCGTTTGCCACTGCAGCGTACATATCACGGGCCGGGTTGACATACGCCAACAAACCGGCTGCGCCCAACGGATGTCCGCGCGTTAATGCGCGCGTACTGTCGAGGGTCAGGGCATCGTTGCGGTAACGAGCGATGAGAGGCAGGTCGAGGATATCAAGCGAACGAATAGACATTAATTTATGAGGGACAAGAAATAGGCATGGAAACGGCTGTCACCGGTCAGTTCGGGGTGGAAGGAGGTCGCCAGAAAGTGTCCCTGTTGCGCGGCAACAATCCTCCCGTCTGGCAAAGATGCGAGAATCCTTGCATCCCCGGATACAGACTCGATAATGGGCGCACGGATAAAGACAGCATGGAACGCTTCATCCGTACCTGTGGCCTGCTTCAGTTCCGAGACATCTAACTCGGCCTCGAACGAATCCACCTGGCGCCCGAAGGCGTTGCGCTCCACGGTGATGTCCATCAGACCAAGCAGGGGCTGCTCGCGTCTGACATCCTTCGAAAGGAAAATGGCTCCCGCGCACGTGCCCCAAATGGCGTGCTGTCGGCCAAAGGACTTGAGCGGCTCCATCAGGTTGTAAGCCACGGCCAGTTTCCCTATTGTAGTCGATTCGCCGCCGGGAATGATGAGACCATCGAGGTCGGTGAGTTGTTCGGGCAAACGCACTTCGGCTGTTTCTGCGCCGAGGCCTTTGAGCATGACGATATGTTCTGCGAAGTCGCCCTGTAGGGCGAGGACACCGATTTTCATACAAGGACCATAGACGATGGACGATGGACGATAAACCAAAGCATGGTCTACGGTCTATCGTCCACGGTCGAATTTACCAACCTCGCCCGGCGATTTTCTCGATCTCGGGCATAGTGGATACGTTGCGGCCAACCATAGCCTCGCCCAGGTTGCGGCTGACATCAGCCAAGATGCTAGCATCCTGGTAGTGCGTGACAGCCTTGACAATGGCATTAGCGCGCTTGGCCGGATCACCAGACTTGAAGATACCGGAGCCGACGAAGACGCCGTCCACGCCAAGTTGCATCATTAGCGCGGCATCCGCAGGAGTAGCCACGCCACCCGCTGCAAAGTTGACCACTGGCATGCGACCCAGTTCCTTGGTCTCTTTGACCAGTTCGTAGGGCGCACCAATTTCCTTGGCGTAGGCCATCAGTTCCTCGTCGACCATGGTAGTCAGGCGACGGATCTCTCCCAGCACGGAGCGCGCATGGCGGACCGCTTCGACCACGTCACCGGTGCCGGCCTCGCCCTTGGTGCGGATCATGGCCGCACCTTCACCTACGCGGCGCAAGGCCTCGCCCAGGTTGCGGCAACCGCACACAAACGGGACTTTGAAATCATGCTTATTGATGTGGTTGGCTTCATCCGCGGGAGTCAAAACTTCGGACTCGTCGATGTAATCCACGCCGAGGGCTTCCAAAATCTGCGCTTCGACAAAATGTCCAATGCGGCATTTCGCCATGACGGGGATGGAGACCGAATCCATGATCTTGTCGATCAGGTCCGGGTCCGACATGCGCGCCACGCCGCCTTGAGCGCGGATGTCCGCTGGAACGCGTTCCAGCGCCATAACGGCGCAAGCGCCTGCATCTTCGGCGATCTTGGCGTGTTCGGGGGTAACGACGTCCATGATGACGCCGCCTTTGAGCATTTGTGCCAGTCCCTTCTTTACTGCGAAAGTACCAGTCTGTTGTTCCATGTTCTTTCTCCTTAATTGATAAAACTTGCGGCTGGATTCTACCACGCTGGATTTTTCTGATACCACAAAGTCCAGCGATAGAGTAGTATCCAGTCAGTGACTAGATGGGCAGCAATTCTTCATCGCTGCTGATTTGACGCATCAACTTTCCTTCGTAAACTCTAAAGAATATGACACCGACCAAAATCATCAGGCTGCCAATAATCTGTATTCCATTCAAGATCTCTCCGAACAGGAAATATGCCATGATGGCGGTAAAAGCCGGTTCCAGGGACACGATCAGGTTGGCAACGCTGGATGGCAGGTAACTCAAGCTGATGTTATAGGTGCCAAATCCAGTCAGCGTGGGGCCAGCCGCCAATAAAAACAGGATGCCCCAGCCCGCCAGGGAATTTCCCAGCCAGAGCAGGTCACCTGGAATAATGGCTTTGCCAGGCAGGAAGTCGCCTGGAAAGATATTAAAGAAAAACAAGAATACCGCTGCAAAACCAAAGGTATACAGCAAAGTCGTCCAGGGATTCAGGCTCCGTTGCGAGGCGGAACGCCCCATCAGGCTGTAAACGGCATACAGCAAGCCGGAGAGGATGCCCGTCAGGATGCCGACCAAATTGGCGGTCCAGGCCGCCAGGTCAAGGGCGTTCGATACCAGCACGCAGCCACCCAGACTAAGGGTAACAGCTACCAGCTTGGCCCAATCGAGGCGTTCGTTTAGGAACCACCAGCCCAGCAGGGCCGTGAATCCGGCAGAACTGTAAGCCAGGACAGTTGAGATAGCAGCTCCGTTCAAAGCTACTGAAAGCGTCCATGAGGCATTGAAAATAGCCAGCACGAATCCGTAGATGAGAAGATAGCGGATATCCTGCTGTTTTATCCTTATCAGGCTCGGGCGCAGAAGTTTCAAGGCCAATAGTAGTGTCAGGGTCACAATACAGTCACGCCAAAAAGCCAACACCAGGGCCGGGAGTTGGTAGGTCTGCGTCAGGTAGCGGATGAAGATGGCCGTAGTGGACAGGATCACAGCGCTGACCAGGGCAATCGAATAACCACGTGTTAGGTTGGTTTGGTTGGCGGGAAAATTGGTCATGGCTCAATTGTATGAGAAATTGGTATGATGTTAAGAGCCAATAGTGATGAATATAATTAGGGCCAATTGAATGGAATTATCAAAATTTGGCGGAAGTGGCTCTATTGACAGGAAAATATTAATGTTATATTCACCATGCCAATCGTAAAGGAGATTCGTGATGCGCATCCCACTCGACCGTCAGTCTGCTACCCCTCTCTATCGGCAAATCAAAACCTATCTGAGTCAGGGCATCCTTTCGGGCAGCCTGGCACCGGATACGCGTCTGCCCGCCAGCCGTCAACTGGCACGAGACCTGGGAGTCAATCGCATCACTGTGGAAACGGCCTATGCTGAACTGGAAGCCGATGGGCTGATCTTCTCAAAGGTCGGGAGCGGCACTTACATTTTGCCGGTAAAACCCCTCCAACCAATTTCTAAAGTCGCTTCCGGTACACCCTGGCCGCTCTGGCAACAAGGATTGCGAGTCAAAGTTGAAGAAACAGGGGTGGGTATGTTGAATGAGACATATGCTGTTGCCGAACACCCCGAACTAATCAATTTCTCTGATGGAAGTGGCGACTCGCACTTATTTCCCGTCGATGATTTTCGCAAGGTTCTCCAATCGATCATGCGCAGGGACGGCATCTCCGCGCTGGATTATGGCGAACGCAGTGGATATGCTCCACTACGCAGTACACTCGCGCATATTTTAGCCAGCCAGGGATTACAAACGCAGCCCGAAAATATCCTGATCACGGCCGGTTCCCAGCAGGCGTTATCGCTCGTTTCGCAATTGCTGCTCAAGCCGGGTGATGTCATTTTAGTCGAGAGTCCAACCTATGCTGGCGCTTGGATTTGTTTCGATCCCTGAACTTTAAAGTTGTCGGTATCCCCACGGACGAGCAGGGCATGCAAGTTGAGAGGCTGGAAGAATTGTTGCAACAGTATCATCCGAAACTCATCTACACCATCCCGAATTTTCATAACCCGACCGGCACCTGCCTGAGCAGCCCACGGCGGCGCGACCTGCTCGTCCTGGCTGACCGCTATAACGTTCCGATTCTGGAAGACGACTTTGTTGGCGACCTCCGCTATGACGGACGCACACAACCTTCATTAAAGGCGCTCGATCCAGGTGGTAGGGTTATCTATATCAGCACGTTCTCTAAAATGCTAATGCCTGGCCTGCGTGTGGGATTCTTGGTAGCAGATGGTCCGGTCTATGACAGCCTGGTCGATTTCAAGTACGTCAATGACCTAGCCACCTCAACCTTAATTCAACGCGCCCTGGAAACGTATGTAACGGTTGGACGATATCAGGCCCATCTGCGCCGTTCCTGTCAGGTCTTTCGCAAACGCCGGGATACCATGCTGGTGGCGATCCAACGTTACCTGCCTGAGGTGTTCGCATGGACCCACCACAAGGAGGGTTATTCATCTGGATGCAATTACCGGATCATTTGTCATCGGAAAAATTGCTGGCATTGGCTCACGAAGAGGGCGTTGACTTTGTACCTGGCAATCATTTTTTCCCAGACAATTCCAATGGCAAGGATTGGCTACGACTTAATTTTGTGGTCCAGACCGCCGGATAAAATCGAAGAGGGGATACAACGCATGGGAAAAGCGATTCAAAGGTTAAGAGCAAATTCCTAAACACATCTATTTGCTCTGATAATCCAAACGTTCGGGTGATCCATCATCCGAACGTTTATCTTTAAGAAAGATGTATTGATTTTTTTGTGACAGCAGTATCTTGACAAAAACAGAATTACATATACAATTGTTACAATGATACAATTAATTCAATTATACAATGAGACAATATTTGAACCATGAAATCCCTGACTGAGAATATTCATATCGATTTCCGCTCCGGGGTTCCGATTTACACTCAGATCGTGGAGCAGGTCAAGCAGCAACTTGTCAGCGGGTTGCTTAAGCCGGGTGACCAATTGCCCACAGTTCGTGCGCTGGCGCTGGAGTTAAGAGTCAACTTCAATACGGTCGCGCGAGCCTATAGGTTGCTGGATGATGCGGGTGTTATCTCCACCCAACAGGGACGTGGCACCTACATCCTTGAAGTCCCGCCGCCAGAGCGCACAGACAAGTTGAGACAGCAAGCGCTTGAAGCCTTGACCCGCGATTACTTGAACGATGCTCTTCGTCTGGGCTGCAACCCGGAAGAGATCCGTAAAACTTTGAAAGAACAACTCGAAAAAGAAACTATAGCAGAAAACACGTGAGGTTACCATGTCTACAAAATACACCAAAGATAAAACCCTTCAAGCCATGAAAGGCAAAAAGGATGAACACATCTCTGGCATCGCTGGAACGATCTTTGCAGTTTTCCTGGTCGCCAGCATGTTGGGCGCGATCATTATGTCAGGAAATGGGATCAGCGACGCTGTCGTTGGTGGATACGCTACCGCAACAATGCTCATCGGAATTTACATCCTGTTCGCCCTTAAAGTGGCCTCACAATGGCAAAAGGCTGTTATCCTGCGGCTGGGCAAATTCCACAAACTGGCCGGACCAGGTGCCTTCTGGATCATCCCGATTGTTGATACAACTCCTATCTGGATTGATCATCGCGTCATGGTCACGCCGTTCTCGGCTGAGAAAACCCTGACGAAGGATACCGTCCCTGTGGATGTGGATGCTGTGCTCTTCTGGGTAGTCTGGGATGGTGAAAAGGCCGCTCTGGAAGTCGAAGATTACAAAGTGGCAATTGCTTGGGCGGCGCAAACCGCGCTGCGCGAAATCATTGGTCAAATGGACTTGGCAAACATCCTGATCGGACGCGCCAAAATGGACGATGACCTGCAGAAGATTATCGACGAGCGCACCACGCCCTGGGGTGTGACCGTGCAGTCCGTAGAAATCCGCGATGTGGTCATTCCGCAGGATTTGGAAGACACCATGTCCCGCCAGGCACAGGCTGAACGAGAGCGCCAAGCACGCGTCATACTGGGCGAGTCCGAAAAACAGATCGCGGCTTCCTTTGCTGAAGCTTCGCAAGCCTACGCGGATAATCCTACCGCTCTGCACCTGCGTGCCATGAACATGCTCTTCGAGGGCCTGAAGGAAAAGGGCGCGCTGGTTATTGTCCCGAGCAGCGCCGTCGATACAATGAATCTCGGCGGCATGAGCGGAATTGTCTCAATGGCGCAGCAGAACCTGCCGAAAGAATAAGCTTGGCTTACAAGAAGTAAAAAGTAAATCACCATGAGAAACAAATATCGAATCTGTTTCACATGAAACAACATTGCACATATTTAGGAGAATAACATGTCCACCCGCAATACAATCATTGTTTCAATGATCGTCATCCTTGTGGCAACCATTGCCAGCGTCATTGTCTATCCCCAACTGCCCGAAGTAGCGGCATCTCATTGGGATGCTAACGGTCAGGTAAATGGTTATATGCCCCGCTTCTGGGCAGCTTTCCTGATGCCTCTTATGTCAATTGGTTTGTTGTTCCTTCTGCTAGCGGTGCCATCTATCGACCCGCTCAAAGCGAACATTGCCAAGTTCCGCAACTATTACAACGTATTCGTACTGGTGATCATCGTATTTATGCTCATTATCCACGGTATCACGTTGGTCTGGAATTTAGGCTATAACCAATTCAACATCGGCAACGCAATCGTCCCTGCTGTGGGGCTGATCTTCATCTTCGCCGGAATAATGATGGCAAAAGCCAAGCGTAACTTTTTCATCGGTATCCGCACCCCCTGGACCTTGAGCAATGATACCGTTTGGGAAGAAACGCATAAACTTGGCAGCAAATTGTTCATCGGCGCAGGGATCGTCTCTTTCCTATCCGCTTTCTTTGGAGAGGCCGGTTTCTGGATCATGTTCATCGTAATGATGATTGCAGCCATTATACCGATCATCTACTCATACATCCTGTGGCGAAATATTACCAAGTCATGAAAGTTTCACGTGAAACAAACAGCCCCTGTATTGGCCGCTGTTAAAAATAAACTCGAAATTCTCGCAGCTTTGAGGAAAGAAAATGCCTGAAGAATTTACACAATGGGAATACCGCGTCCAAACGGTGGGCGGATTTTTCTCTGGTGTCAAAGCGGAAGCACTGGAAGAGATGCTCAACGAATGGGGTGAAGACGGTTGGGAAGTCGTCTCCACTCACATCATCGAAAATTACAACAAGATCAACGTCATTGCCAAACGTCCGCTGACTGATCGTATCCGTCGCGAGCGTTCAAGGCCGTCGTTTTAGGAGAAATGAATGGGGGAACCACCCAACTGGAATAAAGACCTGCCCGGACATAACAAAAACCGGGCATTTTTATGCTCTTAAATAGAACAAATTTTCTAATTTCAAAATCTCTTTCCAGTGTACAATCCAGCTATGCTCAGAAAATCCACCGCGAGCCTTGCCCTCCTTCTATTCGTCACTGCCCTGCTTGGTACTTCCATGTTCACTCGTGGGCACACCTGGGGTGACGATTTCGCGGCCTACATCGGGCAGGCGCAGAGCATCGTGCGCGGCGATATGAATGGCTTCGTGAGGCGCAATGCCTTTACTGTCACACAGTCATCGCACGAGCCAGATCATCAGATGGGCCCGGCTGCCTATCCCTGGGGCTTTCCGCTCATGCTAACGCCGGTCTACGCTTTTACGGGTATCAGCCCACTGGGGATGAAATTACCCGGTTTGTTGGCTTACCTGGGATTTTTGCTAGCATTCTTTTTTTGGACGAAAACCCGCTTCACACCGACCGAGAGCCTGGTGGCCGTTTCGCTGTTCGGATTCAACCCAGGGCTGCTGCACGCGCTCGACAACATCGGCTCGGATATTCCCTTCCTGTTCCTTTCCACGTTGGTCATTCTGATCGCGGACCGCTACACGCGCGCAGACGATCCTCGTCGCAGGCAGATACTGGCCGCGTGGATGGGCGTCACCATTTTCGCCGCTACCTTCGTTCGCACACAGGGATTGCTTTTATTGGGAGCGGTGTTGCTGTGGCAGGCCATCCGCTTTTTGACGGGGCGTGAAACTCGTCGTCGGACCGTGATTGAGGCTCTGATAACGGTGGCAAGCTTCGGCATGTTGTGGGGCGCGGCGGCGTTAATTTTTCCCGGCGGACAGACTTCCTACCTGTCGCTCTATGAAGACTTCAGCATGTCTATCGTTTACAGAAATATATCCCTATATTCGCTTCTGTTTGGCGATTTCTTCATGGGGCTGCCTGGAAGTACGTTTATCTTTGGTTTGTTCGTAGTGCTGTTCTTCATCGGGCTGGCGGCACGCTGGAAAAACGACTTGCTGGTCATGTTGTACGCTGGACTGTATTTGCTGGTGTTGTGGAGTTGGCCGGAGTGGCAGGGCTATCGCATGATTTTTCCGCTCCTGCCAGTCTTCATCTATTTTGCGTTTTGGGGAATCAAAGTTTTGCTGCGCCTGGAACGAGGCCAAGCGATCGCCCAAAAGTTTGTAGGCGCGTTCTTGCTGCTGATGGTGGCAACGTTTGCCCTCAAGGCTGGAATCAATGCCTACGGCAACCTGCGCGCGGGACGGGAGATCAATGGTCCATTCGATCCATATAGCATGGAGATGTACAACTTTATCAAGGAGCAGACGTCGCCTGAAAGCGTGATCGTGTTCTTCAAGCCGCGCGCCCTGCGCCTGATGACCGACCACAACGCACTGGCACTGACCGAGTGTACCCGTCTGCCGGAGGGCGATTATCTGGCGCTGAGCAAGAAGGTGGGCGAGAATTTGCAGATTCCCCCGGAGCGCATCAAGGAGTGCAACCTGCCCTTAGATAAGGTTTTCGAAAACCGCAGGTTTGTGGTTTACCGTGTGGAGAAGTAAAACGGTTCAAGATTTAAAAATGGAACTTATCACGAGGGAGCGGTGTATCCTTTATAAATATTGCATTCTGCAAGGACACCCCGATGAAGTTACCTTTTCGCTTTTTCCTATCTCTTCTTTTTATAAGCATTTTCCTAGT
>CAWAVQ010000048.1:0-101879 GCA_963785535.1 uncultured Chloroflexia bacterium | reverse complement strand
TCGCTGTGGTCATGTACCTGATCTTGAATACGGTTATCTCATTTAGCTTTGGCGTGCGCCGGTTTGCCCGGGCCGGTTAGGTCCTATTAACTATATTTACGGGGTAATAATTTACTTCGATTTCAAATTATAATTTCGCAACATGGTGAAGCAAATTCTTAAGGTTTAATTTCTCAGCCTGGGAAAACAATATCGAGGAGAATAATTATGATTACAAAACGCATCGCCTTGATTGTGTTTGTAATATCTTTGTCAATCATCGCTTGTGGGGGAGGAAATGCCCTGCCTTTACAAGCTACCCCAACTTCACGACCTGTTCTTGAGAATTCAAATCCACCCACCCCCAAATCACAAAATCAAAAACCATCACCAGTTGCTACAAGTAGTCAACCGCCAGAAGTACCCATTCCTCCAGATGCTTATAATCTTGTGCCTGGATCTAAAGTAATCGGAGCCGACGAATCATGTAATCAATTCTTCTATGATACGAAGTTGCATAACAGCGAGTTGATCAGTTTCTACAAGGATAAAATGGCCCAAAATGGCTGGAATCTTGCCTGGGAGGAAATTGGTGAGGAAGAGATGAGATGGCCTACTTCGAACAGTATTCCGGAGGGAGGTCCCAGACAAGAACAGAAATATCTTTTCTTTGAAAAATCAGGGCATAGGGCCGGAGTCTTCCTGCTCCTCCCGGATGATGAATATGCCAAAATTGGGTATACACAGGCTTTTATTAACCCGGACGATTGGTATTTCTCCACCTGCATTCGATTTCCTGCGGACATTCCCTATATGGGAGAATTGAGAGGCCATGTATATCTACCCATTTCCACAGGGGACCCGACTTTACCAGGAAAGCAGATATTCTATCGTTCAACGCAATCCGTCGATAAACTGGTTGATCTATACCGTACCGAAATGCCTGTAGATGGCTGGACCCTTGTCGATGAGCAAAAGTCTCAAGACACCTGGTTTTTCGAGTTCAATAAACCAGGCAGGTTGGAAAAGATGAAAGATCCTTTGTTGCAATTGGAAACTGTAAGAATTTTGATCTATCCGGAATTATGGGGCGATACAGAAGTAACCATGCTATTCAAATAGGTGTAAATAACGGTTCTTATCTCGGAATACTCCCTGTCCAGTTGGCGCCATTGAATTGCTCGCCAATAGTGGGAAATACAACTGTGAATGACTTCGCATTGTCCGGAAGAGCCAACATATCTCCATAGCCGCTGCATTGGTTGTTTTTCAACTTATATTCCCACTCCCATTTTAAGGTTTCGCCAGGACCAAGAGATTGAGAGTCAACAAATTTATCGCGATTACACCATCCAATGCTCGTCCAAACATATAATCGATCCCCAGTATCCAGAGCTATATAAGATTTGTCGCCTCCAAATTGAGGAATAATAATCATTTGTTGTGTTGTATTTGTTAATTTGTACTGTATTGTGAAGAGAGGGGCATAGTCTGGGAAAGTCGGTTTCCCGCAGTTAGCAAGGCATTGGACTGTTGCTGTTAAACTAAGGCCATTGCCATTCACCACACCACCGTCAGATAACGGATATAGCGGTGCTAATGTAGGAACCACAACTTCGGTCGCTGTCGCTTGTGGTTCTGAAACAGGCGGGACTTGTGACGGAACACTCCCACCAGGACAATCCAGAGTTGTCACGGATGAAGATGATAGCTCGACGCCCTGACGATAGTTGTATTCGATGGACTTATTTTGGCCGTTTTCGGAATACTCTACAGATCCACTCTGTCGATATTCTGTCCAAATGATGTTGTAGCGCTGTTTCGTTTTCGCCGGAATTTCAATGTTGATGCTCTCTTGATGCCCAAAGCTCTGTCCCTGCTGGCTTGAATAATATTTCTGGATACTTCCTTCGATCGTAATTTTTGCTGTTTCTGATAATCCAATTTCTCCTCCTAGAGAACCGCCCAAAACCAGCTGTTCGCCTGTCTGGGTACTGGCAATTTCATTGAAGGATACTTCAGCTTTCAACGAGCTAGAAGACTGGCACTGATCAAAGGTTTTCGTTTGTGTGATCTCATTCATTGTAGTGCTTCCTGCATTCACGCTATTCACCACAATTGCGTTTACATCTGATGGTGGGGAAGATGTAGGACTGCCACAAGCGGATAAAACCACAACGGTTGCTATCCATACCGAGATCGTTTTGAGTAGTGACTTGTTCATTTTGCTGCTCCTGAATTTACAAATGGCGATTCGTCGGGATTCATTTTCTTTCCATTTCATGACTACCTAGAGTGGTTCTTCCCCATCAACAATATATTTCCCTTGCTCTTCAGCGACTTTTCTTTCGTATTTCTCAGGGGCTTGTACGCCACCAAGTTGGTCAATTACTCTTTGGATTTGTGAGAGATACGGCGTCCAATCATCCCTGACTTGCTTGGTTGTGTAACGCAATAACCGCCAACCGTCTATTTCAATTTCGTTGCCTCGCCAGGTATCGTAATCAATTTGATTGCGATCGTCGTAGTGATAGGTGTATCCGTCAGTTTCGATGGCAAGCTTCCCATTTTTACAAAAGATGGCAAAATCAAGATAGTAATTGTGTTTCTTTACAATAATCTTCCATTGGCGCTCTGCTAATATTTTGACGTACTTTAATGCTGACCAGAGCCTATCTTCCAGCGGACTACCATCGAACAAGTCATTGATTTGCTCTGCGAAATTAAATTTCTCAATCGTGGTGGGGATAAAAACCAATCGCCGTGGACGGTAACTGATAATTGGTGTAAAGCGCTCTTTGAGTGCCTTTATTTGCAGACGGTAATATAGTCTTTCGGCCTTGTACTGGTTCTTCTCATCATTGGGGAAAAGTTCTTTACGCGGAACGATATCGATCTGATCGACTTCTCCAAAATAACGAATTTTATATGCCTCTTCTTTGCCAAACACTTTGCCCTGATAAAATGCTAATACCTTTGGCGGCCAGTGCTTTGGTGCTGTTTCCACAGGAATGTGATACCAACTCTCGGTTTTCAGAGTGTTCAGCGCCTCGACTTTTGGTAGGAGTGCAACAAATACTTCTTTTACTTTATCTTTTTTGCTTGTCATTCAATTTCTTTCACTTCGCTGGCTAACTGCCGCGGAGCAGAATTTACATCCAATTTGCCTCTTGAAATCATATATTCACATATCGAATTGGATTCTGACCAGCTTTTCCAACTGAGAAGCCAATATATTCGTCTCGAATATCCTCTGCAATGCTCCCTGAGAATTCCCACCTGCCGCTATTTTTGAAATCGGATGAGTCTCGAGTATTATATTCAAGAGTCCCTGCAGGATACCATTGCTTTATACGATAAACTTCAAGAACGATGCCTTGATAGAGAGCCAAAGCAAATTCAACCTTGTTTCTATTGGTTTCGCCAACTTTCCAGATCCCACGAGTTGTTTCATAGAGTTCTTCAGGTGACATATCACTTCGATAGAGCTTGTTAATTGTTATTAGAATGGCTTTGTGATTTACCTTGATTTTCTTAGCAGTCAGCATAGATATGACTCTTTGAGAAGTAATTCTCCCAAAACTACCTTCATGGTGACCAGATACCCGATTTGTTAGATTGGCCTTCCCAATAAGGTCGATAGCAGCAGCCTCTACCAGACGTGCTTCTGAATCTGTTAGCCCATACCGTAAAATATCTATTTGTGGTTCTTGCCCACTATTTCGGATTTCGGCAATTTGTTCAACCTTCTCTGTTTCAGATATTTCGGAAAGGTGTGAAAACAGGAGGTTGCCTATGCCTTTGCCAATATAAAATGGTTTGCCGTTACGCGGGTCAATATAAACATACACGTATGACTTTAGTATTTTAGCTACTTCGGGGGTGATTTCATATTTGATTTCTGACATTGCTCAATTCACATTTATATCTTTTATATCTATGGATTACCCCTCTAATTATGCGTCAAGCCTATATCTTTACGGCTTACAAATTCATCGCAACTTCCCGATCTTCTCCCACTTCCCACTTTCTGAATTCAAGTACTTCCAAAAATTCCATCCATTGACTTCCTTCCAATCCGTGACAATCCTTTTCGCGCCGTAGTGGATGTGAGATATTCTTGTGGTACATCATAGCGAGCAGTTCATCTCAAATCTGATTTACGGTGAATATTCTTCTCTCCACACAACCTGAATACCTCTTTCATTCAGGATTTCCTCTATTTGCTCTTTTCTACCTGAAGTTACTGGCGGTGCTGGATAAACGAGAGCAGGTATAACATCCAGTGGGGTTAGGTGAGCTTCAATGTAGCGCCAAATTTGACGTGAGTGCCGCAATACAGTTGGCCTTATTCTATGCTCTTTGAGATTGTCCCAATTAGTAGCTTTGATTTCAACAATAACAACACTTCCATCCTCTTTCAAACTTAGTTTTATGTCTACCCGCCCACGTTTTCCATTCCATTTTGTGGGTGCTTCAAATTTGGCGGCAGAATTTAGTTCGTTATTCCAATGAGCCCTTTCCCACTCTTCAAACTTTCTACCACTTTGAACACGTTTTAGAAATTTTTGGTATATTTCATCTTTGTTCATTTTGATCCTGTTCTTTGTTCTAAATTGATATTTCGTTGGGCATACCAAATGTTTTTGTGATAATAGGAATTATTGCCCAATTTTAGCAATTATCGCATTCCAATCTGGTCCATTGGGCATGATGAACAAACATTTCCCGTTACTCAGTTCTTCATATCTTTGCCCAATCATACGTTTCTCTTTGGAGTCATCATTGCTCCAACGATCAGTACCTTTGTACTCTACAACCAGATAACGGCCATCCACCAACTCACACACAAAATCGGGATAGGCCTTGTCGGTAGATGTTTGCAGCCAGAACGATGACTTTACGTGACCATCAAGATTTCGCACCCAACGCTTAACCTTTGGATGATTATCTAAGAATTGCGCACATTTAAATTCTTCCTTATTTGGATCGCGCACGAGATCACCAATCCATTCGTAATAATGCTTCTTAAATCCGACTTCTTTGGCTCGGAATGAATTCAGCGCCGGATAAGGATAATCTTCGGGGAAAGTAAATAGCTTATCGGCTGTAACAACTAACTCATAATCTTTGGTTTCGAACAAAAACTCCTGATAAGCATCTGTGTGAACGGCATTGCGATATTCGTCCAGTTTCTTGCGGGCTGCTTCTCGTAGACGATACTTCTCGCGCGCCAGTTCTCCTAAAGTCCAGCGATTGTTTTCAAGCAGCCGCTCGATCATTCCTGTAAAAAAGACAAGCAACTCTCTTTGCGGAATGTCTACATGCGAGATACTTCTATCCAACCATGCTGCCAGGCTTTCTTTGGTCACACCCTGGTCAGCGGACAAGAGATAGGATTGTGCTTGAACTTCTCGAATAAAGTTTTGGGAGAAAGATACTTTACCCGCTTCGTTTATATCAATTTCAGCTTTGATACCTTCAGGAGCATCTTTGGGAAATTCTTCCTCCGAGAGATATGGGTCACATTTGGCAAGCTCAATCGGGCTATCCAGGAAATAGGATTCGTCAAACTGTCCAAGAAAATCACCTTGTCGGACGGCTAATACCGGCACGGAAAATTCTTCTGTCTTTTCTGACAATTCTGTTTCGATCTGGCCCTCCTTTTCAAAGAGTGGCCCATAATTCATGAGGGCAGGTTGTCCAGAAGTGGAATGGATTAAATCACGCACTTCTTGTTTTTGGAAACCATTCTTGATCAACGCATCCGCCAGGGTGTTGGCTGTTTCGGCAAATTTCAGAGATGTGGCATAGGTGTAAGCGCGATTGAGTTCTGCGTGCTTCTTGGCGGTGACATAAGGCAGGCGCAGAATACGACCTAAGATTTGCTCCACTGCGGTGGGTGAAGAAAGTTCTGCTACGCTGCACAGGATATAGGCAAACGAGAAGTCCCAGCCTTCGCGTAATGCTTGAATGGTAATGATGTAACGGATAGGGCAATCTGTTGCAAACAAATCGACATCTGCAATTTCGTTCTCAGCCCCGGTTGCAATGGCAACTTGCTCGGGCGGGATTTGATTGTCTTTGAGCAGACATTCCTTGATCAAATCTACCGTGATTGATGATTTGGTTTTGTAATTTGGCTGTGCCTGCAAAAGCACAACCGGACGAATGTATTCACCGCTTTCAACACGTTCAGCACGGGCAATAGCTTCCAGTTCATTTCGTTTTGCAACTGACTTTGCAATGGCAACTTTCCAGTCTTGATTTGTTTCAAGGTAGATTGGGAGTTTGATCATCCCTTCGGCTTTGAGTTCCGCTGCTGAAACGGTATGCAGCACGTTGCTGGGTTGCTGTTCCGTATCAGGCGTAGCCGTAAACTCGATGATACAAGATGGATAAAAACGTGCCAGGGTTGCAAAAGACAAATCGGTGCGAGCATTGTGCGCTTCGTCCACGATGACAATCGGACGATACGCCTTGAGCACATTTGCTAGAGAATAGACAGGCGTACCGTTTTCGTGGGTTTCGAGCGTTGCCAATGTTTCCGGTTTAAGCGTACTAAAATGGCTCATCAAAGAACCATTTTGCTCATAGACCTTACGCCCTTCGGTTTCTTCTACGCGGAAGGCTTGCATGGTTGAGAGGATCACAGTGACCCCATTGAGTTGTGCCGGTTGCACAGACAATGCTTCGTTGATGTCTAACACCGTTACATCCTGACCATAACTTTGCAAAGCCTGATGGTAGGGATGTTTACGATCTTTTAGTGCCTTAAGCGTTTGTTCACGGATGGCATTGGAAGGTACCAGCCAAAGCGTCAACGGCGTATCGCTATGTAACAACTCGCGGGCAGCAACGCCAACTGCATGGGCTGCGACAAAGGTTTTGCCACCGCCCGTTGGAAGGCGCAAACAAACATAGGGTAAATCGGGCAATTCTTTGACGGGATTGTAATTAACCCCCATCCCATAACGGCTCAAGGTGGTCTGGTAAAAAGCGACGTTGGCATTCTTCAAACTGACACAGGCGCGAAAATAATCCGTCAGTGCTTCAAGGGTTCGTTTTTGAAATTCTTTGAGTTGCATATGTTATCCAGTTGTCATTGCGAAGGAGCGCAGCGACTGAAGCAATCTCCCGTTTAGCGGGTGACTTTCGTCGATATAGCAGCGCCGTTTAAGCGGAGATTGCTTCGACCCTGCCGGGTCTCGCAATGACATATAATGCGAGGGGATTGCTTTGCTTCGCTCGCAATGACATTTTAAATTTCATCGTATAAATCTTTCCACTCAGGGTTGATGCTGTTTATCAGATCAATCTTCTTCTGACGCGAACCTGCCTTGATTTGCTTCTCGCGATAGATAGCCGCATTGATATCTTCACCGACTTCGAAGTAGACCAGCTTGTGGATGTTGTATTTTTTGACAAAGCTGCTGCCCTGGCCAGTCTTGTGCTGATGAACACGGCGTTTCAAATTGTTGGTGACGCCTGTGTAGAGAACTGTATTATGTGTATTGGCCATGATGTAAACACAATATTCTCTGTTTTTCATCCTCGCTCACCTGTCATTGCGAAGGAGTGCAACGGCTGAAGCAATCTCCCGTTTAGCGGGTGACTCTCATCGATATAGCAGCGCCGCTTAAGCGGAGATTGCTTCGACCCCTGCGGGGTCACGCAATGACATCACGATACTTTAATTTCATACGGCACTTGCCGAAAGAGAATATCCATTTCCTGCAACGTAGATGGGCTCAGTAAGGTGCCATTGCCATAGATGACTTTCGGCCCGTCATGTTGGGGTAATTTCGCGAGGGTCGGGCGGGTTAGCATATTGCCGCCATCGGCAGACTTATCTTTCATAATTCCATTGAACAATAGATAAACCCCTACTCCGTTTCTGACGCCTAATAGCGGCCATTGCTTGCGATAGCCCTCTGGCAGGGGCTGGCCGGTTTCGCTGAAATACACATGTCTCGCTAAATCTTCAAAGGTGACTTCGGCCCGGATTTGCCCATTAGAATCGAAAAGTGTTTCGCCCAATTCGCAGTAGCGGAAGCTGCCAGAAAGTCCATCAGTATCTCCATAGCCTTCAATCACATTCTTGAGACGTTTTGCAGTAATTGTTTTGGAAATTGTTGAGTTAAGTTCAACCAAAATGAAACTTCGTGTTTCTTTCATTTTCAAAGCTGCATGCCCAGTTGTACCGCTGCCAGCGAAAAAATCGAAAACTAAATCTCCAGGCTTGGTAGCAATGTGGAGAATACGTTCAATAAGGGTACTAGTACTTTACCAAACTGGTAATGGCGAGTAAACTTCTTCTAAAACGAATATTATTGGAAGAAGGAATATGGCCAAGAAATATATTGTCGAACTTACAGCCGACGAGCGCAGAGGACTTCTTGCGTTGACCAAAAGCGGTAAAATCTCTGCCCGCAAGTTCAAGCGTGCCCAGATGATCTTGTTAGCCGATGAAGGCAAAACGGATGCTGAGATTGCTAACGTCTTGAAAGCAGGCTTTCGCACGATCGAGCGCACACGCCAGCGGTTCGTGTTGGAAGGGTTAGAAGCCTCGCTCAGGGAGAAGCCACGTCCAGGCGCTCGGGTTAAATTGGATAGCAAAGGCGAAGCCATCCTCGAAACGTTAGCCAAGAGTAAGCCACCCAAAGGCCAGAAACGCTGGACTTTGCAGTTGTTGAGCGACCGATTGGTTGAGTTAAAAGTGGTTGAAAGCATCTCAGATGAAACCGTCCGCAATGTAGTGAAAAAAAACGGCTTAAACTCTCGGTAAGAAAGAAGTGGTCCATTCCCACGGTTGGCGCAGATTTTGTGTGGCATATGGAAGAAGTCCTGGATTTGTATGCCGAACCGGAAGATCCGCAGCGGCCACGGGTCTGTTTTGATGAAATGCCCTATCAAATGATCTCTGAAATCCGCGTGTCTTTGCCGATGCAAGCAGGACAAGCAGAACGCTACGATTACGAATATCACCGCGAAGGAACCTGCAATCTGTTCTTGTTCTTCAATCCCTTTGCTGGCAAACGCCGGATCAAAGTTACCCAGCGGCGCACCAAACAGGATTTTGCGCATTGCATGAAAGAACTGGTGGATGAAATGTATCCTGATGCAGTTGTGATCCGGGTCATCCTGGATCAGCTCAACACTCACTCGAAGGCATCCTTGTATGAGACCTTTGAGCCAGAAGAGGCGCGCCGAATTGCTCGCAAGCTGGAGTTTCATTACACACCCAAACATGGCAGTTGGTTGAATATGGCTGAAATCGAATTCTCAGTCGTTGACCGGCAGTGCCTGGATCGCTGGCTCCAGGACCTTGAAACCGTCCAGTCCGAAATTGCTGCCTGGGAATTGCCACGTAATGAGCAAAACATTGGAATCGATTGGCAGTTCACTACCGAGAAGGCTCGTCAAAAACTTGAACGGCTCTACCCGCCAATATCATAATGGTAAAGTACTAGGTTTTGGCGTAATAAAAAGGTCTTGAGATGCAACAGCTTCCATAATCTTGCTCAACTCTTGTTTTGAATGTCTTGTGCTTCCAACATCTTTCCAAAACCAAAGAGTTTGTGGAACAACTCCCGCCTGAACTTCCGATAAGAATCGCTTAATTCCAGGGCGGTTATGCCAGTTTTACCCCACCAAATCCTTTCATCCTTATCAAGTTCTTCAAATTTTTCTTTACTCACCCTCCAATAACTTCCCGCTGGTGGCCCATCGATAACACGCCCTTTGGGGGTTGTAATAGAGTATCTTCCATCGGCATAATAGTTACGGGCAGCCAAATCACTAAGTAACCAGGGCCCCCTAGAATCATTGTCTGGATTTTTGTATCTTTTTAGCATAGCCTCAGTGCGAGGAAGTTTATTAGGTCTCCAAATGCTAGCATTTTTTGCATATAAAAGTATGTAATCATGGTCTTCGCTGAGGTGCCTAGCAGTATTTTTAGGGCTATCCATTTTTTGCCAAATTACTGTTGCAATAAAATTTTGTTTTCCAAATATTTCATCCATCATAGAACGGAGATATGCAACTTCATTATCATCAATGCTAATAAATATCGAGCCTTCTTCATTGAGAAACTCCCATAACAACCTTAAGCGAGGATACATCATGCACAGCCATTTATCGTGTCGCGATAGGTCCTCACTCTCACTTCCTACCACTTTGCCCAACCATACGCGCATTTCGGGGCTGTTCACATTATCGTTGTAGACCCAATTCTCGTTACCCGTGTTGTAAGGCGGATCGATGTAAATGCACTTCACCTGCCCTGCGTAATAGGGCAGCAAAGCTTTCAGCGCTTCCAGGTTGTCACCTTGAATCAACAGGTTGCCGCTGTCAGCTTCGCCAACGGATAAATCCTCCCGGCATTTGAGCAGGCGGAAAGGCACTTCTTTGTGATGTTCAACGACGGCGGATTTACCGATCCAGTCTAAGGTGGGCATTCACATCTCCCAAAAAGGATACCTGATTTTACAACGAAAGAACGAGTTTCAGGTTTCAATGTAGAGCAATCACGTTAATAATCTGTTTGTACTGTCCTGGATTTACTGTGGCCCAGCCATCAAATACAGAGTAGGCTACTGAATAACGCAATTCTAATATAGTTGTTTTTTCTATTGGCCAACCTGAAACAATAGTTGCCCACCTATGACAATACGTACCATATTCAATGGTTTCATATTGAAGTACCTGGTTACTGGGTACTTGCATATTGTCTATCCACAATTGCATATCAAGGGGGGGTATAATTTGCTTTAGGTAATTCCCATCCTTTCCACACCAAATAGCACCCCACCGATAAGGTTGTTGAGAACTAATATTAATAGAATATGTTCTTGTGCCTGGGTTATAGATATTTCTTCCTGAATAAAATCCCAAATATTCAATGTGCCATTCAGTTCAACATTAGAGGGGAGATGAGCTGTTGCGTGTATTTGTAAATCTGCCAATGGTGTATTAGTGGGGGCAGGCGACACATCTGATGTACACGGTAAGGCCTTATTTGAGACTATATCAGGAACAATGAGTTTGTAAGAATAATCAACAGAATAAACTTCATTATTACTTGTAAACCTGACAAGAGATTTATATTCAATCTCTTTCCATTCGATAACATAAATGATGTGAGTGCCGGGAGCTGCTGTCATCACCGCCGTATCAAGGCGTGAAGTAGCTGATTGTTTTATCTCCGAATATTCTTTCCCAACCTCTAATTCCAAGTCAAATTTCGCCGTTGCTGGAATTTCTACCTCAGCTCCCGTAGAAGTAGTCGCTGTAGACCCTACGTTTGTTGTATTGGTGATTGTGGTCTGGGTTCCTAATGTGCGAGTCTAAATCGGCACTACCAAAACAATTCGGCAATTCAATATTTTCAGCATTTCCTACAACACGTCGTTCAGGAAATGCTGGATTTTCAACTTGAACTCCGTTTATTGCTCCAATGCTTGATGTCGACGTTGAACCTATTGGTTGGGGATTGTTTTTGTTGTTAATGTTACAACTAGAGATGAAGATAGTTAATATTAGCAAAACAGAAATTATTATATTTTTTACATTCATATTAAAATACCTGCCACTTTGGGTAAACCACATTTTATGCTCCGAACACCATTGCAGTTATCTTCCCGCATAAATTTTCTAAATCAAGCATACAAGAAAACTTTTATTTAGGCAATACGGAAATCATTGCGATCTATTGCAAGTTTGTAAGTTCTTTGGCTAGTTTTCAACTCAGGTGATAATCTCAAGACCCTGATCCCCTTACGGGGACAGGTGGTTTTTGCGCAGCATAAGGCATAACCACTTCAGCTGCGTAGTGGTGCGCCCCGGAACAAGCCCTCTGCAATCCATGCTTGTACGTGAGTAATAACGAGCAGGATATGGGTCAAGCTAGCCGGTAAAAGACGACAGGATTGCCGACGCCTTTCAACAGGGCTTGATCTTTTGTCGGGTGCAGCCCGGCTTTCTGGATCACTTCGGGGATATGGGGCGCATGATAGACCGCTTCGGTGCACACGATTTCCCCGGCTGCTGCCACCGCCTGTACGCGCGAGGCCAGGTTGACGGTTTGCCCGAAGTAATCGAGCTGCTCATTGGTCTCGACCGCCACACAGGGCCCGCTGTGCAGGCCGATCTTGAGGATCAACTGTTCACCGCTGCTGGCCTTCTGTGTTTCGCGTCTCATCACGGCGGCGGCTTCCAGCGCAGAAGCCGGGTCGGAGAAACTGGCCATGATCGCATCCCCCATCGTTTTTACAATGGCTCCGTGGCGTGCGGCCACGATGCCGCGCAACAAGGCAAAGTGCTCGCGCACCAACGCGTAAGCGTTGAAGTCGCCAATGCGGTCATACAAAGCGGTCGAGCCTTTCAGGTCAGTGAACAGCAAGGTCAGGTTCTTGATCTGTAAGCCACCCGCCGGGGGAATGCTCTCCATGCGGAACAAGTCGCGAAAGGTTTGGGTGTTGATCAACTCCTTGGCCGTCAGAAAGGGGGTCAGGCTATAAAGCGAACCGCTGCGCTGTTCAGGCGGCGTGGCGCCATGCGGCGGTCGCGTAACAACCCCAGAGGGGCGGCCTGCCTGGTGCGGTTATGGATGCGGATAGAGACCCTCGCCCGGCCCCAGCGGTTAGATCTCCGGCACCAACTGCCCATCGAAAAGCAACTCGAATTCGACTTCCCTGGCGACCTGACCCTGATTGACGGGGATATGCGCGACAGCATGGGTGGTCGGCACCATGAGCATATAGTGGTCCGGCTCGAAGGTAAGGCTGATCTCGTGTGTAGAGACGGCAGGGATGCGGTAGCCGGCTTGCACAGACGAGTATACAATCTGGTGAATTTCAGGGTGCAGCGCCACGCTGGTGGAAAAGAAGGTAAAGAAACCATCGCGTTCGAATTCGAGCTCCTCCAGGTTGTGAAAGCGGATGTTGCGTACGGCGGGCGAGACGGTAAATGCGATTTCAATCTGATCGTCCAGGGAAGGGGTTGTATCCAACTGGCAGAGCGAACAGTGTTTCCGGGTGTGTAACCAGCGCAGGCCGCTTTTTTTGGTGAGGAAGGCTCCGCAGCTTGGGCAAAGCAGGCCCCAGTTGAAGTCAAGGATACCGGCGTGGGTAGCGTAAAGGAACAGATCGACGGCCGTTTCTTTGGCTAGCCGGGCGTGCTCCGCGTAGCGCAGCGGACTCATATGGAATAGTTCTTCGTCGGGCGCGGTCAAGACAAATTCGGCGAACTGCTCGATGACTTGCGCCTCGAACATATCCGTAGCACGAATGGCATTCAAGCGCGAGCTGAGATTGGTTTCATTCATCATGATCACCATAAGCCATGCAAATGAACTGTCCGTGGTGGCATGGCTGCAGCCTCTCTATTTGTCATTATAAGGCAAGACCCTCAGTCAAAATCATCTTCCGCAAACCACTTAGCCCGCGCATCGTTTCCCCAATCAGCGTGCATGTTGAGATATTCGGTCTTCCCACCAGACCAAGCGAGCATGGCATTCCCCCACAAGCAAGCCAGCCTTATTCATGCTTGCGGAAACAGGGGATGGATTGTGTTTCTCATGCAATATTCTATATAATGAGAATGAACGCATCCTCACTTGCCAGGCGAACTATCCATAGAGATAGAGCCTTTCATCTCGAGCAGCAGGATGCGCGGGAAGGGCCATCGGTAAGCGCCGAATGGGCAAAAGGTTTTTCTGGAAGGTAAGAGTAGCTATGGAAATTTCACCCGAAGTGCGACAGCAAATTCAAGAATACCGTAGAGACAACCCAGAATTGGCTTCTGGCATGTCGGATGAGGACATCCTCCTCCTTCTGCAACAGGCTGATCTGACGCTGGAACATGGGAAACCGATGACTTTTGTGGTCCAACGTCCGGATAAGACAAAGGAAACGCTCGATCAACTCGATCCGTCTACACTGTCTGCTGACGAATGTGGCCGGTATGGGCAAAAACTGCTTGTCGCTGGAAAGTGGTTCGAAGCCGAAAGATACTTCTTTTCGCAGTTAGAAAAGGGGAAAGCAGAAGATGATCTCAGCCAACAGGCCCTTGCATACAGTTCCTTAGGAAGCCTCTATGGGTTTCGGGGAAATGGGGACCAGGCCTTGAGTCTCTACCGCCACGCGCTCACACTGGCCGAACAAATCGCTGACTTACGACTTTGTGGAAATATTTACAACGATATGGGTGAAGTATTTCGTAGGCAAGGTGATTATTCTCAGGCGATCCCCTTTTACAATAAGAGCCTTGAAATTGCCCTAAAGCTGGGAAATGAGGAAGACCTGGCTGTTGGATATGGAAATCTCGGCATTATTTATAAGAATCTGGGCGATTTCGAGCAGGCCATTAAAGCTTATGAAAAAAGTTTGGAGTACAGCCACAGGCAGGGAATCGACCGGTTGAGCGCAAATCAATACGGTAATCTCGGTGTAGTCTATGAACTAAAAGGTGAGTATACCAGGGCGATCGATCTACATGAGAAAAGCCTGGAAATTTGTTTGCGGCTTGGAAACCAGAAAACAATAGCGAATGCTTACGGTAATCTTGGTGCTGCACAAATTGGAATCGGAAACTTTTTAGCCGCACGCAAATTGTTTCAAAGGGCAATGGAAATCATGAAAAGCATGGGAGATGAACCAGGGGTTGCGCTCATATATGGAAATCTGGGCTTTATCTACCAAAGTGAGGGCGATGGGGAGCAAGCAATCGCATGTTACAAACAGGCGTTGGCTGTTTTGGAGCGTATCGGCGATAAGCATAACTCTGCAAGATTCAACAACAACTTAGGGTTGCTGTATTATGATCAAGGCAGATCTGATGAAGCCCGAACCTATTTGCTGAAAGCTCACAAATATTATGAAATGGTGGGTGACGAACAAGGCGTTTGGAAGACAACACAAGAATTAAAGAGATTATAGGAGAAGACCCTAATCCCCCTTTTTGTACAAGAATTTTTGAACCGCAAAGCACGCTAAGATCGCCAGGAAAAACCTTTTTAAACTTCGCGCTCTTTGCTGTCTTCGCGGTTGGCCTTGTTTGGTTCCGGCTTGTCTGGGTTAAGGTCTCTACATAAACTGATCAAAATCGTCTTCTGCAAACCACTTACCGCGCGCATCGTTTCCCCAATCGGCATGCAGGTTGCAATATTCATCCTTTCCACCGAACCAATCGAGGAGGACATCGCGTTGCAAAAAGGTAGGTGTATCAGCCAGTAGTATCCCGTAGGAAGAATACTTCCAATCTCGAAAGTCCTCTACAAACTTATGTTTTTGTGGATTTTGATGTACGTATGCAATCACTCGGTTTCATCCAATTAAGCCAGGAAACCTTCGATTTAAACATGTTTAACTTCCAGGTTAAACATAAGAAACCTTCAAATTAAACATGTTTAACTTGCGGGTTAAACATATAAAAAAGGCCCCCCGGATTCACGCATCCGAGGGGCATCCGTGTGAGACCCTAAAGGTCTCGAAGACCTTTAGGGTCTAAACCAGAATTTACATCTCAACCGGGTCCTCCGGGTGAGCGGCGTTCCACTGCTCGAAGATATCCGCTTCTAAGTGCGAACTTGTCCTCGGACTTGTAAGTACCTGTTCTTCGACACATGTGCACGACTTCAGTATCAGCCTTTGTACGGTATATTAAATCATCTAGCAAGTTGAAGATAATACAGTGAGCGATCTCCCTCTGCTACCCACCCCATTCTCCCATTTGATTTAACCTTTACTTCCCAAAACCAATAATTAATACCAGTGCTGGCGTCATTGACACATACCGGACCATCATGAATTTTTAATTGCGTGCCAGTACTTAATCGCTGTAATTCTGTCGAATCTTTAATTGTCGGTGATGAGCGGAGTACCACTCTGTCGTTGTCTGTGGTTACCACTCTGACCAATGCATTGATAAAAATTCTGGGGTTAGGCGCTCCTGGGCAAGAACCAGAAATTGTCATTGTTGCAGAAGGGTCTGGTTCAGTAAAGCCTGTTGGAGTTTCAGATACTACTCTCTTTGTTAAAGTTGGTTGTGGAGAAGTAGGCTGAGTAACCGGTGTTGATGTTATAGCTTTTGGTGCTATATCCTTACCCGTTTTGGGTTGAATTGTCCTCACAAACAAGATCACAGCGATCGTAATAAATGTAACCCCAGCTACATAGAAAGGTGTAGCTGGAATATTTTTTGTGGTCAGGGTTTGACCACAATGAGGGCAATGTTGGGCAGATTCTGGAACTGCCTTCTCGCATTCGGGGTTTGGACAGTATTTCATAATTTAACCTTAAAAATTTCCCTCATACCATCAATTATCGGTTCAAGGCACATCCACAGCACAGCGAATTCCAACACTGATTTTCGAATCCCGTGGCTTGAGGCTTGCCCTGGCAACTGTTCTCAAGCCCGCAAGTTCTTCCTGACTAAACGCACCACCACGTATTACTCTTCGGCTTCCAGAAGATGGACCGAGTGGATTGTCTAAAGGAGAATATTGGTAATAACCAGATTCAAAATAATCATTGACCCACTCGAGAACGTTGCCCGCCATATCGAAAGCACTATAAGGGCTTGCTCCATATGGAAGCGAGCCAACAGGAGAAGTTGATGCAGTTGAGAAAACCGCATGACCATCTGGGTTAGGATCATTGCCCCATGGGAAGAGTTTACCATCGGTACCACGGGCTGCTTTTTCCCATTCTGCCTCAGTTGGTAAACGGGCCCCAGCCCACTGACAATAGGATGATGCAGCCTCCCATGTAACCATCACCACTGGATAATCGCTAAAGCGAGGATTTCCATACTGCTTAGCCACCGGGCCGTCAATTCGATCTGGGAAGGGGCAGGTTTTTTGGTCGACACATTTCTGATACATCCCTTGAGTTACTTCTGTTCGGTATATCCAGAAAGAATCCAGGTAGACCGTGTGCGCAGGAGCTTCAGCTCCCCAAAAATAGGGATCATCTTTCGGATTACTGCCCATTGTGAATTCACCTTCCGGAATTAAAACAATTTCGGCCCCATCCTTTGAATTCACCTTTAAATCGATTGGTTTGACAACTGGAATAGGAGTTATCGTAGGCATCGCAACTGGCGCGGCTGAGGCAATGATTTCTCGCATAACCATTGGCGAAGGACTGACGCCAATAGTCGGCGTTAGTATAGGGATGGGCCCTTTTGGGACAAATAGCATGTAAGAACTGGTCATGATCAAAAGGGTACTAAATATTGCAAGCCCAAGGTAAAACCTTCTAGCTGAATTTGGTTTGACTGGTAATGACTTACCAGCGTTTGGGCAGAAGCGGGCGCCAGATGGATGCTGTTGACCACAATAAGGGCAAAACATAATGTTCACATATTTTCAAACTTATTGAACTGAAAATAAAAGGGCTCTGATCCTGGTAGGCCAATAATTGCCTTTCCTACCGGTAGGTTTGCGATATCCCAGTCTTCTACAACATTTGCATCTCGAACCTGTTCGACAATTCCACGGGATTGCACAGTGGCCATATACACATCTTTTTTCCGATTCTTACCGAATAATTGCTGCACATAATTTCGTGTGGCGCTGTCGTTGACATGAAACGCGACAGTTGTGAGAAATCCCGAAAGAATACTTCGCGCCAAGGGTTCGCCATAAGAATGGAATACTTGCTCGATGTTCTGTACCCCAATGATGAACTTTGTGCCCAGGCTGCGACCAAAGTTTACACCGTCATCCACGTGTTGCAGGTGAGGAATCAATCTGAATTCGTCGATAATGAACCATACATTTCCTTCACTTTTTTTTCGTCCAAGCGCTTCTTTGATCGCCATATCTAGCATCAATCGATAAATGGGGGTTAACATGCCTCCAATCCCCAGATCATATTCAATGAAGATAATTTTGCCACCCTTGCTGCGTATTGCCTTGCGTAAAGAAAGCGTTCCGGTCTCGCGAAAATTGCCGACAAAGATTTCGCGGACCAATTGTTGAAGTTCGGAAATCACACCCTGTGTTTGTGGCGAACGGTCATCGGCAATATAGCTGACCATTGCTTTTAAGTCTTCGTGATCCTGAAGTATTGCTCGAATATCTGATGAGGGCGATTGATCCAGGAAAGCACGTAGCAAAGCATTGTCTATCTTCACCTGGTCAGCATTGCGACAGAAATGTAAGAGGATACCTGTAAAAAGGTCACGTGCAGCATTTGGGAAAAAGGGCTGGTTGGATCTTTCGGATTTCTCATAGAACAAGGTCCGGGCGATTTCAATGATATTCTCCTCCATCGAATTGTCCAGTTCGATCTCGTTGAAAATATTCCAGTAATCCTTGCCATTTTCACCAGTTGCTTTTTCATCGTTGCTGATAACAATATCACCTTCACGATAGAATGTATTGTAATAATCACCTTTCGTGTCGAAAACTATCATTACATCGTTTGATGTCATGCTATTTCGTAATTGAGAGATGATCTGAAATATCGCATTGGTTTTTCCAGTGCCAATGCTGCCAAGAAATAAAAGGTGGTGGCTGAAAAGATGATCAGTAAGAGGGATAAAAGCCTCCCCGCCAGCAGAGTTTACTCCTAAGAATTGGCAGCGCATTCCGCCATTTGGAAGAATTGGAGGATCTATTCTGAGTTCATTTCCTTCGAAGACTTGGATGTTTTTCATAAGATGTACACTGCCTGTTACAATACCATTCCTTGACCTTGAGAGTGATTTTCATCCTGACCAGATTCGGAATTGGATTGCCGAGCTTCTTGTTGCTGGTTTTGCTGAATTTGCCGAAGTTGTTCTCGCAATTTGGGTAGCTCCTGATTCGTACGGACACTTTCTTCCCGCTTTAACTTTTCAATTTCCTGCGCTAACTCAGCATCTTTTTTCTGTTTTGCTTCCTCATCAATTGTTTTGCTTGCCGAGCCCGTGAAGGGGTTAACTGTTGTTTGACCTGTACTTTGGTTGGCAATTCGCTGTTTCTCAGCAATATTTTCTTTTCGACGTTCAAATTCGGGCCTCTCATTGGTTTCGTATTTTTCTACCATAACTGTTCTCCTCTATCACCAGAGCACAATGTAATTCAATAACTAAGCCCATATCCATGATTTTGTTCCTCATCGGATTCGGAAGCATTCGTAGCCGAATTCTCTTCGGCATTCTGGTTAGCGGCTCCGCTTGGAGGTTCCATTGATTGACCTGTCAACTCAGTCGCCTCGGATTGTGCATTACCGGCAGCCTCGCCGACAATTTTGCCGGCCTCCCCTCCTATTGGTCCAGCAGTCACATTGCCTGCGGTTTCGCCAACCGATTGAGCGATTTCGGTTTCGGATTTTGATGCAGATTTTTGAATTTCGGATTTCGGAATTAACATTTTCTTTTGCCCCTAAAGAATGTCCTGTCCAAGGTTGGTCATAATCGACTTTGGCAACAACATTTGCTGGGACAGGTTCATTTAATCTGAATTGGTTTATTCCCGTACCCACTACAAAATCTTCTCTGTGACCGAGTTCATCCTTAGGCAATAGATGAGTATAGCCTTTGACTTCAAACTGATTTTTATCGGGTATATCACTTAATTCATAAATACTAGCTCCATTCTTTAATTTCCCTTTTGCGAATCCTAATCTAGGTTCCATTTCTTCCGGGGTAAATCCCTTTATCCATCGTTCCTCTGTGAAGTAGCCACCCACTTTTTCCTGAAGGTCATCTTCGAGAGCAACAACCTTGACAAGCTTAGTATCACCTGATTTCCAGTTATTAATGAAGCTTTCCTTCACCGAAGACCAACTTTCAAAATCGGGACCTAATATTTTTTTTAACTTTTCATGCTCCGTTTCACTTATGTTAGGGAGTATTTCATTGATTAGATCCTGTTCTGAATTGGTATTTTTTGTCATAAACAAATCCTTTGCTTTCTCGTGCTAAATGCTCTATGGTTTAACTGTTACAGTCTCAGCCATCTCTTTCTCGACGCATGTCTTTTCAAGACATGACCACTAGTAATTCGATAATTTCATCCTGAGCCAACTACTTCATTGATGTCGCTGAGCCTCATTATGATGAACCTGTGTTCTTTATTGTCCATTTCTGTATACCAAGATTCTCCAAGCTGTCGGATGTCAGTAAGAAGCGCCCCGAGCTCACTTACAATTTGTTCCGCGTCCTTACCCGGTCCAGAATACAGTGATTGTACTGCCGCGTCTCCTCCCAAGAGCAAACCTAACGGGTTACCTGGAATGGTGATACCGGCATTCTTGGGCGACCTGGATGAGATCGTCAACCGGAAACTTTTCAGACGTCCAAAAATGGCTCTGTAAATAAAATAAAACACAACGGCTAGTAAAAGAAATGTAAGTGGTGTAAACTGGATCAAGCCCAAACCTTGCACGATATTCCATGTTACCAAAGCAACTCCAAACCAGAAAAATAAACGAAATAAGCCCATGTAGAAAGTGTGATCTTTTCTTTTGAGAATGTCACCTCCTGGAATTTGATTGATGCTCCCAAGAAACTGTTGCTGGAATTCCTGACTCAGGATATTCTTTTCAAAGAGGAAGCCAAAAGAGTAAGGCAGCATAAAAAGAATGCCTATGAACCATCCAACTAGAATTAGAGACAGGATGGAAAACATAAAAAGCGTAATAGGATACATGATCAGGCAGAATATGAGAAAAATTATCCAGTTGAATGATGAACTGATCGATGTACTTAATCCAGAAAAATCATCCAGGGCAACCTCAGATATTATCGCGCTGGATCCTGATAACGATTTTGCTTGGCTATGATAAACAATTCGTTTGTTGGTGATGGTTAAATAACCCATTACAGGAGTACCAAGCAATCTAAATCGCTTCGTACACTCATAATTTCTTACGATTTGTTCGTTATCTGACAGGTGGAAATTCGATTTAATCGTATTCATAACGGCTGCTCCATTGGCATAAACATACTTAAAAAACCTTCCATTTGCTTAAGCCCATGTCACCGAGCATTTGAACGTCAAGGATTACTGCTCCTAACTCTTGAAGCATGCGCTCAGCATCTGAAGCTGGCTCGGCTGTCAAGGCTTTGCCCGCAGACACACTAAATAAACCTAAACCGCTTGCGCCAGAAATGGATATAGGCGTATCAGAACCGCCTTTTGAGCTAATCGCAAGAGAAAACGTAGGACGCCGAGCATACCAAACAACACAAAAGCCAATATATATTGCCACCAGAAATGAAAGAATGAAGGCTAACATCGCAAGTCCGGTACTTGCATAAGAAGCGTTATTTTGACTCAAAAATAATTTTGCCAGATTGCCTAACATTCCAATCATCCCACCTCCTCCTGCAATAATAAAGCCTGTTGAAGAGACAGCCGCAAGAATTGGCCGCCAGATTAAGTTTCGGGCAATTGATAGAGAGATCAAAAAACAACCGACGCCTAAAATCCACCCAATTACTGCAAACCATCCCACCCCAGTAAGGTCACCCTTGGATGAATAAGCAACAGCGAGCCCAATTATGGTTGCTAAGGAACCTATTATTGTTAGAACCATGCTACCAGCAACCATCGAAGCAAATATAGCCATAGCTATATGCCCAAAACTAAAAAATGTTCCTTTATAACTACTTATGCCCGACACATCGGCAATTGGCAGTTCACTTTGTATTACGCTACTGCCAGCATTGGAAGTTCCCAGCGCCTGAAAGATAACTCGCTTGTTGGTTACTCCTAAGTAGCCCCAAGCCTCTAGGCCAAGCAGTCTGGATATATAGTATGTGCAATAATAGGTTCTAACCGAAACCTCCCCCTCAGCAGGCGTTATTTTTTCTTTCAATAGATCTTTAGTACTTTGACGGCTTATTTGTTGGCCAACGGGTCGTTCAAGTTTGATTTTTTGTTCAGTGCTCTCGGATTGTTCGGCTACATTGGAAGTCTCCGTATCCAAAGGTTTTCCGCATTTCATGCAAAATTGATATGTATCCTCATTACTGGCACCACAGTTAGGACAAATCATTTTACGCCTCCATAAATGGTCCGGGTGGGAAATTTGTTCCACAATTAGTGCAAAATTCTGCTTCCATAGGATTTAGATTGCCGCAATTTGGACAGTACTTTGTATTTAATCCTGGAGATGGTAGAACAGAATAATGCTTGGGCTTTATTGACGATGTTAATTCTTGCCAATTCGGCAATCTTCCGCTTAGACCGAGTCCTGAAATAATAAGGCCTATGCCGCCTAATCCTAATAGGATTATCCAGAGCAATGTTAGATCCGGTACAACTGAAACTGTGGCAGTCATAGTGTCCGTTGGATCAGTCCAACTTACGCTAGAGTCATCTAACGATAAGCCATTCGATTCGATAATTTTTGTCGAAGTAAGTTTGAAAGTGTTATGTTGCCCTTGAAAAAAAGTGGATTTTTCCGGAGAATAACGAAATCCTACTTGGTTGGAATTCGTACCGCTGAGTGAAATGGCAGATTGATCGTTCAATAGTGTTTGATTTAGAAGTTGATATCCTCTGCCTGCCAAGTGTAATTGATATGAAATATTAATATCCCCTTGCTTTTGGGGCAGGCGATTCCATGAAGCTGCTATGTCTTGTAATCTGTAATGCGAAAAGGACTGCTCCAAATTGCTTTCAAATTGCCCTATTAATAGGCCTGCATCCCCTGACAAGATTACTTTTGTTTGAATTTTCCACCGTTCCCCTCCTTTTAGAGTTAGCTCAATATCTGTAGACTGGATTGGTACTGAAGCACAAGATGCGATTAGCATTGCTATAAGTAGCATTGCAGAAAACCGCAAGCATATCTTAGTTTCTATCATGTGCAATCTTATCCCTCAGTAAAGCTAGTGAGTTACCAATATCCGAGCATACCTTAACATTATAGAACATTTTTTGTTGTCGCGGATTGTTTTTTTCAAATTATTTAGATATGCAAAGACCTAATACCATATGATGTTTAACTCAGCTAATTAAACACAAGAAACACCCGGGTTAAACCCGTAAAAAGCCCCCCGGATGCGCGGATCCGGGGGGCTGCGTTCAAACTATTTTCGGATTGTTTTTACATCTCAACCGGGTCCTCCGGGTGAGCGGCGTTCCACTGCTCGAAGATGTCCGCCTCGCTCGCACCTTTGTTGGAAGCGTTGGCCCACTTGCCGCGGAAGTTGGTGTTGACCTTCTTGTCGATCTCGCGGTTGACGCGCACCTTGATGTTCACCGAGCCGTCCCGTTTGCCGACCGGTTCGTAGTGTGTGCCGTTGGGCATCTGCACGATGCGTCCGGCCTTCAAGCCGGATTCGAGCTGCACGTCCAGTTCGGACAGCACCGCCAGCACTGAACCCTTGCTCTGGTTGGTGGCTCCGACGATGTTCTCGATGATCTCGTCCCCGGTCATTGGGTCCCCTAACGTGATTCTCGGGCCATAGGTGGCCCAGGCCTGTATCTTCTTGGCCATAATGTTTTTCTCCTTTTCGAAGAGGGATTTGTGTGGGGCGGGTTGCCCCAGCCGCCAACATTTTAGGAAAAAATAGACGGGGAGTCAACTTCCAGGATTTGCAGCTTTGAAAGTTTTGGGTTGAACTAATAAAATTGCAAATTCGATATCTAGAATATTGTGTAAGCTGTGCGATATTTTATACAAAAAGGTACCAGAAATAAGGGATGCGAGCGTAGCTCGCATCCCTTATTTCCGGGTTTCTTCTCCTCAAAGTGGCCCTGGAAATCAGGCCCTCCCGGAGCGTCAGTCCACCGCTTCGGACATGGAGCGCAATTCGTTATGGATTTTTTGCAATACGCCGCATACTTCATCTTTGGGACTGCAATCCTGCAGGACTGCCACCAGGAAGGCATAGTGCTCGATGACCGAGTTGAGTTCACGTTGCGAGCCGTACTGCTTCCAGGCTTTCTGGTAGTCTTCGAGCAGTTCTTTGTGCACCTGTTCGGAAAGCCGTTCTTTGTGGCCCAGGTAATCGATCAAGTAGTCCAGCAGCTTGAGGTCCGTCACGCCGATGGCCGCCCAGAAATCTTCGGGCCGCACTTTTTGCAGCGCCTCTGCAAAGCCTTGCGCCTGCTCCTTTTGGTTTCTCAACCTGGGGAGTTCCTCTTTGACTTTCTGCGCATCCCCCAGGCGCAACAGCAGCACGGTCCGCGCCGCCAGCGCATTGGTCAGGGGATAGGGGTCTTTTGGCGATTTGTCCGGTATCTTTTTCCAGGCCTGGCGGTAATAGTCTTCCATCTGCTCCAGCGCTTTGTTGCACACGTTAGAGGGTTTGCTGCTGGTGATCTGCGCCAGTCGCTTGTATCCGCTGCCCACCATCGACAAGCGTTCCGGTGTTTCGCGCAGGGTCGTCATCAGTTGGGTCAGGCTTTCGATCTGGGTTTCGATCTGCGCTTTGGATTTTGTATACAGGCCCGGGTCCAGCTCGAAGCGCTGCACCGCCAGGCGGATATGGCAGTTGGCGGATTGTTCGATAGCTTTGATCGAAGCGGAAGATTTGTCGTTTTTTATCGCCAGTTCATAATACTCAGCAGCTTCCTCGAACGAAAACACTTCTGCGAAGGCCCGTCCCAGGGCTTCCAGTAGCCTGGCGTTATTCAGCCATTTCGAATGGCTCTGCTCGATATCCTTCTTCTCAAGTTCCTTCAGCAGGTTGTTGAGATCATCCTTGAGACGTTTCGTGTTCAGCGCAGAGGCGGTTTTTGCCTTCTCGGTGATCTGGTCGATCTCGGCAATGGCTTCATCGATGTCGACGATTCTTTTTTCCCAGTGTCCGCCGGCTCCTGTATTCGCGACCAGGCGATAGGCGGGGTCGCCGTAACACTGGTAAGCGGCCCAGGTGTTGGTGCGGTCCCCGTGTTGTTCGTAGATTTCGGCGCGTGCAGCTTTGATCGCATCTCCGAATTGATAGCCCCTGAGCAGGTGGTCATAGAAGATCTCCGCGAACGACATGGCTGCAGCGTCGTCTACCGCCCAGCCGGCAGCTACTACCGCCTTGACGCCCATTTCGATCAACTCTCTGGACAGGCTGGCCGCAAATTTGTTGAATTCACTCTTAGCGGTCTCGTCCTTTTCATTCGGATCGGACAGCACTCCCAGGTGGCAGCAGTTGATAAAGACCAGCTCGGGGATATTCATCTTGTTTTGGATCTCATTAGCGGTCAGAAAGACTCCGTTCCCCAGCACCATACCGGTCACCTCTCGCGGCTCTTCTTCCGTATAAGCCTGGTAGCGGTATTTGAAGACCCCATGCCCGGCCAGATGCAAGACGCGGTAATCTTTCGAGAACAAGTCCACCATGATGGCGCTTGAGTCGGCGTGGATGGACTCTTGCACTTCATAGCCGTTCTCTTTGAATTTGGAAGCTACCAGGATAGCTTCCTGTTCCGCGCCCGGCAGATCGGCGAAACCTTTCGGGGTATTCGCCGGGTTGCCCACCACCAGCACGTTTTTGTTCTTGACGTCTACCACTTTTTCCCGGAATGCCCCTGTGATGAACTGGCGAATCATACCGGCCTGCACCACGATGGGCTTATCACCTCCCATACGGCGGTCATAGAGCAATTCCCAGGGATAGCTGGCCGCCTGCTCGTCCACCACGAACAGCACGTTGTTCAGGTCCTTGAAGGAGCCCTTGAGCCGGTTGGGGATCATCAATTCGAACATGGCCGTGGCCAGCTTCTCGTCCCAATTGGGGTTGCTGACCGATTGGGCGATCAGGCTGTCCATGTTGTTGCGCTGCACGCCCAGGCGCGACTCTTCCGCGCGGGCCCGGTCGGTGGGCACAGAAAAGGTCAGCGTACCATCCTCGTTGGCCCGGATGTAGATGCGGTTCCACCATCCGGCCGGTTCATCGTAGGCAACGCGGTTCCACCCGCCGCGCAGGGTTTGTAACAGCGGATCAACCGCAAACTCCTCTTTATCCCGGAAGGGTTGCAGGGCTCTGGCTGCCAGGATGGCCTGGTCCTTGAACAACTCGATAAAACGCACCTCGGCGATGCGTACGTTATAGTCCAGGTATTGTTTCTCCTGTCTGATGTCCGTCAGTTGGGTGAAGCTCTTGTTGGCCTGCAACGCACCGTTCAGGATAGCATCGACTGAATTTGTGACCGTCAGCCCCATCCCGCCGCTGCCGATCAGCAAGGTCGAGATCGTGATTTCCCCATCGTCGCCCACCCTGCCATTTTCGACGGCCTTGATCCCATACTCCCGTAAGGCCATCGCAAAAGCCTGCGTCAACTTGTGTGGCGAGAGTTCGCCTGCCTTGCCAAGCCCGACGATGACCGCGCCGCCCGGTTTTTCATCTTTGTCGTTCAGGACGACCTCCGCTGTGCCTTCCGGGCCGGGATACAACCCGAGCACGTGGCGAGCGTTCAAGCGTCCGTTCAGGTGATGGTTCAGCGCTCTTTCCGCGCTGTACAAACCGTCACCTTCGTAATGGCCGACCGCCACCGGGTCGCTGCAGAACGACAGGTTCCCGTGCGCCACGGATACCCGGATCGGTTTACGTTGCGGGGCCTCGTATTTAACGGGAGCAGCGCCCAACACGCTCGTTTCGAGGTCGAGTTGCGTCGGATAGATTTCGACGCCTTCATCCCGTAAGATGTAATTTTCTGCCTGGCCGCGGTCGTAACTGGGCGGTATCTTCGGCAGGCGCTCGGTGCTGCCTTTCGCCAACAGGTCATAAATAGCCGGGAAGGTTTCCTTGCGCTTGGCCAGGTCACCGTGCGGCGCATTCAGATAATAGGTCCGGCCTTCTTTCAGCTCGGGCAAGATGCCGGAGGCCCAGGGCACAGTGCCGTCTCCCTGGTTTGTCGCCCGGAAGATGACTTCGTGATTGTTGTCGAAGTCCACTGCGATTGGCGCTCCCTGGGCATATCCGGCCACATACACGATTGGATCATCGGCGCTGATCATGCCTTTTTCAGTGTTCAGGAGCGCGCGCAGTTCCTTGGCCTGGTCGAGATCTTTTTGGGTAGGTTTGACCCAGCTACGCCTACCCGTGTTCGGGAATTTATCCCAGGTGCTGGCTTCCAGGAAGTCCCAGGGCTCTTCGTCCATGGGCAACAGTTGCAGCACGCCGGGGAAGCGCGCAACCACCTCCAAAAGGTCCCGGACTGAATTTTTGATATCCAACATCGCCAGCATTCTCAAGGTGTGGTCCTGCCCAAGGATCAGACGCGGGATCTGGTACGAACCTGCGTTGGGCGTTCCCATCATCACGAAGCGCGCTCCCTCCCGTTTGCGCATCTCATCCCACAGATCCGGCCTCTGCCCGAGCATGGCGCGCGCCACCAACCCGCCCATAGAGTGCGCAATGATGCGAATAGGTTGGTCGGTGGCCTTGAGCTTGGCCTCGACCGCGTCCGCAAATCGCTTGGCTTCATCCAGGATCGAAAGACGCCAGTCGTAGGGGAAGGGGATCACCTCGTGGGTAGCGCTCAAATACTCGACCAGGTCTGAGTAGGCGAAGGCCAGCAAGGCCTGCGGCTGGACGTTCTTGTTGGATATTTGCAGGTTGACCATCTTCCCCAGTGACAGGTCCAGCAAGTCCATCCAGATGCGGTTCCCGCTTTCGGATAGATGCGTCCCCATGGTCCCGGGCAGGATATAAACCACCGGCTGCGGGATGCTGGAGCGTTTCTGGTACGAGCGGGCCGTGATCTCCACATCCGGGACGGCCTTGACATAGGCTTCCTGGAGCGGCCTGAAGCCCTGTGTTGCCACCAGACTCTTGGGCTCCGCGGTCAACGCTTCCCTGATCTTTTCCGCGGTTTTAGGGTTGGAGAAGTAGTGGAAATGGTTGACGTCCGCGCCTTTGTCGAAGAAATAGCGTCCGTCCTCACGCGTGGGGCCGCCATACATGGCCGGGGTTGGCACCACCAGGTCGTGTTCGTCGAAATAGAACAAGTCGGTAAAGAATATTGCCAGGCGGCCCACCAGATTGTTCTTTTCGATGTCTCCCGCAATCACGGTCAGGTCAGCCTCGATCTTTACATCTGCGCGGTTGATCATCCTGATGAAATTCGATTCGGGGTCCATCGCAGCCAGGCCGGGCATGGCTTCCGGGTTGGCGCTTTGTTTTTTGAAGTCCAACAAAAGGTCGGCCAGCACGCCGAAGATGTTGCCCGGACCAGGCGGCAGGACCTTTGCAATGACGTTGAGGATGACTTCCAGGTAGCGGTCGAGACGTTTGGATACCAGCGTGGTCCCGCGGGCCGGGCAGGCCACGCGTACAAAGCGCCCCACTTGAATATCCTTTTCCTTCAACATTTTGGATAATTCGCTCAAGGCAACTTTATCCTCGGCCATCAAGTTCTCATCATCGTTGTCGAACAGCGTTT
Organism: uncultured Chloroflexia bacterium; assembly: GCA_963785535.1. GTDB lineage: Bacteria > Chloroflexota > Anaerolineae > Anaerolineales > Villigracilaceae > JAABUE01. The sequence continues at coordinate 73,570 of CAWAVQ010000048.1, read as the reverse complement.
GACTTTCAATCCTGCCGCTGCGACAAAGCAATTCACCGATCAGGCCGCCGCGTGAGTGCGTCACCAGGTCCAGTTTGGCTCCCTCGGGAAGTTTCTCTACCAGTTCCAACGCATTCTGGATCGGGCTCTCGGACAGGGTGCGATGGTTGAATCCGAAGATTTGCTGTCCGTATTTTTCCTTCAGCTTGGCCCAAACTTCTGGCTGTAAGCTCCCAAAGCCGTTTTCGATGCTCGAAAAGGTCCCGTGGATGAAGAGCAGGACCGGTTTCGTTGTGGCGATCTCGGGATTGAGCTCACCGCGCTTATCGAGTTTTTCACTGAAGCGGTACAGCCCGGGTTTAGGCATGAGCTTCTTATCCCAGGCTTTGGCAAAGGCTTCTGCTGATTTTTCAACGGGATCGAATTTGAGCACGCGCAGCCCGGTCAGCACCCAGGAGGTAGCCCCGCGCGAGGTATCTCCCGATGGCAGTCGGGCCGGGATTTCTATGACCCCCGCTTCTGCTCCGCGCGATATGTGATATTTGAACTGATCTTCAAGCTCAGCCACGGTGACCCAACGATGGATGTCATCTTCAAAAATGAGTTCAACGATATCATCGTCTTTCAAGTCTTTTATTTCGTGATAACTGGCGGCGGATCGGTCACTTGCGAATTGAACGGCATTAGAGATGGAAAAGTTTTTAAGCTCTTTGCCGAAATTCACATCTTTCAGCGTTTCATCACTTTGTCCCAAAACCTTGATCGTTTTCACTTTTGTCTCCTTGATAAACAATGGCAGCAAATTTCCCTGAATGACTATTGGAAGGCGGAAAGAAGTATATTCAGTTGGTTACAAATTGAACAAAATATCCAAAAAATGTCTCTTTTAAGAGTGACAACATTAGTGTAGAGGAAAATGCATCAAATTTCAAGCATTTCTTTTCCACTAAATGCAGTAAATCACAGAAGTTGAAAGGATTCCCGAAAAAAGGGGTGCGGGCCCATGCTAGGATTTTCGTGATTTACTGAAATGAAATAAACTTCCTGACGCGAGGAAGTTTATTCGTCCGGTACTCAATTTGCTAACTGCCACTCAGAATATGGAAAAGACGATACAAAAAATACCCGATAGCAATCCCCAGCGCCAGGATGGCAAACCAGTGTTGTTTGAAGAGCGGAAGCCATTCATCGCGATGAGGAAGGCGTTCGTGTTCGACAAACTCTCGAAAGAGAACATAGCCCCCGATGGAGCCCAGTCCGAAGGTGATTGGATCAAGGATCAGCCAGAAGATGATTTGTTCTGTTTTTATTTAGGGCCTATCTTTCTTTTTGGCGAATTTGACGATAGCTTTAACATTCATAATTTCCCGGATATGTTCATAACAAAAGAATTAAGTTATTAGCAGGAGTGCAAAATCTCCTGATTTTGCCACCAAAGTCGGGAGACTTTGGACTCCGCTTTCAACAACTTTTTAGTTCTCCCACAAAACCAATCTTTCCCGAATGGATTTTAAGGTTTTCGTTCATCCGGAACCAGTATAAACAGATCAGTCACTTCTGGCGGAACAGCGCGTGGAGCGCCGCTGTTGGCATCCACAAAGACCCAATCCGTCTCGCCGCGCACCAATAATTGCTCATCTGCTACCCGGAAAAAGCGATAGCGGCGCAACGAACGCACGCGACGCATGTTGACCACCCAGGTTTGCACTTGGATGCGCTCGCCCGCAAAAGCAGGACGCAGATATTCGACCATGTGCGAACGCACTACCCAGGTGGCACCGATGGCCTGCGTGGATTGTGTCCCGCCCATCGCTTCGTAGTGTCGGACAGCGGCATCTTGCATCCATTGCACATACATCACGTTGTTGACATGCCCATTTTGGTCGACTGCTGTTTCCGGAATGGTGAATTCGTAAGAATAGACAGGGGCAGACAGCGGTTTGCTTGAATTCATTTTCCTATGCCCTGTTGCATCCCGTTCTTGTGCTGCACCACTTGTATGTTGGCTGCTTTCAGGAACGCCACTGCATTCTCGTCCATGCGGTAGGCTTCTCCGTACACGATGCGCGTGATGCCAGCGTTGATGAGCGCTTTGGTGCAATGGATGCATGGCAGGTGGGTTACGTAGCAGATAGCTCCGCGCGTCGAAATGCCATGCAAGGCAGCCTGGATGATAGCGTTCGTCTCGGCGTGGATGGTACGCACGCAGTGCCCGTCCACCATCAGGTGACCAATTTCATCACAATGTGCCTGCCCTGAAGGTGAGCCGTTGAAACCAGTGGTCAAAATGCGTTTTTCGAGCACCAGCACACAACCTACCAGAGCGCGGTCACAGGTGGAACGTTCTGAGACAGCCGATGCGATTTTCATGAAATACGAGTCCCAGTCAGGACGCATAGTTCCTCCGCAAGATTTTTGGTGATTATAACCTTACTCGGTAGTCGCGTAGTTCTGAGCGGTCGGTGCAGGTGTACGGCGGACGGGCACCGACCACTCGACCAACGGATTGCTATGGTATAGTTGGCCGTTATGATCGAAATCCACAAGCTTGTGCGCAGCAAACGCAAGACCCTGGCATTGATTGTCGAGAACGACGGAACGTTGACGGTCCGCGCGCCGTTGCGGATGAGAGAAGCTGACATCCGGCGTTTTATCGAGGTGAAGGCAAATTGGATTAAACGGAAGCAAGCTGGGGTGCAGCAAGAAGCGGTATTTCTCCATCAGTATGTAGACGGGGAAACCTTCCTGTATCTGGGGAAGGAGATTCCACTGCGCATCGTTTCACACAAGAAGCCTGCCCTCGTTATGGACGGTTCTTTCAAGCTGACGAAGTCCGCGCAACTGCAGGCCGGGCCCTTGTTTGAAACCTGGTACAAAAAGCAGGCACGTACAGTGTTGGCCGAACGGGTCGAATGCTTTGTGCATGAGCACGGCTTCAAAGTGAAGAAAATGCGCATTTCGTCTGCCCGCACGCGCTGGGGCTCATGCAGCGCAAAAGGCACCTTGAGTTTCACCTGGCGGTTGGTAATGGCTCCGTTGGGGGTTATCGATTACGTGGTGGTGCACGAGTTATGCCACCTGAAAGAGTTGAACCATTCCAAAACCTTTTGGGCGCAAGTAGAAGCGATCTTGCCGGATTACAAAACGCGCCGCAAGTGGCTGAAAGATAATGGCGCTAAATTGCATCTCTAGGAATGGCACTGCCTTTTGAATTAGCGGTTAGAAACCGGGCTAAACGAAAAGCCAACCCTCTGAACTGGGCTGGCTTTTTTCGTGTAAATCAGTGAAATCCGTGGCTAGCAGCTTGGAAGATTAAATTCGGGGTGAGGCATTTTTGTTAAATGTATTCCTGTAACTGTTGAGGAAGATTGCGCAGCGTCGAATTATTGCAACTGAGTTGAAGGTTTATTGATCTGGACCTTTGCGTATTCTACAGCCTGTTCTGTAAATTTCGCACTTTCCAACTCATTCAGGATTTTCACTGCTACCTCAACAACTTGTGGATCGAATTGTGTACCGGAACAACGCTGCAATTCTTCTATAATATACTCAATCGATCGTGCTTTACGATAGGGCCGGTCGCTGGACATAGCTTCGACGGCGTCTGCCACAGAGACAATACGCGCTTCAATACTGATTTGGTTACCGGAAAGTCTGTTTGGGTAGCCCTCGCCATTATAGAACTCATGGTGCTGTCCCACAATCGGTATTAGTGAGCGCAGATGTGGACTTTTCGCAAGCAAAGATGCTCCGATGGCGGGATGTTTTTTAATGACTGTGTATTCTTCCAGTGTGAGATGGCTAGGTTTCGATAAGATATCTTGTGAAACCCCTAATTTGCCAATATCGTGCAACAAACTGCCTTTGCGGACCAACTCTACTTGTTTTTCATGTAACCCCAAACGTTTTGCAAATTTGATTGCAAACTCAGTAACGCCGCGGGAGTGTCCCAGTACATACGGATCGCGCAAGTCGATGATCTCTGCCAAAGTGTCCAGCAGGCCATCATTCAATTTTGTGATTTCGTCGGTGTATTTTTCCAAGGCGATATTTTTCACGCGCAGTTCGCTGACCATATCCCGTGTACGCTCCACATATTGAACCTGGCTGACACGAAGCAGTAGGAGCGGTACAATTACAAGGAGGGACCCGATCAGTGGATCATACTTGTAGCCGAAAACGAATGCAGCAGCAACAACACCCATACCGACATAGATTGGGAAGAGCCAACTGTAATGCTCTTTCCAAAAGGAGAATGTTGGTTGTTTTGTGTCTAAGTACATTCCAATCGAAATCAAGCTAGTATTGATCCCATAGACAATTACGGCAGCGATCACTGCGAGGAGTAGTTGCATTATCGTAGATGAATCAATGAAACGTTTTCCCGTTAGGTAGATGATTGCTGTATAGATCATCCCAACGATCAACTGGTTGCTAAAGTTGAATACAATACGATTGAAGGGGCTGCGATGTTTGATGCCAGCGCTAATGGCGTATATCAAACTTAATAGCAACGATCCGAAGGGGCCAAATAAAAGTGTACCTGCCAGAATAGGAACTGCAGACGTGGAAATCGAGGTATGCTTTGTATAGAGATCGACCGAATACCATTCTGTCAATACCAATAGTACAGCGAAACCAGTTAAACCCAGCCAGGATTGAATCGACAGATTAGCATAAAGACTGGGTGCGAATAAATATAGACCGCCAAAAAGTAGCAGGGAGAATACAAACAGTCCGCCTATAAAAATATAGACAGGAGCTTTTGAAGTACCGGTTGATCGGGTTGCTTCTGCTGAGACCTTTGGCTTCGCTTTTGGCTGCGTGGGCGAATGCAAGTTTGACACAGGTATCGCCTTAGCGTTAGCCGCCAGATATGCGCTGACTTCGTGCTCGGTATTGGCTGACCCAGCAAAATTGTTTGTGGATTCAACTTCAGGGCTCCGCGATTCGCTTTTCGATTCGGCAAAATCTATATACGCCTCTTGTGTATAGGCGAATGCCCGATTCCTCCCTTTAAGTTTGGAGTGATATAGCGCGGTATCGGCATTGTGGATAATGTCCTGGCAAGTTTGGTTGAAAAATTCCCGGTTTGCGACTCCCAGACTGAGCGTTACTTTGATAGGTGTAACGCTTGTTGGGATGGTGAATTCTGCTTTTTCCACTGCTTTGCGGATGGTTTCTGAACGGTCAAAACCTTGTTCGAGTGTAGTCTCAGGCATTAGGATGACAAACTCTTCCCCACCAAATCGCGCTACAACATCGTATTCACGCACTGACTGTTTCAAGATATTAGCGATCCCAACCAGGACTTCATCACCTGCCAGATGACCATAGGTGTTGTTGATATTACGCAGTAAATCCAGGTCGGCCATGATGATCGTAAATGGGCGATCGAAGCGGTTGGCGCGTTTGAGCTCATTTTCCATGTGTTGCATGAAGTATGCATGGTTGAATAGACCTGTCTTGAGATCGGTTTCAGATTGGCGTTCCAGAGCCGGGATACGCAGGGTGTCATAGATCAGGTAGATTGGAAATGCAAACAAGAGCAACGCGAACGGGTTGGACTCCCAAACAAGGACCAGCATTGCTCCGAGAGATAGCAAGGTTAAATCGATGATCAATGGAAGCAAATCAAATATGCCTGATTGCTTAAAGTTTTCTCCCCTCGCCATCCAGACGATGATTCCAACAATGAAATGATTGAGCAACGTGAAAGCTGTCATGCTGAAGGTAATTGCTAGGATCCCAATCGGATTCGTGAGCGCCAGGCTGGGGTTGATCGAGCGGAAGATAAAGCCAGCAACATTGATCATGAAGATATAACAAGCTGTGTTGAAAATCTGGATAAACCAGGTCTGACGGTTCACCAGCCAATCCACCATACTGGAAACAAATATAACAATTGCTGCTTGCGCAACACCTAGATGTGCGAATGCAAATCCGTAGAGAATAAAACTAAAAGTGTAGTGGGAGCGATTTGTGGTACCTTCCACTTTGAGGATCAGTGCCAGGGAGGCCAGGAGACATAAAATAGCCAACATCACAGGTTCTCTGATCTGCCAATTGAACAGGTCCCAAGCCAAGCAATTCGCACCCAATAGGTAGATTGCGCTGATATATATACGGGTAGGGATTGTCAATTCCTTCATGCCACCTCCAATTTTGTACCTTGCTAATATGTCTTTCCGAGCTTATAAGTCGACACACAAATAAATTAGCCAAAAAGGCGGATCAGGTAATCCATGAGCCGCCTCCTTGATTTCAGCACTATTCGGTCATTACATTGGAACCGTGACCCACCATCCTACGCTGACTAGCTCATTCCAGCCGACACTAGCGATGAGATGATTGACCGACCAGGTCATAGCGAGGAATAGAATAACCAATGCCGTTACGAGTAGGACAATTCCTGCTACATTGATCCACTTCAATGTTAATGATTTCATGTTCACGTCTCCTGTTAATCATCCCAAATGGATGTGTTCCAACCGACACTATTCCAGCCGACGGTGTTCCAACCAACCGAATTCCAACCTACAGAGTTCCAACCGACCGAATTCCAACCAACACTGTTCCAGCCAACCGAGTTCCACCCTACGCTGTCGAAGGCGAAGGCAATAGCATCTTCGCCAGTGGCGAGCAAATGGCTGGGTATGATTCCAAGATTAGTACTTTCGGTGGTGACCTCATAGATTGCACTATAGGCATCGACAGTTCCAGCGCCGGCTTTGGTGGCATCATATCCAGGCCAGTTCTGATTGGCAGTTGCCATAAGACGATATTTGATCTGGTCGGGGGTAAGGTTAGGTTCGTTTTGTAGAAGCAGGGCAATCGTGCCGCTCACCACCGGGGCGGCCATGGAAGTGCCCGACATGCGGAAGTAGAAATCATTCACGCGATGTTTAGGGTGATTCTTGTAGGCTGTTGCGTCTACGCCTGCCAGTAGGCTGATTAGATTACGCCCTGGAGCCACTAGCTCAGGCTTGCTGAAACCCGCTTCGGTCGCGCCGTAAGCAGAGAAAGCGGCGACAAAATCGTCATCCAGAGCTGGTGTGCCCTGATCTTCCACTGCGCCGACAGTGATCACGAAGGGATCGTTGGCCGGTGGATAAAGCGTGGATGGCCCATCGACTGTTCCATTGTTACCTGCTGCGACCACGACGGTGATTCCGTTCAGCCACAGGATCTCGACCGCTGCATCCAGGGGGCTGGTGTCATACGATTCTGGCACGGTTGAGGTGACAGAGAGGTTGACCACACGGATATTATAGACATCCTTGTTATCGTAAACCCATTGCAGGCCATCCACCAAATCCGATGTGTAGGTCAGGCCCTGGTCGCTGCTCACTCTCACATTGAGCAGGTTGACGCCAGGAGCGACGCCTATGTACTCGCCTCCCGAGGTGACGCCGTTTCCAGCAATGATGCCTGCCACATGGGTTCCATGTGCATATTCATCGATCGGGCTGGCATATCCGCCAAACACGACATTGTCAACAACACGCGAATTACTCTTAAGTGTCTGAGCGACGTTGTTTGTATTTTGATGCAGGTCAGCGTGGTCACTGATACCACTGTCTACTACAGCTACTGTGACCCCCTGTCCATCCAGGCCGGTCTGCTGCCATAAGGCCTCTGCACCGACAACTTCCCGATATGGACTGTTAACTGTGGATTCTATCCCATCGGTCCCTTCATTTGTGTTGACAGTTGTGTTGACAATCGTATATTCGATGCGTACATCGTCAAAGTAGATCCCACGGCTGTATTTTTGTAAATCCTTTATGAAGAAACGAATGCGCGTATTCACACTGGCAAAATCAGCGATATCGAATGTGTCAATGTCACTTCCGGTATACGTATTTTCGGAATAGGTGCGGAGAGTTGTCCAGGTGGCGCCGCCGTCTCCGGATATTTCCAGATTTACATCGCCACGGTCCCATCTATTTTCATTCAAGCGGTTGTAACGATAAAACGAAAGCGTGGCGCTGGCAGCATCCGTGAGGTTAACCTCACGATAAACATAGGCTCCTTCTTGGCCTGGCATGACCAACAGACAATAACCGCTTTTGTCTGCGCATTGATAGCTGTGAGCAATGCGGAAGATGCCTACGTCTGCTGTTGAAACTTTGGCGTCGCCAGCTTGGTTTCCTTCGATCCAGTCCCCTGCCCATATTTCTGTCCCGTCATTGCCATCATAATTCATGCCTTTGAACGAATCCAGCACGGTAGACAGATCTGAAGTGTCCGCGGTGACCACCGGTGCGTCTGGGGAGATCCAATTCACCTTGGGGTTCCGGGCCAGTTTCTCGATTTCCCTGCCGGTCATTTCGGCGGAAAAGGAGACAATCAGGCCAAATCGCCTCTCGACTTGGCCGCCGCCATTGTAAACATTCTCTTCCAGTTCTGTATCGGTGTCCGAATATCTCTTCCTGTCCCTCAGATTTTTGTTCTTTTCAACCTTCTGTACGATAACCCTGAAGGTTGCATCCGGATATTCCTGGACCATCTTTAGAAAATCCGGGTTTATGCGCGGAGACCTGCCCCTCTTCGCCAGGGCGGACCCAGTAGAAGTCAGTAGCAAGCTGAAGGCCAGGACAAGCGCGAGAAGTACGTTGAAAACGCGCTTCCTTTTCTTTATCATCTAAAACCTCATTTCAGAATACAAATCCAAATCGACGTTGAAGTAATTGCCCGTTGTTTGAGCCAGCGCACGATGTCATGAATTCCAGCCGACATTCGGACGAACCAGGAATGCAATCGATTGCGCAGGTGCTTCTGGCATATAGGCTGCGCATGCCCTCGTATTCCATCCCACGCTCGGGCAAGTGTAGCTTGCAGAAGCCGCTAAACCAGCAGTGGGCGTCTGAACGGCTGCAAACGCGAAAGTAGAGGCGATGGCAATAACGAGAGCAAATAGAAGGATCTTTTTCATTGGTACCTCCAGTCGTTCATAAAATAGGATACGCTCTGCTTGTATTATGCGTCAAACCCTCCCTGGCTACTATCCGTATAAGTACGTATTTTCGACTGCGGACTCTACGTAATCGATTTAAAAAACCTTTCTTGCTCATTGCAGGGGGGTGGAGTTATATCAAGAAAATTGCTCGCTAATCGTCTAGAGGAAGGATGCCACGCTTGAGCGCAAAACGGATCAGGTCGGTTTGATTGTTGAACATCATCTTGTTCATCATACTTTGGCGGTGTTGTTCCACAGTACGAGGGCTAATGGAAAGTTGCTCTGCGATGTTGTTGTTGGACAACCCTTCGGCTGCTAATTGCAAGATTTCCCGTTCCCGGGTTGTCAAGGTGCTATAAGGATCGAGCTTGTTGGTTTCGATTTTAGCGACAAATAAATCGATCAACTTCTCCGAGAGCTGCGGGCTCAGATATCGCTTGCCACTCAACACCTGCTGGATGGCATTGACAACCTCGCTTGGGCCGCTATCCTTGAGCACATAGCCAGAGGCTCCGACCTTGAGCGCTTGCACGATATAGGGGTCAGCGCTTTGCATGGAAAGCACTATGCAGCGTGTCTGGGGAACACGCGCCGTGATCTGGCGGATCGCCTCCAAACCGTTGAGACGAGGCATCATCATATCGACAACAGCGACATCCGGCTTAAGTTGCTCAGCCAACTGGACCGCCTGTAAACCGTCTTCCGCCTCTCCCACCACCGAAAAGCCTACCTCGGCATCCAAGAGATTCCGCATACCCTGGCGGACAACCGGGTGATCGTCAGCGAGCAGGACGGTGACGGTCATGCTGTCTCCTCTCAACTGTACCTACAAGTGGAATGACAACGTGAATGTGCGTGCCCCTATTAGGGGCAGTTTGAATTTCCATGAGGCCGCCCACTGAATAAGCTCGATCGCGCATACTACTCAAACCCACATGAGACGATGGATCTACACTGCCAAGATCAAAGCCTTGGCCCTGGTCACTGATTTCTAGTGTAATCACATTTCCTTCTAATTTTAGCGTGACATCGACCGATTTGGTTTTTGCGTAACGGGCTACGTTGGTCAATGCCTCTTGGATGATGCGAAAAACAGTCGTTTCTATCTCGGTCTGAAAGCGCTTTTCCAATAAATTGTAGTGTTGGAAATTAACCTTGATATCAGTTTGAGATGTATAACGGTTAAAGTGCCAGAACAAAGTTAGAATAAGGCCTGTATCGTCAAGCATGCTTGGTCGCAGATTAATAGAGATCTCGCGTGTTTGCGCGATTAAGTTGCTGACCAGTTTTTGGATCTCTGCAATTTTCTCCTTTTGTTCATTGGATGCCTGGGAGAGCAATGCGCTCAGAGAGAATTGCAAACCGGTCATCATCTGACCGATTTGATCGTGCAACTCACGCGCGAGATTTCGGCGTTCATCTTCTTGTACGTCAACCAGGCGACGCGTCAGCGCCTGTTGACGCTCACGGCTAGCGACTACCTGTTCGAAAAGGATCGCGTTACCTACCGCAATTGCGGCATGATCAGTAAGTCCACGTAATAATTCTAAGTCTTCTTGCGTAAAATCTCGAATTGTGCCATTCGTTTGGGCCACCAAAATCCCCGTGAGGAAATGATTGTGGTACATCCCTGAAATTGCAAGAGAGCGAATATCCATATCCCTAATTTTATCCAGATATGGAATGCCTGGAATATCCAATGCTTGGATATCGTTGATAACTACAATTGGCTTAGATTCTGACAATAAATTTATGATTAGATCCGTGGGGATTTTATATCTTGTGGAAAAAAGGTGTGATTCAAATTTGTAATCGCTTATTTGGTTGTTTACTGCGATAGTTGCACTTATAAGGATTTTTTGAGAAGGTTCGTGCAGGAAGGCTGAAGTTGCTGTCGTACTAAGCGTATTGTTGCAAATTTCGCATACCATGCTAAGCACTGCTTTTACATCTAGGTGTGCATTCAATTGTTCAGCCGCCTTGAGCAAGGCTTGTGAGTGGGTCGCGTACCGATGGATTTCTTCCAGTGAACGTTTTCGCTCGGAAATATCTCGAAACGCAAGCACCATTCCCATCTGCACATCTTTATTTGTCAAAGGCGATATGAAGATTTCGACTGGGGTTCGCCTATTGTCTTTGTGCAGTAGTAGTGCCTCAAAGCCTGTCCGCAGGTTTTGACTTTGGAAAAATTCCATAGCATGAGAAATTGCAACCCGTTCCTCAGTGTTCGCATAAACTAGTGCGAGAATATCATCTAATGGCTGATCAATAACGTCTAGACGTTGCTTACCGGTTAGTTCCTCAGCAACGGGGTTAATGAAGCGAATACGTTCTTCCATATCAACGGCAATTACACCGTCTGAGATTGAATGTAGGATTGTGTACAACCATTGTTCGCTCTCTCGTACTTTCTTTTCCATGCTGTGTCGGGTAAGAGCCACTTCGATCGTGGCCAGGATTTGTTTTTCATCTGCCGGATTGAATAGATATCCAAATGGGGTAGTGCCTCCTGTCCGGCGAATGGTTGCCTGTCCAGACCGATCCGAAATGTAGATAACCGGAAGATCGTATTGATCGTAGAACTGCTTACCAACGAGGATACCCCCCAACTCTCCGTTGAGATGAATGCTGATCAGGGCTAAATCGGGTTGGAGTTCAGCAACGCTTTCAAGGGCTTGTCGGCCATTTGAGATACAGCCTACAATTTGATAGCCCAGGCCCTTGAGAGAAACCTGTAATTCATTGGCGTGGGTCTCGTTTATGACAAGTAACAGCCTGGCATTCACCATACAGAATTATCCCGGCAATTGAATCCTGAATTCATGAGTTCGATTTTACCGATTTAAATTGAAAAAATGATTTTAATACGATTACAAATAGGATAACCAAAAGTTTTATCTGGTGGCAAGTATGATTATCCCAAAACCAGTAATAATCATCCCTGCCAGGCGGTTAACCCAAGTCAGCAGGGCAGGGGTGAACTTTTCACGTAACAGGCTTACCCCAGTGCTGAGCGTTAGCCACCAGGTTGCTGACCCCAGGAAAACGCCCAACACCATCGTGCTGGCAATGGTGTAGTTTCCGCCTGTTTCGGTCAGCCGAAGCCCGGCGAAGATGGCAATGAATGACAGGATGGTGATGGGATTGGTGATGGTTAGAAAAAAGGTGGAAAGGTAGGCCCCGAACAATCCGCCGCGCGATGATTTTGCGGCCTGTTCGGCTGGTTTGGTCAAAAAGGTTTTGACGCCCCAAAAAAGCAAAAATGTCCCGCCGATTAGACGTAGCCAGTTAGATTGACCGAGCAGCACATCTTGGATGGCTGTCAAACCAAAAGCCGCCACCGCGCCATAGAACATATCCGCACTGGCCGCGCCCATCCCGGACAGAAAGCCTGCCAGCCGCCCCTCGGCCAACGTGCGGCGGATGCAGAGTACACCAATCGGCCCGACCGGCGCAGCAATGGAGAAACCAATCAAGAGCCCGCGCAGAAAAATGCCCATTGAAGTGACTCCTTTTGATTACAAAAGAGCGCAAAGACTCTCGTTTGGGCCTTTGCGCTCTTATCAGTCAATTGGAACTGTTAAGCGGTAGCTTCCTTGCGGCGAAACCAGGTTTTCCATTCCTGTTTTTCCCAAACGACCAGGATGGGCGAGGCATTGAAGATCGAAGAGTACGTACCGCTGAAAATACCGACCAGCAGGATGATCACAAAGTGACGGATACTCTCGCCTCCAAACAGGACCAAGGAGAGCAGTGTGAGCATAACTGTCAACTGCGTATTGATCGAGCGATCCAGGGTTTGCACAACAGAGTGATTGACCAGGGTTTCGTAGTCGAGATGGCGATAAATCGTAGCATTTTCACGCACGCGGTCGAACACTACAATACTGTCGTGTACAGAGAAGCCAATCACGGTCAACAGGGCGGTCAGAAACAGAGCATCTGCTTCCCAACCCAGGAAATAACCGAGAATGGCTTCTGCCCCTATCACGACCAGCACATCGTGCAACATGGCTGCAATGGCCGCCACGCCGTAGCGGAAGGCATGTTCGACGCGGCGGAAAGCGAACCAGATATAGATCAGGATCGCAACAGCAGCCATCAAGATGGCAAAGCCAGCGCTGCGAGTTACTTCGGCTCCTACTGAGGCGCTGACGGATGTGAAGTTAAGCGTTGTCACCGTCGAGCCAGATTGATTTTCCATTTCGGTCACGATCTCGCCCTTGGTGGCATCGTCCATGGCTTTGGAACGGATAGATAAGGAATCTTGACCTAGCTGTTGAATAACCGGATCTTTAATGGGTTGACTGGCGGTAGAAAAACCGTTATAGATGGCTGTAACTTGTTCCGGAGTAAGGCGTGTACCACTGAATTGGACTTCCAACAGGCTGCCTCCCGTGAAGTCAATGCCTAGGGAAAGGGGGCCTTTACCGGTCTCCGTTGCATGTAGCACCATGAAGATGATGCCTGGTACGATGACCAGCAAGGAAATCAGGAAATACCAGTAGCGATTCTTGATGATATTCATGTCGTGCTCCTAAAGACCAAACCAGCGTTCGTGCTCGGCCAGCTTAATGTTGTCAAGCACCGTGTGCAAGAATGTGCGCGTGACGATGATGGCCGTGAACAAACTAACCAACACACCCAGGGCCAGGGTTATGGCAAAACCCTTAACCATGCTAGCACCAAAGGTGCTACCAAAGATGAACAGAATTAGACATGTGATCAGCGTGGAACTGTTCGAGTCACGGATGGAAGGCCAGGCCCGGCTCCAACCCAGATCAATGGCCTGACGCAGGTTACGACCCGCGCGCAATTCTTCTTTCAAACGTTCAAAAATGAGTACATTTGCGTCCACAGCCATACCGATACTCAAGATAAAGCCTGCGATGCCAGGCAGTGTCAGTACGACCGGGATCATCTTGAAAAGCATCAAGCTGAACAGGGCATAGCATAACAAGGCCATATCGGCTACCAGACCAGGCAAACGGTAGTATAGTGCCATGAACAGGACTACCACGCTCAAGCCGATTGCTCCAGCCAGTACGCTCTTGCGGACCGATTCTTCGCCCAGTGTTGGGCCAACTGTACGGCTTTCTACAACCTTGATCGGGACCGGTAGAGAACCATAGCGCAGTTGAATAGCGAGTGCGTTGGCGCTATCGGCCGTGAAGCTGCCCTGGATGACACCCTGTCCATCAGTTATAGGGGAGTTGATTACCGGGGCAGAGATCACGCGATGATCAAGAACGATTGCCAGGTATTGGTTGACATGTGAACTGGTGTAATCCCCAAAAACTGACACGTAATCTGATTTCAGGGTGAAAGCGATTTGATAACGTCCGGTTTGGTCCTGCGTTACGTTGACTGTGTCGAGCGCAGCTCCGGTCATCACAGTATGATATACCTGTTCTGGGGCGGTATCGGTCGGCGTAGCCTCAGGAGCCTGGGTTGCGTTAGGCTCTGCGGTTGCAGTAGGTTCGGCAGTGGCCGTTGCTTCCGCTGTTGCGGTTGCTTGAGGTTGGGTAGTATCATTCTGTTGCTGGACGTAATCGGTTTTTACCTGCGTGCCTTCCGAAGCTGGCGTATTTCCCATATCTACGAATTCCAGCAAGCCGGTCTGTTGCAGGGACGCAACCACTTCTTCTGGGTTGCTGATGCCTGGAAATTCAGCCACAATACGGCGATCACCGGCAGTCTGCATGACGACTTCGCTGACGCCCAGTGCATTGGCGCGACTTTCCAGGATTTGCCGAGCGACCTCCAAGTCATTCGCATTCACGGTCACGTTGGCGGGTACGTCAGCTTCCATCAGAGTTTGCAGGCCACCGCGCAAATCCAGGCCCAACCGTACGTCTACATTGCGAGAAGCGATCAGACTGCTATTGAAAGGATTGGTAATCTTAATCGTTTTGCTCAAGTCAATCCATAATGAGAAAATGACCAGGACAATGATCAAGACTAACCAATTGTTACGATTGCGGTTCATATTCTTCAACTCCATCCAAAAAAATGCCAGCCGCGGGCTGGCGCAAAAGATTATACACCTTTTGTACTGGGTTCGGTAGAGGCGATTTACAAATCGCCTCTACCCGTGTGTTTTTATGGATATACCCATTCTTTGTAGAGAGCCGATAGATCGCAATCGCAATCCTTTTCAGCCAGTTGCTTCATGCTATCGGTTGTACTGATTCCCCACTCGTTGCGGGTGGTGTAATCCTGCATGAAAGCATCAAAGGTATTTGTTCCCATCTCGTTTCGCAGAGCGTCAAAGAAGAGTGCGCCACGCCCATATATAATTGCACTATAGGCTGCGCCCTGGTAATCTGCAACTGGCATACCAATCGGGATAGCCTGGTTATCGACCCGGGCCCAGCGTGACTTCAGCGATTGTTCGAAGCCGTTCGCGCCGCTGTTGCCATAACGGTCCACATAGTACTGCCAGGTGACAAACTGAGTTAGCGATTCGTCCAGCCAGGGTTCGTCTAACTGGTTATTACCGACCAGATTGTAGAACCACTGGTGACCGGCCTCATGTGCCACGGTCGCCTCCATCATAACGCTGTTTGGAGAGCCGCTCAGAGTTCCGCTCATATCGTAGATACGATCGGTAATGGCAATCACGCCCGGATATTCGATCCCTAACGCATAGGTCGGCGTGGAAACAATATCGAATTCGGTGTATGGATAAGGCGCGTAACGATCATCATACAATTTGAACGCTTGCTCCGCTACATTGAGAGCCGCTTTTGCGCCTGTCTGCAAGATTTTTGGCGCATAACTGTTGAAAGTGACCTCGCCGACGGTTTCGCTGATCGATTCGTAATCTGGACTGGCGACCACGTAGAAATCGCGTGCCGGCCCCGCAGCGAACGTGACGATTTGCCTGCTCTCGTTTTTCTCGTGCTTGACTTCACGCCCCGAGCCGACCAGCACCACCCCCGCGGACGCGTCCACTGTGACCAGGTAAAAGCTGGCATCGGCGTAGGTTGGGTCACCCTGATCAGATGGAATTTCCGCATTCCAGCCATGCTCATCATAAACGGCGATCATCGGATAAGTGTGCGCCAGGGTGAGCACACCCTCGTAATAGGCCAGGACACCATAATTTGTTTCGATCTCGGTTGGAACATTGACTGAAAACTCGAAAGACAGGTCAATGCTTTCTCCCGGTGACAGACCAGGGTTGAGTGCGATGCGCAACAGGCTATTTCCCAGACCGTAGCTTGTTTCCACCGTGTGTTCATCTACTAAAACGGATGAGACGCTCATTTCTCCGCCCAACACATTGGGAAGCAAATGTACCTGGATTTCGTCGAGAACCACATTCTCCCGATTGGTGTAATGGACAGTTTCCTTACCAGTTAAGTTGATAAAATCATCGCTGATCGTGTAGTCAATATGATAAATGCTGGCACCCCTTTGCTCGTTTAGTTTGGCTTGTTCAGCAGGAATCAAACCATCCGCGTAGATAGACAGGTCATCCCAGCTAGATTGTGACGGTGTTGGGGTGATGCTGGTTGTAGTTGGTGGCTGAGTGGCGGGTGGGGCTGACTGGCAGGCTGCAAGTAGCAGACAAATAAATACAACCCATAGGCGTGAATTTCTCAAGGTAGTTCTCCTTATCTCCGTTTTGTATTTATCGTAACAAAATTCAAAGCTGACGTCACGATCATGTAGAGGGGTTTTCTTCGTGGTCAAGCCGCATGGGTTTTGAGAAATTCTAATACTTGTTCGAGTACTTCTTCGATACTTAGATTATCCGTGTCGATATAGAAATTGGCATGTTCGCGGGCGTGCGAGAGACGGCGCTGCTGCTCATCGTATTCGCTTTTGATCCAATTCATGTGACGACGTTTCTGGGAAACGGGATAGGAAACCTGCAGGAAAATCAGCACATCCGGGTTGGTGATCCGTTTCCACATGTCTTTTACGTAGGAATGCTCCTGCGCAATGTGACGAGTGGAATACCCGAGCGCGTCCAGCGCTTCGATCAGCGTGGATTTTCCAGCCCCGCAAGGCCCGACGACACCGATCAAAAAGGGATTACTGGCTGTCATGGATCAGTTGATGTAACCTGTCTGGCCGGCCCAGCACGGCAACCATATCGTCAGTATTGACTAGGCGGCTGTCGGTTGGGTGAAAATTGGATTCGCCATCCGTTCGCACGAGAATGACACTGACGATATACCCGTCTTCGATCTGCCCGACGGTTTTTCTTTCCAGAAGACAGCCTGGGGAAATTGTGATCCTTGCCAGGCTGAGCGACTCACCCTCAATGCTAATGGGGCGGGTAATTTCATAATCGGCGGCTGAAGCGGCGAATGCTGGTGCTGCCAGGCCGGTGCCGCTCAAAGCCATGAAGCCAAATTGCTGGGTGAGCGCCTGGGCAAAGTCGTCGTCAAAAATACGGATGATGACGCGGATGTTTGGATTCAAACTGCGCGCTTTCAAGGCGATTTTGAGATTCACGGCATCGTTTTGCGTGCAAAGGATGATCGAATTAGCGCGCCGCACCCCCGCTGCCTCCAACGCGGACTCACGGCTGGCGTCATCATGGATAATTGGAATGTCCATTTTTTGTACTGAGTTGATCAAATCGGCTGTCGAGTTTAGCTCAATGACAGCCATGGGCTGGTTCATGGCCCCTTTGAGATGTTGAACAACGTGAAAGCCGAGATGGCCGAGGCCAACTAAAACGTGATGTTTGTCTAATGTGGATGCAATTGCCATTTCCCATTCCTTGCTACGCGCGCGACGGTTGAAAAATAAATAGCCGAAATCGGCCAGACCCAGGGCCAGAGATCCAATTCCAATTAACGGCATGATGAAGAAAAATATCTCAAGATATGGACTATCCGGAAATTCACCCGGTGGCTGGAAAAAGACCAGTGTTAGAACGATGTAGATTGCCTCACTGAGATTTCGTAGCGGTTCCCCAACTTGCTCTGCGATGGAATAATACAAGACTCCGCCGCCTAAAATGGCAAAAAGAAAAACCATTAAAGCCGTTCGGAATTCTCTCAGCAAGAGCAGTGTGTCGCGCCAGGAAGCGCGAAACATGCGTCGTCTTGACCTGTGCACAATATTCCTAAGAAAGGGGCAGGCGCAAGCTCATCCGGCGCACTGTATCGCCGTTAATAGTCTGAACCTTTAATACAACTACGCTGACATCATCCGCAGGACGTCCCTCGTCTAAGTTGACCGCATGGACCAGGAGCGAGTCAGCCAATTCCTGTGGGGTTGGATCTTGGTCTTCCATCATGGCTTGAATGGCATTGGACACATCCATCGGTTGGCCGCGTCGCTTCCCGGCATGTGTCAGGCCATCGGTG
The DNA here is from genome assembly GCA_963785535.1 of uncultured Chloroflexia bacterium. GTDB lineage: Bacteria > Chloroflexota > Anaerolineae > Anaerolineales > Villigracilaceae > JAABUE01. The sequence continues at coordinate 55,294 of CAWAVQ010000048.1, read as the reverse complement.
TACACGATGATCATGAGCCCGGGCTGGAGTTCCAGTTCGGTAATCACTGGACGGATATCCCGGCGGATACCAAGCGGTGAACTTTCTGCGTCCATACAATCGATTTGATCGTCATGACAGATAAAGATGGGAGAGGGATTGTTTCGGGACAGGACGATAGTGTTTGTTTCCAGGTCAACGGATGCGATATTGAGTGTACACGAAACCTTGGCGTTTTTGTCGGTATATAGCGCATCAGAGGCGGCACGCGCAGCCGCACCATCGCGTACCCCTTCTGCCAGCAGACCGATTACCTTACGTACTACCATCATGGATACGGCTTTTGCTCCCCGCCCGGATGTTTGACCATCTGCCAAAACGACGGATAGCCCGCCGTTGGGGCGTTCTATCACTTCCAGCGTATCACCGCTTTCAAGGGATGCGTATTTGTTGATTTTGGCAACTGCGATCTGGACTTCCATATTGTGTATTCTACATCGTTTCGGGCTTGACGTCATCCCTTGAACCCGCTATAATTCGCCCGCTGTTGTCGCAGAACGAGCGACACTCGTCTGGAAGTCGCGCCGGGCGCTTGCCCGGCATATTTATGTAAGGAGAAAGTCATGACCCCACAACCCAAGCGGAAATTATCCAAGGGTCGTCGCGATCGTCGCCGCGCCCATGATGCGCTGGCAGCACGCAACCTGGTGGCTTGCAGCAATTGCGGATCGATGCGCTTGCCGCACACCGTCTGTCCAAATTGCGGACACTACCAGGGTCGCGAAGTGATCGAAATCGACAAAGAAAAAAAGTCTGAGTAAGCACTGGCGAGCCGTGACGAACACGGCTCGTTTGTGTTTAAGCGACATGAGGTGAACTCATGAAACTTGAACCGAAAACCACCGCATTTGTTTTCCCCGGCCAAGGCTCGCAAAGCGTCGGAATGGGGCGCGATCTGGCGGACGAATATCCGCTGGCGAAGCAATCCTTCGAAGAGGCAGACGATATCCTGGGCTTCTCGCTTTCCCGCCTGATGTGGGATGGACCGGACACGGATTTGAACGACACCGTTAATACGCAGCCGGCCTTATTCGTTCATTCTATGGCTTCACAGCGGGTCTTCTCGCATCTTTATCCGGACTTCCTGCCTGCTTCCGTGGCCGGACATTCTCTTGGCGAGTTATCGGCCCTGGCCGCGGCCGGAGCCTTATCCTTTGCTGATGGGTTACGTCTGGTGCGGATGCGTGGTGAGTTGATGAAGCGCGCTGGTGAGATTTCTCCAGGCGGTATGGCGGCTATCCTGGGGTTAGATATACCCGTTTTGGAAGCCGTTTGCGTGGAAGCAAGCACTCCTGATGAAATCGTGCAGGTGGCAAATGATAATTGCCCCGGACAAGTGGTCATCTCTGGCGCGAAGGCCGCGGTGGAACGCGCGATTGCAGGTGCGAAGGCCGCGGGCGCAAAACGTGGCATTCCGCTGGCGGTCAGCATTGCGGCGCATTCGCCCTTGATGGCTTCCATTCAAGAGGAATGGAATGCGGCCGTGGATGCCTGTGCGATGACAGAGCTAAAAGTCCCTGTCATTGGCAACGTACATGCGCTACCCATGACCACCGCTGACGAATTGCGTGCCGATATCAAGTCCCAGATGGACTCGCGCGTACGCTGGACCGAGTCGGTGCGGGAAATGTTGAAGTCCGGCACGCAGGCCTTCGTTGAGGTAGGAAGCGGGAACGTCCTGATCGGGTTGATCCGTCGTATTGCCCCGTCTCAGGAGGGAGAGTCCGGCGCATCTGGATATCCGTTGGGGAGTCCCGCTGATTTTTTGAGTCTGGAGAGTTGACTTATTCGATTTCCTGCTATACTTCCGGCGAGGTTTAATATGGATACAGAGGAAGATCAGAACCCGCTAATCAGCAAACGTGTTCGACGTGTACAAGAAAGCATCATGGGTAACGAGGCGTTGGGCGGTTCTTTGGATGATTCATCTGCCAACGAGTTGCTTTCCTTGGGGTTGAAAAGCGCCGCAGGGATCGCCTCTGCGACCGATGGAATGGACGATGAAACCGCTGAGCTTTCGATGGCTGACCGTCTGAAAGCTCTACACAAGTTGATGCGCCATTTAGGACGGTTGCTGGGGGAAGGCAAGGATTTGGATGCGGAAGGGCGTCTCTGGCTGTGGGACAGCGTGCAAAAGCAGGCGAGTTTGTTGTATGGGGAAGGGCTGCATTTCCCATCCCTTGACGAGGTAATGGGGCGTTTATCTCAAGGTGAATCTCCGGCGCGGATCATTGCCAGTTTGCGGGATATGTTCGAAAAGAAAAACAACCAGTAATACTGAGGAGTGTTGCATGGCACCGAAGAAAAAATCATCGAATAGCACTTTGACAGTCTTTATTTTGATTGTTGTGATTGGCCTTGGCGCTGTTTATTCCCTGACCGGTAAAGATCCGCTTGGCCTTTTTACACCGACTGAAGCGCCCGCTTCTGATGGTCCAGTGCCGCAGCCTGATGCGCCGCCACCTGTTTCGAACACCTCCAGTGATTGGTGGGAAGTCTATTTTACTGATCCGCTCAATGTCAACGATCCCAATAACTGGCAGAATTCCATTGAGGGTCACTTGATTGACAAGATCAACGCAGCCCAAACCAGCATCCATATCGCTTCTTTTGAGTTCGACCTGACTCCGGTTGCCGAGGCCCTGATAGCTGCCAAAGCGCGCGGCGTGGATGTGCGCTGGGTAACGGATGATGAGAATGGCCTGGGTGTAGACGATGAGCCTGGTCACGGGCAGTTTGCTATGTTGCAGAAGGCTGGTATCGAAGTCAAAAGTGATAATCGCACAGCCCTGATGCATAATAAGTTCTGGATTTTTGATGGCCAAGCAGTCTGGACCGGTTCGACGAATGTCACCATCAATGGCATTTTCAAACAGAATAACAATGTGATCTATATTCGTTCTACGAAACTGGCTGAGATTTATGAGCGTGAGTTCCAGGAAATGTGGGATGGACAGTTTGGACCGAGATCTCCCTCAACGATTGACAAACAGTCCCTTACCGTCAATGGAACGCCAATCCAGGTTTTGTTTGCTTCGGAAGATGGGGTGATCGAGCGCATTATCCCATATGTGGATGGCGCAAAAAGCAGTGTGCGTTTCCTGGCCTTTAGTTTTACCGATTATCCGTTGGCCAAATCCATGATTGATCGCGCTGCGGCTGGTGTGAATGTGGCCGGTGTTTTCGAAAAAGTTGGCAGCGAAACCCAATATGCCGAAATGAGTACTTTGTCTTGCGCAGGTGTCCCGGTGCGACAGGATGGCAATCCATCCTTTTTGCATCACAAATTAATCATTGTGGATAACCGATATGTAATTACCGGTTCCCTGAATTTTTCAACCAATGCCGAAGAGAGTAATGACGAAAACGTGATAATCATCGATAATCCTGATATTGCCACATTGTATACGCAGGAGTTCGAGCGCGATTGGGCGCAAGGCACTGATCCTGATCCATCGGTCATCAATTGCAAGTAGGGATTTTGGATGGTCATCAGAAGCGAATGAGCAAATAAATTGTAAGCTCGCCTGTCCAATTTTCAAGAGTATAATAAAAACATGATACGTTTGTCTGACAATTCATTTGTCAGCGCCGCTTTGCTTGCGGTTCTCAAAGCCTATCTGGTCAGAAATCTCTGACCAGATAATTTTTTAAGCACCACTTTGCATAACACATCTCAAGGAGATTTCATGAAATTGAGCAAACTTGCCAGTGAGATTGCCGAATTGCCCACGCTGGCCTTGAACGAAGAAGCACGGTTACTGCGCGAAAGGGGGGAACCGGTCATTCATTTGGGGATCGGTGAGCCCAAAAACAAGACCCCTATCAATGCCATTCTTTCATCAGCAGCCAAGCTTTCCAGCGGGGAAGTAAAGTACACACCCGCCGATGGGACGCTGGCTCTGAAAAAGGCCATTATCCGCTATACCGAGGAAAACTACGATCGCCTGGTCGCCCCCGAAAATGTGCTGGTCACCAATGGTGCCAAACAATCTCTGTTCAATATTCTCTACTCGATCTTGAATCCGCAAGACGAAGCCATCATCCTGGCTCCGTACTGGGTTTCATATCCTGAGATCGTTAAGATGTGTAACGCTCGTGCAGTGATTGTCACGCCGGAAGACGGAACCTTTACGCCACGCTTCGAGGATATCGAAAGAGCGGTCACATCTTATACGCGGGCAATTATCGTAAATAGCCCGAACAATCCTTCAGGCGCTATCTATCCACCTGAACTGATCGAGAAATTGGTTCAATTTTGCGAGAGCAGGGGGATTTTCATGATTTGTGATGATATCTATCACAAACTGACCTTTGACCACAAAGAGGCCGTGCCAGCCTATCACTACACAAAGAAAGATATTGAAGACTCGTATGTTATTGTCGTCAACGGCGTGGCGAAGTTGTATGGCATGACCGGATTCCGCGTGGGCTGGGTGATTGCCCCGCGTGCCCTGGTACGCGTCATGACCAACGTTACGGTACAGGTTACGTCGGGCGTGTCACCTGTCTCACAGGCGGCGGCGGAAGGTGCCTTGAACGGTATGCAATCGGTTGTCGAGGCATTGCGGTTACAAATTGAGAATAACCGCAATGTGCTCTTGCAGGAAATGGAATCCTTCAATGGCGCGCGCCTGATTCCACCGGATGGCACCTTCTACGCATTGCCAGATTTGCGAGCCTTTAACACCAATTCAGTTGAAATCTCGAAGTTCTTACTTCAGAAAGCCCTGGTTGTGACGGTACCTGGCAAGGAATTTGGCATGGAAGGGCATATTCGCCTGTCCTTCAGCGGTACAGTCAAAGATGTGACCGAAGGCCTGGCACGCATCAAATGGGCGCTCGATCCAACCAGCCCCAATGAGATTTACATCGGTGACCGCAAACTCATCCGCGATTGGATGTAGGAGTTGACCTCATGAATAACCTTCTCAACATTAAAACTCCAGCCCAAAGCACAGCCCAGACTCGCAAAGCGGATTACAACCTTTCTACCCTTGGCGTGACCAACCTGCGCCTGGCTTATTGGAACCTGCCGTATGAGGCCTTGCATGAGGAAGCCAGCTTCCGTTCGGAGGGAATGACCGTCCACGGAGGCCCGTATGTGGCGTTTACAGGCAAGCACACCGCCCGGTCTGCGAACGACAAGTTTATCGTCCGTGAGGTGGGCACCGAGGATAATGTTTGGTGGGGACAGTACAACCGTCCTATGTCTGCTGACAAATTCGATGAGTTGTATGCCCGTCTGTTGGGCTACCTTCAGGGACGGGATCTGTTCGTTCAGGACGTTTACGCGGGCGCGGACGAGAATTATCGCTTGCCGGTTCGGATTGCGACGGAATTGGCCTGGCATAGCATGTTCGTGCGGAACATGTTTATCCTGCCCGAATCGCTGGAAGAATACAAACGCTTCGTTCCGGACTTTACAATTGTTGCCGTTCCCGGATTCAAATCCGATCCCCGGGTGGACAACACCAACTCCGAAACCTTCATCGCGCTCAGTTTCGAGAAGAAGTTGGCTATCATCGGCAATTCTGCCTATGCGGGCGAGATCAAGAAATCGGTCTTCACCATTCTGAACTACCTTCTTCCTTTGGAGGGCGTGCTCTCGATGCACTGTTCCGCCAATGTTAACCCCCAGGATGAGAACGATGTGGCGCTCTTTTTCGGTCTCTCCGGGACGGGCAAAACCACACTGTCAGCCGATCCCAATCGCCGTCTGATTGGCGATGACGAGCACGGTTGGAGCGATGAGGGCGTTTTCAACTTTGAAGGTGGCTGTTATGCCAAAGTGATTGGCTTGTCAGAAGCTGCCGAGCCTGAAATTTATGCCACCACGCACATGTATGGCACCATCCTGGAAAACGTGACCTACGATCCGGTCACACGCCTGATCGATCTGGATGACGAATCGGTCACAGAGAATACACGCGCTTCGTATCCTCTGGAGTTCATCTCGAACGCTGTTCCGGAGAAAAAAGCCGGACACCCCAAGAACGTCATCATGTTAACCTGTGATGCCAGCGGTGTCATGCCCCCGATTGCCCGCCTGACGCCTGACCAAGCGTTGTACCAGTTCATTTCAGGGTATACCGCCAAAGTGGGTGGCACGGAAGTTGGCTTGCGTGATGAGCCAGAGATCACTTTCTCGGCTTGCTTCGGCGCGCCTTTTATGGTGCATCATCCCGCAAAATATGCCGAACTGCTGCGCCGAAAAATCGAGCGTTATGGCGCGACCTGCTGGCTGGTCAACACAGGTTGGGTGGGTGGCTCGTATGGTATCGGGAAACGTATCAGCATCCGTCATACACGTAACCTGCTTAATGCGGCGCTTTCCGGTGCGCTTCAACATGTCGAATATTACCAAGACCCGGTTTTCGGCTTTAGTGTTCCAAAATCCTGCCCGGAAGTCCCGCCAGAAGTGCTGGAACCCTGGTCGTCCTGGCCCAGCCGCAAAGAATACGACAAGCGCTATAAGGATTTGGCGATGCGCTTTATAGAGAACTTTGCCAAGTTCGAAGAAGGTACGACCAAGGATGTAGTAGAGGCTGGGCCTAAAGTGTAAACTGCGAATAACCTTTTTTTGGTTTATGTGAACGAAGCTTGTAGAATGTGGGTTCTTACAAGCTTCGTTGTTTTCTCCTAACTGCCCATATCCAAAGTATCCCTAACAAAATGAACAATATTCCTGTGCAAGGCAGGATGTATATATTAGTGCCAGCACCTTCTTGAGCCTGCACTTCACTTGCTTGCTCAGTGGGTGTGCTTGTGAACGTTTCGGTAGCTACATCATTGGACTTGGATTCGGGTGTGAAGGTAATGGTAGCTTCCTGCGGCGGTAGCGTGAGGGATGCTGTCCAAGTGGGGATAGGGGTGTTGGTAGGCACAATTTGAACTGGAACAGAGCCTCCGCCTGCAGATGAAGAGCCAGTTTCTTCTGGCTGATTTGCTATTTGTAAAGCTTGTTGTATAGCGGCATCCATCTGAATTAATCCAGCACCGGTGTATTCATCCCAGCCTGTAAATTCAATATCCAATGCTGTAGTTTCCATTTGAACTTCAATCGTATCCGGCAAATCATTGCCAGGAATACCTTTCAAAACCGCAGCTAATCCCGAGACAAATCCAGTTGACATGGATGAACCGCTCTTGTAGTCGTATCCACCAATTACAGTAGAGTAGATTGAAGTACCAGGGGCGGCCAGGTCTACTTCTGGCCCATAGTTGGATCCATCCCAGTTATTGGCACTGTCTGTTCTGGCAACTGCAATCACGTTTGGGTAACGGGCGGGATACAGCACGAAATTGTTTCCCCCATTCCCGGCAGCTGCGATAACGACAGCGCCTTTGCTGTGAGCATAATTGATCGCATCCTCCAGGATCGATGATGGGCCTGTTCCACCCAAACTCAAGTTAATGACTTGGGCACCATGATCAACAGCCCAAATTACTCCGTCGGCTGTATCTGCATAGGTTCCTCCGCCTTTGACGTTCAGAACTTTAACCGGCATAATGCGTGCGCCCCAGGAAACCCCTGCCACACCGCGGGCGTTATTGCTGGAGGCAGCCGCAATGCCTGCCACATGCGTGCCGTGACCGTTATCATCCTGCGGGTCAGCATCATTATTAACGAAATCATATCCGGCCACCAGCTTTCCAGCCAAATCGAGATGACCCAGGTCTACCCCGGTATCTACAATGGCGATGGTCACTGATGGAGAACCCCTCGAGAGATCCCAACCTTGCGGGGCGCGGATGTTGACCAACCCGTATTGCAATCCCCAACTCGGGTCATTGGGAATGGTGTCCGCTGCCTGGAGCAGGAAGTTGGGCTCCACGTACTGTACCCCCGCACAATCCAGAACGTGGTAGAAGGCGTTGGCAACATTTCCAGAATCGATCCCAAGAACCAGCGCATGGAGTTCTTCGATCTCCATTTGGATATGAACATTGATAGTTTGAAAGCACTCATCGATTCTCTTTGCGCTGGTTGAAGATTTAAAGCCGACAATCAATTCATCTGGCACATATGCTCCGGTTGCAAAAATCGCTGGCATGGGGACACGATTTGCATCCACTGTGGCGCTTGCAATGGCTTGTGTACTGGATGGAATTGCGACAGGAGTTGTTGCCGTAGCGGTGGAAGTAAACGCTGGTGTAGGTGATTCAAGTTGGGCTTCATCTGTTTGTGTATTTGTCGGTGTATGGGATTCCGAGTCTTGTACACTTGAAACAGGAAAGACGCCTGCCCCCAGGCTCCAGAGCAGGAGACATATGAAAGCGTTAAATAGGATAGCTTTTAGAACTTGTTTACGAGGTCTGCTTGACATTTTCGTAATTCGCTCACGGTGAACCCGGACTTTTTTGTTGATTTATGGTTCCCATTGCGGTTGCCAGTCCGGTTCGGGATCACTGGTAAGCTGGCGCTCGTCTGTGCCATCCGCGCGGATGATATAGATGTCAGCCTGCCCGCCGTTGCGTAAGGAATTGTAGGCGACATATTGTCCGTCTGGGGAAAAGGAGGGTGAGTTGTTGTTGCCGCCGTATGTCAGGCGCGCAATCGTGTTTTCCTGCAAATCAATGTCGAAAATGTCCTTATCGCCGGGTGGTCCGGCAGAAACCAATAGGTAGCGTCCGTCCGGGGACCAGTCCAGGCTTCCGGTAATGCCGAGCAGGCCTGTCGTCAGTTTTTGAGGCGGTTCGTTCCCGTCAGCTTTGATGAAGAAGATGTCGTACTCAAATAACTGGGTGGTGCTCATGGCAAAGGCAATCGTCTGTCCATCAGGTGACCAGGCCACACCGACGATGCTGGTCGGCCCCGAGAAATTGGGACCTTCGTAGAGCAACCGCAGGTTTTCTCCGGTGCGGTCGACGATGTAGAGCGAGGTCTGTCCCTTTTCGTCTTTATTGGCAAAGACTACGTGCTCACCGTCAGGGGAGAAATCGGGGGAGAAGGCATTGCCAATTTCATTCGTCAACGGGATGAGTGACGAGGTGCTGAGCACCATGAAATACAGGTCAAACGTGCCCAAGCTGCGATTGGACGCAAAAGCGATAGCGCCGCCTTTTGGTGAGAAGGCCGGGTAGTAGTCATTGGCGAATTCGTCGGTGAGACGCAGCAGCCCGGAGCCATCTCGATTGACCATGCACAGGTGGTTGTAATCGCCGCGGGTACAGGTGAAGATGACTCGTCCGCCATGCAGGCCGGTGGGTAAAGGTTGGGGCGTATAAGTAGGTGGTGGGGCAGGAGAAGCGGGCGGTGGCTGTGTGGGTTTGGGGGTGAAGCTGGCCGGGGGTTGGATTTCTTCTGGAATGTTGCTATAGGTTGGGACAAAATAAAAAAGAAGCGCCAGCAGGCCAAGGATAATCAAACTGACCGGCAGGCGCGGGCGGCTCTTTTTGCTGAAGATTTTCTTGGGGCGCTTGCGCTGGAACATAGGCTTTCTCTTTTACGTTGCGAAGATTTCGACACTTCACAACGCTTATCTCACAACGCCCAGGCCAGCATCATGCCAAAGATGGCGACAATCACGCCCAGATGCAGAAACAGGTTAGTGGATGGGAGCCAGTGGCCGAAGGGAAAGACAAATTGTATGATGTAGTTGATGATGACCAGCACGATCCCGATCAAGGGCAATAGCCCTTTGCGGTGCGCCAGGAAATTAGAGAGCCAGTCGAGCAGTTTTGAGATCATAAACTATCCTCGTTGGTCATGATGTCTTCGTTGACGGGTTGGTCGGTTTCGGTAGCAAGCCAGGGGGCGAATTGAGCGAGCAGACGCCCGGGGATGCGTCCCTGCATGTGAACTCCGCCGCGCTCATGTTCGATAAACTCCACCTGTCCCATCTCATGGAACACTGAAATCAATGCGCCTTGCTGATACGGAAGATGGACGTCAATGGGCGTATACGTTTCGTACAGTTCCTGCTGGACGAGACGCAGCAAATCAGGCAAGCCGCTTCCTTTCAAGCCCGAGATTGCTACCGCTTTGGGAAAGCTTTGCAGCGTCTCCTGGGCCTGTTCCGGTTGTTTCAGGAGATCGATTTTGTTCAGCGCCGTAATCGTGGGGATGTGTCCAGCGCCGATCTCATCCAGGGTTTGCTGCACCGATTCGAATTGGTTAAGCGCATTGGGATGCGAAATGTCGACCAAATGTAGCAACAGGTCAGCTTCGGCGATCTCCTCGAGCGTGGCGTGAAAGGCTGCCACCAATGTAGTGGGCAATTTCTGGATGAAACCGACGGTATCGGTGAAAAGCGCCTGATAGCCGCCCGGAAGTTCTACCCGCCGGGTGGTTGGGTCGAGTGTGGCAAACAGTTGGTTGGCTACATACACGTCCGCTTTTGCCAGCCGGTTGAGCAACGTAGACTTGCCCGCGTTGGTATAACCTACCAGCGCGACGGTTGGCAGGCGCGCGCGTTTGCGCTGGGCACGATAGCGCTCGCGGTGCGCACGAACCTTTTCGATTTGCTTTTTGAGATTGGCAATGCGATTGCGTATCTGACGGCGATCTACTTCGAGTTGGGTTTCGCCTGGTCCGCGCAGGCCGACTCCGCCAGTTGAACCAGCTCGCCCACCACCGCCGCCTGCCTGACGAGCCAGGTGCGTCCATTGGCGTGTCAAGCGCGGGAGGTAATATTCGTATTGCGCAAGTTCCACTTGCAACATGCCTTCGCTGGTGTGGGCATGTTGGGCGAAAATATCGAGGATGAGGGCGGTTCGGTCCAGCACGCGCATGTTAACCCCTAGCGCTTTCTCCAATTCACGTTGGTGACGGGGCGATAGTTCATCGTCGAAAACAACTACCTGGGTCAGGCTGTCTTCGGCCAGTGCTTTAAGTTCTTCGACTTTGCCAGGGCCAATGTAAGTTTCTACATGGGGATGGTTTAGTTTTTGGGTTAGTTCGCCAACCACTTCCAGCCCGGCGGTGTCACATAGTAGGGCCAGTTCTGTCAGCGAATCTTCCAAAGTTAGTAACCCTGGTTGCTGATTTAGTTCTACGCCAACAATAAATGCGCGTTCTCTAGGTTGTATCGTCGGTTCAGGAATCTTTTTCGCCATATGGGTTTTCTTTTTCCGCCTTTACGTCTGGAAAGAGTTTTGCAATTTTGGGATCCGCGGCCTCAGTGCGGATCGGGAGCAGGATATGAAAGGTCGAGCCCGGAAATTTTTTCTCATCATATCCATCCGATTCAACCCAAATCGTGCCGCCATGCGCTTCGATGATGCCACGCGTGATGGGCAGGCCCAGCCCCGGTCCGCCGCCTTTGAATTTGATCTTCCCGCTGGAATGCAGGTCGGGACGTCCGAGTTGCGCAAATTTCTCGAAGATAGCCGTGTGGTTCTCCGGGGCAACGCCGATGCCGGTATCTTTCACGGTGATTTCGATAAAGCCGGGTAGGGTGCGGCCGTCTACCACGATTTTGCCGCTATCAGGCGTGTACTTGATGGCATTCGTCAGTATATTGTACAGGGCCTGATAAAGACGTTCTGAGTCGGCATAAATCCACAAATCGGATCCGGAGAATTTCTTGATGTCCAACTTTTGTTTGCGCTCTGAAACTGATTCGGCCAGTTCGCCCCTGAGCAGGCTCAAGATATGCGCAATTGTAATCTGCTGGAAATTGAGCGAGAGCAGATTGTTATCAATCAGGGATACATCGATCATGTCGTCGATAATTTCGTGCAAGCGCCGGACACCTTTGTTCATACCGACCAACAGCCCATCGAATTGGTTTTGCCCGGATTCATCGATCATATCCCGCATCATAGTGGTGTACCCTTCGATCAACGTCAGTGGCGTTTTCAGTTCATGTGCTGCCACCGAAATAAAGTTTGACTTGGTGCGGTCGAGTCTCTCTAATTGCTGTTGCACGTTGACCAATTCTTTTGAAATATAAGCGATGCGAGTTTCCATTTCCAGACGGGCGGCTTTGTCCAGTAAATGTGTGTAAATCGGAATTAACTCTGTCAACAGATCGAGCGCTTCACTATCTGTCAGACTTTCGCGCGTCACATCGTTGGTAACAGCGATCATCTTACCAAGCAGGATAGTGACATTGTTTTTGCCCTGTTCCAGGTCCGATTGGGTTGGTGAGCCGGCCCATTCATAAAGGATCGAATCCAACCAGGCCGGGTCACCTGTTGCAACAGCCTGTTCCAGCAACGAAAAGAATTGTTCCAATTCCTTCCCAAAATTGGAACGCACCTCTTCGCCGCGGGCCATACTGTGTGCCACGCGATGCAACCAGTTGGAGCGGATTTTTAAAAGCAAGGCTTGAGCGCTCATCGATTATAGTTTACGCTTTCTCAGGTTTTTTGGCAAACACTCAGGGCAAGGTGCTATAACGAGCAAGCCACCCTTGCAGGGTGCTGCCAACTGCTTCCAAGCTTTCCGCTGAAACCTTATCTACAGTATCTTCGGTGGTGTGCCAATAAGGATAGTCAAAGTCGATAATATCAACGGCCGGGATGCCAGCCTGCAAAAACGGTGTATGGTCATCAAACATCGAATACTTTGGCTCTGAAATGAAAGACTGCTCATATCCCAGACTGGCTGCGACATCCCAAATTTCTTTAACTAACGCTGGATTGGAATTACGCTCGATATAGATATTTTGATCAGCAGTCACCGATCATATCCACGACGATCGCTGCTTGTGGGTGAAAATCCAGTTCATCCACGAACGCTTGCGAGCCAAGGAGCCAATCCCAACCCTCAATATTTCCATCATCTTCAGCATCGAAGAAAACCAGCCAGGCGGGCACGCTATCTTTAGGCAGTACGCGTGCCAACTCCAACAGGACTGCCACGCCCGATGCGCCATCATTTGCGCCAGGTACAGGATCGAGTTGCTTTGCGGGATCGGGATCGTTGTCGGCAAGCATACGTGTATCGTAGTGTGCCCCCAGAATGATTTGCGGGTTTTCATCTCCGCGATAGGCAATGACGTTCTGGATTGGATGCCCAAGCCGTTCGGCTGATTGGATGCGCGAATCCCAGCCCGCTGATGACAACTCCGCTCGCATCCATTCCAGAATTTGGGCATGCCCGCTGGACCCAGGCGTGCGTGGTCCGAAAGCGACTTGTGTTTCGACATCTGCCAGTGCGTGTTGTCCGTCGAAGGTTTCAGATTTCGGTGATGTTGGAGAACCCAGAAATGCAAATGCATACCAGCCAGCAACAATCAGAAGCAGGATACCTATACCGGCCAGATAGAAAGCGATGGTTTTTTTAGTCATATTTGATTTTTCATCAGAATGAAGATGAAAGGTATGTTTCCAGGTCTGTCATTGCACGTGCGGCATGGGCTTGACCACGCTCGCGTTTGCCCAGTTTTTTGCCAGTTGCTTCTAAGGGTGGCAAGATGCCGAAGTTTGCTTTCATGGGCTGGAAGTCGGACATGTCCGCGTGCGTGACGTAATGGCAGAGCGCGCCGAGCATGGTTGTTGGTGGCGGAGTAAGTAGTGGTTGGTTTTTTATTTGGTGTGCAGCATTCATGCCCGCCAGCAAACCGGTGGCAATATTGCCCATATACCCTTCTACGCCGGTGATTTGCCCAGCAAAAAACAGGTCATCGCGGGTTTTGTGTTGAAGCGTGGAACGTAACAGTTTGGGACTGGCAAGGAAGGTGTTGCGGTGCATCTGGCCATAACGCTCGAACTCGGCATTTTCCAGCCCGGGAATCAGACGCAGAACACGTCGTTGTTCGGGAAATCTCAGATTGGTTTGAAAGCCCACCAGATTATAGAGATCACCAGCCAGATTATCCTGCCGTAACTGGACGACCGCATAAGGGCGATGTCCAGTGCGCGGATCGGTCAAGCCGACTGGACGCATGGGCCCAAAGGCCAGTGAATCATGGCCGCGCTCGGCAATGATTTCCACAGGCAGGCAACCTTCGAAAAAATGATGTGCTCCGGCTTTCACTCCCTCGCGGATCGCCTCTTCAAAGGAACGCAGTTCGATGCGTTCTGCCCCCAAGAGCGCGTTGACAAAGGCCTCGTATTCCTCCTTGGTGAAGGGGCAGTTGATGTAATCGCCTTCATCTTGCTCACCTTTGCCGTAGCGCGAAGCGCGAAAAGCAATCTCCATATTGATGGAGTCGTAGTTGATGATCGGGGCAATCGCATCGAAAAAATACAAATGCTCTTCACCACTGAGTTGTCCTAGAGCATTGGAAAGGCCCGGCGAGGTAAGGGGCCCGGAGGCAATGATCGTTGGCGTATCAGGGATATTCCTGACTTCCTCGCGGACAGTTTCAATCAGGGGGTGACGCTGGATCCGTTCGGTGACTCTGCGCGAGAACAACTCTCGGTCAACAGCCAATGCAGCGCCTGCTGGCAGGGCGGTGGCTTCAGCGCATTCAAGCAGCATAGAGCCCAAACGGCGCAATTCGTTCTTGAGCAAGCCGGATGCACGGTCTGGCAAATTGGAGCCAAGCGAATTTGAGCAAATCAATTCAGCCAGATCGCCGGTTTGGTGCGCGCCAGTAGAAATCCCCGGGCGCATTTCGTATAGTTTAACATTGATGCCCAATTGGGCTACCTGCCAGGCCGCTTCGCTCCCGGCCAACCCGCCGCCAATGATTGTGAGGGTAGTTTCCATAAAACGGGGCAATTGTACCATTCACAATCTGTTATTTTCCCCGTATATATCGTAATTACCATGAGCATAGTTATACTGTCCGTGTTTTAGTGCTGTATAATATTAGATACTTCACATGTCAGAAAAGAATAGTGTCAGCTATCGGTTGAAAGAGGCGACTAAAATTGCAGGAGCTTCCTGGGTCGCGTATTTGGAGCGCCAGGTAGGGCAGTGGAAGTTTCAAAATTCCTATCGATTAACCAAATCGCGAATGACCAATCTTGTTGAATATCTGGGTCAATCGTCTGTGGATGCTTGGTTATGCGGGGCATTGGGAAGCCGCTCGAGCCGCTCTCGCAGAGTACCAGAAAACCTTCAAATCGGTTGCGAACGTTTGTTTGCCTTCCCAATTGAGGGCAGTTCAGGAGTCCTTCTAGTTGGCGGAGCGAAACAGGATGGGGTGGCGCAGCGCGTTTGGAAATTGGTAGCAAGCACATTGTCCAAGGATGAAGCAGATGGGCCCGAGGTTTCATCGGTCGTTACCGATACGCTTGTCCCGGCTATCCAGGAAGGTGTTCCATATGACTTGCCCGTTGCCTTGGACAAAATGATTGCAACTATCGCTCAGCAGGTCCCATGCCAGGGGGCGTGGCTGGCAGTCAGACGCGGTGATACACTTGAAATTCAAGCGCAATGGCGGACTCCCCAGTGCAAGGGAGTTTCATTAGGCATGGAAACAAACGATGTATTACGAGAGATCGGTGCATCGCGGACTGGGTTGCACTTTGAACGGAACCAAAATGGTTGGCGAAATATCCCTCAAGTTGGGATAAAAACGACAACAGGCGCTTGGGGATGTGTACCATTGGTTGTTGGGCAGCGTTTGATCGGGATGGTGGCTCTATGGCGCTTGCGGGCATTTACCGATCAAGAGTGGAAGCAGCTTGTAACCTTGGTTGCGCGTTCTGCCCCATCTGTAGAAGTAATTATTACCTTTACCGAACTTAGTGGACATTTACGTCGTCTTGCGATGCTGAATGATTTTGTCCTGACTGTATCGTCCGGTCAAAATATTGATCAGATTGCCCGGCGTGTCTTTGCATTGTTGGCGCGGGCCTTTCAAACCGAAATCAGTAGCCTGTATCTCATGTCTACTGATGAGCGCATGGTGCGCGAATATAGAAATGATGACGGGAAAGTATTGGTCACTACGGCCGGCTTGGCCGAACACCCAATGGTAGAACTATTCAAGGGGGGACAGATAACGCGTTTGAACAGAGATGTAGATGTTGATGCGCTCTTTGGCTCGGAAAAGGCTCAGGAAATGATGTTGGTTCCCCTGCGGTATCGTGGGCGGACGAATGGTTTGTTGACTCTGGAAAAGTCTCGCGCTGAAAAGTTTTCGGTCTACGATACACATTTGATCACTGTCATTGCTGGGCATCTAGCCGGGCTATTGGAGTATAGTCGGCTACGCGAGGAAGCCGAAGCCCGCGCCAGAAATCTGGGGTTGATCCATGAGGTAGTGCAAGAAGTGATTGGCCTGTTGGACAAACAAGAAGTGGTACAGATCACAGCTGAGTTATTGGTTCAATACTTTGGATATGAATTTGCGGTAATTCTCCTGGTCGACGGAGAAAAGCGAGCCACAGTATGTGGAGCAGGGGGATCGCGGGTGCCCACGTCTGAATCATTGCTTTCCGAATTTTCCTTCCTGGCAGATAGTGAAGACGGGGGAATCACACGGCATATTTTGCTCACGGGTGAAAGTATGCTGGTCAATGATGTCCATCAGTCGCCCATTTATCGCCCGCTCAAAGGATGGGATGCAGGTTCGGAATTATGTGTTCCGTTAAGGGATGGCGAGCGGGTAGTTGGCTTGATGGATATCGAAAGCAGTTCAAAAAATGCGTTTGGACAAAATGATTTTATGGCTCTGGAGTCTCTGGCTGGAATTTTATCCAGTGTGATTTCGAATGCAGATCAGTACCAACGTTCACAGGAGACTGTTCGTCAGTTGCGGCAGATGCAACAGGAACTGCAAACCAGGGTTGAGGCGCAGTTGGAGGCGGAACGCAGATTGATCCAGGCTGAAAAATTAGCAGCTGTGGGAGAAATGGCGGCAGGAATTGCACACGAGTTGAACAATCCATTGACTACGGTAACGGGCTTTACGGAGCTTGTCCTGGATGATTTACCTGAGGATGCAGAAAGTCGCCCTGACTTGGAATTGGTGCTGCGCGAGGCCAGACGGGCACGCGACGTGGTCCGTCGTCTTTTGGATTTCTCGCGTCGTAGTGAAAGTGAACGTACACGCGTTGACCTGAACGAGTTATTGGATGATGTGCTGTCATTGACCCATCATTTGATGCATACCAGTGGCGTGCAGTTGGAGGTTTCACTAAGTAAGAATTTACCCTGGGTTTCAGTGGACCGTAATCAGATGAAACAGGTATTCTTGAATTTGTTCCATAATGCCTTACAGGCGATGCCAACTGGAGGA
The DNA here is from genome assembly GCA_963785535.1 of uncultured Chloroflexia bacterium. Taxonomy (GTDB): domain Bacteria; phylum Chloroflexota; class Anaerolineae; order Anaerolineales; family Villigracilaceae; genus JAABUE01. Next base: position 38,165 of record CAWAVQ010000048.1, on the reverse strand, counting down.
CAACTCTTTGTTCGCACCGGCGCGCGTCAGCGTGGAGGACGTAAGTGGGTAATTGCTTCTATCCGTGATACGGGTGATGGCATTACTCCGGAAAATAAGGAACGAATTTTTGAGCCATTCTTCACCACCAAGTCCAGTCAGGGTGGCACGGGATTAGGTTTGTCTGTCACATATGGAATCGTAACTGACCACGGCGGCGAGATTGATGTAGAGAGCACAGTCGGTCACGGGACGAGTTTTACAGTCAGGTTGCCTTATTAGAGTTTTTATGGACGAGCATATTCTAGTTCTTGATGATGAACCAGGGATCACTATGCTATGTAGCCGGTTGCTGAAACGGGCCGGATACGATGTAATTGCTTTTACTGAGGCGGCTCCCGCATTTGAACATCTACACACGAACTCCGTCAACTTACTGCTTGTGGATATTCGCATGCCTGACGTAGATGGTTTTGAAGTTATTAACTTAGCCAAGAAACTCCAACCTGATATCGCGGTGCTTGTTATGACTGGTTTTGGAACAGTGGAAACGGCCATTCAGGCACTAAGGCAAGGCGTGGATGGCCTGCTGCTAAAACCCTTTGAGCAAGGTGCAGAACTTGTTGATGCAGTCAAGCAGGCCCTTCGTGATAGCGAGAGAAAGCGTGATGCAGCCCGGATTCAGGCTTTGCGCCCCTTATTTAGCGTAACCGAGTCGTTGCTTTCTGAAACGCGCCCAAAGCAGTTATTAGAGCTAATTAAAAATGCCATACAAGGTCATTTACGTTGTTCACACGTAGGCTATTACCAAATAGAGAATGGCCAGGGATTTCAAATATTATCCGGAAGTGGTATGGCACCGGATCCTGCACGCAACAAAGCAGACGCAAAATTCATCAATGAACTGGAAACTCTTGATTCGCCTTTGTTGATAAATATGAGTGGTTCTGGTTCGAAGGAATACCGGATGCAGTTGCAAAAGCGAGGCTTGGGGGCCGCGATGTTTATTCCGGTCAAGCGGCTAAGCGTGAAAAGCTTATTGTTTGCTGCCCGCAACAGTGATGAAGCCCCCTTCCGAGAAGCGGACTTGGAAATGTTCCTGATTCTCTCTAATCAGGCTGCGGTTGCGATTGAAAACGCGCGCTTGTATGCTGAATTGCGAGAATATGTTAAGCAGGTGGAGGAATCCCAGCAGGCGCTGTTACAAGCGGAAAAGATGGCAACTGCCGGGCGACTTTCGGTTTCCATCGCGCATGAAGTGAACAATCCATTACAATCCGTTCAGAATTGTTTGCACCTTGCCGGGCGCAAAGATCTTCCTGAAGGGCAACGTGAAGAATATTTCGAACTTGCAAAATCGGAACTGAACCGCTTAATGTCCACAGTGCAACGCATGCTCGATTTTTATCGCCCTGGTGCTGTTTCGCCGTCGGAGGTTGATTTGCACGATTTGTTGCTGTATGTTCTTAATTTGATGTCCAAGCAGCTCGAAAAACAGGGTATTCGGGTGAACACGGACATACCTGATAATATACCTGCGGTTGTTGCGGTTGGCAGCCAGGTTCAACAGGTATTGATTAATCTGATTTTGAATTCGTTTGATGCTATGCCTGAGGGTGGCGAACTACGTATCCAGGCGCGAGCTGCCAAGGGAGGAGTCGAGATCCTTCTCCAAGATAGTGGACCTGGAATTCCAGATGACCGCAAGTCTAAAATCTTTGAACCCTTTTTTAGTACGAAAGATGGTGGTACCGGTCTGGGTTTAACTGTCAGTTACAATATCATCACTGCACATGGCGGCGTTCTTGAACTCGCTTCGAACAATGGCCCCGGGGCCTGCTTCCGTATCTTTTTACCGACAGGAGGAAAATGATGAAGTCAAGTATCCTGATTGTAGATGATGAACCTATTACGCGGAAATCGCTAACTGATATATTGCGGCTAGAGGGCTATACGGTTACATCTGCTCCCAATGGACAGGCGGCGGTTGAATACGTGCGTACGCACAATATTGATTTGATGGTAGTCGATTTGCGTATGCCCGGAATGGATGGATTAGAGGTCGTGCAGGTTGTCAATCAACTTGCTCCTGATACCGAGATCGTTTTGCTGACAGCATTTGCGTCTACAGAGACCGCTATTCAGGCTTTGCGTTTGCGTATTCATGATTACTTACAAAAACCGGCTCCTCCGGCACAAATCCTGGCCAGCGTCAAAAAGGGCTTGGATCGACGTGCTGCCAGAATGCAGGCTAAAGGTAGTGGAATAGATGCACAAGATACTGGTGACATGCTTGAAATCGTCAATTTGAGCGATGGGACGGAAATAGATCTTTCCCGGCGGCAAATCAAGCATAATGATGAAATGGTCAACTTGACCCCAGCCGAAGGGCGTCTGTTACGCGTTTTATTGGCTAATGAAGGCAAGGTTTTTGCCCATCGGGAGTTGGTGTTATTGGTACAAGGATATGACACTTCGCAACGTGAAGCGCCGGAAATTTTGAGACCGCTTGTCAGTCGCCTCAGACACAAGCTAGATGTATTTCCTGCCTTGGCTGACCATATCATCAGCATTCGTGGCACAGGATATGTTTATGAAGGAAAGGAAAGCGAAGGGCGTAATTCTTAATCGAAAATCATCGTACCTGCGGAGGTCGTGGCGGTGTAAGCCAGCCTAACCAACCTCCTCTTCCTGGCCTGTGAATTCCTGGAGCTTTTTCGAAATAAACCAACAAGGTGCTTGCACACAATATGCCAGCGCCAATCCATTGCGAGACGGTAAGGCTTTCTCGCAGCCATACAATACTTAAGCCAAGTGTCACTAGCAGTTCTAATAGTCCAAGCAAGGCCGTTTGCATGCCTCCTAGATGCTTAACACCTAAGAATAGAGATAGACGAGCCAATAGTGTAACCAATGTGAGCCCCATGATTGGCCACCATGTACCAGGTTGAGGGATTGTTCGATCAAAAATTAAGAAAGCTGGAAATACAACCAGGCTCATTGCCATTAGGGTGTAAAGCGTGACGGTCGGAGCTGGTATATCGTATAAGACACGTTGATTGACAGGTAGATGTGCAGCGTACAAAATGGAAGCGAGCAGCATTTGTAGAACACCGATGACGTCTACTGTTCCAGATGATAGGTTGGTTAAGAATATAATCGCTACTATTGCAAGAAAAATTCGAAATACCGTCAGACGGCTAGGCGGTTGGGAATCAAAGAACAAAACGATGGCAACAAACAAGGGGTATAGAGAATACAAAAGTTGACCGAGGCTGGCATTGATTCTATTTAGTGCTGCGTAATAAAAAATGGATCCAACTCCATTTAGAAGCCCAGCTAAACCACAACCTATCAAGCCAGCCGGATAGATATATAAATATCTTTTGTTTAGAATTGCTGTGATAAGTAGTACCAATAATGCTGCCAGGAGAGTGCGGAAACCAACAACAGCTAACGGCGAAACACCCAAGTTGACCGCTAATTTTCCAAATATTGGTGTCAACCCGAAAAATCCGGCAGACAATAGTGCTGCGCGCACCCCCGCTTTACGCTTTTGCATTTTTCAACCTTAATCTAATAGAGAACGCACTTCATTAAGAAACTCGTCATTAAGAAAGTCACCTTTTTGCATCAAGGATTGGATTTGACCTTCTAATCTACCTTTTTCATCAATGGTTAATTCCTTCGCAGATGCGACGATAACGGGGATATTGGCAGTCTCAGGATTGCGTTTTAAGTTATCAATAACGGCAAAACCATCCATCTCTGGCATCATTAAATCGAGAATGATCAAATCAGGCTTCTCCTTCTCAATCAACGCAAGCGCTTCTTTGCCATCTCCAGCCTCGAAAATTGTAAAATCTCCCTGTGATTGAAGAATTCTACGAATTAGACGGCGGGCATCAACGCTATCGTCAGCAATGGTAATGCGCGGGAAACGATCAGGAGCCACGCGGTTAAGCGCGGCTAGCAAACCATCTTGCTGAGGAGCTTCTTCGCGACTAGGTAACTCAATATCACGGGACCAGTTTTCTCCAAGCAGCCATTGCTCGGCGGGCATCGTATGACCAGTGCAATTGATAACTACCGTGTCTGTTGGTTTGATAATACCATTGCGCACCAGCTTGAATAACCCCGCGAAGGCAACTCCGGCAGCAGGCTCTACGGAGAGGCCCTCCATTTTAGCGACAACATGCATAGCACGAAAAGCTTCTTCATCGCTCACACTTTCAAAGCACCCGTTGGATTCATCAACTTCTCGTTTGAGCAATTTGTACGTTCGACCTGGATCCCCTGTGGCTAAAGTCTCAATATATGTTTGGGGAGATTTAACTATAATTGGGATCTCCAAACCTTGCTTCCAACTAAGAACCATAGGTGCGCAACCCTCTGCCTGTATAGCAGCGATGGATGGCAATTTATCCACAAACCCCATCTGTTGTAACTCTCTAAAGCCCTTTGATACACCGAGTGGCCCCATCCCACCACTTATTGCCTGAATATACCAATCAGGTGTACGCCATTTGATCGATTTGTTTCCGTTTCCGTTGCTTACCGGTGATCCAAGCTTGATAGTCAGTTGTTCCGCCACCTCAAATGCAATGGTTTTCATGGCTTCAACAGAAGTGATTGTTCTTGCACCCATGTCGTGACAGAGATTGCGCTGTCGAGCAAATTCTGAAGCCATTTGTTTTGTCTGGTCATAGGAACCCGTCACTTTAACAACCTGACTTCCATAGAGAGCGATTTCACGCATCTTCACAGATGGAACCAGGCTGGTAACGAATGCCCAGAGTTTGATGCCTGCTCGCGCCGCATAGGCGGAATAGGAAATGGCGACATTCCCAGTCGAGGCTGCAACCAGTTCAGTAATACCTGCTTCTTTTAGGGCAGATATTGTGACTGCTGCTTGGCGGTCTTTGAACGAAGCTGTGGGTCCCTGGCGCTCATCCTTGATGTATAAGTTCGAACAGCCAAGCATCATACCTAAATTCACCGCTTGGATAAGAGGTGTTCCACCTTCGCCTAAACTGATGGTTGGGTTGGGGTTGCGAACCGGCAATAGTTCGTGATATCGCCAAAGGTCGAAGGGACGACTCTTTAATTGCGATTTCCATATTTTTTCAACCGCGTCAAGATCGTATTCTGCAACTCGCCACTGTCCATTACATTTGGGGCAATTGGCTGATGTTGGATGGAATGGCGCAGTATGCTTACAGTCCAGGCACTTTATTTGAAATGACATATATATTGTCTCTGACTTGCATGTAAATTGAAGGAGCGTTAACTTGTTTTAACGCGTTGTAAAGTGTTTTCAATTAACGAAATCAAATCCTTTTCTCTGAGTGAGCTTTTTTGCAGTAGCCGTTGACCTAAACTGTCAAGCTGTTTTTGTTGTTCGCTGGTCAAATCTGCGCCCGTAATGACAATTGCGGGTATATCTCTTAATTTTTCATCCTTGCGTAGTTGCTCAAGAATAGTGAAGCCATCCATTTCTGGCATGAAAAGATCTAAAACGATTGCGTGTGGTGGTTTCGATTTGATCGAATTCCACCCAGCTGGACCACCTTCCGCCAGAATAGCTTTGTATCTGCCTTGTTCTGCGAGCATCTTTCCTAAAAGTCGCAAATCATTGGGATCATCGTCGATGACAAGCACTTCCCTAATGCTGCCGTCGCCGTTCAGACGATCCAAGGCCGACAGCAAATCTTCTTCGAGAACGGGCTTGACAAGATAATCTGCCGCCCCGAGACTAAACCCTTTCTCTTCATCTTCCACAATGCTGCACACAACAACGGGCACGTCTCGTGTTTCGGAAGATGACTTTAGATCGGTGAGAACTTGCCAGCCATCATAACCGGGCATCATAATATCCAATGTGATGGCAAAAGGTTTCAATTGTTTAACGCGCTCTTTAGCCTTGGCTGGATCACTCAAACCGATCACCTGGAAGCCTTTGGGTTCCAGATACCGTTCATACAGGCTGATGATTTGCGGATCATCATCAATAGCCAGGATTACTCGCCCGCTTTCTTGTTCATCCTGAGCTTTGCTCTGCGCAATTGGGATCGAGAAGTAGAAGGTGCTCCCTTTTCCAGGGGCGCTGTTAACACCGATTCGGCCATTATGCATTTGAATTAAGTGGTGGCAGATTGAAAGTCCGAGACCTGACCCGCCAACTTTGCGCGTAAGAGAAGCGTCTACCTGTGAAAACGGTTGGAACAATTTGGTCTGGTCTTCTTTTGCAATGCCGGGACCCGTATCAGTGACACTGATGGTGACGGCAGGCCGTCCTTTGTCCAGTTCCTGCAAGTATGCTTTGACGACAATCTCACCTTCCTCCGTGAACTTGGCCGCATTTGATAGGAAATTGATCAGCACCTGACGAACACGCATCGCATCTGCCCGGACCAAAGGCAGATTTTCTGCCATTTCAGGTTTCAGCTCAATTGGTTTGTCTTTGACCAGTCCGGCGGCTGTGGACATGACGCTTGAAACCAAATCGGCAATATTCACTTCGTCAAATGTCAGCTCCATCTTACCTGCTTCAATGCGCGACAGGTCGAGGATGTCGTTGATCAAGCCCAGTAGATGTTGACCAGAATTAAAGATAGCTGTTAAGTCCTGTTGTTGCAGGTCGGTGGTCGGCCCATCGATCCCTTTGAGAATCACGCGTGCGAAGCCGATGATCGAGTTGAGTGGTGTACGCAATTCGTGGCTCATGTTTGCCAGGAATTGGCTTTTAAGGCGATCTACCTCACGCATCTCTTCTACAGCCTGTTGAGCCATATTGTAAGAACGTGCGTTGTCGATACCGACGGCAATCTGGTCAGTAAGGAGTTGCAGAATTGCAATGTCATCTTCTGAGAAGGCGTCTATTTCTGTTGATTGAATATCCAGTGCGCCGATGATGCGGTTGCTAATGCGAAGAGGAATGGCCGTTTCTGCTTTTGTTTCTGGTAAAAGTGGATTGGGTTTATGAAGAGAAGAAGCAAGCGCCGTGTTATTAACAACGACTACTTCGCCGCTGCGAGTTGCCTCTCCCACCGTGGACTTCGAACCAACAGGAAGAAAGTGGTTTCGCTCCTTCAATTTCTGGCCAGCGGCCCCAGTTGCTTCTTGAAGATAAGCGTTGGAGCCGGATTTGTCGACCATGAAAATAGCAGCGTGATAATAGCCGAAGCGTTCTACTACCAGGTTTACGGATCGCTCAAAAATGGCATTCAAATCAAGCGTTGATGTGACCAACTTTCCGATTTCTGCAGATGCAGCAAGATATTCGTTTCGTCGGTTCAGCGAATCCTCATATTCTTTACGCCTGGTTATGTCATTATGAATTGCTAAAAAGCCAAGAATATTTCCATTCTCATCCAAAATGGGACTGTTTGTTCCATCAATAGGGATGAGTTTGCCATCTTTTGTCTTGTTGATGATTTCTCCCGATAGCGTTCCTTTGTTCAACAGGGTTTCCCAGAAGTGCTTATATTGTTCTTGGGGAATTACTCCAGATTTGATTATTCTTGGATTTGCGCCAATCACTTCGTCAAGCGGAAATCCATAAACTTTTTCAAAGCTAGGGTTTGCATAAACGATTGTTCCCTCAATATCTGTCATAAAAACCGCATCTGCAGATCTCTCGAGTCCCAAGCGGAATTTGCGACTTTCCTCAAAAAGGCGAGCATTTTCAATGGTAAATCCGAGTTGGCCGCCAATTGTGGAAACAAGTCCAACGATGTTTTCGGGAATAGGTTCGTTTTTGTATCGGAAAATGCAGAGGGTGCCAAGAGTTTGCCCTTTTGATTTGATTGGGATGCCAATATATCCGTGCAATCCTGCTTCAACATCTCCACGAACATTAATACCCTCTGGAGTACCCGTGCTTATATCTTGTATTATCATAGCTTTGCCGGATTGGTATACATTTTCGCAAAGCGACCCTTCAAGCCCCTGGGCGGGATCTTCGGGTGATTTTCCCGGCATCCCGATCCGCACGCCACGTTCAAGCTTTCCGCGCGTTTCATTAAACATTGTGATGAGGCCACCATCAAAGGATGATATTTCCAACACCTTTTTCATTACGGTCTCAAGGATAGACTTCATGTCCATCGTTTGGCTTGCAGCCGAAATGATTTCATTTAGCGACGCAAGTTCTTCACTACGTCTTTTCGTCTCTTCAAACAGTCTTGCATTTTCAACTGCAATAGAAGCCTGTTGAGCAAGACTCTCTAAAAACTCCAATTCGGTATCCAAAAATTCTTGTTCTTCCCCCACCCGCCACACAACCAATAATCCACTTAGTTGATTCTGAGATAGGATGGGAGCAGCCATCAGGTGTTCATGGGAAACATTTTTTGTTTCCATGATTGAGATAGCATCGGGGTTGTTAGTTGCGTCGTTTGCAACCTCAGCCACTTTTTTGAGGGCAACATTGCCCAGAATACCTTCACCAATGGCGAGTGAGGCGTTTTTTATTTCATCCGCCTCAGCGCCAATCGCTGTGATAGCGATAAGGGTCTTGAAGTCAGGATCTGGAACATATACTGCGCTGGTCGCGGCATTTAAGATTTCCATCGCCTGATGAGCAATACGTTCCAACACTCCTTGTAATTCCAGCGTAGCAGAGATTTCTCTTGCAACTTCTGCCAGTGCTGTCATTTCCTTGGCACGCCTCTGTGCTTCTTGAAATAATCTGGCATTTTCTAGGGCAAGGGAAAGTTGGTCCGCCACCTGTTTCACCAACATTTGCTCTTCTGTACCCCATGTGCGTTGACCAATCTCGTCTACTACCTTCAAAGTTGCCCAGCTCTTTTTATCTGTGCGGAAGGCTGTTGATAGCATTGCTGATGGAGTTATTTGCAGAACCTCAGACGAGGATGTCTTTTCAGACAGCGTGGAAAGGTTAATGCCAGAAAATGACTCTGGCGATTCTTCAACGGATGGGATTGAAAGAGCAGGAGTTTTTTGTTTGATTGCCTTCTTGCCGTTTCCTACCGCACTTTTGGTTTGCTTCGTCTCTGGCTCTTTATCAATATCTTCGAATAGCTTAGTAAGTCTGTTGTCTATTTTTTTCTTTGACATATTCAATTAACTCCTGAGCCAAAACGCGATATTGTTTTGAGCCACGGCTACTCGACTTGTATTGTGTGATTGGAAGGCCTGCAATTGGACTTTCGCGTAACTTTGTATCAATCTCAATGACTGTTTCAAAAAGGCCTTCCCCAAAAGTGGTTCGCAGTTGCTCTTCTATATTCCGATGCGTGCGGTTACGACGATCAAGCATCGTAATCAATATACGATATGCGAGATCGGGATTACTTTCCTGCCTTACACGGCGAATTATTCCCATCATATTTCGTAATGCATATGCAGAAAAGAACTCTGCCTGGGTTGGGATTAAAAGTAACCTGGCCGCACTTAATGCATTCTGAGTGATCGCTCCTAGAAATGGAGGACAATCAAAGATAATGTAATCATGGGAAAGGGGAGCTGCCTGATCGATCGCGCGGCGCATGATCGCGGTATAGTTTGTTCGCATTGGAAGATATTGTTCTGCGCTTTCGATATTTGGGTGAGCAGGGATAATATCGACATTCTCAATTTCAGTTTTGCGTAAGGCATTCAGCAGTGGCGCAGATTCGATCAGGATGTTACTGGAAGATAGAGATACCTCACTAATTTCCAGTCCCGCGGCAAGCGTCAAATTCGCCTGAGGATCCAAATCAATTAAAAGCACCCTTTTCCCGGCTTCCGCCAGGGCGGCACCAAGTGACATGGTCGTTGTTGTTTTTGCAACGCCACCTTTTTCGTTGGAGATGGCAATTGTATAAGCCATTTTAGCTCTCCTTACCTCTTCACACTTTGTGAGTTTGGTTGATTTTCGGTTGAGATGTTGGTATTCCAGACTGTTGGTGGGCATCTGATTTTCGTAGAGTATGTGGTACTAGCTGAACTTTTGACGCACCAAGCGCCTGTTTCAATTCTTCCAGTGCGATCTTAATCATCGCGTCTGGATCGTTTGTGCTTCGAATTTTTACAGTAATATCCGATACCAATCGTTCGCGTTCTGCGCGTCGAGTTGTTTCTTCAAATAGACGCGCATTTTCTGCGGATAACGCAACGCGTTCGGCTACTGCGTTGACAAGATCCATTTGATTCTCGGTTAATATCTTTTTCACTCGGGAAGCTGTACGGAGAGGGTTCCGATTGTCTCGCCTCGTATCGCAATGGGTACAGAAATGCGGGGGCTCTTAATTTCTTCCGTTACTTCCTGATTTTTTGCGAGAATATCTTTCTGCAATTTGCTCTCAATGGGAGAAGCTCCACGAGCATTGTACCGAAAGCCAGTCAGGTTTTGCTCTTTTGGGAGCCTGTTCCAGGCTTGACGTAGATACTGACGATACAAGGCTTCTGATTCAGCTAGGGACTTGCGTGCCTGGTCAAACAAGCGGGCATTCTCAATTGCCAGACTGACTTGGTTTGCCAGTAAAGAAAGTACACTGATATCCTCTTCGCCAAAAGCAGATGCTTCTGTGCTTTGCACATCTAGCGCACCAACAACATCCTCTCCGATTTTCAGCGGAAGAGCCATCTCGGAACGAGTGTCAGGTAACTCCGGATTACCAAAATACACTGCATCTTCACCTACATCCAGCGCTATACGCGGATTACCCGCGCTGATCGCGTATCCTACAATACCTTGTTCACCAATTTTGAGTTGATGCCCGCGTACAAGCATTTGTTTCCCACCTTCGCTGTTAGCTGCGCTTAAGATGGCATTTTCATTGTTGGCATCGTTGAGAAAAATACCGACGTGATAATACATAAACTGTTGGCTGATGAGTTCCGTAATCTTTGGAAGCAAATCTTCCAGGGAACGGATTGATGAAATAGCACTTCCTACCAGTGCGATCGCCTCAAATTGTTTAGCACGCTTTTCGCTCTCCTTGGTTGCTGCGGCCAAGCTAGCTGTGCGTTCACTGACGCGATCTTCAAGGTTGAACAGCGTTTCTTGCATTTGTCCAAAGAGCTTGTTGAAGGCTCTCGCAAGTCTGGATATTTCATCATTTCCACCGACTTCAATAACCGAACGTCGATCGAGATACCCATCTTGGTATGCAATTGCCGCGTTTTCTACAATGTTCAAGCGACTGCTAAGCGACTTGGCAGTTGAGTACGAGACCATGTACCCGTATGATATGGCTAAAATGAGCGCGATAACTAGTCTGATGACAATATCTCGAAACACTGCATCATTAGCTTGGGTTGATACGCTTGCGTATTCGTTGTTGATTTCTGTAAGATGACTCAGTTGATTACGCGCTTCTTGTAATGAGTTTAATGAGGCGGAAGCCATTTCGCCATTGTAGACTCCGCGGGCGTAATCCTGTTCAAAAAGGGTGACCTGTTCAATGAAATCATTGAAAGAGGTTGTTACTTTGTCTAATGTAGCAACTTCATCTTTCTGTAACACTAATTGATCCTCTTTGGTTAATATTTCAGTAAATTGAGGGTTATTCGTGGTCAGCCATTCCGTTTTGTAGCTTTCGATAATTCCAGTTACTGTTTCTTTTGCATTTTCAATAGCCAAAAAATGAGCGCTTTGCTCTTCGGCTGTAAGATTGGGGTTATTAAGCGCCTCGATATGAATTTGCATATCAGCCAGGCTTGATTCGGCACGGACGATAGCGTTGATCTGAGTGAACAAAGGATTGAAAGCATTAGAAGAGTTGGAACGCAGATTTTGCATGCCTCTTAAGCTGGTAATGAACACGCCTATAATACCCAATGCCATTACGACAATAAGGATATTTAACTTCCAGCGAACGGTTAAGTTTTCGAGAAAATTTCCGCCTTCTTGTACCGGATGCAGCTCTTGTGTATTAGACATGTCGGTTGCCATAGTTATTTTGCCTCGCTGCCCGTCTTGGGGTTGAGTTGAATGACGACTTCTGAGCCAGGAATAGCATGCCCCAACTCTTCAACGGCTGTTTGAAGCACATTCCGCAAGTTGATAGAAGAACCGATTTTGCCAGTAATGTCGCCAATTATCTGTTCTTTGGCTGCTGCTCGTTGCGAATCTTCAAGCAAACGAGCGCCTTCAAGTGCTAATGCCAAACGATCGGCCACCGTCTTAATAAGATCGAGCTCTTCTGCTGTGTATGCCTGCGGACGCTTGCCCATATTGATGCTGAGCGCGCCCAGGGTTGCACCTCGCAACATAATGGGAACCTTTTGTGTGGCGTTGTTCCCATTTGACGGCTTGGCAACTTTTGATGTATTCGTTATAGGTTCCAGTCCAGCTTCATCAGCGCGGTAACCCGTCACCTTGGAATTAGCGGCGAATTGTTGCCACTCATTACTGATATAGCGCTGAAGAGTTTGATCAAGCTCTTGCAACGCATTTTGCGATTGTTGGAACAGACGAGCGTTTTCAATTGCAACCGTTACTTGGTTGGCTAACGTTGTCAAAACTTCAATGTCCTCGTTGGAAAATGCATTTGGCTGCTCGCTTTGCACATCCAACGCGCCAATGACATCAGAGCCAATGAGTAGAGGGAGGGCCAACTCTGAACGGGTAGCGGGCAGATCGGGGTTGTTGAAGAAAACAGCATCTGTCCCAACATCCAATGCAATGTGTGCCCGTTTTTGAGCAATGGAATAACCGACAACACCTTCCTGACCAATTCGTAATTGATGTTTACGTGCCAACATCTTTTGTCCGCCTTCACTGTTGGCGGCGCGTAGCACTGCATATTCCTTATCTTCCGATAGCAGGAAAATTCCTGTGTGATAGAAACCGAAACGTTCACTGATTGTCTGAGTAATATGAGGCAGGAGTACATTTACATCTTGAAGGGATGCAACCGAATTGGCAACATCCGCGATTGCCTCGAGTTGCGAGGCGCGTCTTTCAACATTGCGCGAACTTTCTTCCAATTCGGCAGTTCGATCGGCAACACGTTGTTCAAGTGAGCCGATTAAATTACGCAGTTGGGATGTCATGCTGTTAAAGGCATCTGCTAGGCGGATGACTTCATTTGGTCCTTGGACGGTAGCTTCTAGTTCAAGATTCCCTTCTGTAATCTCAGTAGCTGTTTCAGTCAAGTCGATTAGAGGCACGGATAAACGTCGCGCAGCAAAGATTCCAATCAATCCAGCCAGGGAAGCCATGCCTAGAGTTATCAAAACGGCCCATATTCCTTGTGTGATAACATCCTGGTAGGCCTCTCTCCAGGGCAATTCAGTGAAAACTGCCCACTCCGGCGTGCCAAGAGGAACGTACGTTCCTACGACAGTTTTCCCAAGCAATCCTGTGTAGGAGACAGCTTTTGGCGCTACATCACCCGTTGGAGTTGGGTTTCCAACGAATGTTTTCACTTCACTGACGTGCTGCACGTTCTCACCCTGCAGTACGCGAACTCGTATCTCTAAAAGCAATCAAATTACCTTTGTTATCTACGACATAAGCGTAACCACTTTCTCCTACTTTGAGCTGATCAATCAAATTCCACATAAAATCAAAATCCACTTCAACTGCCAAGGTGCCCTGGAAATCCCAAACATCTATAGGGAGCGCCATCACTATCATAGGTTCGCTGGTGGTATTGTCGATGTATATTTGACTGATGTATCTTTGACCTTGATTGGTCTCGGTTAACGCCTCACTGTGGAGCAACTTAGAGAATTGATTGGATAATGCCAATGAAATCCGTGAGTACTGGGCTAATTCCTCTCCGGCAGAATCTAATAACACGATCTGTCGGAAAGATGGTTGAGTGACCAATACACTTTCAAGGATTAACTTCTTCTGGTCGGCTGAACCCTTAGCCAGACCGACAACTTCGGTCATTGATTCCAGCGAGTTAAATTTTTCTTCGATAAAGCTGCTCACTTTGTCGCTGAAATCTTGAGCGATGAATTGCTGTGTGTTTAAAATGCTCCGTTGTTGATTCCGGATGCTCGTAAGCAATAACAAACCAGTAGAAACCAAGAGTACCATAGCACTCAAGCCAAAAAAGGCAAGGGCCAATGTTGCCATCAAGCTCCGTGCCAAATGGGGTCGCTTTACCAGATTTTTAATATTCATAGTCATATCATTGTGCTGTTGGTTCATCTTCGTTTCCAATTTCCAAAGATACTTCTGATGCGCCTAAGGCCTGACGTAGTTCACTGACTGCTACTTGCATAATATGCTCGATCTCTGCAGATGCGCTAAGTTTGGCAGATATATCGCTGACCATACTCTCCCGAGTAGCGCGTCGTCTTGTTTCTTCGAGCAGGGTGGCATTTTCAATGGCGATGCTAACGCGCTGAGCCAGGGCATTTATGATGTCAACTTCATCCGGGTCTAGTTCCTCATTTTCTGGCGGGCTTATGTTCATTGTGCCAACAACCCGATCACGGAGTTTGATGGGAATAGTCGTTGAGGACCCATTGTGTGTAACCGGCTCTTTGAGAGAGCGGATAGTTGTGCCGGAAAGCTCATAACTAACCACTTTGTTCTTTGCAATCATCTGTTGCCAGGCTGCGCGTGTGAATTCTCCGAATGCACTTTGTGCATCTGCTAACACACGCTGAGACTCGTCGAACAGACGTGCGTTCTCAATGGCAACACTAACCTCGTCTGCCAGGATGGAGAGCACTTCTACATCATCTTCTGAGAATGCATTAGGCTCAGTACTTTGTACATCCAGTGCCCCAATAACGATTTTGCCGAACTCGTAGCGGCAACGCCATTTCGGAGTGTGTATCTGGCAGATCAGGATTATCAAAATAAACGGCATCAGTTCCGGTGTCCAGTGCGATGCGGGGGTTGCCTGTCGATGTGACATATCCCACGATGCCGGTTTGTCCTACGCCCAGGCGGTGTTTACGAGCCAACATATGTTGTCCACCCTCACTATTAGCAGCACTCAGTACAGCATACTGACGACTTTCATCCAGTAGAAATAGACCGACATGGTAAAAACCAAATTGTTGACTGACCAATTTAGTGATTCGAGGCAGCAACGTGTCAAGGTCTTGGATAGATGTGATCGCGCGTGCGAGTTGAGCGATAGCTTCGAATTGATTCGCACGTATTTGAAGTTTTTGTGAGCTCTCCTCCAATTCGGCAGTGCGCTCAGCCACGCGTGTTTCCAAACCAAGCAACGTCTCTTGTAGTTGGATTGTCATGGCATTAAAGGTTTCAGAGAGTTGACCGATCTCATCTTGAGAATCGACCGTCGCGCGTGCCTTCAGATTGCCACGCATGATCTCGTTGGCTGTTTCCGTTAGGTTGGCGATTGGTTTTGTGAGACGCTGTGCCACCACCAGTGAAAGTAACGCAGAAATGCCTGCCATGAGTGCTCCAAAGAGACTGCTGACACGCACCTGTTGATTTACCGGCGCTAGCGCTTCGCTTGTGTCTTGGGAAATAATCACGGTCCAACCCAGATCATTTATTCTTGAATTGTTGGATTGCGAACGAAGTTTGGATTGTGCCAGAATGCTGTCTTGCCCTTCGAAGGTTGCTCTATGGAAGATTTGGCTGTCGGATTCTCGGATGGCGGCCAGAGCTGTCTGGATTTATGTCTTCATATTCAGCGGTTTTTGTATCCAACATCGTTCCGTCTGGGAAATAGATGTCTACTTCCCCAGTTTCCCCGATGGGATCATTTAAGACATCGACGAGGCTATCTATTGATATGGTAGAGCGCAGAATACCAATCAAATTACCATGACGCGTGTCATAAACAGGGACAGCCATAAGGATGCTCAACGCACCTGCGCTTTCATCAAACTCTGGCTGACTGATATATACATCCCCATCCCCTGCATTGAAAGCCGAAATCCACCAGTCTTCATCAGCCTGGTAGTAATCGGAAGTCAGGTTGGTTGCAGAAACCAGTGCTCCCGCCTGATCTGTTACAAAGACCTCGATGTTTTCGGGGGAGAGACTTTGGAAAGCGAGCAAATCCCTGGACAAACTGTTGGAAAGACGGTTTGTGACTAGGGGATTGTTTACCCCGCTGGCAACGACTTGCCGCCATTCTTCGTCCAGTTCAAGAATACCGGCTAGATCAGGTTTTAGATCGTTGGCCGCTCCCACGCTTTGACGGATTGTTTCGTCAAGTGCAAGCGTTTGTAATGCCTCTAGCCGCCCATTGAGATAGTCTCCAAGCACAACGCTCCGCCCTTCAGCCACCCTCAATAGTTGCTGTCCGACTTGGTCGGTCATTGTATTTACTGTTGAGGATGACATGACGATATTGAACGTCATGCTAATCA
Organism: uncultured Chloroflexia bacterium; assembly: GCA_963785535.1. Classification (GTDB taxonomy): domain Bacteria; phylum Chloroflexota; class Anaerolineae; order Anaerolineales; family Villigracilaceae; genus JAABUE01. The sequence goes on along the minus strand of CAWAVQ010000048.1, from coordinate 21,914 downwards.
ATACAACGACACTCAAGAAGGAGATCAAAATCTTATTGGGCAGATTCAGAGTACGAAATTGCGTCATAATCAACGCAAGGATAGCCAGTGTTAAAACACGGGCAGCCCACACGATGATCAATTCTGCTGTTGCATTGGTGATTTGAGGCAGTGGCGAATAAAAAGCCAACACGCCACATGCTAAACTGGCAACTGCACCTAGGGCAGCACCGCGCATAGCCTGGTTTGGGGGGAGGACTTGTATGACAAGTACCAGGGTAAGGATCAAGACAGCCGATCCGATTTCGGAGCCTGCGTTTGCCTGAATGGCGGAGATAAGGAGAGCAGCGAGAACGATTGTGGAGATAAAATGCCAGGCGCCCACAGCGGGATGCTCGGCATGCCTGGACACAATGATTAAGACGGAAACACCAACTATCAGAGCAAAAGCTCCGGCAACTATGAAGTTGTACCAGTTTTGCGAAACTACGCCTAAGTAACCATACAGAATCCCGGCCACCGAGGTCAAGACTATGGCAAGTACCGCGATGCGATTAAGACTTTTTCTTCTCATTTCTTGTGAAACTGGTACGGTAATACTCATAATTTCTCCAAAGCCTATTCGTTCTCGATCTGGATACTGATCTCTGCGCCAGGCAAGATGCGTCCCATTTCCCTCAACGTGGTTTGCAGAATGTTGTCCAGGTTGATAGCAGAACTGATCTTGTTTGAAGCCTCACTGATCGTATGCTCGCGGGCAGCGCGTCGTTGGCTTTCTTCTAGCAATCGGGCAGTTTCAAGAGTTAATGCCGTTCGTTCCGCGGCTGCTTTCGCTATGGCAAGCTCATCCTCTGTCCACTTTCGATTCGACTCAGGAGTAATTAGCTTGAATTTCCCGATGCTTTGTCCTCGCAACATCAGGGGGATACTGAGAGACGATTCATCTTTTGCTATTTCTGTGATTGGCTTTGGCGTTGCGCCGTCGTATTCGTAGCCTACTATTTCCTTTTGCGAAATAGCCCGCTGCCAGGCCTGCCCTGTCATCTGGCGGTATGCAGCTTCCACTTCTTGCATGGCCCGGTAGCTCTGTTCAAATGAACGCGTATTTTGAATGGCAATAGCAACCTGATCAGCCAAAATTGACAATGTTTGAATGTCATCCTCGCCAAAGGCGTTCGTTTCTGTAGATTGCAAATCCAATGTGCCAATTGTTTTACCGGCAACTTTTAGTGGTAGGGTGATCTCAGAATGCGTATCTGGCAGATCGGGGTTATCAAAAAAAACTGCATCCTCGCCAACATCCAATGCAATGCGCGGATTGCCTGTAGAAGTGACATGTCCAACCATACTTTGCGAACCAACTTTCAATTGGTGCCCACGCGCTAGCATCCTTTTTCCACCTGCACTGTTGGCTGCCTGTAGAACTGCATTTTCCCCTCTTTCATCTATCAAGAAAATACCGGTATGATAAATGCTGAAACGTTCGCTGATTTGTTCGCTAACACGAGAAAGTAATTCATCCAAATTTTGGATGCCTGCAATGGTTTGTGATACTTGTGCAATTGTTTGAAATTGCGTAGCCCTGTCTTGTAATTCAGCGGTGTGTTGTTCTACGCGGACTTCCAACTCTTTTTGCAGTTGTTGCAATTCGGAATTGACTTCTTCTTGCGCCTGAGCGAAAGCTTCAGCTTTTTGCAAACTGTCTGTGAGACGTTTAATGATCACATGTAAAGCGCCAGCAGTGGTAAAGAAGAGCACTGTGGCAATAACAATATCATCGTAGCCGAGTTGTTTGGCAGCTGGAATTGGCGTGAACCCATTGATATCTGCATATCCTATAAAAGCTGCTGCTATTGAGGTCAATAGCGCAAACGAGAAGGAACCGCGTGAGCCTAGCAACAGGCCGGCTAAAACGATAATAACTGGAAAACCAGAAACAGAAATGTGATACAACCCTCCGCGCATATAAGCGATAAAGGCTGCCATCAATGTTAGCAAGCCGGGGACCAACACTCTTCCTAGAGTTGTGTTTCCACGCCTCGCGGGCAAGATTGCCCCTCCAGTGATTAATGCTGAAAGAGCAACGGCTACTGCATCAGTTGGGTTTGTGCCCACAATGACAACGGCAACCGCGATGATGACCAAACTAACGGTTGTGATCTTCAGAATGTCAACCACCATTTGATCAGATGCCAATAAAACTTTTGGTTTTTTCGTTGATTTGAACAGGGGGGTATCACTCATCTCAAAGCTCCTACTATTGTTCCTGTTCCATTTCAGTGCCGAGTTCAATAGCAACTTTTGCTCCGCTAATTTGACGACCTAATTCCGCTACCGCGGTGCGCATGATGGCCTCTATGTCGGTGCTTGCTCCGATGTTAGTTGTTATTTCGCTGATCGTGCGTTCACGGTTTGCGCGTCGCTGTGCTTCGCCATATAAGCGTGCGCTGTCCAATGCGTTGCTGATTTGGTCCGACAATGATTCGACGTCAGCAATTTCATCTGGTGTCCATGGTTCTGCATGTATTGGCTTAGTAAGTCGCAACATACCAATAGATTGACCTCGTGTAATAATAGGGATACTGATCGTGTGTTGATCTTCGCTGACTACATAATTGCCATTATTTAATGCCTGCTTGGTGTTATCATCCAATTCTTCGGTTGTCGGGATAACTTCTCCGTGGGTAAGACCAATGTACCCGGTCGTATTAATATCTTGCAGCAACGCATGCCAACCTTGTTGACTGATTTCACTGGTTGCTTTTCGGGCCGCAAAGAGAGCTTCCTGCGTGTCTCGAAGCAAGCGCGCGTTTTGTACCGCTGTTGCTAACTGATCAGCAAGAATGTGCAGAGTTGGGATATCATCTTCAGAAAAAGCATTGGCATCGACGCTTTGAATATCCAATACGCCTAGCACATCTCCGCCAGCGATCAAGGGAAGCGCCATTTCAGAACGTGTCTGTGGCAGATCGGGGTTGTCGAAGTAGACAGCATCTTTGCCGACGTCTAAAGCGATTCGAGCTTCGCCTGAGCTTGCTACCGCTCCCACGATTCCCTCTGTACCGACCCTTAACCTGTGCTCGCGCGCGAGCATTTGCTCACCTCCGCTACTGTTGGCAGCCCCCAATACCGCATATTCGCCATGGGCATCTAACAGGAATATTCCAACGTGATAAAAACCAAAACGGTTGCTTATGAGATGGGTTGTTCTGTTCAGGAGTTCTTCAAGGTCACGTTGTGCAGCGACAGCCTTGCCAACCTCCGTAGCAGCTTGAATTTGCGTAACACGTTTCTCGATAACGCGTGTCCGTTCGGCGACCAACCCTTCTAGGTTTGTGACCAAATCCTGGGCCGTGGAACTCATATTGTTAAGAGTGTTCCCGAGAATACCAATTTCATCCCCTGATGTTACATCCGCTCTTGCATCGAGGTTCCCTGCTGCTACTTCTTCGGCAACCTTGGTCAGTTTTTCCAAGGGGGCTGTAACCGAACTTCCTATTCCGTACGATGCCAATCCAGCTACAGATAGTAGAATGAAGATTACCCCAACCGCATTAAAAAGTGTTTGGCGGGTTTCATTCTCTAAGGTAGTGTTTGTCTCGACAAATTCTTGGAGCAGTTCGTCTTCTGAAACGACGATCCCAAGACTGTAGCCAACGATAGGAATTGGTTTGTATGCGATATAACGATTGGTGCCGTTGATTTCCACTAGCCTCTCACCACTCTGCCCGCTTGTCATTTTGGCAAGCACTTCAAAAACATCCAGCGGCACGCGATTGATCAGGGAAAGGTTTTCAATATCACCACTTTGAATTTCATCTGCGGTAAGATTGAAATCTTGCAGTCCCTGTGTTGGCATGGCTATCACTCGACCTTTTGCGTCAATTAGGAAGCCATAGCCCGTTTTTCCAATTGAAAGACTGGATACACGTTTTGTAATGGTAGCAAGCTGAAGGTCTATTCCCGCAACGCCCCGGAATTCGCCCGAGTTATCGTATACCGGGGTACTGCTGGTTATAACCAGGCCGTTTAGAGCTGCATCCTGATAAGGCGCTGACCAGACGGTCTTTCCTTCGGTTTCTGAGGGAGTTGCGGCATCGGTGTACCAGGGCCTGCTGGTGATATCAAAGTCTGGCGGCACAATCGCTGCGAGGTCAATGTCGGGATAATAAACCGTCTCCCCAGTTTTTCCTCCGAAATACATTGCGATGATGTCAGGATTCTTCTCTAGTAATCCCTGAGAAAAATAATCGAGACCTTTAAGCGCAGCTAATTCCCTGGCAAGATTATCGTCTATTCGCATACTTTCGGGCAAAAAAATGGACGCTAAATCATTATTTGAGTTATCCCAACTCCCGTTTGGAAGTTGAGACAATTCAACATAAGCGTTCCAATCAGTTTCCTCCAGATTGATCGAACTGTCGTTGGACAATAAAGCTCCGGTTGTAGTTCCAAAGGTATCGATCACATTTTTTGTTGAGGAGAAAAAGAGACTGATGTTATTAACTTCATTGGAGACAATGATTTCTAGTCTGTTTTCAATTTCGCGAGTCACACTTATATCAAATTGATTTGCAAGAAATTCATTTGCGGCTTGTGAGCGATAAAACACAAAATATCCCATTGCGGCAACCGTAATGAGAACGATTAAAAGATTTCCCAAAAGAATTTTGGTTCTCAAGGAAATAGCATTACGCTGCCTGGTATTTCCGGTCGGAGGTTGCGAAGCTTGGGTATCAGTCATAATTTGGTTCCCTGATGCTTATAAAGAACCTGATTGTTCAGGTCGCGTCTCATCATCTGGTTTGTCTTGAGTAAGCAGACGCACTTCGGCTTCTTGTAAGTCAAGTGCCTTTTGGACTTCTCGTGCAGTAGTACGGAGAACTGTATCTAGATTCAATGTTTCGCGCACTCGAGCTGTAACATTTGCAATTGCCTGTTCCCGGTTCGCGCGTTGTCTCATTCGTTCAGCTAGCCGGATGTTTTCCAATGCTAAGGCAGTTTGAGCTGCGACTTTGGATGCTACACTTTCCTCCTGCGTGGTCCATTTATGAAAGTCAGCCTTACGATGTAACGATATCATCCCAATCTTTTGACCGCGGAGCGTGATAGGTATATCAAGAACATTTTTCCCGTTTTTAGAAATGGCCTTTTCAATTGAGCGTACCCCAGTGACCGAATAGTGAAAGGCCGGATTGTGGGCAGCCAATTCTGTTTGCCAGTTCTGGCGTGTGTTTTCATTTGAAATGGTTTCGAGTTGTGAGATCACGAGCTGGCTCTCGGTTAAGAGGCGCGCATTTTCAATGGCTACGGCTATTTGATCTGCCATTGTTTGAAAAGTATCAATTTCATCATACTTGAACGCACTCACTTCAGCCGATTGCAGATCAAGCACCCCAACTACTTTATTGCGCACAATAAGGGGCAGTGCTAACTCTGATCGGGTTTCGGGTAATTCTGGAACGTCAAAGAAGATGGCGTCCTCACCAACGTCCAAAGAAATTCGCGGCTTTTTTTCGGCGGCAACATATCCTATGATGCCTTCTGTGCCAACCCTGAGCCTGTACCCACGTTCGAGCAGCCGTTTTCCTCCTTCGGAGGAAGTTGCTTGTAAATTGGCATAGTCCCCACGTTGGTTTATGAGGTAAATACCAACGTGATAACACCCAAATTGTTCAGAAATTAGGTTGGCGGCCAGTCTCAGCAATCTGTCCAAATCCTGGATGGATGCTACTTGATGGGCAATAACAGAAGCGGCATTTATTTGATTTGTTTTGTCGGACAGTTCTTGGGTTCGCTCTACAACACGTTTTTCCAATTCTGTTTGTGCCTCGCGTAGCGATGCCGAGAGGACGTCAGCGCGTTGTTGTGATTGGCGAAAGCCTTCATTTAGCATCCGTATAGCATTCATGATTACCAGGGTAATAAGAAGCTGAGATGTGGCTGCACTGATCCAATCTGATAGAACACCCTTAAATGCAAGGTGATCTGAGAGGGTGAAGATGTCGTTTAGAATGAGGTATCCCATTCCAATAATGATGATTTCAGTAATAGCAATAGAGGCGACACCCATTCGATGACCAATTAGGAGAGTTGAAAAAGCAACAAAAGCTAGGAAGAAGAACAACGAGTCTCCACGAATGCCGGTTTCTGTTAAACTACCAATTCCCAAGATTAGAGGAAGCGAAATGAATAGTCCGGCCTTTACAAGGTAGGGAAGTCGTATCAAGGCTGAAGCAACAAGTAAGACATAAACACCGATATATACGCTTTGTAAAACCAGGTCAGATGTACTGACCACCGCTGAAATCAAGGCGAACAATCCAATGATTGCGGAAATAATGAGAATCCTCTGTAGAAACCGTTCGCGCCAGACATCTTGCCCCATGTTGTTGCTCTGTCTTTGGGATACTATGGAAATGCTCATCAGATGCCTCTATTCTTCCTCAACATTAATTTCGATCGTTGCTTCCGTAGCATCTAAAATTTGACCAAGCTCTCGGATAGTCGTTTGCAATACACCATCTATGCTTGTTGAAGCCCAAATCCTATTGGTGATTTCAGTGACAAACTTTTCTTGCATAGCGATGCCTTGGCTTTCATCTAGCAAGCGGGCATTTTCAAGTGCCAGAGCGGCTTGTGTGGCAATTGCTTGAACCCAATTTTCATCCTCAGCAGATAAGGTTTCTTCCCCCTCCAGCCTTAAATTTCCAATGATTTGGTCGCGAAGAGTGATCGGTGCCTCGACCAGATTTTTCTCACCATTCTCTAGATCTTCTCCTATGGCAAGTGATATTCCACCCTGTGGAAGATTGCTGTCAATCCATGCTTCATGTAAATATTGTTTTTGAATATTGCGCATTTCATTTAATCTTTGGCGGGTTTCCTGAAAAAGGCGAGCATTGTCAAGCGATATTGCTACTTGGTTTGCCATGTTTTGCAAAGTCTCAATATCTTGTTCGTTAAAGGCCGCCTCTTGCGATGAATGGACATCGAGTGCCCCTAAAATTTGATCTCCAACAAATAAAGGTAGCGAAAGTTCCGAACGTGTATAAGGTAAAAGGGGGTTCTTAAGCTGGATCGCACTTTTGCCAACGTCGAGTGAAATTTGAGCCTGTCGAGTTTTTATTGCTTTTCCGATGATATTGATATCGGTTATTTCTACACGATGCTTGCTTTCTTTAAGAGCTTTGCCTGCTTCGCCTGTTGCCTCTTTCAGTTCGCACCACTGACCAGTTTGATCCACCAAGTAGATCGCCGAATAGTAATATCCAAATGCCTTTGTAATCAGATTCACAACACGTTTGAGCAGTTCGTCTGGATCAAGGGTGGATGTTGCAGCCCGACTTACATCATTAATCGCTTTTAGCTGAGAAGTGCGCTCGTCAACTTTCTTCTCCAAATCGCCTTGTAGTTCTTGTAGACGGGCAACCATACGATTGAAGTAAATTGCTAATTTACTGACTTCGTCGGATGAAACTACAGGGGCGCGTGTATCCAGATCCCCATTCTCTACTCTATTAAAGGAATCCATGAGTTGCGCTAGTGGGTTGGAAATTGATCTTGCAAATAAAAAAGCCAAACCGGCAGCAAATAAAATAGCGAGTATGCTTACGAAGATTGACTGTGTTTGAAGGTCACTTAGTACTGTTTGTGAGCCAATTTCATGGTATAGGACTTTTGTGGTTTGGTGATAACCAATTGGAGCAACTAGTAGGGTGGTAATAACAAGCGAGAAAAAAATAATCGCTAGAGTCTTGTTTAATATTTTGATGTTACTCAAACCAGACAATTGTTGTGAAAAATCTTTTGGGAGCAGCACTTGCCGAACAGGTACAAGTAATCCATCCAAGATTACGGTAGACAATGGAATAAAGGCTAAATTCGAAACCAACCCAGCCATAAGCCCATAAATAACTTGATCTTGGGTCGCATATCCTGAGGAGGCTAGTAGGAGTGTCTTGGGAACAAGAATAAACCCGAATGAAATAACAACTGTAGCAAGTGCATATTTCCAGATAATGTTGTGAGAAGCTTTCCAGGCTTCCTTATTGTCTTCACGCTTAAAAGAGTTTGGATCTTCTTTCCATGTATTTAGACGGGCACGTATACTTTGCGAAAGAATGAATACGATGGCAATCAGAAGGAAAATTACTGCTGGAAAGACAACAATCTCAATTTTTTTTAGTAATGCGATAACTTCTGGAGGATAATCAGCATTTAGCTGTTCAGATATGAAACCCAACAGCAGTGCAATAGAAGCTATAACCTGCGCAAAAGCTATAGCAATAATAATATATTGTCCACCTGTCTTTGCGAGAAGGCGCTCCAGAAAATTTTGCTCTTGCATAGAACTTTCCATACTTATTCTTCCCTGTTATCTTCGGGCTCTGTTTTTGTAGTATTCATTTCGCCTACGGTTGTGCCAATTGTGATTTGTGTTTTTCGAGCGCCTGTCACCCGATGAAGTTCTTGAATTGTGGTAGATAAAATGGTTTGCATATCAGTCGATCGCCGAATTTTGCTGCTAATTTCGTTGAGCAGGCGTTCTCGCTCTGCCTGCTTGCGAATTTGGTCGACTAGGCGCGCGTTGGCAATGATGGCTGCCAAACTGCCAGCCAGCGTGCCAAGCATCTCTTCGTCATTCTCGTTGTAAGCGTTAACCTGCTCACTTTCAACATTGAGCACTCCCAGAATATCGTTTCGAAATATCAGGGGGATAGCTAATTCTGATTGTGTGTTTGAACTGATTTGAATGTAACGTGTATCCTGAGAAATGTCATTGACACGCAATGGCTTTCGATGAGCTGCAACCCAACCTGTAATTCCGGAGCCGACGGGAACGATCAAATCAGTGGTGTTTCCTGAATAGCCAACCCAGGCTTTGACTATCAAATTTTTGCGCTCTTCGTCTGACAGAAGGATTGAAACACGGTCACCGCCCAGCGTTACCTGCAACCCCTTTACTGCACTGGTGAGAGCCTCCTCTAATGTGGTTCCAGACGCAGCAGAAGTAGTGATATGGTGTAACAAACGATGTTGCGATAAGTGCTCTTGGATTTCGGCAAATAATTCTGTGTTATTGACTGCAATTGCCAATTGGTCGGCTAAAGTTTGGAAGGTATTGATGTCGCTGGGACGGAACGAGTATGGAGATGCACTTTGTACGTCGAGCACACCGAGGATGCGGTCACCAACCTTCAATGGTATAGCCGCCTCAGCACGCGTATTGGGGAGCATAGGGTTGGGTGGGTATGTGGCATCCTTTGTTGTGTCGTTGACCACTAATGGCTCTCCCCGTCCAGATGCATATCCAACAATTGATTTTGAACCAACGATAAGTTTGTGCCCGACACGCTTCATTTGTGCCCCGGCTTCACCCGTGGCTTCGCGGATGACTGCAACGTTTTCGCCAGGATCAACCAGAAATATGGATGCATGGTAAAAATTAAATCGATCGTGGATCAAATTGACAGCTTTGAGTAACAACTCATCTAGATTAAGTGCTGAACTGATTTCGCGTGCAATTTCGGAAGCAGTTTGAACTTGCAAGAGTTGGCGTTGCATATCGTCAATTATGCCTGCAGCATATACAAAGCCTGCCACGTGTTGGGCAATGGAAGCCAATGTTTGCAAGGCAAAATCATCGAATGAGTTTTCTTTATCAAGATCTTGTAGGGTGATGCTGCCAACAGCCTTTTCGTTCACTATTAGAGGAATCCCTAGCCACGATTTTGCGAGCTTGCCACTGGTTTTTACTCCCAGTGCTTCTGCTTGCTCTTCAACATCCCTATTAAGCATTAGAGGACGCTTTGTGCGAAGCAGAATGGAGATTAAGCCTTCTCCAATTGGGAAGGAGGCTACCGAGCTTATTTTGTCGTTCTCATACAAATAAGGAATACGGATAGATTGGGTATCTTCATCAAATAAAGCGATGGTAAAGCTGTAATTACCAATCGATCGCTTTACCCGCTCGTGAAGTACGCTAAAAACGTTTGCTAGGTTCCCGGAAGCCGCAATGATTTGGCTGATGTTGGTTATTGTTTCAATCCCAATTTCATTGTCTTCCAACTGTTTGATTGTGTTTGCTTGCTTTAGTACCGTACTTGCGAGATTAACGGCTTCTAAATACGGTTGAAGGGAATCTTTAGTAAGGGATTGTCCTTTATCGTTCCCGACCATAACCAGCCCGTGAATGCCAGCCCCACTGGATACTTTTAGAAAAGCCACCTCCTCAAAACCTAAGCGTGATGCCAGGTTGATTAAACCCGGAACGATTGTTGTGTCTTTTGTTGTGTCTGTTGAAACGCCGAATATCTTCCCGTTATCTTTTAGTTTCTTTTCAAGTTGAGCCGATTTAACTGCGATCTGCTTTGGCAAATCATTTTGATTATTGCCATGATTGGCTACAGTCAAAAGCGTAAGCGACTCGTTTTCAACAAGGAAAATTGCTGCTGGAAACGCTTTCCCCTCTAATGCTTTTGCTAAGGTTGTTAAGGTAGTTGAGAAGATGTCGGTCGACATAATGGATTTAGCTTAATTCCCACACGGGGTCGCCACTCAGAATGCGGCGGATTTGTTCTGGGAAACGGTCAGGGTCTAGCGGTTTTCCCAGGAATCCGTCAAATCCGGCGCCCCGCGCTTTTGTAAGTTGTTCATCGCTGGCCTCGGCTGTCACTGCCACAATGGGGATGGATTTCAAATGGTCGGATGCTCTGATTTTCTTCAAAGCACCGTAGCCGTCTTCATAAGGAAGACGAATATCCATCAGGATGAGATCCAGGCGAGGCAGGGTATCTGCGTATTCAACCACCTCGTATCCCGATGTCTTCCATTCACAGTGGATTCCCAAATACCCCAACATGCGTGCGATCAGCACAAAATTGGACACGTTATCTTCTACAACCAAAACTGTGGTATCTTTTGGAATTGCGACCTTCTTGGGCTGTGTGTCTGTTGTGTTTAGCTCTGCATTTGCCATCTCAACTCCTCAAAAAACGCTCTATTTGTTCCGAGAGCAAGTCGATATCGATTGGTTTTTGAATATAGCCATCGCATCCGGCTTCCAAGGAGCGCTCGCGATCCCCGCGCATCACATTGGCTGTTAGTGCAATAATGGGAATGGACTCGAGCCCGGGAGTATCTTTGATCTTTGCTGTCAGCGAGTACCCGTCCATATCCGGCATATTGATATCCATTAAGATCAAATCGGGTTTGTTATTTCTTAGAGTCTCAAGAGCTTGTGCGGCATTGGCTGCTTCAAGGAGGTTATATCCTTCAGCCATCAATATTCTTCTCACAAGCGTTCGATTGTCGGCATTGTCTTCGACGTAAAGAATAGTGGCATTGTTTGGCATAAGTTGTATCTCCGACTTTGATTTTACTTGCAGGTTTTTTTTGCTTCCATAACAGCACCCTTACAAAAAACTTGCAAAAGGGTAATTAAAGCAAAAACACGGTTTCGCAAGAAACCGTGTAGCCTGTGCGGGCAAGAGCGGGTGATGGGATTCGAACCCACGAGTGGTAGCTTGGGAAGCTACTGCCTTACCACTTGGCGACACCCGCTAGAAAATGTGACTTCGGAATTTTAGCCTTATTTCCGGAAAACGTCAAACAATCAATCGCCTGGTCGGATTTCGATGAAATGGGTTTCGCTAATTTCTCCAATAGAAATGATCACTCTGCCCGCGCCTTTTTGTTTTATTTCGCCTATTCTCCAGGTCCAGGTGCACATACCACTTTCATCCGCCGTAGTATCGCCTAGACCTTCAGCCTCGTTTGTTTCCCCGGTTGGGGAGATGTAAGTGATACTGCAATTTGTGCCGGGTTGCGCCTCAACAGAGACGGTCACATTGCTGTTCGTAAAAGCCTTTTGCGGGAGACTGACTTTAAACTTAACTCGTGTGGGCAGACTTTGCGGTGTAGGGGAAACGTTTATGGTTTCTTGCCCCCCTGCTTCCGACCTTCGAGGAACTGACTGCCAAATGATGACTGCCAGTGTACCCAAACTGATCAGGGCAACGATAAAGGGAAATACCCGTTTTGACAATTTTCGCATCGGGCTCGACCGCTCACTGCTCCCGTTTCATCAACTTGTTTGCCAACTCCATCAGCGCCTCGCCAGCTTCCCCTTGGGGACCGGCCTCCCTCAGGCTATCTAAAGCCAGGGTGGTCATTTGGCGTGACATGCCATGCGTGTATTCATAAGAGCCCTCGCTGGCAAGGACTTGTGCCATTTCCTCGACCTCGTCCGGCTGGATTGGTCCTTTGGCCCAACGCTCGGCAAACTTTCCGACCTTTGCTCAGGCCGTGCAAAACGGGCAGGGACTTTTTACCTTCCAGCAGGTCGCTGGCCGCGGACTTGCCTGTGATGGCCTCGTCTCCCCAGATGCCCAGGATGTCGTCTTGTACCTGGAAGGCCAACCCCACAGCGTGCCCGAAAGAGCGGTAGGCGTCTTGTTTGCTCTCGTCCGCGCCCCCAAGAATAGACCCGATGTGGCAGCAGGCCGAAAGCAGGGCGGCTGTTTTGCCGGCGATCATTGGCCAGTAATCTTCCACCCCCAAATCGTCGCGTTTTTCATACGACATATCCAGAAACTGACCGCGCGTCAGGTCGAGGCAGGTGTTGTGTAAAACGCTGGCAGCTTTGACCACTGTTTCTGCGGGATAGTTCGCACTCAAATCTATAATGGCTTGGTTGGACAGCACGAACAGCGCATCACCCGCGTTAATGGCCATCGGCATACCCCAGATTTTCCATGTGGTTGCGCGCCCACGACGCTTGTCAGAATTATCCTGAATATCATCGTGGACAAGCGAAAAATTGTGTACCAATTCCACTGCAGCCGCAGCCGGTACTGCGTGTAACCACTCCGTTTCACAAGCTGCAGTCGTAAGCAATACCATCAAGGGGCGAATACGTTTCCCAGTTGCCTCCGGGCCTGCACCTTCGCCCGTCCAGCCCATATGGTAGGTGAGCATATCGTAGAAGGGGCGGGTGCGTGGCTCATCCAGCCGGGCGATCTGGCGCTGGAGTTCACTCTCGATTGCTGGAAGCATGCTTTCCGTATATTTTTTCAGGCTCATGGTTGTCTCTCCTGTCCCTATTGTACGTGGTTATAACAAGTTCAAGCTTTGCAGTTCTGTTTGCAAATCTTCCGGCGTGGTGAAGCAGACTGTGATAAAGCCCAGTTTTTTGGCGGTATCGATGTTGGCTTGGGAGTCGTCGATCAGGAGACACTCGGGGGCCGAATGTCCTATCTTGCTCAGGAGCAAGTTGAAGATAGCCGGATCCGGTTTGTTCAATTTGACGTCTCCCGACAGGAAAATGTCGTCAAACCAGTCAAAGAAGGGATAGTCTCGCCGCGCGCGTGGAAATGTCTCGGCAGACCAATTGCTTAGACCGTAGAGCGAGTAATCTTTCTGTTTCAGCTTGCACAGGATGTCTACTGTGCCAGGAATGGATCCGATGATGGAGTCTTCCCAATAGTCGTAATAGGCCTGGATGAGATGGGCATATTGGGGGAATTGCGTGGAGAGTTCCGCAATACCTTCCGCAAAGGGACGGCCTTTATCTTGCTGGGCGTTCCATTCATGGAAATGGATTTCGGCCAGGAAATCTTCCATGGCTTGTGGCTGGTCGGGGAAGAAACGCTGATACAGGCTGCGGGGATTCCAATCGAGCAGCACCCCGCCGAAGTCGAAGACGATGGCTTTGATGGGAGAATTCATGGGGGCGATTTTATCAGGTTTCTTTATTGGATATTGTCGGAATTAACCGCCAACACGCCGGGGTCGCCAAGTACCTCATAAAAGATGCCAAGTCGTTTTTCTTGGCAGCTTAAAAACTCTTGGCGTTCTTCGTGACTTGGCGGTTAAATTTCTCCTTATTATTGCGATAGAGTCTATTGTTAAGGAGAGCGTAGACGCCAAAGTTCGTAGCCTGCAAAGCCGGTCGAGCCGCTTTCCGCGTTTGGTCGCGCCGTCCAAGCCGGGAATATGCCCAGGTTGGGATCGTCCGGGTCATACAGCAAGACCTCAGAAATGATGAAACCATTCGGCGTCTCATGGTTGGTGACGGCGTATGCGCGCCCATCGGAATCGACGCGGTTGACAACCAGCATGTGTTCGAAGGTGCCACCCCAGCCGGCGTAGATATAAATGAAATCGCCAGGATAGAGCGGGTTCTCATGCCAGTCCACATTGTTCAACGGAACCTGGAAACGTATGTTTTCAAATCGATCTGGCGGGAAGACCTTGGACAGCAAACTGCGGTCGCCTTTCACACCAGGGTTGAGCATCCAGAAAGCATGCGGATCGATGTTAGAACGGACGATGCCCGCCTCTTGCAGGATGGCGAGTGACAGCGGACCACAGATGTTGCTGGGCGCACCATAACCCGGACCGTTGATCTGTTCGCCGATTAGTTGGCTTTCTTCCGTGCTGGTGCGGACGTATTTGAGCGAGCTCTCATATACCCTGAACTGATCTCTCAAGTCCAACGGACCGGCTTGTGAAAGATAGCCGCCTTGCAGCAATCCCATCAGCGTGTCGGAAAAGGTCGGAGTAGGAGATGGGACCGTGGGTGTAGCGGTGGCTATATCCGTGGCTGTTGCGGTCGAGGTGGGCCTGATCAATGTAGGCGTTGGCGTATATGTGCTTGTTGGTGGGGGGATTGTAGAGGTGGATGTCGGTGCTGGTGTTGATGTTGATGTGTATGCGCTTAGGGTGGCCGTGGTTGTTTCGGTTGGCAGGATCGCAGCAACTCTGGGCGGGATGACCATACCTGTTAATAGGAGACTGGTTGCACTCAATCCGATGAAGAGTCCGATCGACAGGTATTTGATCTCAGCGTGCATCATAATGTTATGGATTGCAACCCTCAATTTTTGTAAACCGTGTACACCTCTTCTTCGTGGTTTATCGTGTGAATCATATGTCTTGGTAGGCAACGATAAATTGGCAGGAACGGGGTCCCCAATTGAATGATTTTCTTCAGCAGGAAATGGTGGATCGGGAGAAACGGGATCGTTGAACCACTCGTAAAATTTCTTTTGTAAATCATTCGTCACAGGAATCGGTGGATCGGGAGAAACGGGATTGCCGAACCACTCGTAAAATTTCTTTTGTAAATCCTTCGCCACAGGAATCAGTGGATCGGCAGAAGCGGGATTTCTGAACCACTCGTAGAATTTCTTTCGTAAATCCTTCACCAATGGCAAATAATTTTCTTCCATACAAACATTTATACAGCCTGTTGCCCCGCTTGCGCATTAAAACATTATTTCAATTGTAGGCATAAGGGGTTACCCTGGAACAGTGAAATAATTTCTCTCTATTTAATAGAAACTATCGCGATGGTGATCGCAGACGCCAGAGTTCATATCCGTCGAAACCGGTCGAGCCCATTTCTGCGTTTGGGTGAGTCGTCCAGACCGGGAACATGCCCGCGTTGGGATCGTCCGGGTCGTACAGCAAGACTTCCGAAATGATAAAACCATTGGATGTCAAGTGATTGGTAACGGCGTAGGTGCGCCCGTCAGAGTCGACGCGGTTGACGACCAGCATGTGTTCGAAGGTACCGCCTGTACCAGCGTAAATGTAGACGAAATCGCCGGGATAGAGTTGGTTTTCGTGCCAGTCCACTTTGTTGAGTTTGACTTTGTAGCGCTTGTCTTCGAACCGATCAGGCGGAAAAGCTTTTGCCAGCAACCTGCGATCATCCCAGATATCCGGGTTGAGCAGCCAGAAGGCATGCGGATCAAGTTCGGGACTGATCAGCCCGGACTCCTGCAGGATAGCAATCGAAAGCGGACCGCAGATGTCGCTGGGCACGCCATATCCGGGACCGTTGATCTGCTCACCGAGCAGACGACTACCTTCTGTGTTCGAGCGAACGTATTTGAGTGAGGTTTCATAAATCTTGATCACTTACTTTACGTTCAACGGACCGGCTTGTGCCAGGTAGCCATTTTGCACCAGATCCATCAAGGTATGAGAAAGCGTTGAGGTAGCGGATGGGACCGTGGGTGTGAGCGTCGGAGTGCTGGTGATTGTCGCTGTCCCAGTAGGTTGGATTAATGTAGGTGTAGGAGTGTAAGTGTTGGTTGGCGGGTGGATTGTGGGAGGAAGTTGCGGCGATGGAGTGGAGGCAATAAGCGTGGACGTGAGGGTATCCGTTGGCAAGGAGGCGGCCAGCGTCGGTGGGACGAGCATCCCAACCAAAAGCACGGAGGTTGCACTCAAGCCGATGAAGAGACCGAGGCCCAGGTATTTGATGTCAGCGCGCATGGTCAGCGAGATTTTCATTACCCATTTTCCCAGACCTCGGCACGCATCGCAACGCCATTTTCTGTCCAGGTTTCTATCCGGTCAGGTGAACTGGCTGCAATCGTCTTGCCATTGTAGCTTCGTTCTAGTGGGCGGATCTTCTCTCCATAGACAGGTCTGCGACCTTTGCCACGATAAGGCACAGACTGGTTGTGGTGGGCTGTGAAGTTTGTTGCCAGCCGAAGGAGATAATTTTCCAGCCCAGCGGCATGCACATCCGTCAGTATTACGCCTGCATCCATGATCGCCACATCCCCGGCAGCCTAATGACAGCGCATCCAGCGCAACAATATTTGCCATAACCGGCTTTCGCTGGGGCCTTTGGGATGCACTCGCTCAAACGCCAGTGGACAGGCCAGACGTTGTCCACCAATCTGGCCCAGCTCCCCAACCACACCAAATATCACTGCGGGCAGAGCGCGCTTGGCCGCTGGATGATAGTGCTTGCTCGGGCAGTTCTGCAATGCCGGACGCCAAAAGGCAGTTACATCTAGAGTGATAGCGCGATAGCCTTCATGGCGATGCACCTGCCAGCCAGGCAACCCTTCAATCTGTGCTTGCCACAAACATGGTATGATCGATGGCAGTAATGGGCTCACCTCATGGTTGTGTTTTTCGCAAAACAAGTTTTACCATGTTTGGGGCCCATTGCCCCTTTATTCCGCTCAAGCAGTTAGCGGAAAGTAAAATGTATTACAATTTTTCAAATTGGTCCAGAATGTTTATCGAAACAGATAGATTTAGTGGCAGTCCACCTGAATATTCCAAGATTACTGGCTCTCACTTTCACAAGCGGTGAACGTATTCGTTCCAGAGCCACCCAGACAAACGTCTGTTCCGGTATTGCCATCTATGCTATCATTACCACCACCACCCAGAATGCAATCATCACCGCCAAGACCGTCGATAGTATCGGCGCTGGCGCTTCCCACGATCAGGTCGTTCCCAGAGGTGCCGGTCACGGTACCAGTTCCGCTAACGATATTTACAAGGTTCAGACCCATGCAGGCATCGGGTTTGACATCATTTGCCGTGACCGAAGAAGAGTGAGCCCCTACATTAGGACTCGTCACTACGATACCCGCTGAGAAAGCCGTGAACACGCTGATTAGGATAAGTGTGGCCAAGCCTAATACAACCAGAAGGATGGGGCTAGGCAATTTCAAAGCTTGACTTTCCCTAAGTAGATCGTTCGGTCGGGTTCGTTGTATACCATATCATTGTTATCTGTGTGATTCACATAACTTCGTTGTGCGGTTCTTGTGGGTTGCGTATCTTCCAGACCATAATCTGAATAAATCTCCCCCCAATATTCAAGGCCCTGACAGGACTGCTGAACACCTATGAATTGTGATTGATCTACATCCGATGCAACCCCCAAGGTTTCTGGTTGGACCAAGGCATGTCCAACCGAACGATTGGTGCCAGTACCGATGCTAAAACGGTAGGTAGCACGACGTCCCTGCACGAGATAGTCGTGCAGAAAATCATGACTGACGTGAAGGATCATCGTATTATGCCGCTCCGCCAGTTTTGCGAGATTATCGATGGAAGTCACATCGATGATCGGTGGGGTAGGTTCATAGGTGACTTCATAAACATCCGCTAACAAAGAACCATATTTCAGGCGGATGAGTGTCTCTTGGTCTTGCCGTACTACGGAATAAGTGTACAGGCCGATGACCAGCAGCCCACACAAAGAAAAGACCATCCCAATAATCACGGCAATGCGGACAGTCTGAACCGTTGGCTCCATTCCCAACAAAGGGAGAATGTTCGCCTGCAAATTCGTACTGCTGCTCAAGCCGGGTTTCGAAGCGTGTAACACGTCGTTATTCTTCCCATTGGCTTCGAGATAAAAATGCGTTTCATCAAACTTGAAGGCAAGGACAGGAGTGAATGAATCAGTGATCATTTCGCCTGCGACGTTACCCATAATGGACACCGCTGAAACGACTTCCATCGTATACGTGCTGGATCGTAGGCCTGTTTCCTGCTCCAAGGTTGTTACCAATCCTTCCACCTGACACAGATCAATCGTGCCAGTATTGAAGAAAGAGGTCCCACTGAAAGCCGATACCTGCCCCATTGGTATCGTACGCTGCCACCCGCTCTGCTCGTCTAAAACCTGAGCATAGAATTGCTGTCTTCCCGAAAAACTCTGTACTTGGTTACCCAAAAGGTTGTAAGAAAAAGCCACATTGAGCAAACAGGTTAATTTGGGGAAGATTGGTTCTCCTGGTTGAACGGTATCTGTATCGTAAATTCCTGGTGTACCTGTTGCTGAATACGAGAAAAGTCCATCTTGCTGGTACAAAATATCGTTCGAGGCGATTGTGACAGGACGACTAAAGGCATAAAACAACAGAGCCAGAAAAGCAAAAAACAGCAGTCCGAACCCATAGAGCGCAACCCCTAATATTCCGGTAGGATTCATGTTTACTAGTTCTTTCTTTCTATTTCCCTTTGATTTAAATGCCATACCTGTCATCAGTGCACCTCCTGTCAACGCCAAGATCAATGCAAAATTGATCGGGGATCGCAACCATTCCACTGTCTTGCCTACCTTGGGGAGATAAATCCATAGTTTCCCAATGATTTCTTCCTGACCCGGTTGGATTGGGTCTATCCATGAATTGTTATCGCCCTTCATGATAAAACGATCTTGTCTGGTATCGATAATCCGATGGATTGTATAAGCAGCCATACTGTCGTTCCAATAGGCTACGATATCACCCACCTGATAAGACGATGCCTTTCGCACAATAGCCAGATCCCCAGTATGAAATTTAGGTTCCATACTGTTACCATGAATGATGACGTAAGATGTCTGTCCCCCGATCTTTGTTGGTGCCAAAAGGATCCATATCATTACCAACCCTAACACTAAAATAAGATTGGTAATTACCGCTGGCAAGCGCAAAATTCGTCTCATGCGTTTATAACAATGATGATGGAAAGACCTGGCCCATCAGGCCTTTCCATTCGTCTGATTGTTGCTTACATTTATTACGGATTGGGGTCAACAGTGCTGTTTGCCACAACATTCAAATCGGTCACATCTTGAAGTGCAAGAGCGCCGAACGTGCAGGTCACATCTACTGCGGGCAAGGTACCGTCGACGAGCGTACAGGAGGTCCAACTTCCAGCCGGATCAGTCTGAACGAATACCGCAACTGCTTTCTCGCTGCCCGCATCCGGGGAGATGCTGAAAGTAATAGCATCAACGATGGTGGGGTCTGTTGCGTCCAGATCGTATACAACATTGCTGACCGTATACCCGCTGACCGTGCTGGCTCCAGAACCGGCTGTGGTATCGGGGACGGTATTGGCCGCGGCAAAAGCGTAGGCGCTGCCTCCAATGGCAATGACGATCACTGCGATTAGTAGGACTTTGAGATTACGGAACATGGCTTTTCTCCTTATTATTCGCAAACCCGATGGGCTTCGGGTTTGCATGGTGGGATTGGGCCATCCGATAAAAAAATACCTGACTTAGTTAAGCCAGGCGAAATAATCACAACTATTTATTTTGTGATCTTCGGCGGCTTGGCAGTCATGACCGATTTCGCGGCGGTAGACCCATAGCTTTGCGTCACCGGCTTTCACCGGGTTTGCCTTTATCGGATGTTATGTTGCTACTATAGCACGAATTAATCTTTTCTCACCTTACAATAAAATATCATTTTGTGAAACTTTACTAACCTTTGGCACGTTTAAGACAGACGGTGAATGTAGCACCTTCGTCAGGAACACTCTCAATAGAGTCCGCTACCGCTTTTTATTACGATGAGGATAACCGTTTCATGATAACTTGATATGAACACATCAAAACGAGTGGCCCGTACAGGGTTATAGATTGTCCCAGAATCAAATCCAGCAATTCCTCGAAGGTTTTCTTGTAATTCTTGCGATAGAAATCCACGTATTGCAGGTTAGCCAGCATCAACGGCGGCTGGACATCCTTGATGCGCAAGGGAATGACCTTTTTCTTGGCTGTGTCGAGGGCGTAGATGAGTTCTTTTTCAACGAATTCGAATTCGATGGAACTATCCGATAAAAGGTTCAAAACCAGCTTGCTCTGGGTAATCCCGCGAGCGATTTCCTGAAGCCAGGCTGCACCGCCTTGAATGTGCGAATCATCTTTCCAGACATCCAACCCGGCGACTTTCAGGCTTTTGGCGATTTTGTTTGCATAAGGGCATTGCTCACAAGTTAAGCACTTTAACAATCTGTCAAGATGGCTTTTTCCGGCCTTTCGGGTAAACTTCGCTACATGAGCGAAGACAAGCAACCTCGAAAAGCCAGCAGTGTGCGGCACACGCGTGCCATACAACGGGATCGTACCAAACATTCTATCACTGCACCAACCGGCGAAGAAATTCAGGATCGTCTCGTGGAAATCGTGCGACCTGCGACCTTAGCCCAAGTGGCTTACTTTCGCAAGTTGGGTTTGCGGGAACGGACGTTAGGGCTGGTCGTGATGGTCGCCTTTGTGCTGGACATGATCTGGCGGCAAATCAGCGGCGTAAGCGAGATGGTGCGGCTGGTGCAAACCGAAGCGGTCTTGTGGGTTTCGCCAACCCAAGTGAGCCAGCAAGCCTTTTCGCAACGTTTGACAAGTCTGCCATCCGAGTTGTTTTTGAACATCCTGTTATCCGTTCTACCGCAGATGCACCACCGCTGGAGGGAACGCCAGCGACCTGTAGCGCCCGAAATTGCCTGGGCGCTGGAACGGTATAGCGAAGTGCAGGCAGTAGATGGCTCGACGCTGGATGCACTCATTCGCAAAATAGGACTGCTCAAAGACCTGCCGCAGAACCCGCTGGCGGGCAAAATCACAGCTTTGTTGAACCTGGGAAGTCGCCTGCCGTCTCAAATTTGGTACGAAGCCGACCCCAAAGCCCACGATCAACGCTTCTGGCCGCAGATTTTGGCGGCTTTGAAAGCCAATTCCTTGTTGATCTTCGACCTGGGCTACATCAACTTTGACGTTTTCGCCCAATTGACGTTGACGCCGGTCAAGTTCATCACGCGCGCCAAAAGTAATCTCGTCTACACTTTTGAACGCGCTATCCTGAACACTGCACGCGTGCGGGATTCCCTGGTTTGGATTGGGCCGGAGGAAAATCGGCAGTTAGTGCGCTTGGTTGAAGTCATCTACAACGGCAAATGGTATCGCTACCTGAGCAACGAATTGGATACCGAGCGTTTGCCCACCGCCTATCTGGTGGCTTTGTATTGGCAACGCTGGCGGATTGAAGACGCTTACGCTATCGTCAAGCGTTTGTTGGGTCTAGCGTATTTTTGGTGTGGCGCTCAGAATGCGGTCGAGATGCAAGTGTGGGCTACCTGGTTACTCTACGTGGCCTTGGTGGACCTGACCGATGCAGTTGCGGAAGCACTCAACCAACCGTTCGCCGCTATCTCCATCGAAATGGTTTACCGCAGTTTGTATTTCTTCACCCAGGCTCACGCTCGCGGTCAGGCCGATGATGTGGTGACCTATTTGGCTTCCAATACCAAGTTGCTGGGCATCCTCAAGCGCAAACGCAAGGGCGGACATCCTTCGCCGTTGGAACTGATCCCTATCTTGACACAAACGA
>CAWAVQ010000047.1:0-5829 GCA_963785535.1 uncultured Chloroflexia bacterium | reverse complement strand
TAAAATGATCCATTCCCCTTGATCTAAGATTTTGAAAATCCCACGATAATATCGTTTACAATAAGGCCAGCAACGCCCTCAAGGAAGGAACTATGCCTCAAGAAGAATCCATTGGTCATATCATCGAAACCTACCAACGCATAGAAATCACCGAACATTACATTTACAAGCGCCTGGCCGGGAGCATCAAAGATCCTCGGAAACAGCAAAATCCTGTACCAGATTGCTGATGACTACTTTGTCATTACGAAGACTGGAAAAAATATAGTCAGCGCGAGATCAAACCCAATATGTGGCAAGTCTGGGAAATATTATCTGATCAGCCGCATTTTTGGTTTTACGTTTGGTATTACGCTGTAAATGGAACGCGGCGAAGGAAAAAGCCCAGGAAAATTACGCGCAGCTCAAAGGAAAAATCCCCGATATTGACAAGTGGATTCACGACGAGGAAGTTCACGAACAAAAAATACTTGCCATGTTAACCAGGAACGTTTGCGCTATGCGGGTTCGGTGGTTCTCGGACTGAACGACGCCCTGGTGGAATTGACCGGTGCGCTGGCCGGGCTGACACTTGCTCTGCAAAACGTCAAACTGATCGCACTCTCCGGGCTGATCACCGGCATCGCTGCTTCGCTCTCGATGGCGGCCTCCGAGTATCTCTCCACACGCTCCGAAAAAACCGATAAGCATCCCGTCCGTGCGGCAGTATATACCGGCATTGCTTACATTATCACTGTCACGCTACTCGTCCTGCCCTACCTGATCATCCAGAACTACATCATTGACCTCGTCATTACCCTGGCGGTCGCTGTGCTGATCATCGCCGGGTTCAACTACTATATTTCTGTTGCCAAGGACGAGCCTTTGCCCCACGCTTCCTTGAAATGGCGGGGCTCAGTCTAGGGGTGGCGCTGTTCTCCTTCATCATCGGTTACTTCATCCGCCAGTGGCTGGGTGTTGATATAAAGATTTGTTCGGGGCGGGTCTTCACGTAGCACGCCCGTATGGTGGAGACCCGCCCCGAACGTTAGTAGAATCACTATGAAAATTTTAACTGTAGATATTGGTACTGGTACACAAGACATTTTCCTGTACGATTCCCAGCTCGACATCGAAAACGGCTTCAAATTGGTCGTCCCTTCCCGACCATGATCGTCCATCGCCAGGTCAAGGCGGCGACTGAATCTCACTCCCCATTCTGCTCACGGGTGTGATGATGGGTGGTGGTCCTTCGGCCTGGGCCGTGGAGGACCATGCGCGCGCCGGACTTCCCACATATGCCACGCCGCAGGCTGCCAAAACGCTGGATGACGAGCTGGACAAAGTGCGCGCATCAGGTATCGAAATCGTCTCGGAGGATGAAGCCGCTGCCTTACCGGACTCCGTCCAGCGCATCCGATTCCTGGACTTCAACCTGCCAGCCCTCGAAAGGTCTCTATCGCCCTTCGGCGTGAGCCTGCACAACCTGGACGCCATTGCCGTAGCCGTCTTCGATCACGGGGATGCGCCCGCAGGTTACTCTGACCGGCAGTTCCGTTTCGATTACCTTGACGAGCGCATCCGCGCGAAAAACTCTCTTACCTCTTTTGCCTTTCTCTCTGACGACATTCCACCCATCATGACACGTTTACAGGCCGTAGCCCAATCCGCACACGGATTGGATTGTCCGCTGATTGTGATGGACACCGCCCCTGCTGCCGTGCTGGGCGCATCCTTTGATTCCATCGTGGCTGCGCCCGGACGCAAGATCATCGTAAACATCGGCAACTTCCACACGTTGGCCTTCCGCATGGGAGAGGATATCGAGGGCGTATTCGAACATCACACGGGCGAGATCGACCTGCAAAAGCTGGAGTCCCTGCTCATGCGGCTGGCGGATGGCTCGCTCAAGCACCAGGATGTCTTCGATGATATGGGACACGGCGCGCTGATGTATTCGCAGGATAAATTTGAATTTGGGGAGGATGATTTTGATGTGGTTGTGACAGGGCCACGTCGTTCAATGTTTACGACCGTAGACCGTAGACCGATGACCGAAACCGCCGTCCACGGTCTATCGTCTACGGTCCTCCGTCCGTATTTTGCGGTCCCGTTCGGTGACATGATGATCGCCGGTTGTTTCGGTCTGCTGGCGGCTGTCGCGGATGTGCTGCCTGAGTTGTCCGAGCCTATCCGCGCTTCCTTGCTAGGCAATGGCGGCACGGGGACAGCCCCCTGGGATGCGCAATGAACCGCGCTTTTCGGGTCATCAAGCTCGTTTTTCTGGTGCTCGCCATTTTGCTATGCCTGGCCATCCCGGTAGCAGGACTGGTTTCGACGGCCACCGGTTGGCACGGCGTGTGCCAGGGCTTCAATCAAGATCAGCATAGCTGCCCCTGGTGGGAATTTGCCGGGACAGAAATGTTCTGGGCCTCGTTCTCGTTTGTCCCGTTGCTATTCGCGGCCTCGATCATCTGGTTGCTGATGGCCGCCCTGCAATTCATCGTGGCCAAAGTGAAAAAACGAAAAGAGAAAACCAACCCAACCAACATGTCATTCTGAGCCCCACAGGGGCGAAGAATCCCCCGCGCTTTGCGCGGGAGACCCTTCAGCGTTACTTCAGGGTGACATAAATTTTTTACCACAGGAGAACAACCTACATGTGCGGTATCTTCGGATACGTAACTAATAAAGAAATCAATCTAGGCCCGATCCTGATCGAGGCCGCCCAACGACTCACCTACCGCGGCTATGACTCGGTCGGTGCAGCCACACTGAACAACGGCAAAATCGACTTGCGCAAAGACGTAGGCAAGGTTGAAGAAGTTTCGGTCAAATATAACTTTGCCGAGATGACCGGCGCGCGCGGTATCACGCAGTTACGCTGGGCCACCTTTGGCGAGCCATCGCAGGTTAATTCCCAGCCCCACATCGACTCGGACGGCGACCTGGTGGGCGCGCACAACGGCAACGTGGTCAATAACATCGAGTTGCGCCAGCAGTTCATTGATGAAGGTCTGACCGTGCGCTCCCAAAACGATGGCGAGACCTGCGTCCATGCGGTGGAACGTTACCTGAACCGCGGTTACGAGTTCATCGACGCCATCCGCCTGGCCTACGGTGACCTGCAAGGCGATTATGCCTTTGTCATCGGGCGCACAAACGATGACAAACTGTATGCCTTCAAAAAAGGCTCCGGCATGGTGGTCGGCCTGGGCCAGGGCTTTACCTGCGTCTCGTCCGACCTGCCTTCGATCCTGCCACTGACCCGCACAGTCATCCGCCCCTTGGACGGCGAGATCGTCACGCTGTGGGCCGATCACGTCGAACTGCGTTCGGTCAAAGATGGCAAACTGATTCAGCGTGAGCGCGAGCTGGTCACCGAAACAATGGACGCGGTGCAAAAGGGTGGCTATCCCCATTTCATGCTCAAGGAAATCCACGAGCAATCGCAGGTGGCCAATGAATTGCTGCACCTGCTGGACAGCTCGCCCGAGGTCGAAACGCTGGTCAATAAGATGAAGTCCGCCCGTCACCTTTATTTCATCGGCTGCGGCACCAGTTATCACGCCGCCCTGGCAGGCTCGGTCTACCTGGCGCAGATCGCCGGGCGGCCTGCCATCCCGGTGCTGGCTCCGCAGTTCATCTCGCAGTTCGCGCCCGCGGTGGGACACGAGGATGTCGGCCTCTTCGTCAGCCAATCCGGCGAGACCAAGGATGTGCTCAACGCGCTGGAAGCCGCCGAAGCGCGCGGCATGGAATGTTTCGGACTGGCCAACGTAGTCGGCTCCACCCTGACGAAAGCCACCTCGTTCTGTCTCCCCCTGTGCTGCGGATACGAAATCAGCGTTCCCGCTACGAAGACCTTCACCAACCAGGTCATCACGTTCCTGTATCTGGCTTATCGATTGGCAGGCAGGAATACCAAGGACCTGGCGAGTATCCCAGCGTTGATGGAAAAGACGCTTGACATGGTCGCGTCACAGGTCAAAACCATTGCGGAAGAGATCAACGAATGGAACGACATGTACTGTCTGGGCTACGGATTGACCCTGCCGATTGCACTCGAAGGCGCGCTGAAGCTCAAAGAGATCACCTACGCGCACTGCGAAGGGATGCTCTCGACCGAGTTCAAGCACGGACCGCTCTCGGCGGTCAGCAAAGGCTTCCCGATCGTGTTCGTGGCCGGGCCGCAGGACACCAACCTGATCATCAGCGGCATCAACGAGGTCAACGTGCGCGGCGCACGCGCCATTGCCATCGGCGAAGAGAACGCCCGTCTGCGCGCCAACGCCGACGATCTGATCGTCATCCCCGAATCCGACCCACAGGTCAATTCACTGCTGGCAGTCTTGCCGCTGCAATTGCTATCCTATCACATGAGCGTGATGCGCGGCTTCGATCCCGATTTCCCGAGAAATTTGTCGAAGACGCTAACAGTGGATTAGACTTATAGGTCATGCTTACAGCATGACCTTTTCATTTTTCGAAGAGTCACGTTTATAATTCGACATTATCCACAAGGTTAACTTTTGGGAGCCTTAATATGAAAAGTGTGACCATTACTGGCGTTTCGACAGGTATTGGATGGGGTACAACCAAAGTTCTGATCCAAAAAGGATTCCGCGTGTTTGGCAGTGTCCGCAAAACACAGGACGCCGAACGGCTCTCAAAAGAGTTTGGCGAAAATTTTGTTCCCTTGATCTTCGATGTCACCGATGAACCAGCTGTACAAGCCGCTGCGGGAAAGGTACGCGAAGGACTCAACGGCGAGACTCTGTTCGGGCTGGTCAACAACGCAGGCATCGCAATCGCCGCGCCGTTGATCCACATGTCCACAGATGACTTTCGCTATCAACTCGAAGTCAACCTGGTCAGCGTGCTGATCGTCACCAAGGCATTCATCCCATTGCTGGGAAGCGACCGATCCCTGCATGGAAAACCGGGACGTATCATCAACATCAGTTCCGTTGGAGGCAAACGCGGCGGTCCATTTGTCGGACCTTACGCAGCCTCCAAGCACGGATTGGAAGGCTTCTCTGAAAGCCTGCGCCGCGAATTAATGTTGTACGGTATTGATGTGATCATCATCGGTCCCGGTCCAATTGCAACTCCCATTTGGGATAAAGCAGACCAGGTCGATGTTTCGCAGTATGCTCATACCGACTATTTCGAGGCTGCAAAACGAGTGCAAAAATATCTTGTTGCCGAGGGCAAAAAAGGCTACCCGCCTGAAAAAGTTGGCGAGGTTATTTGGCAGGCGCTTACAACATCGAAACCGCGTGTGCGCTATGCGATCATTCCCGGTAACCCGATCAACATCTTGATCCAACAACTATTGCCAAAGCGGGTAATCGATCGAGCTATTGCGAAAAACTTGGGTTTCATCAAAGAATCAAAATAATCTCAAAATGTGTTAAAAAAATGAAGCAGGTTATACCGCGGGCATAACCTTTTTGTTTGAAGAGATAACCTATGGAATTTCCTGTGCTATGATAAAAGTAAAACAACCTCTATTTTAAAGTCATCGATCCGTTGCCTGTCGAATTTTATTGTTGGAGGCACATATGTCTACAGACCCATCTATCGAGCAAGAATGGTACAAATACTAACCGAGGGGGAGCCGCTCGATCGCCACGTTTATCATCTGTAAGCCTGCGAGACTTACGAAGCCTTTTATCAATGGGGAGAGGAATGAGTTTGGACCGAACGAGGCAGGAGATTGAGACCGATCAGCAAAACCACAAGCGCCATTAAGATTTTTGAAGCTAGTGGGATAGCCGATGTTTCTTCCCCTCCGTTGTTACCAGGTCTTGCAATCGTGAAATCGAAACTGACGCTTGCGTCGAA
>CAWAVQ010000046.1:0-17565 GCA_963785535.1 uncultured Chloroflexia bacterium | reverse complement strand
ATGCAATGTAGGATTCGGAATGGACGTGGCCGGACCCCAATACAGGATCGAATCCCCCGACGGACTCCAGGTTCCCGGCGCTGCGGGCTGGCTGTTGTTCGGCAGCGAAAGGTTTCTTCCATCCTGCAAGTGATACAACTCCACGGCGTTGTTTGCAAAGGAGAAATAACTGAGCCACTGTCCATCAGGGGAGAAAGCGGCTGCGCTACTGGGAAAAGTCTGGTCATTGAAGATCGGCATGCTTTCGCCCGTTTGCACATCGAGCCACCACAGGCTGAAGTTAGGCAACGCAGACGGATCCGTTGTATCGTCCAGGCGCTCATAGAGGACCTTGCGACTGTCCGGATACCATTTCGGGGCATCACACTCTGCCTGGGGACAATTCAATACCAATCGTCTCTCTGTCCCGTCCGTTTTCATAGCCCAGATCGAGGAACCGCCATCCACATTAAAGGTGGTGTAAAGGATCGTCATACTGTCCGGAGAAAGCGTATATCCGGTCACACCGTATGGTTCTCGGGTCCACTGAACTGGATCGCCGCCCGATAGCGGCATCTCAAAGATCTGATCGCGGCCCTGGCCATTTTCAGGAGCCAGGTACAGCAACCTGGCGTGTTTGATATTGAAGGTCGTGACGCGAGTCGTGGAAGCAGTCCGGGCGTATTCGATGGATTGAGGCGGTGCGCCCAAAACGGTCGAAGTGAATTTGAAGGAGTTGATTGCACTGACTGTCAAGACAACTCCCAACCCTGTGACAACCAACGCGCTGATCATCGGTGCGTAAATACTGAAGCGCGTCAGGGCTTCGCTGCGAGAGACCAGTTGCATGCCCCGCACCATAGCGATCCCGATCGCGATCAGGACCAGAGCTAGACCAATGCTAAAAGCTACGATCAGCAGCATCCCAAACGGGATACGGTTCACGGCTACCGCCACCAGCAGGATGGCAATCGCATCCGGACATGGAACCAAACCGCCACTGACCCCTAATGCCAGCAGCGACCTCCAGGTCACTTGACCCGCGGGCGCAACATGCGAATGACCATGGTGTGACTCCGCGTGATTGGAGTGGATATGTCCACCATGATCGTCATGCGGATGGCTATGCTGATGCAGAAGACCCGCAGTGTGCGCATGGGTTACCTTAGCGGTTCCCGGGGAAATTGCCAGCCCTGGCTTGGTTGCGGAAAAACGAGCCGACCTCTTCCGGTCCCGCCGCAGCCAGTTTGCCAGCTCGCTTCTTCGCCGGACCAACAAGCTGATCCCGAATCCGATCACCAACAAGCCTGAGACGATCTCCAGCCAGGGCGTGATCAGAGTCGGCAGGATGTAATGGGAAGCCAGCAGCGTGACCAGGCCCAAAAAAATCACTGAACCAGTATGGGTTGTAGTGACGACCGCGCCCAGGAAGACCGCGTCACGCACTTTTCCCTGGGAGCCGACCAGATAGGCGGCCACCAGTGTCTTACCGTGGCCGGGCGTCAACGCGTGTAGACTGCCCAGCACCAAAGATAGCAAAATGCGCCCAGCAGGAACAATGGGGAAGAGCCCTGTGTTTTGACGAGGCCTTCAAGGGCGGTGGTTACCGCGCTCACGCTGCCCGATGGTTGCTGGATTTGTCCCCCTGGTTGTGAGGCCGCCAGATCTACAGCGAGCTGCGAGATGCTTTGCGTGAAGCCAGCCGGAAGGTTAGGGGTGCCGCTGTTCCAGGATGTTAAGGAGGCTGCGCTGGCATCCGGCGTGGGGGTCACGGATGCGTCAGGAAAGATGAGGTTGAGGCGGAGTTGGCCGTTCTTTTGTGCGGGAGAATTGAACGATAGCCCCTCTTTTACCATCAAGGAGAACCAGTTAATGCTATTCGGTTCCAGATAGGAATTATAGATTTCAACTGAATGCTCACCAACCAGAGCCTCCGGCCACTGGACAGAAAACGGGATTTCAATCGAATCCTCGCCGGTGCGTAGAACGTTCACGCTATCTGGCCAGTGAATGTTCTGCACTTGAACCGAATCCAGCAACTGGCCATCAATGGAAACCGATAATCCGGAGAGAAATGGCGCAACCCAGGCTTGCGCTTCCGAGGGGCTGATCGAGCCGTCTTGATCTTGATCGGCGGCACTCCAAACCGTATCCGCCAAGAGCGGGCCGGGTGTGATCTTCCAATCCACTTGCATGCCAGATATTGTTATATCGATGGCCTGGCTTTGTACGTACATGTCTGGCGCATGAGCGTAGACTCTGCTTATGGGCGTCAGAAGCAATAGCAGAATTAAAGAAAAAAGCCATCCCTATTGGGATGCCCACCAGACGTCTGAAATTCTGCTTGCTCATTTCGCCATTATAATCCCACAATCGTGAGCAGCTTTATCTGATATGATCGCTGGTGGCAGGTTCGTAATTTCAGTAAATCGCATGATTACTAAGGGAGGCCCGCATCCCTGTTTTCGGGTACTCCTTCAACTTTCGTGGTTGATCGAATTTAACAGGTTGGCATGGAAATAAAAAATTCTTCTATGGAGTTCGCGAACTCCAGGCGTTCCCCAAAATTCAAACCCGGACTGACCTGGCTGATCGTGATACCCGGCAGCCTGTGGGCGCTGATCGCTTATTTTTTGCCGTTAATGGGTGGAACCTTGAATCAAGTCGATGCCAATCTGACAACACCAATCAGCATCGTGTTGATCGTCATGTCCCTGTTCCTGCACGTATTTGCGCATCTCTGGGCCGCACGCTGGTTGGGTATCGAGACGCCCTCCGAGGTACCTGTCTTGATCTTTGGTGATGCTGCCCAATGTTGGTCGATAAGAGAGTTCTGGCTGGCGTGAAATCCTAACTGCAGTAGCAGGCCCCCTCGCAAACATCATAATCGGGGGGGTAGCCTATCTGCTATGGAATCTTCAAATCAATGATTTCATAGGCAATATCGCGCTCCTGATCACCGGTTTCAATGCCTGGATGTTGATCATCAATCTGATCCCGGCTTTCCCGTTGGACGGCGCACTTTTTGTAGGAGCTAGCGTACAGGGCTTGATCGCCCGTGGAAGTTATACGCGGTTTTTGCGAAACTTGGGATACATCATTGCTGTCATCCTTACCGGCTGGGGCATTTTTCTATTCTTTCAGCACGCACGTTTCAGTACCCAGACCAGTGCGATTACCTTTTTCTTCGTTCTCATCCTTTTGGATGGATTGAGATTCCAGCCCACCGCTGAAAAGGCGCAGGCACCAAAGTCATCCCTTGACGCTAGAGTCCCTCTTTGGAGAGCAGCAGGCGTTGGCCTGCTCGTTTTATGTTTGTCTGCTCTTTCTTTATCTTTGCTACTGACCAATAATGGTCTTGAGGCCCCGGGTGTGTCGCTTTCCATTGAGCCGATGGTAAATATCCCAACCCAATATCTCCACTCACCCAGTGGAAGTTTTTATCTGGTGACGGTCATTTCCGAGGCGCCCATCACCGCTGGGATGTGGGCTCTTGGGCAGGTGGACCCTGCCATTAAGATCGTTCCGCCCGAAGCCGTGGTGCCCAAGAACACCACGCCGCAGGAACAGGCCAGGCAGGGATATCAAATGTTAGATGAAAGCGAGACAACGGCCCTCGCAGTCGGCTTGCAACTCGCAGGCTATCCGTCTACTATGGTAGGAAAAGGAGTGGCAGTCGTAAGCATCCTGCCAGATAGCCATGCCAACGGCATCCTGCAAACTGGTGATGTGATCACCGGATTGAACGGGAAGCCGGTTCAGACAACATCCGATCTGATCGAACTTGTCCAGGCGCAAGCTTCGGAAGCAACAGTGAACATGGATATACAACGCGGGGGCGAGACGTTTCAGGTCAGCGTGCCGTTGATGGCACCTGCCTCTCCCGACGAGAAACCGAAAATTGGCATTTCCATCCAGTCCGCAGGCTTCGACTTCAAGCCTCCCTTCCCCATCTCGATCGTGACGCAGAAGATCAACGGCGGGCCATCGGCCGGATTGATGTTCACCTTGACGGTCTATAACCTGCTTTCACCAAATGACCTGACGAATGGCCTGAAGATCGCTGGCACCGGTACGATCAACCTGGATGGTACAGTCGGACCGATCGGCGGGGTCAAACAAAAGGTCTTTGCGGCCGAGGGCGTGGGGGCTGTTTATTTCCTGTGTCCTGCGGAGAACTACGCGGATGCCGTCTCTGTTGCGAAGAATATCAAGGTAGTAAAAATTGCGACGGTGGAGCAGGCGGTTTCGTTTCTCAACAATTTGCCTTCCAAATAAAAGCTCTATTCTGATCCCACATTCCGTGCTTCTTCGAAGGCTTCCCTTGTTTCACGCAGGAGCCACACAAGAAACAACAACGCAGCAATATTCTCGACCCACCACCAGCCGAACAGGGCATTGAACACCAGCCCCACCAAGACCGTTCCAGCCATGTAGGCGCAAGTAATCGATTCGATTGCATCGCCTGCCAGCGCCTCACTTTGGATGCGACTCGAAACGCGGCGCTTGATCAGAGCGAGATAAGGCATGAAGATCACGGCAGCCGCAGAGACGCCAATCCCAAGCGCGGAGCTTTCGGGTTTCGCGTGGACGATCAAGCCATAGATGGCGGAGAGCAGCACGTAAGCACATAAAAGCGCTAGTGCAATCGCCACCACCCAGGCTGCTCTGTGTTCTGCTTGCTCGACTTGTTCTACGTCCCCGCCCTGGCTTTCAACCAGAAGCCGCCACAGCAGGATGCCACCGCTGATCAACTCTATCAAGCTATCAATGCCGAAGGCGGTCAGGAGAATACTGCCTGCGGCGATCCCTGCGCCAATCGAGACTGCCATTTCAATCGTCATCCAGATCACGGTAATGACTTCTATTCTTATCCCGGAACGTATATCTGTTGCTCGTAACGTGTCCATAGTTAAATGTAATCCTTATTCTGGAAGTGTAGTATCAGAAAAACACTCAATTTCCAAGCGGTACGATCATGACATTGGCTTTGATATGGTGACGCAAATTGCCAATCACGGCTCCGTGGATCAGGTCGGAAACTCCGCTGTGCCCATGACTGCCAACGATAACCACGTCCATTTTTAGCTCGTTGATCATCCTGGCCAATTCATTGGCCGGGTCACCACTGGCAAGACGCCATTCCGCTGATACGCCGGCTTTCTTCATCATGTCTGTCAACTTTTCTAACCGTTCGCGATCGCTCAGCGTCTCCATGTCTTCGCCTTCAGTGCCAAGTGTGCGCGCAACAGGGCTTTCAACCACATGCAGAAGCACCAATTGCGTTCGAGCCTTGTCGATCACACGCAAGCTTTCCGCCAAAAGTTTTTCTTCCCTGCCGGAGAAATCCAATGCAATTGCCACCCGTTCGTATGGACTTGGTTGTTGTAGTGTTGTAGAAGCCTCGGTAGGCTTGCGATGAACTCCGACAATCCTGGGCCAATCAAACTGCCCAATCTGTCGAGGTAACCAGGGAAGAATTGTAATGTAAATAAGCAATATGCCTAACGCAACCGTAAGAGGAAGAACTGTGGCTTTCAGAATCCAAGCGTTGCCTCCGGCCTCTCCGAGCCAGGCTGTGATCTGGTCTATGATCAATTTGACGTTGAGCGCCACGATGACAATTGCAACCAGCCATGCTAATCCCTGGAGCCATGGACCAATACGGAACTCGCCCATGCGTTGCTTGTCGGCTACAGCGTGGATCAGTGGAATGATTGCGAAAGGAAGCTGCAAAGAAAGAATCACCTGGCTGAGGACTAACAAGGCAGTGGCCGCATGCTCTCCGTAATACACAATGACCAGTACCGCCGGAATAACGGCGAGCAAGCGAGTGATGAGCCGCCTCAGCCACGGGCGGATACGCCAATTCAGGTATCCTTCCATCATGATCTGGCCCGCCAACGTGCCCGTGATTGTAGAGCTCTGTCCGGAAGCCAACAGGGCAATTGCGAATGCAAGCGGCGCAATAGACGCACCCAGAAGTGGCTGTAATAATTTGTGGGCGTCCTGGATTTCGGCTACATTGAAGTATCCATTACGATAAAAAACTGCGGCCGCTACTACCAATATGGCTGCGTTCACGAAAAAAGCTATGTTCAACGCCAGGGCTGAGTTGATATTGTTCCATCGAATGGCCTGGCGAATATCTTCGGACTTTTTCCCAATCTTGCGAGTTTGCACGAGGGAAGAATGCAGATATAAGTTGTGCGGCATGACGGTTGCACCGAGGATACCAATGGCAATATATAATGCATTGGAATCTGGAATGGCAGGGACAAATCCGCGTACAATTCCGCCCCAATCTGGCTGACCGAGGAAGATTTCGATGACAAAAGCTGCGGCGATTGTACCCACCAAGGCAATCACTACGCTTTCCAATTTGCGAATCCCTACATGGGAGAGCAGGAGCAGCAACAGTACATCCAGTGCTGTGAGGATTACGCCGTAGAGCAGTGGCAATCCGAAGAGTAATTGTAATGCGATGGCCGATCCTAAGGCTTCAGCCAGATCAGTGGCCGTGATGGCGATCTCGGCTAAAATGTAGAGTGGAATATTGGCAGCCGGATGGTATTCTTCGTGATTGATCTGGGCCAGGTCACGGCGACTGACAATGCCCAGTCGGGCGGCCAAACTTTGCAACAGGATCGCCATCAGGTTCGACATCAAGAGCACCCAGATGAGGGTGTAGTTGTATCGGCTACCCCCAGCCAGATCGGTGGCCCAGTTTCCAGGGTCCATGTATCCCACCGAAACCATCAAGGCCGGGCCGGTGATTGCCAGCCAGCGCCACCATGAGGAGCCTCGCGAAGGGACTGTGACGGTTTCATGTACCTCTGCCAGGGAAACACCCTGATGTGTTCTTTTAGGTTTATCGTTCATAGATTTCCTCGCTGCTTGTAAAGATCTTTAGATTTTTAAAATTTCGACAAAAACCCGATTGGTGATCGCAGGTCCAAGGATCGCCTGTTCTTTCTTTGGCCCGACTCGTAAGTGCATAACTTGGTCGAAAGGCGACACTTCCAGCACTTTCACATGCGCCTCCAGGATTAAACCCAGTTCCTCCAGATGACGCAGGAGTCCTGGCTTTTGTGAGTAAACCCGGCTCACCACAACATCCTGTCCGGGTTGCACGGATGAAAGTGGGATGCTTTTGTCTGCAGGCATAATCAATTTAGCGCTTGGGATCAATTCTCCGTGCGGATCGCGTTTCGGATCCCCCATAGCCGCGGCAATACGTCTTTCTAAATCCTCAGAAATAACATGTTCCAGTTGTTCCGCTTCATCATGAACCTCGTCCCATGAGTAACCCAGTGTTTGCACGAGCCAGGTCTCGACCAGGCGATGATGACGAATTACTTCTAACGCGGCTTTTTCACCCTCTTTCGTCAACGTAACGCCCTGATGTTTTTGATATTTAACCAAGGCTGGCTTCGCAGAAGCAAGCTTCTGAACCATACCCGTCACAGACGCGGGCCTGATATTTAGTTTAGCCGCGAGCGCGTTTGTGCTGGCGCTTTCGCCGCTTTCAGTGAGTTCATAAATATTTTTCAGGTAATCCTGAATCGAGATAGTAAGGTGTCGATCCATTTTGGAGATAAGCCTCTTATTCGGCTACAACCCAGACAACTCTGAGATATTTTAGAGCAGGTCATTTAGTTTTATACAGCTAATATAAAATTTAGGGGTAGCTAACTATATTATGATAATTATCATCTATTTTGTCAAGAGGGAGTTTG
Source organism: uncultured Chloroflexia bacterium (assembly GCA_963785535.1). Lineage (GTDB taxonomy): Bacteria > Chloroflexota > Anaerolineae > Anaerolineales > Villigracilaceae > JAABUE01. The sequence continues at coordinate 9,847 of CAWAVQ010000046.1, read as the reverse complement.
TAGTTATCCGCCAAAGGCTGACCTATCTTCCATAGAAAACATCTCTACAGCCCTGAAACAGGGCTTGAGCCAGTTTCATATCTTTCGGAGGAAAAAGTGGAAGTGCTGGTTGTTTACAGACATTCAAAATGCTAATCGTCCACTCCTTTCCTCGATTCTGATTTCTACCCTGTTTGTCAACTTTAAGACCGACGGTCATTGCATAACCAGCTACAGCGAGAACGACTTGTTCGTTATGAAAATGGATAGGGGTGAAGTAGCTTTGATATATAGAGATCTTGAGGGAATTGCCGGAATGATGAACTGGATACTTTATTCTTGACAACCAAGTTTATTTGAATTAATATGATATATATAACTATATTTATCATTATTTAACATTTGCTGAGGGAGGCTGCCAACTTGATCGCATTTCCAACCTCCCTTTTTATAGGATATACATGGCATCCATACCTGCCGAAAGGCAACAGAAAATCCTGGAATTGTTGCAGGAACGAAAGACGCTTAAGATCCATGAAATGGTGGAGCAGTTTCAGGTTTCACTGATGACCATCCATCGCGATCTGCGCAGTCTGGCTGCCAAAGGTCTGGTTACCAAAGTTCATGGCGGTGTTACGTTGGGGCGCACGTTTCCAACAAATGAGGCATTTTCAAATAGTTGCGCTTTATGTGGCAATCCGGTTTCGGCGCGTACCATTCTTATTATCCACGGGAGCGGCGGCGAAACCATGCAAGCCTGTTGCCCACACTGTGGGCTGATCCTGCTCGCCAGACAAGAGGGCGGTGTGATGGCGATGACGGCAGACTTTCTCTACGGTCAGATGGCAAGCGTGAAAGAGGCCGTCTATCTGGTCGGAAGTACAGTGGACACCTGTTGCATGCCGTCCGTATTGAGTTTTACCCGACAGCAAGACGCGCAACGCTTTCAGCATGGTTTCGGCGGACAGATGATGAACTTCGATCAAGCCCAAAAGTATTTACAAGATGCGATGATGTTCGATCTGAATCAGCAATTCGGGAAATAGGCTTGGCGTTACCCACGAACAGCCATAAAGTGGATAATGCCACGCAGTTAATCCAAGAACTTGTTCATGAACAAAATGGAGGTTAAAGTTGTATCGTAAGTTTTTCATCTTTTTGGCAGCGTTGCTAATCTTGGCCGCCTGCGCGACATCTGCGGCTACTGGCCCCAAAATTCACGTAGAAAGCGCCTGGGCCCGTCCGGCTGAGGCCGGGTCAATGGCCGCAAATGGAACACCAGAGGGGCAAGAAATGCCCGGGATGACTGGGAGTGAAACGCCTGACGCACAAGGCATGTCCAATATGCCTGGTATGTCTATGAGCGGAACAAACAGCGCTGCGTATTTCGTGATTACGAACGATGGCGATGAGGCGGATACTCTGATTGGAGCTAAAAGCGAAGTTGCGAGTTCGACAGAAATGCATGAGACGCGTATCGAAAATGACGTGGCCCAGATGGTGCCTGTCTCGCGCGTGGACGTTCCGGCACATGGCAGCATTGAATTCAAGCCGGGCGGTTATCATGTGATGCTGGTTGGGCTGACACGGGATTTGAAAGTAGGAGATACGCTAAAACTCACGCTACAGTTCGAAAAGAGTGGTGAGGTCACGCTCGATGTGCCAATCCGACAAGAGTAATAAACCTAAAGTAATGGTTTCGGGTTTATCCTTTGCCGGATTGGCGATTCTGGGAATCTATTTTATTGCAATGAGCTGGATCGCCAGCGATAAACTAGATAGCTTAGAATGCAACTTGACGCCTGTGCCTAAAATAGGTCAAACCAATTTTCTTGCACAGGCGCACCAATTACTCATATCTTTAGCAAAAACACCAAATCATTAACATTTGTTCCCGTTGGCCCGATCTTGAGTAGATCATCCAACCGCTCAAAGAAGCGATACGCATCATGCCGGGACAAGTGGCCTGCTATATCCAATCCAAGCCTTTTCGCCCGCTGGAGCGTTTCACCGTTTACGACAGCCCCAGCCGCATCGGTAGGGCCGTCTTCGCCATCGGTTGCTAAGCTGATGAGCAGGGCATTTTCTATTCCGGCCAAAGCCGGCACAGCCGCCAGAGCCAGTTCCTGGTTGCGTCCGCCTTTACTTGTTCCTGAGCGGAGCCGCTGTTCTTTGGCGGCGTAGTCGAAGGACTGTGTCGATAAGTCTTGTCTGAGGGTCACGGTTGTTTCGCCGCCTGCAATCAGGCAAAAGGGATGTTTTTTAGATTCTGTGGTTACGCGCAGTTTGTGAGCCAGTTCAAGGCCGACCTCGCGGGCTTCGCCCTGCCAATCGCTGCCCAGGGATTCGGCCTGGAAACCTTCCTGCTCAGCCTGTTTTAGCGCGGCTTGGATCGCCAGCGCATTATCCCCCACGACGACATTACCCACGCGGGAGAAAATGGGATCGTTCGGTTTGGGAGTCTCCGAAGATCCAACCACAAAGTCACGAAGACTCGAAGTATTAATAATTTGTGTCCCTGTGTCTTTGTGTGTTCGTGGTTCATTACCTTCGCCGGGTAAGAAATTATATTTTTGCAATACCGCCAACGCGTCTTCTCGCGTGGTCGGATCGGGAGCGGTGGGACCGGAAGCGATGGCTTCAAGCGGGCTACCGACCACGTCCGAGAGGATCAGGCTCAACACACGGGCTTTGGTGGCTTTTGCAATCCCGCCACCCTTGACCCGGTCCAGGTGGCGGCGCAGGGTGTTGATCTCGTCGATACGCGCACCACAAGCCAGTAAGGCAGACGTGAGAGCTTGCATATTCTCCAACGGCACGCTAGGTGCGGTCATCAAGGCCGAGCCACCGCCGGAGATCAAGCAGACCAGCAAATCATCTTCGCGCAGGCTGGAGACGAATTCCAAGGCGGCTCGCCCGGCAGCCAGGGAGCGCGCGTCCGGGACAGGGTGTCCGCTTTCCATAATCGGGGTGGCAGCTTGGAGTTCTAACGATGAAGCGTGCTTGGTGATGACCAGGCCGCGGGTCAGGTCAACATGGCGAGACAAAGCCCGGGTCATCGGCAGCGCCGCTTTTCCCAATCCCAAAACAAAAACCCGTCCGGCTGGCGACAATGGATTGGAAGCCAAGTAACGTTCCACAGCTGTACCAGGGTTCACGGCTTCAATCGCGGCTGCCAGGATGCGTGCCACGCGCGGGTCGCGTAGACTATGGGTGAAAAAGCGGGAGGCGTCCATGCTTGCAGTATACTTCAGGCATGGCAAAACCAAAGGCATTCGTCACGCGGGTCATCCGCGAAAAAGGGCTTGAGTTGGTCAGGGATCATTGCCAGGTTGATATCTGGCCCGAAGAATTGCCACCGAGCCGAGAAGAATTACTGGAACACGTGCGCGGCGTGGACGGCTTGCTGTGCCTGCTGACCGACCGCATTGACGGCGAAGTGATGGACACAGCCGGGCCGGGATTGAAAGTGATCAGCAACCATGCGGTCGGCTTCGACAACATCGATGTGACCGCCGCTACCGAGCGCGGCATTCCGGTGGGCAACACGCCCGGCATCCTGACCGACGCCACCGCCGACATGGCTTTCGCGCTGATGATGGCCGCCGGGCGACGCGTGGTGGAAGCCGAAAAATTCCTGCGCGCCGGGAAGTGGAAGACCTGGGGGCCCTCCACGCTGTTGGGCGCGGACTTTGCCGGGGCGACGCTGGGCATCATCGGATTCGGGCGCATCGGGCAGGCCGTAGCCAAACGCGCCAGCGGATTCGACATGCGGGTGTTGTATTATGATCCCGGCGCTTCGCCCTCGGACCCAAACCTGCCCGCCGTTTCGACAGATTTGAATACACTGTTACGAGAATCCGATTTCGTCTCTATCCACGTGCCGCTGACACCGGAAACGCGCCACATGGTGAATGCGGAGTTGTTGGCCAAGTTGAAGCCCAATGCTGTGCTGGTCAATACGTCGCGCGGAGCGGTGTTGGATCAAGCTGCGTTGTACGAGACCTTGAAAGAGCACCGCATCTTCGCCGCCGCGCTGGACGTTACAGACCCCGAACCGCTGCCGCTGGACAGTCCGCTGCTGGAATTGGACAACTGCATCATCCTGCCACATATCGCTAGCGCCAGCGTGCAATCGCGGGATATGATGGCTTATCTCTCGGCAAAGAATCTAATCGCGGGCTTGAACGGGGAACACCTGCCACATTGTGTCAACCCGGAAGTGTATGAATAACGCTGATATTGAACTGCTACGCCTGATGGCTGAACGCCTGGAACGCCTGTCCGTTGATTCACATTGGGCACGGCGGGCAAGCGGATTGCGCGGCAATATGATCAAGGTGCTGGAGGAATCCGACGCGGGGCAGGAGCTCGAGCCCGAGCGGCTATCATTGTTGATCCAGCACGCCTTTGAAATCCTGCAACGGGCAGCACAGGAAATCCCGGATATCGAAGAAATCATGAAAAAAAGATAAAGAAACCCGCCGGGCGGCGGTCTCTTATTTCAGAGATCATTTGACCTGTCCAGAGCGGTGCTTTACTCGGCGGGAATCTAGCTGCGCAGCTCATCCTCTCATGTGCTAAAATGTGATTATCACACCGAGCATGTTTGAACGTTAAGCTCGTTCCTCGTCATTTCATCCCAGCCCCATCAATCCAGAATCCATATATTCCCTCTACTATTTGTGTATAGGGACCAAGTTGTTAGGAGGTTACAAGATGTCCGCTCGTTTGCGTTCCCACTCCCTGGCTGCCCTGATATCGCTGACGCTTTCACTCATGTTGCTGCTCGTCGCCGGTTTTAGCGTCCAAACCGCCACAGCGAAGGCCAAAGACACCCAGATGACGGTAGCCAGCTATGAACTGCTTGGCACAGTTGACATCCCTACAGGCACCCAGTTTGGAGGCACTGAGATAGGAGGTCTGTCCAGCATCACTTATGATCCCAATCGTGGCGTCTATTATGCCATTTCGGATGACCAGGGCACAATCGACCCGGTGCGCTATTACACGCTGAGCATCGACGTTTCTGACGGACAACTGGATCCTGGTGACATCACATTCCTAGATGTCACTAAAATCTTGGATGCGTCCGGGATGCCCTATGCGCCTGGTTCCCTTGACCCGGAGGGCCTGGTCCTGACGCATGAAGGTTCGCTTTACTTCTCATCAGAAGGGTTTGCCGCTCGAACCCCGCCGGTTGACCCGTTTGTAAAGAGAATGAACCTGAACGGTCACCAGACCCGATCCTTGACGATTCCCGAGAAATTCCTTCCTGATGGCACTGGCGCTCAGGGCGTACGCAACAATCTGGCCTTCGAGAGTTCTGAACGTCACACCCGATGAGCGCAGTCTCTTCACTGCTTCTGAAGGTGCCCTGGCTCAGGACGGTCCGGCTGCCAATATTGGCCAGTCAAGCTATGCACGCATTTTGCAATATCGTTTAAGCTCTGGACAACCGGGAGCGGAGTATGTCTATGTCGTCAATCCAGTAGCCGAGGAGCCCGTGCCCTCAGACCAATTCCGTGTCAATGGATTGGTGGAGCTGCTACCCCTCGATAACCTCGGCACGATGCTGGCCCTGGAACGTTCCTTCTCCGTGGGTGCACCCGGTTTGGGCAATACCATCTGGCTGTACGAAATCCAGACCCAAAATGCGACAGATGTGTCCGGCAACTTTTCGCTGTATCCGAACGGCCTCAATCAACTGCCACTAAACTTTACTCCTGTAACTAAGCGGCTGATTTTGAATGTAGAAGCAGACCTTGGGATCGAGCCAGACAATCTGGAGGGCATGGCTTTCGGGCCTGCATTGCCTGATGGTCGTTTACCCTTGATCCTGGTGAGTGACAACAACTTTGCAGCCAGTCAATCCACCCAGTTTATCGCCCTGGCAGTGGATTTGGCTCCGGTTCCTTAATTGACGCTGCGTGATTGAGTACGATTTGATGTGAACGGCCGTTTTAGAGAACGGCCATTCATTCTTTGTAAGCTATGACACGGGTATGATGGAATAGTAAAAAGGACTGCCCAAAGTTACGGGCAGTCCTTTTTTTCAACATGTCGTTGTCAGATCAACGTGCGCTTAGAAACTCCTTTTATGGATATGACAACAACAATTCTGCTACACTGACCAGAGCGTCTGCAGCATCCTGCGTAACGAACTGCGGTGTCTTGTCATACACCTGGTCGATAAACGCCTGAAGTTGCGATCTGTAGGCGTCTTCCTTGCCATTGGCTTTGAAGCGCGCTGCCTTGTTGAGATGATCCAGCAAGGCTTTCTCTGTGTTGTTTCCTGTAATCTGACCATCATCCGCGTACTTCTGGACCAGATTTATCAGTTCATCCAACGTTACCTCTGGCAAAGTATAGGTTGCCGCCTGCGGGTCATGATCGCTGGTACCGCGCGCTACATCGCCCGGATAGTCGGCCGGGAAATCGCTGTTGATGTGTGCGCTGCGGAATTGCTGGAGGTCCGCTAGCAACGTCTGGTTGACAAACATTTGATCGAGCGTTTGAGCTTGTCCTTGATAAACGTAGCTGTAAGCAGCTTCCGGTACCTGACCGAGCAAAACATCCCACAGGTTTGTCAATCCAAGGCTTGGATCATAGAGCGACCCAAGTTGGTCACTCGAGGAGGGCCGACCGATAGGTGCGAACGGATCATCAGGGCGCGGGTAGACGTTCAAGTCACCGCCAACCACAATGCGGGCATCCGGCTTCTCGCCTTGCAGGAACGCTACGATGGCTGCGTTGTACTTGGCTTGCTCGGTACGCGGTGCGACACAGGAATCGGGTCCGCTCTTGAAGTGGTTGTTGACCACGTAAACATCCCGATAACTGCCCAAGCCAACGCCAACCCGGTAGACACGGAAGAGGCCGATATCAGCAGCGCGTGGGAAAACCATCGTAGTTTCACAGCCGGATGTATTGGCTAACGATGTGGCATTCAAGGTCTTCGGGTTAGATTCGTCGCTGTTGTAGGAAGCGGGTGCGCCAGCGTAATTGATCGCGGGCAGTCCGCCAAGTAGAGGATCGCCCGCAGCCGGAAGGAGTTCCACGCGGTCCGTGCGATACATGAAGGCTGGAACGATACCGCGCAGGTCAGAACTGTCGCGGTCGAAGGCAGCAGCATACGTTGGCCCGCCAAGTGAAGAAATCTGGAGGGCTAAGTCTTGCAAATCGTCCGGCTGGCCGTCGGCGTTGTTCGTGGTGCCACAATCCATTGCGCCGTTGGTAATCGTGCAGATATCTTGGTTCTCGACCTCCTGGACCATGAGGATATCCGGGCTGTGCAGGTCGTTGACGATCTGAAGCGCAATATCATGCAAACGGGCCTGATATGCAGCCTCACTGGCGGGAACATAATCAAAAGGCGGAGTGACATCAGATATGAAGGGAGTTCCGGTGTGAGAACAACCCGTATCACCCGTAAAATCGCAGCCGGAGAATGGATCGTTGCGGTAGTCGTACAAGTTCTCCAGGTTGAAATCAACGATGCTGTAATCTGCAGTGCGATTGAAAGCCGTAGGCGGATTATTGGCAGCAGGATCGACACCATCGCTGAAGCTAACTTGCTGATCAGGTTGGATCGAGTACTTGCCGAAGTCAAAGTAGACGCCGCCAGTTGGAGAACCATCGACAGTATCGAAAGTGCGCGAGGGATTAATCATGGCGGTGTTGTCACCTGCCGTGGCCTTGATTCCCAAACTGCCCATCAGGATACGGTAGCCATTGCCGTCCCAGTTGCTGGCATTATAGTTATCATCCAACGGATGAGCGTCCCGGAACGCCCGACGCGCGTAGGGGTCGGTCCGTTGAGCGATGACGCTGTCAGGATTTGCTACCCAGACCTCAGCATCGGCTGTGCTGGCAAAGACATTCCGGCCATTCAGCACGAGGCTATTTGCTGGAACCTGCCCACGCATGCCCTCGCGACGTTCCCAGTAGCGATAGGCATCTTCCAGGTTTGAAGGAGGATTGGCTTCAAAGGCGGGAATATTCACATCGTGATCGACCACACTCAGAACGTAGGGGTTGCTTAATTCGGTCTGGCCGAAAAACTCCTGGACCGGCCCCTGGAGAATAACTTCGTCCCCGACCGTAGGCGCGTAAAATCCGCCTCCTTCAATCCGAAGGGTCGAGAAGAAGCCGATGTAGACATAAATACCGTCTGAACTGTTGGGATCTCCGTCGGATGTGGCTGCGGTATTCTGCATGAAGAACGTGTGGCTGTCCCCGCCTGAGCTGGTCCTGGCCAGAAGGTTTTCATAGATCACACCTTGAATGGTGACCGTCTGACCAGCCAGAGGCGCAGCAAAGTTGAATCCATCGTCGCTGTTTCCAACTGAACCTTGAACAGTTCCGATCGGGACAATGACATCCAGACTGATGGTCGCTGTACCAGTTCGCCCTTGATCATCAGTGATGATCCATGGAAGATTGTTCGAACTGACGCTTGTGTCAGAGTTGGGTGTGGCTGTATAGGAGAACGTACCGTCTCCCTGACATCCCATTACTGCCATCATCAAAGAAAGCTTGCATAGGCGAACCACCAATTGTGCTCAAATCACAGCTAACTGCCAGGCCAGTGCTGGGTGGATTGTCGCCGGAGTAACTGCAACAGTCAAAAGGGTTGAGTCACCGATGGCTACTAAATCAGGAGCAGCCGTGCCCGCACCGGAGGGATTAGTCGTTACTGGGCCGCTGCCAAAGGTCTGGCCGGTATTAACAGCACCAAAAGTATTCGGCGCATCAGCCGCCCAGGTGAAATCTTCATAACTTGTGCCAGTGCCAGTCAGTTGTAACGAATCGCCAACTGCTCCGTTGCCGTTTTCAGAAACTCCAATGTCCACACTGGTCATACCGCTTGCCGGGCCATTTGTTGCGTCAAAGGCCCCTTCGTAGCTCAGGAACTGAACAACGTTGTTACTTGCATCGACCAGAGCAATCCCATCTGGAGCGCCATTCTGGAGGCCATTGACCAGATAATAAACAACCACTACACCATATCCGCCACCAAGATCGGGGATCGTGCCACTTAGCACATCCGATCCCGCCGGATCGGCGGCTGGACTTGTATAAACCTGACCATTAGAACCGTTGTATCGAACCAAACTCCAGCCCGTCAGATCGGTCCCAGCCGGTCCAGCAACTTCAATGGCTTCACCACTATCTGTGCTGGCATTATCATAGTGAATCTCATTGATGAAGGGGGCGGGAGGCGTGCCGAAGTTCTGGCCGTTATTGAAAGCACCAAAGGTGTTCGGCGCATCAGCCGCCCAGGTGAAATCTTCATAACTTGTGCCAGTGCCAGTCAGTTGTAACAAATCGCCAACTGCTCCGGTGCCGTTTTCAGAAACTCCAATGTCCACACTGGTCATACCGCTTGCCGGGCCATTTGTTGCGTCAAAGGCCCCTTCGTAGCTCAGGAACTGAACAACGTTGTTACTTGCATCGACCAGAGCAATCCCATCTGGAGCGCCATTCTGGAGGCCATTGACCAGATAATAAACAACCACTACACCATATCCGCCACCAAGATCGGGGATCGTGCCACTTAGTACATCCGATCCCGCCGGATCGGCGGCTGGACTTGTATAAACCTGACCATTAGAACCGTTGTATCGAACCAAACTCCAGCCCGTCAGATCGGTCCCAGCCGGTCCAGCAACTTCAATGGCTTCACCACTATCTGTACTTCCATTGTCATAGTGAATCTCATTGATAAACACAGAAGTCGGGGCAGCTTGCGCACTCTGCATTGGCAAGGCTACAAGCATCAAGGCTAGTATCGCTACAAATGAAAACACCTTGATTATTCTTTTATTCATGCTACTCTCCTTTGTGAATTTTTAGTCCAGTCCTG
>CAWAVQ010000045.1:0-62729 GCA_963785535.1 uncultured Chloroflexia bacterium | reverse complement strand
GGTTGTCTTGCGCGACACTTACGATGTCAAGGTGGTCAAAGGCTCCGAGGTCAAGATCATCGATGGGGTGGACTGCAATGGGGCCACCTGCACTGTGGACGACATCGTCGCCACCCTGACCGTTAGCTTCGACGGCATCAACAGTGTCCACACCTATGTCCAACTCTACGATGGAACAGCGGGCACCGTAGGCAGCAACGTCGACAACCGCACCTATAAGAACAACTCTGCCGAACTGGTTGTCCTGCGCGACACCTATGATGTCAAGGTGGTCAAAGGTTCCGAAGTCAAGATCATCGATGGGGTGGACTGCAATGGAGCAACCTGCCACGTGGATGACATCGTCGCCACACTGACCGTCCACTTCGACGGCATCAACAGTGTCCACACCTATGTCCAACTCTATGATGGCACAGCGGGAACCGTAGGCAGCAACGTCGACAACCGCACCTATAAGAACAACTCTGCCGAACTGGTTGTCCTGCGCGACACCTATGATGTCAAGGTGGTCAAAGGTTCCGAAGTCAAGATCATCGATGGGGTGGACTGCAATGGAGCAACCTGCACCGTGGATGACATCGTTGCCACACTGACCGTCCACTTCCCGGGGGTGAACAGTGTCCACACCTATGTGCAATTAGATGACGGGAATGTCGGTACTACTGGCGGCAACGTCGACAACCGCACCTATAAGAACAACTTTGCCGAACTGGTTGTCTTGCGCGACACCTATGATGTCAAAGTGGTCAAGAGCTCGAAGACAAACATCTTCGACAGTGTCAATTGCAATGCAACTACGTGCCAAATCAACAACTCTGTTACTGGCAGTGGGACCTTGAACTCAACTTACGGTTCGCCCACGGTTGTATTCAATACGAACGCGGCACCAGTTGGGACATTCAGCCTCTCCTACCCAACCGGAACAGGTCATACCTACGCTGGAGCCAACATCAGTGGGGAGATCATGTGCGTTCGTTTCGATGGCGCTACTGCCTATCTGGCAGGTTTGGTAACCGCTTCGAATTCAAGTTATTGGTCGGTGGGCCAATATGTGCGCTTTGGCGTAGAAGATGGCTCGCCTGATGGCTTGAATTACACACCAGGCGAAGGCCCTGCCTGACTGCGCAACCTTCTCGTATTCCGCAGAACTATCGTTGTCGAGCGGGGATTACTCTATAATGCCATAAGGCCGATACCTGGGGTACGATAGATTACTTGATGGCCGGCCCTTGTTCTTCAAGGGCCGGCTACGTTTTGTCTAAATGATGATTTAATTTCCAAATTATCATGAGTACACACTTTGCAACAACTCGCCGTGCTGAGTGTAGCGCGAAGCATATAGTTGAAATGGCTATACAAAGAAGCAGAACATTTTGGAGATGTGAAGGGGATATCCCGTGGAGCCAATACCAGAACCGATCGGCGAGGGCTTATTTATTCTGTTACAAGCTTATTCTCGCTATTTACTTCTTGAGTCAAGGGGTTACTTTTTTTGGAAAAATGCTGCTTTCCAGATCCTTTGGTACACGCCAAGTTCTAAAGATATTTGAAGTATTGGTAGTTTGTAACCCGGAAATTATGGAATGTGAGAGAACACAAAGTCTCATTTATTCAAATAAGGCCTAAGAAATCCTAAACATTTCAATAGGAATAAAAATATTTTTGGTTATAAACTATATAAAGGGTTTATAGGCATACAGTAATATCCTTTAGCGGTATGGGGACAATAGAATATCCAACCTTTTTCATGGATGCGAAGATCCAAAGACCGAATTTGGTCGCTTCACCCGAAGTGCTGCCATCATCATAGATACCAGGGGAAGGTCTTTGGGGAGCCAACAGCGAAACCGGCCTGTGTGCCGGTTTTTAATTTTTTGGTACGTGTGGTCACTATCGATTTATCCTGTGACCACGAGGAAGGAGATCATGAGCCCATAGTCTTGTTTATTACACTTCTATATTTTCTTTGGATTCCATTCCACTCATTTGCCGTCTTTCTTAGGGAAGGAGAAAATTGACATGAATATCAGAAAAACTATTTCCATAGCGCTTATGCTGGCGTTGGGGCTGACATTAGGTATAGGAGGGGCAGTACATGCCAAAGCCAACGCGAGTCAGATCGATTTGGGCAGTCTGAGCTGGTCAGTGCAATACTTGATAGATCAGAGTCAGACCGTCTTGGGTAATTCGCAAATCACAGCCCCTCGTGACAATCGTGGACTTGCTATTTCCCCTGACGGTCAATACTTGTATGCCGGGTATAACAACGGCCCGGAGGTTCGCAAGATCGACTTGACCCAAGCCGACTACACAACAGCGACGGTTGCACGCACAACGGTCTCGCGCGGCAAGGCCATCGCCGTGGACGATCAGGGACGTGTCTATTTGGCCGAAGGTGCATCAATTAAAATCCTCGATGCAAATCTCAGTGCTGTTCAGTTCACCATCTCGACAACGAAATGCGAAGGTGTGGCGGTTCAGCGAGAGGGTGGCACACTAGCCTTGTACGCTACCGAGCGTGGTGGACCGAACACTCTCACCCGTTGGGCATTGACTGAGAGCGGGGGGGTGATCACTGACGCTTCTCCGGCTGGCCTTGATGGTGATGGTGTAATCACTATTACCGGGGCCAGTGATATGCGGGGGGTAGCCGTTGACTTATCAGGGCGCATTTGGATAGCTGACCCCTCATCCACTATCGGCAACGGTAAAGTCTTTCGTGTGGACAGCGACGGAACTGGCCTCGTCTCGAACACAGATGTTCCCAACCCCTATGCCATCGCCTTCAACGGTGATGAAGTACTAGTCACCGGCGGTTACCAACGCATCATTTCGGTACTCGATATAGATGATTTGTCGCTGGTCGATACACTAATTCCGCCTTGGTCGAGCATGGAATTAGATCCGGATGGTGGCGATGGTCAAGGTAGCCTCATGGGCATCGTTGTAACACCCGACGGTTTTTACGTCACCAACGAGGCCGGACAAACAGCCGATGAGAAATCCACCTATGGTGTAGATGATGGTTATAGCGGAGATGTGAGTGGTAAGCATTACACTGACCTTAGCAATGATGACAATGATCCAATCCTGTTTGCCACAAACCCACCCTCTGTCAGCCCAAATGCCGATGCAACCATCCATGTGCATACTGGTGACGCACCAGGAATGGGCCGGTCGGGCTATCGTGTTAACGTCTACCATGCCGGTGGGGCTTACATCAGTTACCAGAATACTGACTCCAGCGGCGATGTCACTTTCCATTTGGATAACGGCGACTACGAGTACGAGGTCACGCGCTGGGGCGCTGTGGGCGAAAGGCAAGCCTTCACCGTTGCAGGAGTGGATCAGACTCTTAGTTATCGTTTGTCCACCGTTACAGTCAAAGTGTTTGCTGATTATCCGGCAAATGACACGGGCTACGCAGGTTATCGCGTCAACCTGTATCTGGCCGACGAGACCTACATGCTTTACGGCAATACCGACGGGGATGGTCATGCAGAGTTCTTCGTGCCGGTTCCTGCCGGGGATAACCAGTTCAAGTTCGACGTCAGTCGTTGGGGGGCGGTCAGCGAAAAACAGACGGTCGACGTGGACTTCGGTTCAGACACAGATGCGAGCTATCGTCTCTCGACGATCAAAGTGACCGTGTTTGCCGACTATCCGTTATCTGGAACAGGATATGCTGGCTATCGCGTCAACCTATATCTGGCCGATGAAACCTACATGCTCTACAACAACACCGACAGCAACGGCGATGTCCGCTTCTTCGTGCCGGTTCCTGCCGGGGATAACCAGTTCAGGTTCGATGTCAGCCGTTGGGGCGCGGTCAGTACCAAGCAAACGGTCGACGTGGACTTCGGTGCAGACACAGATGCGAGCTATCGTCTCTCGACGATCACAGTGAATGTGTTTGCCGATTATCCATCAGCGAATACGGGCTACGCAGGCTATCGAGTCAATCTGTATCTGGCCGATGACACCTACATGCTCTACAGCAACACCGATAGCAACGGCGATGTTCGCTTCTTTGTGCCGGTTCCTGCTGGAGATAACCAGTTCAAATTCGACGTCAGCCGTTGGGGTGCGGTCGGTACCAAACAGGCGGTCGATGTGGATGAAGGTCTCGATAGATCCGAAACTTACAGACTTTCAACGGTCACCATTCACGCATATCAAGGTAACTCCCTGCCTGGAACAGCAATAGTAGGAGCAAGAGTCAATTTGTACTTGGCCAATGATGCCTACATGCTCTACAACAACACCGATAGTAGTGGCAATGCGCGTTTCTTCCTGCCAGTACCAGCCGGTACAGAACAATTCAAATATCAGGTCACGAAGGGATGTCACGTAAGCGCAAAAGTTCCTTTCACGGTCAATTATGGTTTCGACCAACTGATAAATCACAAACTGACAGCAACAGTTAGCATCCATATCACGGATGGCGATGGGGGCGATCATGCCGGTTACCGCGTTTACATGTACCTGCCGGGAGCAGGCAGCCATTTTGCCTACCAGGATAGCGATTCGAACGGAATGACTACTTTCGAACTGGATGCTCTCGCAGACTACGAATATCTGGTCTCGTACGGGCGCAGCAGTCAGCGGGTTGCTTTTAGTACATGCAGCAATGAAACCCTTGACTATGAACTCGCTAAGGTTGAAATAACCCCCGATGGCTTGGGATCTGCCAGCTACCGCGTGTACGTCTACAACAACGGCAGCGGTTCGCACTTCACCTACAAAGATCTGAACGCCGGAGAAACCGCCACCTTCTACCTGGTGGACGGCGACTACCAGTACCTGGTCTCCTACGGGCACAGCAGCCAGCGGGTCGATTTCACCATCCCGCGGGATCTGACCAACGCTCCGGAAGTGGTCACGGCTGAAAATCTCTCACTAACATATAACCTGGCTCAGGTGGATATCACCGTAGCCGGCGCAGGATCTGCCAGCTACCGTGTGTACGTCTACAACAACGGCAGCGGTTCGCACTTCACCTACAAAGATCTGAACGCCGGAGAAACCGCCACCTTCTACCTGGTGGATGGCGACTACCAGTACCTGGTCTCCTACGGGCACAGCAGCCAGCGGGTCGATTTCACCATCCCGCGGGATCTGACCAACGCTCCAGAAGTGGTCACGGCTGAAGATCTCGCCCTGACCTACAACCTGGCTCAGGTGGATATCACCGTAGCCGGCGCAGGATCTGCCAGCTACCGCGTGTACGTCTACAACAACGGCAGCGGTTCGCACTTCACCTACAAAGATCTGAACGCCGGAGAAACCGCCACCTTCTACCTGGTGGACGGCGACTACCAGTACCTGGTCTCCTACGGGCACAGCAGCCAGCGGGTTGATTTCACTGTCACCCGCACTGAAGCACCGCCCGTGATCACAGCCAACGATCTCTCACTAACCTATGACTTGGCAGAGATTAAGATTAAAGTTGTGAATAGGGCCAACCATGGTCTCTCCGGTTTCCGAGTTTACGTCTACAATAATGGCAGCGGTTCCCACTTCGCCTATCAAGACACACCTGCCAACGGCGAAGTCACGTTTTATCTGGTGGATGGCGACTACGAGTATCTGGTCACCAAAGGATGCTACAACAGCGGTCGCGTAGACTTCACAGTAACACTGGATGACAGCAATACGCCTACTTTGGTCGTGGCAGAAGATGCCAGTTACACTCACAAGGCCACGCAGGACGTCTCTATCAAAGTCGGTGACAACGAAGGCGTCGGACACAAGAGCTACCTAGTCCGCGTCTACAACACGGGTGGAAGCCAGATCGCCTACCAGTGGAGCGATGTGAATGGCATGACTAGCTTTGACCTGGATGCACTCGGCAGCTACGAGTACCTGGTCGAAAAGAACGGTGCCCAGAGTGCCAAGAAACCCATCACAACCCAATTTGTGGTACTGAATCAGAAGAGTATAAGCTTGCCGAGGTAACTGTTCATGTAAGCGATAGCAGCATGATGACAGACCACAAGAGTTACTTGGTGCGCATCTACAACGAGGGAGCAGGACAATGGGGCTATCCATGGAGTGATGCCGACGGTATGACCACCTTCTATCTCATCGAAGGTGCTTACGAATATCTCGTCGAAAGAATGGCGCCAAGAGTGAGAAAATCGGCTTCAGTGTCGATCCTCCTAACGCGGCCGATGATCAAGATCTGGAATACCAACTTGCGACCGTCACCGTCAAGGTAAGTGATAACGGAAATATTGGCCACAAGAGTTACCTAGTGCGCATCTATAACGCTGGTGCTCAGCCAGTGGGGCTACCAATGGAGCGACGCCGACGGTATGACCACCTTCTATCTCATCGAAGGTGACTATGAATACCTGGTGGAGAAGAACGGTGCCAAGAGTGCCAAGATACGCTTCATCGTAACCAACACCAACCATGGAAACCCGGTGAGCGGCAATCCCGATGACCAAGCCCTGGAGTATCAACTGGCAACTGTAACTGTTAAAGTAGGGGATAACAGCATCGCAAACCCAGGGCATCAGAGCTATCTGGTCCGCATCTACAATGCCGTCCTTGGGCAGTGGGGCTACCAATGGAGCGATGCCGACGGTATGACCACCTTCTATCTTATCGAAGGGAGCTATGAATATCTCGTGGAGAAGAACGGTGCCAACAGCGCCAAGATGGCTTCAACGTAGCCGACACCAACCATGGAAACCCGGTGAGTGGCAATCCCGATGACCAAGCCCTGGAGTATCAACTGGCGACTGTAACTGTCAAGGTGAGCGACAGTGCAAACGTTGGTCACCAAAGCTACCTGGTACGCATCTACAACGCTGGTCTCGGGCAATGGGGTTACCAGTGGAGCGATTCTAGTGGACTGACCACTTTCTATCTCATCGAAGGGAACTATGAATATCTGGTTGAGAAGAATGGTGCTCAGAGTTCAAAGATTAGCTTCCCAGTGGCCGCCACCGATCACACTACACTTGTCAGTGGCAATCCCGATGACCAGGGCCTAGAATACAAACTGGCTAAAGTCACTGTCCATGTCCAAGATAGCGGAGGCTCTCCACTCCAAAGTTACCTGGTGCGTATCTACAACTTTGGTGCTGGACAATGGGGTTACCAGTGGAGCAATGTTAGTGGTGACTCAGTGTTCTACTTGATCGAAGGAGGCTATCAATATCAGGTTGAGAAGAATAGCTACAACAGTGGAAAACTGCCCGCAGGCGGCTTCACCGTAGATGCTCCTCCGCCAGCAGATAATCAAACGCTCACCCACACTATTCCCTAATAACGTGTTGGAGGAAAACTAAAGATCGATAACCAGCCCTGTACTCCCAGGGCTGGTCACTTTCCTCCGCCATAACCTACATCGTCTTGGGGGACAGGTGTTGTTTTTAGTTAAAATTTACTGTTTCCGGAGAATTGCTACGTGCTATCAGGCGGCTTTGGTACACGCCAAGAACTTAGGACGAGGGTGTAAGAAAAAGTGTGTAAATGGGTTATCCTAAAAATAGAAAGGAAACCCAATGAGCAAGCAAAAGAACCTTGAAAAGAAAGACATACAATCGCATATGCCCAGTGCCGAAGAAGTGGCTCAAGAATTAGGGAAAGCCACTTCAATTGATGATTTCTATGGCAAAGACGGCATCTTTGCAAAGCTGTTCTCAAAAACGATCGAGGATATGCTGGAAGCAGAACTGACTTCCGAACTGGGCTATGAGCGCTATGACACCGAGGGGCACAATTCCGGGAATAACCGTAACGGGCATTACACCCGCAAAATGCGTACTTCTGGCGGCGATGCAGAAATCAAAGTGCCTCGAGATCGAAACGGTGAATTCCAATCGGTGCTGTTGAAAAAGAACAGCAACGAGATCGAGCGGAAGGTCATCGCCATGTATGCGAAGGGCATGTCCACAAGAGACATCCAGGATCTGCTGACCGAGCTCTACGGCATTGATGTCTCACCTGAAACGATCAGCGCCATCACGGATAAAGTCTGGCCGTTGGTAGAAGCCTGGCAAAATCGGCCCCTGGCTACAGTCTATGCCATTGTGTACCTGGATGCCATCCATATCAAGCTCAAAAAGGATGGCAAGATTGTCAATATTGCGGTCTACAACGTGCTGGGCGTCGATCTGGATGGTCACAGAGAACCGTTGGGGCATTGGATTGGAGACGGCGGCGAAGGAGCCAACTTTTGGCTCTCAGTTGTCACGGACCTGCAAACCCGTGGGGTACAGGATATATTCATCGCTGCCATTGATGGCTTGACCGGTTTCAAGGATGCTATTCAGTCTGTTTTTCCAAAAACCAAAGTGCAACGCTGCATTATTCACCAAATCCGTTACAGCCTGAAGTATGTGGTCTGGAAAGATCGCAAGGCTTTTGTTGCTGATCTGAAAACTGTTTACCAGGCAGCTACTCGGGAAGAAGCCGAGGCTAATCTTCAAAAACTGGAGCAAACCTGGAAGAACAAGTACGCTGCCGCGGTACGTTCCTGGCAAAACAACTGGGATGATCTGGCCACCTTCTTTGAGTTTCCAAAGGAAATCCGCCGCCTGATCTATACCACCAACACGGTGGAAGGTTATCATCGACAATTGAGAAAAGTGACCAAGAACAAGGGCTCTTTCCCAACCGAGCAAGCTGTGAGAAAATTGCTTTATCTGGCCACAATGGACATTACCAAGAAATGGACGGCTCCCATTCAAAACTGGCCGTTGATCCTCAATCAGTTAGCCATTCGCTTTGAAGATCGCTGGCCTGTATAATCCCCATTTACACAAGATTTCTGACACTCCCCTTAGGACACTTGAAATAATGGTAGTTTGTTGCCCGTAAAATTGTAGAATGCGAGGCAACATAAAAAACAAAAAGCTCTTTTATTCTGCTACAAGCTTATCCTTGCCAGTTACTTCGGCAAACTAAACTGCACTAATGCTTCACCCTCATCCAAATCGCTCTGCCGGACCTCCCCATCTTGTAACGCAATATAAGCGTGGCATATTTGAGCGAACATTTCCATAGTCATCTTGTCGTACCCCTTTTTGGTGATTCCTATTTGGCGTAGCGTGAAAACCAACATACTATCTTCTTCGCTGATTTCCAGGGTCAGACCGCCGGTGCCGTCAGAATAGGCGGCCAAGTATGAGAAGAAGCCGCTCAGGATCCAACCGGTTTGCTGTTTGTCCAAGTCAATGGTGGCAGAACTCGTTGTCAGGATCGTGGCAACTGGCATTTCCAGCCCCGGATTGTTCTTCTGCCATTGTGCGATGGTCTGGTCGATGAAGGCTTGCAGTTCCACCGACGCACGGTTGACTACTTTTTCGCCACGCTGCAGGCGGGCGATCTCGATCAGGTTGTTGACCTGCGACATTGCCCGCAGCGCGCTGCGATATGCGATGGTCAGGTCTTCTTTTTGTAAATCGGTTAAGGGGCCGCTTTGGCCGTTCAGAATCATTTTGGTGAAGCCAAGCACATGATTGAAAGGCGAGCGTAGATCATGCGCCCAGACCGAGATTCTTTCTTCTAGATCTACCTGTGTGGGGTATTCGATTTTCGTTTTAGCCATAAAGTTACCTCGCTAAAATTATATGCCCATTTCACGTGAATACGGATAACAGTACTGATAACCCGAAAGGTCTGCGGCGGATGTTCAAACGGGTGCGTTTCAGCTTAGACCAGCATCATATCATGTGTGTTAAACTCGGTCTATGCCCCAAATTCTCGAAACCCACCGCGATAATTTTACAATCAGTACTGATCCCGCCCGCCTGGACGTGGATGCTATCACTGATATGCTCTCGCGTGCCTACTGGGCCCAGGGGCGGACGCGCGAAATGATCGCCCGCTACCTGCAGCACTCGCTTATCTTCGGACTTTACGATGGTTCCCGTCAAATTGGCCTGGCGCGTGTCGTCAGCGATTACACCACCTTTGCCTGGTTGTGCGACGTGTTCATCCACGAGGATTACCGCGGTAACGGTTTGGGCAAATGGTTGATGGAAACGGTCCACAGCCACCCTGACCTGCAAGGCTTGCGCCGCTGGATGCTCGCCACCAAAGATGCACACGGCCTGTACAGCCAATTCGGTTGGGTTCCGCTTGAGCCTCCCGAGCGCTGGATGATGAAGTTTAATGGCTGACTTGATCCTCAAGCCCGGACGGGAAAAGTCTTTGCTGCGCCGACATCCCTGGATATTCTCCGGGGCGATCCATCATGTGGACGATGATCCCGCCCTTCGACAGGCTCAGGACATCGCTTCTGGCGGGACCGTGAACCTGCTTTCGTTTAACGGCGATTTCCTGGCTCAGGCCGCTTACTCGCCCACCTCCCAGATCCGTGCGCGCGTCTGGACGTTTGACCCTGATGAGGCCGTGGATGCGGACTTCTTCCGCAAGCGCATCCGCGTCGCGATCCAAGCTCGCGCAATTCTTGGATTGTTAACCATAGATGCGAGCGGAGTCCAAAGTCTCCAGGCTTTGGCCCCAACGTCCGGAGACTTTGGACTCCTATTTTCCAACGCACTCCGCCTGGTTCACGCCGAATCGGATGGCCTCCCCGGCCTGATCGTCGACCGCTATGGCGAGACGCTTGTCCTGCAATCGCTGACGGCTGGTTCTGAGTTCTGGAAGGAAACCATCGCCGACATCCTGCTCGAAGAGACAGGATTGCAAATCATTTACGAGCGCTCGGATGCTGACGTGCGCGAACTGGAAGGCTTGCAGCCAATGGTTGGCCTGTTGCGCGGCACATTGCCCGATTCCCAAATCACAATTCACGAAAATGGTCTCAAATTCAATATCAACCTGGAATCCGGCCACAAAACCGGCTTCTACCTCGATCAGCGTCAAAATCGTCTGCGCGTGCGCGAGTTGGCAAAAGACCGCGATGTGCTGGATTGTTTCTGTTACACAGGCGGGTTCACGCTCAATGCGCTGGCGGGCGGAGCCAGGTCGGTCGTGGCGGTGGATACGTCTGCGGAGGCGCTGTTGCTGGGACGCGAGAATCTCCAATTAAACGGAATGCCGGTTGAGAGCGTGGAATGGTGCGAGGGGGACGTCTTCCAGGTGTTGAGAAAATTCCGGGATGAGGCTCGCTCTTTCGATATGATCGTCCTCGATCCCCCCAAATTCGCTCCCACAGCGGCGCAGGCTGAGAAGGCCTCGCGCGGCTACAAGGACATCAATCTGCTGGCCTTCAAGCTGTTGCGGCCGGGCGGGATTTTAGTCACGTTCTCGTGCTCGGGTGGGATCGATGCCTACTTGTTCCAAAAAATCGTCGCTTCGGCTGCTTTGGATGCAGGCGTGGATGCGCAGATCGTGGAGCATTTGTCTCCAGGGGCCGGACCACCCGGTCGCCTTGAATTTTCCGGAAGGGGCCTATCTGAAAGGGCCTGGTTTGTTTGCGAAAGTAAGGTCTTGTTGTTGGTTGCGTCTGTTAATTATTAGACCTGACATGCTTTCGTAAGGATAGTGATCGGCGATGATACTTTCCCTTGCGGAGAAAAATACCAGGATCAGCCCAGAGAACACGTACAGGTCTTTGCAAAATAAATAGGAGGAAGTGATGAAGCATCATTATCAGTATTTGATCGTTGGCGGTGGTATGACGGGGGACGCTGCGACACGTGGTATCCGCGAATTGGATGAAAATGGATCGATTGGCATGATCAGCGAGGAGCCTGACCCGCCGTATAGCCGTCCCAATCTGTCGAAGGGTCTGTGGAAGGGCCGCCCGATGGAAAAGGTCTGGCGCAAGACACAGGAACGAGATGTGAAGTTGCATTTGGAGCGTAAAGTCACTCATCTCGATCCGGCGAAAAAATCCCTCCGCGACCACCGGGGAGACGATTACACCTACGACAAGTTGTTGCTGGCAACCGGTGGTTCTCCCATCCGCTTGCCGTTTGGCGGCGATGACATCATCTATTACCGTTACCTTCAGGATTACCTGCGGCTGCGCGAGTCGACCGAAGAAGGGGAGCGCTTCCTGGTGATCGGCGGCAGTTTCATCGGCTCGGAGATCGCCGCCGCGTTGACCATGGTCGGGAAGCAGGTGGTGATGGTCTTCCTGGAAGATGCGATTGGTGGATTGGTTTTCCCCAAGGATCTGGCTTCCTTCCTTAACGACTACTATCGCGAAAAGGGCGTGGAAGTGGTGACCGGCGATTCGGTCGCTGGTATCGAGAGACACGGAAGCCGCTTCAATGTCCGGACCGGAAGCGGGCGCAACTTCGAAGTGGATGGCATCGTGGCCGGAATCGGAATCCGCCCGAACCTGGATCTGGCGCAGGAGGCTGGTCTGAAAGTCGAAAACGGGATCATCGTCAACGAGCGCCTGGAAACTTCTGCGCCGGATGTGTACGCAGCCGGGGATGTTGCCAATTTTTATCATTCCGCATTGGGAGAACGTACACGTGTAGAGCACGAGGACAACGCCTTGAAAATGGGCGTGTTAGCCGGACACAATATGGCGGGCGCAGGCGAGACATACACCAACATACCGATGTTCTATTCCGATTTGTTCGAGCTTGGCTACGAAGCGGTGGGGGAGTTGAGCAGTAAACTGGAGACGGTTTCTGACTGGCAGGAACCTTTCCAAAAAGGCGTGGTGTATTACCTGGATAATGATCGTCTGCGCGGCGTGCTGCTCTGGAATTTCTGGAAACAGGTGGAGGCTGCACGCGCCTTGTTGATGGAGAAAGGGCCGTTCAAAGCAAAAGAATTGCCGGGCAAGATAAAGTAAATGAACCAAAAGACTTCGGAAGTTTCACAAACTTCCGAAGTCTTTTGGCAAGATGAGTTACTTTGTTGCTAGTCTTCGCCAAGCGATGCGATTGCTCGTAACAAACCAAACACCAACACCCCAAGTTTGAGACCCTCTCCGGTGGTCAGGGCCGTTTCCTTTTCACCCTTCTCGGCGCGACGATGGAGCAACATGGCTGCAAACAGGCCAGTAACCGCACCAATCAGCGTGCCCATAATCAAAATTTTGCTTTTGTTTTCCATTGTTTTTCCTTCCTAAATAGCTAATTCAATCCAAATATTGCTTTCAGGCTGGCTTTAATTCCTTCGAGAAATAACACGGGTTGGGTTGCCATGTCCGAGAAGCGCTTGGTCTCGCTGGCAGCGAGATTGACGTAATATTGGGCCTTAGATGTGTAGGGCGGAATGACTTTGAGCCCGCGTGCCAGCAAATAGACCAGCCCGGCCAGGAGGGCGAGGAAAAGAAGGCTGAAGAACATGACCGGGATCACCAGCCAGATAGTTGAGATAGCTGCCCAGCGTGGGGAATCACCATTGTTACCGAAAGCAGACACGCTGGTGATGACTGCCACAGCAAGGATGAACAATACCGCCACGATCATCGGCAGGAAGATTTGCAGCCAGAATTGACGGCGATGATTTTGGTAAGAGGGGTGGTTTTCAGAAAGTTTGGATTTCATTGATTCTATTTTAACATAAAACCCCCTCCGACCCCCACCCGCCTCACCGAACTGCACTAAGCACAGCGCGGTGCAAGTGTCGGCAGCCTCTCCCATTTTCGCTGAAGTTCGCTTTCTCTAAATTTTAGCACTGCTCGAAAATGGGGGAGGGCTGGGGTGGGGTTAACGCACAGGGCGGTCCGGCATGTCTCGCCCAGACATGCGGTGACCGCCCCGGCAAAAATGGGGATGGACTGACCTGACGGTAGTTGCTAAGCTCTAAAGGTTTTCGCGAAGCACCCCGAACGAAGTGAGGGGCCGAGACCTTTAGGGTCTGAACCTACCGGCGGTTTCTTAAGAAGGTTGGGATATCCAGGTCGTCGCTGTTGATGGCGGGCGGCGTGCTGGGTTTGGACTCGCCACCGGAAGCAACATCAGCATTGACGCTGACCGACTCGCTCGGACGCACAAAGTGCACGGGGCGCTGATCGAGTGTGCGCGTGCTGGTGCGTTCCAGCATACGACGCGGCACACCGCTGCGCTCAAAACCCGTTGCGATGACGGTGATACGGATATCGTCGCCCATATTCGAGTCGATGACCGCACCGAAGATCATATTGACATCCGGGTGCGCGGTCTCACGGATGATAGCAGCCGCCTGGTTGACCTCGAACAACGTCATGTTCGGGCCACCGGTCACGTTGAACAGCACGCCGCGCGCGCCATCGATGGTGATGTCCAGCAACTGGCTGGAGATGGCCTGCTCGGCGGCGTTCTTGGCCCGGTCCTCGCCGGTACCGGTTCCGACCGCCATTAGTGCGGCTCCGCCTTCGGACATGATTGCCTTGACATCGGCGAAGTCCAGGTTGATCAGGCCGGGAATAGTAATGAGTTCGGAAATGCCCTGGATACCCTGGTGCAGCACATCGTCCGCCAGGCGGAAGGCATCCTGCAGGCTGGAGCGCTTGTCCGCGATTTGCAGCAGACGATCGTTGGGGATGGCGATCAGGGTGTGAGCGTGCTCTTTAAGCTTGCCAATGCCCGCTTCGGCGGATTGCATGCGGCGTGCGCCTTCGAAGGTGAAGGGACGCGTGACTACACCGATGGTCAGTGCGCCACATTCCTTGGCGACTTGCGCAACGATGGGTGCTGCACCAGTGCCAGTACCACCGCCCATGCCAGCGGTGACAAAGATCATGTCAGAGCCTTTGAGCACGTTGTACAATTCGTCGGCTGATTCTTCTGCGGCTTTGCGCCCGACTTCAGGGTCACCGCCCGCGCCTAAGCCGCGAGTGAGTTTGTCACCCAGGCGGACACGTACGCTTGCCTTCGAGAGATTCAGGGCCTGTGCATCTGTGTTGACGGCGATAAATTCTACGCCTTGGATGCCTTCTTCGATCATACGATTGACGGCGTTCGAGCCGCCACCTCCGACGCCGATCACTTTGATGCGGGCGAAGGATTTACTTCCTGCTTGCTGTTTCTTGGTCGAGTCCATTTTGTTCCTCCTTGCTATAAAAAATAATGCTTGTTTTGTGGATTCCAAAGTCTCCTGACTTTGGGTATTTTCTGCATTCATCCAACGTCGGGTCCCTCACGGGATGATAAGACGTTGGAATCCTATGGGATTAATCTGTCGAACCATTTCTTCAAAGTACTAAAATCCATACGCTTCTCTCCTCTTGGGCCTCGTTGCCCGGGTGTGATTTCGTGGGCGTGCATGGTCATTGCCCAGCGCAACAGACCCACACTGGTTGAATAAGCTGGCGAGTTGAGACGGTCAACCAGCCCGATAAGTTGCTCCGGTTGCGCCGTGCGGACCGACAAGTTGAGCACTTCACTGGCAACCCGCCGGATGCCAGGCAAGGCACTGGTCCCGCCAGTGAGAACCATGCCAGCCGGCAAGAGACCGTCGTATCCGGAGCGCTTGATCTCTTGCAGGGTCAGGCGGAAGATCTCCTCGACGCGCGCTTCGATGATATGCGCCAGGTCCTGACGATTGATATTGACCAGTTGTTCTTCGCCAAAGGGACGGATGCCAAAATACTCATCCGCGCCGACTTCGCCGCGCACGGCGTGTCCATGTTGCTTTTTGATCTCTTCGGCCTGTTCCACCGGCAGGCGCAGGCCGTGCGCTATATCCTGTGTGACATGGTTACCGCCTACGGCCAGCACCATGGTGTGCCAGACGTTGCCATCCACGTAGATCGCCAGGTCGGTGGTGCCGCCGCCGATGTCACAAACGGCTACGCCCATCTCGCGTTCCTGGTCGGTCAGCACTACTTCTGCGGAAGCCAGCGGGTTGAGCACGAATTGCTGGACCTGTACGCCGGCTGCCTCGACGCACTGGCGCAGGTTATCCACAGTAGCGCTGGAGGCGGTAATAATGTGCGCTTCCACTTCCAGGCGATAGCCGTGCATCCCGATTGGTGTGCGAATACCATCCTGACCATCGACTGTGAAGCCGCGCTGGATGACGTGCACGATCTCGCGGTCGTGGGGGATGGCTACCGCACGCGCCTGGTCGAGCACGCGCAACACGTCGTACTCTTCGATCAAGCCGTTACTGACTCCCACTGAAGCGCGACTGTTGACCGAGGCCACATGCGCACCCGCCATGCTGACCAGCGCAGTGGTGATCTCCAAGCCGGAAGTGCTCTCAGCGCGCTCCACAGAGCGGATGATGGCCTGTGAAGCCGCTTCCAGGTCAATAATATTGCCTTTTTTGATGCCGTCCGACGGTTCAATGCCCACGCCCAGGATGCGGATGGACTTTTCACTTTCAATCCGTCCGACGAGCGTGCAGACTTTGGTGGTGCCGACGTCAATTCCTACAACAATCTCTTCCATGATTATTGCGCTTTCGCTTGCGTGTCAACTTGCTCCACACGATAAAAGGGAGCATTTGGATACGCTACATTGATAAGGATAGGCCGAATGCCACGCTGGGTCAGCCAATCAACCATGGCCTGGTACACACGGACTTTTGCTTCTACATCATCGCCGCTTGTACCGAAAACGGCTTGCCAACCACGGCCATCAGTCCAACTGAGACCTTTGACCGGATCGTACAAAATAGGTGTTCCTGCCGGAACGTAAGGCGCCAATTCGGTGAGCGCCTTGACCGTCTCTTCCGAAATGAACGGGGCCGGGACGAGTGGGTTGTCATCCGCGCTGCTGATGGCCGGTGGCGTGCCCAGCGCCTGGACAACGATCAACCCCGGCGCATCGCCACGCGGACGAAAAGCTGTTCCCGTTTCATCGATCCAGGCATAGCCTCCATCTTGCTGCCACAGGATGACCGGCTCTCGTTCGGTCACTTTGACGGTGACAATGTTCGGCAGGTCAACGGTTACAGCAACGGAAGCAAGTTCGGGATAAGCCTGAAGCGCTCGCTCCCTCAACTGAGCCGGGGTCTGCAGAAAAACCGGATTCCCGTTCAATTCCAGCGCTGCGTTGAGCTCTTCCGTAGTGATACGCTGGTTACCGCTTATGCGCGCGGCGCTCACACGAAACTCGGGTAAAGTCCATAACAGGTACAGGCCAGTTCCAAGCAACAACAACAGCGTAAAGGAAAGCATACGCCAACTGGCGCGGATTCTCCTGTTCGGTAATGACTGGGCGCGAGCTTTGGGACGCGCCAGGCTCAGAACCGCGTTGAAACGACGCTTCCCGGCTTTCTTACGGCGTTCGATGGCGAAGTCGTTGACCACACCGCGTGCAGTGATGGGCGGTAGTTCACGGTAGCCGCTTTTGCTCTTCGCCCGTGACTTTCTCTTTTGCGGGCGCGGCTGCTGCGTAGCTGAGCGGCGTTTGCGACGCACAGCCTCGGCGTGAGATTGGGTCCTTTTCTTGCTCATCCAACGCTCCGGTATTCGTGTTTGGTGCGGTCGCGTTCGGCCTTGCGTTCCACTGCCAGTTCGATCAGGCGGTCCACCAGCTTGGCATAAGGCAGACCGCTGGCTTCCCACAGCTTGGGGTACATGCTGATCTTGGTAAAGCCAGGTATTGTGTTGACTTCGTTCAGGTAGATGGCGTTAGTATCTTTATCTACCAGGAAATCCACGCGCGCCATTCCAGCGCAATCGATGGCTTTGTAAGCGCGGACGGCGATCTCACGGATCAATTCGGTTGTTTCCGCGGGCAGGGGGGCGGGGATGAGCAGCCCCGAAGTGCCGTCCACGTATTTTGATTCGTAAGAGTAAAACTCGCGGCTGGGCTCCACTTCGCCAGGTACGGAAGCCTGCGGGTCATCATTGCCCAGCACGCTAACTTCGATCTCGCGAGCATTCTTGACGCCGCGTTGAACCAGCACACGCCGGTCGTATGCCGCGGCTTCGAACAAGCCTTCCTGTAGATCGGAGCGGTTGTTGCATTTGGTCACGCCCACGGACGAGCCCAGGTTGGCGGGTTTGGTGAAGAAGGGATAGCCACACATGGCTTCCGCTTTGCGGATAACGGCTTCCATGTCCTGCTCGATCTCACGGCGCAGAACGACTAGCGTATCCACCACCGGGATGTCGTTGGCGGCCATCACATCTTTAAAGATGCCTTTGTCCATGCCGACTGAGGAACCGGCCACGCCTGCGCCGACGTAGGCCACATCCGCCATTTCCAGAAGACCTTGCATGGTGCCGTCTTCGGAATAGGTGCCGTGCATGACGGGGAAGAAGACATCGATATCAGTCAGCTTGGTGTATTGTGAACCACGTAGAACATATAGACCCTGCTCTGATGGGTCAGGTGACAGGATTACATGTTCCAGTCCGTCCGTTTTTCCTTTTTCGAGCGCACCGATGGCATCCTGGCCAGTGTACCAGCGCCCGTCCAGGGTAATACCAACTTGGGTCACATCGTAGCGTCCCGGGTCAAGAACCGACAGCACCGAGCGCGCGGACATGAGCGAGACTTCATGTTCGCCTGAGCGTCCTCCAAAAAGGACGGCTAATTTCAGTTTGCGGTCAGTGCTTGCCATCACTACCACTCTCCCAACAATTCAATTTCCAACTCGAGATTAACGCCGAACTTCTCGGCAACCGTCTTTTGTGCCAGATTCACGAGCGCACGGACATCATCCGCTTTGGTCTGGCCATGATTTATGAAAAAGTTGGCGTGCACCGGGCTGATCTCAGCGGTGCCGATACGTGTTCCTTTCAGTCCTGCTGCCTCGATCAACCGTCCGGCAAAATCGCCTGGGGGGTTTTTGAACATTGAACCCATGCTGGCGCCCGGCGGCTGTGTGGCCTTTCGGCGTTCGCTGAATTCATCGATTTTAACAGACACCACCTCTTTTGTGCTGTGTTCCAGACGCAATTCAGCCGAAAGTACCACCACTTTCAGGGCTCGGCGTTTCAAAACAGACGTGCGATAACCGTATCCCATCTTTTCAACGGGCCAGCTTTCACGACCGCGTTCTGTCAGCAGTTCGGCATGCATAAGACTGCCGGCCATATCACCGCCGAAGGCGCCTGCGTTACCGTAGACAGCGCCGCCGACAGTGCCGGGGACGGCCGCTGCCCATTCCAAACCTGCCAGTCCGTGAGATGCGGCGCGGCGCGCCAAATTGGCGATCACCACACCCGCTTCGGCCCGGACCTTGGGCCTGCTGCCCTTATCGAAGCGGACCGCCTTGGCCCGGTTTAGCACCACCACTCCGCGCACGCCCCGGTCGCTGACCAGCACGTTCGAGCCGCCACCCAGCATCGCATAGGGCACGTTCAACTCCCACAGGCGGGACACGGTCTCAGCCAGCTCATCCGCCGACGTGATGTTGATGAGCGCGTCCGCCGGGCCGCCGATGCGCGCGCTGGTATAGGACGCAAGCGAGACGTTCTCTTGCAGCCGATCGCCAAACGCGGCACGCAGGGTGGAGAGGGGTAGGGTAGTGGTGGGCACGGTAATCATTTTCATTGTGTCATTGCGAGCCACCGAAGGTGGCGTGGCAATCCCCTATAAACGGGAGATTGCTTCGTCGCTAAGCTCCTCGCAATGACATTCGCAATCATTCCTTCGCAATCAACTTATCAATGATCCGCATAACGGTTTCTTCATTGAGGTCTTTGTCAACCTTCTTTTTGGCTTTCTTGGCTGACGGGTTATTTGCATCCTTTTCAGCCTCGACCAGGATCATTTTTAATGCGGGCAGGATCAGGGTCTCAGATTCGAACGTGCGCTTTTTCTCTTCCTTTGGCATAGGTTCCTACCTTTCCTGTAAACCAGTTAGCACATCTGTGCAGATCTGGTTGGCATCCCCGGCAGAGAGCACCAGTAATACATCGCCGGGTTGGAGTTGTTTGATCAGATAATGGCTAATTTCTTTCAAGGTCCCGATGTAGCGCGCGGAGGCATGTGGCATGGCGCTGACGATCTCGGCAGAAGTGAATTCCTGCAATGGCTCGCGGGAGGCGTATACCTCGCTGACGATAACCTCGTCTGCATCCTTGAAGGCGCGGCTGAACTCGGCGAAGAGCGTTTGTGTACGTGAGTAGGTGTGTGGCTGCCAGACAGCCCAGATGCGTCGACCGGGATAGCGTGCCCGCGCCGCGGCTAAAGTCGCTCTGATCTCGGTCGGGTGGTGGGCATAGTCATCGATAACGGTCACACCATTTGCCTCGCCACGGATCTCGAAACGGCGACCTGTTCCGCTGAAATTTGCCAGGGCTTCTGCTGCTTGCTGTGTGGATAGTCCAAGCAATTCAGTTACTGCCAAGGCAGCCAATGCGTTGCGTACGTTGTGCTCACCCGGAACCTGCAGGTCCACTGTCATGGAGGTGTTTGCGTCGCTCAAGTTGGATAGCACCTGGAATCTGTAGCCGCCAAGTGAATTCGTCTCGAGTGTTCGCGCTTGGATCCAGGTGGGAACTCATAATTGTCATTTCGCCCTGAATGGCATATCCAACCACGGCCTTTCCAGCCTTGCGGGCCTGGTTGATGAGTGAAGCAGCTCCACTGTCGTCGGCGCAGACGATCAGGGTACCGTCAGCAGGCAACAGGTCCACGAATGATTCGAAAGCGGTAAACATATCCTCGAAAGTAGGGTAGCAATCCGGGTGATCATGTTCGAGACTGGTGACGACCTCGATGCGGGGTTTGAGTCCCAAGAACATGCGGTCATACTCATCAGCTTCGATGACGAAGGTGTTGCCCTGACCCGCATGTGCGTTGACGCCCAGGTTTTTCATGGTGCTGCCGACAATGAAAGACGGATCGCGTTGGAGTTCGGTCAGCACCCAGGCGATCATAGCGGTGGTCGTGGTCTTGCCATGCGTTCCGGCTACAGCAATACCGGTTTTATCGGCCATCAGTTGACCGAGGAAATCTGCGCGTTTGTAAACGGGGATTTTTGCCAACCGCGCCGCGTTGACTTCCGGATTGTCGTCGGGGATGGCGGAAGAACGCACTACGTAGTCTGCGCCAGTAAGGTTGCGTGGATGGTGCCCGATATAGACCCTCGCACCAGCCTTTTGCAATTCAACGGCAAAGGGGGAAAGCGTGCGATCGGAACCCGTGACGGTATCACCGCGCTCCAACAGGAGACGCGCGATTGCGGAAAGCCCGCTGCCCCCGATGCCGATGAAGTGTACTTTAGCCATAGTCAGTTAGATGAATACTACGATAACAAAAATGAAACAAACCAAGACAGCAAAGTAAATACCCGGTTCACCCAGCAGGTGCGGCGGCATCCAGTTCATCATGGTTTGGACGCTTGTCAATACATTGCCGGTAGGAGCACTGACAATATCAGGAAAGGGATAATTGGCCTCGTTCAAATAAAACAAAATTGTGCCAGAGATCAGATAGCCATTGATAGCGCCCATGAAAATGCCAAAGAGTGTATCCTGCAAGCGTTCACGGGCAGCGCGGGCCGCCAAGCGTTGGACACTGACGACAGTTTGATACCCAAAGTAGACCAATGTTATCAGCACCAGACTGCGAATCCAAAACAGGGAAGTACTGTTGTCAGGCAACGACGAAACCAGCGGGATGTATTTTTTCAATACATGGTTGGTGGTCAAAGCGAGAACTACACTGAAAACGACCAACAATTCCTTTACCCAGCCGCGCAGCGCGCCGATGACGGCAAACAGGACGACATACATCCAGAAAACATAAACGATACTCATCATGGGCTTTTTACTCCGGCCAGTTCCACGAGTTGACTGGCAATTGCCTGGGCAGCCTTTGGTCTTGACAGGGAACGCATGGCAGCTTGCATGCTTCTGCGTTTACCAGGATTTTCAAGCAAGACTTTGATCGTATTTAGCAATTCTTCCTGAAGACGACTGTCATCCAGGATCACTGCTGCACCATGCTGCGCCAGGTAGCTGGCGTTGACTTTCTGGTAGCGCCAGGCATATGGATAGGGAACCAGGATCGCGGGTAGTTCGAAGAAGGGAAATTCACCCAGCGTGGATGCGCCTGCACGTGAGATAACCAGGTCCGCGGCTGCCAGTGCCTTGCCCATCTCATGCATATATGGGAAGGTGTGATAACGTTTCTTTTGCGAAGACTTCAAACCGGCTTCCGCTGCCTCGATCTCATCCCAGTCCAGTTGGCCGCTGATATGCACCACTTCTGCAAGCTCCAGCAAATCGGGCAGGTGCGCCAACACTGCTTTATTCAGGGAACGTGCACCCTTGCTGCCGCCAAAAACTAACAGCGTGGGCTTGTTGGATGAGAGTCCCAGTGCGGTGCGTGCTTGATAGCGCTCCCAGATTGAGAGGTCCGGGCGGAGCGGGTAACCGGTGACGATCACCTTCTTGCTGAAATAGCGGTGCGAATCCGGCGCGGTCACGGCGATCCGGTCCGCAAAACGTGACAGGGTTTTGAGTGCCAGCCCGGGCTCGATGTCTGGAACGTATAACAAAGTTGGGATGCGCCGTCCGGCAAATGCCATAGGGACTGCCACATATCCGCCGGTAAAGAAGAGCACATCCGGGCGGAACCCATGCAGGATGCGCTTGGAGGCTACAAACCCGCGCGCCAGTTGCAGCAAGTTGCCCGGCAAAGCTCGCGAGTCAACGCCATGCACGCCCGCGGCCGGGATTAAACGATAAGGAAGTCCTGCGCGTTTCACCAGGTCTGCCTCCATACCGCCTTCACTGCCAACCCATAGCGTTTCCACGTCCATATGCTGGGACGTGAGCGCGCTATGAACGGCGAGCGCGGGATATACGCCGCCGCCGGTTCCGCCAGCGCAGATCAACAACCGCACCGAATGACCTCCAATCGTTTTCTTCATCGACAGTCGCTCCAGACTGCCGGGAGATGTTCAACAAAATACCAATGGCTGCCAGTGAGACAACCAGATTCGAACCTCCTGCGCTGATGAACGGCAGCGCGTTGCCTGCGAAAGGCATCAGACCGACCATCACCGCCATATTGATCAAGGCTTCCATCCCAATCCAAAGCGATAAACCTGAAGCCAGTAATGTGCCCAGCATATCGGGCGCGCGGCGGGCGATGACCATGCCGCGCCATACTAGCGTGCCATACAGGCCGATCAGCACAACCGAACCGACCAATCCAAGCTCTTCCGCGACGACTGCGAAGATGCTGTCAGTGGGTGGGACGGGCAGGCCGAGCAGTTTGGTTTCGCTGCGCCCGATGCCTGTGCCGAAGATGCCACCGTTAACGATGGCTTCGAACGAGCGGCGCACGTGATACGATGCCTGGGTCGGGTCCTTAATGCCGTTGACGAAATCGCCTACGCGTTCCGCACCCGTAGGGCTGATTCGTACCACCAGCCAACCCATGATCAGCGCAGCGATCAGCAGTAGCGCGATCTGCTTCAGGTCACCGCCGGCCAGGAAGAACAGCAAGCCGCCCAGGATGAGCACGGTCCCTGCGGCACTCAAATCAGGCTGCAAGTATATCAAGCCGCCGACGATACCCAGGATCATGCCCAGCGGGATCAGGCCGAGTTGAATGTCCTGTAAACTCTGGCGCTTGGAATACATCCACACAGCCAGGTAAATGATCGAAACCAGTTTTGCCAGTTCTGAGGGTTGTACCGAACCGTCGAAAAAGGCACGCTTGGCGTTGAAACGGATTTCGCTGAGCAGTAACACACTGATGAGCAGAATGATGGTAAACGCCATGGCGAACAGCACCAGCGTGCGCCAACGATGGTAGTCAAAGTTAGCAAGGGAGACAGCACCAACAATACCCAGTATCATCCATAATACCTGCCGGGTGAACATTTGCATCGGGTCGCCATAAGCGCCCAGTGAAAAATCCCAGGAGGCTGAATAGAGCATGACCAGACCCAAAACCAGTAAAGCTGTAATAGCCAGCAGCAAAGGGATATCAAAGCCGTGCTTTGCGGCAGCCGCTTTCTCCCGTTTACGGGACGAAGCATAACGACGATCTTTTACGAAAGTTCCTGTACCCATTTTCTAAACCATTCTCCTCGCTCGGCGAAGTCATTAAACTGATCAAAACTTGTGCCACCCGGTGAAAGCAAGATCACATCACCGGACTCGGCTACTTCCGCCGCCTGATGGATCGCCTCTTGCAGGTTTTCACTACGCTGGATGCTATATGGCCGCTTCTTTCCTGATCCTGAGCTGTTCAGCGCATCCAGAATTTTTTCCGCCGCCTGGCCAAATACCACTACATGATCGACCCGTTCCCGGACCAATTCCGCTAAATCTTCCCAGGGCAGGTCTTTGTCCTTGCCACCCAACATCAGTACGATAGGTTCATCGAATGAGTGGATGGCAGCCATGGTGCGCTCCGGGGCAGTGGCGATCGAGTCGTTGTACCACTTCGCGCCACGCAGTTCGCGGACCAGTTCCAGCCGGTGCGGCACGCCGTAGAAGTTGTCGATGGCTTCCAACATGGCATCCAGACTCAACCCGGCAGCATGACCGATGGTGATGGCGGCCAGCACATTCTGGCGGTTGTGGTCGCCGCGCAAATGAATGGAATTCTGGATGGGCAGTAGCACGTAAGCGTTGCCATCGCGCAGGTGATACAAGCCATCGCTGACATACGTGCCCGATCCGTCATCAGGCAGGTCGCTCAATCCAAACGACAGCAGCTTGCCTTTGACTCGTTCGCGCAGGTTCCACGCACCGGGATCGTCACGCCCAAGAATTGCGACATCCTCTTTGTTTTGAAAGTCCAGGATGCGCGCTTTGGCAGCGGTGTAAGCTTCCATCGTGCCGTGTCGGTCCAGATGATTGGGCGTGATGTTAAGGATGGCCGCCACGTTAGGGGAGATGCTCATCTGGTCGAGTTGGAAGCTGGAGATTTCCAGAATGGCCAGATCGCTTGGATGCATCTCATCCACGTAATTGATGAGCGGGTCGCCGATATTGCCGCCGACGAAAACGCGCCCAACTTTTTCCGTATAAGAGGCCTCGGCCATCTTGCCGAGCAGCGCGGTGGTGGTTGTCTTGCCCGCTGAGCCGGTGATACCGACTGTTTTACAGGGTGCGACCTCCATGAAGATTTGCGTATCGTTCGAGAGCAGTATGCCACGTTTCTGGGCTTCGGCTACGATGGGCAGCGTCAGCGGGACGCCGCCGGAGAGACACAACACGTCAGTCTGATCGAGTAGTCCCAGCGGGTGGCCGCCCAGGGCCCACTCGATGGGCAGATCGGCCAGGGCCTGCCGGGCAGGTTCGAGGTCCGCTTCGAGGCGTTTGTCGGACAGGGTCACGTGCGCACCATGCAGTGTCAACCAGCGCGCCAACGCCTGCCCCTGACGGGCGGCGCCCAAAATGAGTACGCGTTTCCCGGCCCAATCTGTCATGGCTATACCAGTGTCAATCCGATGCCGAGCATGGCAGCTAATAATCCAATCAGCCAGAAGCGTTGTACAACCTGCGTTTCGCTCCAGCCGAGTAATTCAAAGTGCAAATGAATGGGCGCCATCTTGAAGAGACGTTTGCCCCTGGTCAATTTGAAATAACCAATTTGCAGCGTGACGCTCAAGGCCTCGCTGAGGGGAATAATACCGATAACAAGCAGCAGTGGCCACTGACCGGTCATCAGGGCAACAACGGCCAGGGTAGCTCCGAGAGAGAGCGAACCGGTGTCGCCCATGAACAGTTCGGCAGGGTGGACATTGAACCATAGAAAGCCGAAAATGGCGCCGACCAATGTGAAGCAGAAACGCGCCAGATAGATTTGTCCCTGGATAAGAGCGATGCCACCGTACGCGGCAAAGGCGGTGGAAGCAATCAGGCCGGCCAGGCCGTCCAGACCGTCGGTGAAGTTGATCGCATTGGACTCGCTGACGATGATGAAAGCGGCGATAGCGATGTACACATATTCGTTCAGCTCGATGGGAATATTGACACCCGGAAGATAGATTTCGGGTACTTCCAACAAGTATTTGAGCACCCAGGCTGTACCAATGCCCATTAGAACCTGTGCGGCGAATTTTACGCGAGCGGTCATGCCTTCGCCGCGGCGTTTGCCGCGCAGACCCTGCCAATCGTCGATTGCGCCGAGGGTGCCATACCCGACCATGACGATCAATGGCACCAGCACGGAGCGACCGACCACATCCAGGCCTAACAGAGCGACCGCATTGAGCAACACTGTTAGCAACAATACGGGCAGGATGAACATCACGCCGCCCATGGTGGGTGTACCCATCTTGACGTTATGGTGACCGGGCTCTTCCACACGGATAAGCTTGCCGATCTTGAAATAGCGCAGGATGCGCAGCAGTGGTCCGCCCCAGATGACGGTCATCATGAAAGCCAGCCCTGCCAGGCTGAGCGCCAGGGTTGTATCTTTCACGGCCTCACCTCTAGGGCGTTGACGATGCGGTCCATGCGTAGCCCGTGTGAGCCTTTGATCAGCACAGAATCATTTTTGGATAAGTTCTCATCCAGCCAGTTTACGATCTGTTCCAGTTCTTCGAATTCCAGGACAGATGATTTTCTCATTCCAGACTTGCGAGCTGCTTCAGCGATCATGTGCCCACGAGTACCCAGCGTGAGCAGGGTATCCGCGACTTGGGCGGTGCGCAGCCCGACCATTTCATGTCCCTGGCGTTCGTATTGACCAAGTTCGAGCATATCGCCCAGCACGGCGATCTTATGGCCGTCCAGTTCATCCAGCAGGTTCAAAGCCGCCAGCATGGATTCGGGCGAAGCGTTGTAGGTGTCGTCGAGGATCAGTGCACCGGTCTTGCTGCGGACGGCGACCAGACGCAACTGGGTGTGTCCCTGGTTGAGGCCGTCGAAGATCTCCTGCCAGGTCAGGCCTTCCACCAAGCCAACAGCAGCGGCACGCAGAGCGGTGTGGACGGAATGCCGTCCGATTAATGGAACGCGCACGTGTAGGGTCTCACGCTGATAGTGCAGGCGGAAGCGGATGCCTTCCAAGCCCTGTCCCTCGACGTTGTCAGCCCACAGGTCGGCTTCCGAGGAGAGCCCGTAAAAGAAGACCTGTGCACGAGTTTTCTCTTCCATCTTGCGCACCCAGGGATCGTCGAAGTTCAGGATGGCTACGCCATCTTCGGACAGGGACTGAACGAGTTCCGACTTCCCGAGGAAGATGTTTTCTTGCGAACCGGCCCGTTCAGCGTGGACGGTGCCAATGTTGGTTACCACACCGACTTGCGGTTGGGCGATGTCACACAGGAAGGCAATTTCGCCGGGAACGTAGAAGCCCATCTCCAGCACGGCACGCTGGTAACCCGAACTCAGCTTCAAAATGGAAAGCGGCAGGCCGATCTCGTTGTTTAAATTGCCTGGGCTTTTCAATGTGTGATAGCGTTGGCTGAGCACTTCCGCCACCATCTCTTTGGTAGTGGATTTCCCAACACTGCCGGTGATGCCGATCACGCGGATATCCAGTGTGCGACGCCAGAAACGAGCGATCTGTTGCAAAGCGGTGACGGTGTTCTCAACCCGCAGACAGAGGGGCAGGGTCAGATCGGGGAGAGACTCGGCGCTTAGACCGGGGCGCAGGTCCAGGGTACGGAAAGAGGCGTCCACATCTTGTTGGACCAAGGCAAAGGAAGCGCCACGCTTGAAGGCTTCATCCAGGAAGTCATGACCGTCGACACGCTCACCCGGGATGGCAACAAACAGCGAGCCGGGAATAACCTGACGCGAGTCGATCGCCGCCTCGGTGATGACCGGGGTGTTCCCCTCCGGGCGGAGGTTCGTCAGGGCTTCGAGCGCGTCGGCGAGTGTCAGCATGAAAATCTCTTAATGAGCAGCCATTTGTAAGCGCACCGCATCGGGCGGGATGTCGAGCAGGATAACAGTTTTCTGAGCCACTTCCGAGAAAACGGGCGCGGCTGTTTCCGAGCCCCAGATAGAAGCTGTGGGGCGTTCGAGCCAGA
This sequence comes from uncultured Chloroflexia bacterium, assembly GCA_963785535.1. Taxonomy (GTDB): domain Bacteria; phylum Chloroflexota; class Anaerolineae; order Anaerolineales; family Villigracilaceae; genus JAABUE01. Next base: position 34,991 of record CAWAVQ010000045.1, on the reverse strand, counting down.
CGTAGATCATAAACTGTGGATCGTCCACGGGTCCCCAGCCGATGAAAGAAGCATTTGTCTGGCTGAGATCGTAAAAGCCAAGCGGGGTGGGGATCTGGGCGGTGCCCGTCTTTCCGGCGACGCGGTAGCCGGGCACCAGCGCAGAAGAGGCTTCGTTTTCGAGCGAGGTAGCTAACATCTCGTTTAGCGTGGCCGCGGTCTCGGCTCTGATGGGTGAACCAGCATATTGTGGCGGAACGTTGAACTGGTTTCCATCACGCAGCATGGCGTACAAAGTGTGCGGCGTAACCATGCGACCCTGATTGACAACTGCTGTGGCGGCTGTCATGATTTGCAAGGGAGTTGCAGTGATGCCCTGCCCGAATGAATTCGTAGCCAGGTCGACCGGATACCAATCCGCATCTCCCGGGACCTTGAGCCTGCCTGCCGCTTCACCGGCCATATCCACGCCAGTCAGGTGGCCGAAGCCGAAGCGGTTCAGGTAGCCGTACAAATTTTGCGGGCCGAGTTGCACAGCTAGCCACGACATACAGACATTGAGCGAGTGCTGCAAACAACCGACCATGTTCTGTACGCCCCAGGCCTGATTGTCCCAGTTCCTGATGGTGACGCCGCCGACCTGGATTTCACCTGTGTCGAGATAGGTGGTGTTGGGATTGACTAACCCGGTATCCAGCGCGGCTGCCATGGTGAATATCTTCGTGACCGAGCCCGGCTCGTAAGGCATGCCGATGGCGCGGTTGTATTCGCTGGCGTTGTTGAAGATCACGCCGTAATTTTCAAAGTTGTTCAAGTCCATGCGCGGGGTGCTCGCCATGGCCAGGATTTCGCCGTTTTTCGGGTTCATGACGATGATGGCCCCGTGCTGCGCGTCATATTTTCTCAACGACTGGTCCAGGATCTCCTCAACAGCACCTTGCAGGTCGCGGTTGATAGTCAAGATCAGGCTGGTTCCGTTTGGAACGTTCGGGATATCCATAGCCTGGTTGGGTTCATTCGGCACCCACACTTTGACCGGATTCCCTGCCAGCAGGTCATTGTATTTTTCTTCGATGCCAAAATAACCCCGCCCCTCACGATTGACAAAGCCAATCACATCCGATGCCAGTGCATCTTCGGGATAGCTGCGTTCCAAGCGTGGACTGAATTCCAGGCCTGCCAGGCTGGGGGTCGGATTTCCCGAATTGCTCAGTTCTTTCTTGAGTTCCTTTAAATAAGCAACTGCCTTAGAGGAGGCGAAGTTGTCCACAACCAGATAGGAAAGGCCTGAAGGCGGGTTGAGAATGTCGCTGTAAACTTGATCGTAGTCTTTGCCCAGGTTGACGCTGACGGCCATAGCAACGCTGTGCGGATCGACCACGGTGGTCAGATCCACGCCGACTTCGTACACGGTCTGGTTTCCGGCTAACAGGTGGCCATTGCGGTCGTAAATTTCGCCGCGCTCCGGGTAATAGGTTTTGTATCCGCCTTTGAAGGTATCAGCCTGCTCCCGGAACGCTTCCGCTTCGGCGCTGACCTGAATGCGCACCATTTGTAGGATGACCAGCGTGGCGACAAATGCTAGAAAGCCATTCAGCAAAATGGATCGCCATGCGTATTGTTGTCTCATCTTGAACCTCCGCCCGATGTTTGAAGACGCTCGTCTAACCAATCCAACAGGGATTGGGTATATTCTGGCGGGATATTCGGCGCGCTGGGTTGCAGTTCGGGCGCGGTCGCCAGCTTGACACCTTTGGGTGCTACATAGCCGGGCACGTACAGATATTCCACTTCTTCTGACGTTACTGGCCGGAACCCGAGCGCATCCGCTCGCTGTTCCACTTCATCTTTGGATGTCAGTTGGGCGAACTCGGTTTGCAGGTCGGCATTGGTATGCTCGGTTTCAACGATTGCCTGGCGCAAATCCTGGATTTCACGGCCGGTGATGGCAGCTTGCGATGTCACCATCAGGTACAGAGTTGCGATCATCGCGAAACCCAGCACGATTAAAGAAAAACGCTCACCCATTGACGCTGAACGCGCCAGGGAGCTTGTGAATAAGCATGGTTAAGACGATTAGTAGTGTTCATGATGACCTTTAAATTTGGGCGATGGTCATCTGTAGTGTTGGTTAGCAGTACAACTGCTAACCTTTCGCTTGCCGCTGGCAGTTGTACTGCCAGCCGTCGAAAGCTACTACAAATTTATAATTTTTCTACGATGCGAAGCTTGGCACTCCTTGCCCTTGGATTGGCTCTGATTTCGGCCTCGCCAGGAATGATGACTTTGCGGTTGATCTCTTTCAGCGTTGCTTTTTTCTCGAACTCGTAAATCCGTTCATAAGGTGGATTGACCAGGTCTTTACTTTCGGAACGGAAATACTCTTTGACGATACGGTCTTCCAGCGAGTGGAAGGAGATGATCGCCAGCCTCCCACCGGACTTCAGGGCTGCTACCGCCTGGGGGAGCACATTCTTGACCCGCTCCAGTTCCTGGTTGACTGCGATGCGCAAAGCCTGGAACGTCTGCGTGGCAGGGTGGATGTGGCCTTTACGCGGGATGACACTCTCGATAATGGCAGCAAGCTGACGGGTGGTCTGAAGCGGTCGCGCTTTGACGATGGCCCGCGCGATGCGTCGAGAAGCGCGTTCTTCCCCGTAGCGGTAGATCAGGTCCGCCAGTTCATCCTGCGGCAGATTGTTGACCAGGTCCGCCGCTGTGGTGGGGGAGGCCGGATCGAAACGCATGTCCAGCGGTGCATCCTGTTGGAAGGAAAAGCCGCGCTCGGGGGTATCCAGTTGCATCGAGGAAAGTCCCAGGTCGAGCAGGATGCCGTCCACTTTATCCCATCCGATGTCACGCAGCCTTTCGGTAAGAGAATCGTAGGAGGCCTGCGTCAGATGGGCGCGCTCCCCGTAAGGAGCCAAGGTCTCACGGGCAAGCGCTAACGCCTGAGGGTCCACATCCAGGCCCAACAGACGTCCGTCTGGAGCGCAGGCCTCCAAAATTCCGCGGGCATGTCCGCCCGCGCCCAGTGTTCCGTCTACGTAAAACCCTTTATTAATGGGCCGCAACGCGTGTATAATTTCATGGTAAAGAACAGGTTGGTGCTGCATGTAGGACAAATAACAATTTGTCCTATGATGGTGAGGACAAGTTCAGCGCTGAGAAACGTTGGATGTTGGCTTCGGTGTCCTGGATGTTATCCATTTGCTTGTTCCACTCCGCTGGCGACCAGACTTCGAAATACTCGCCCTGACCTGCTATAATAGCCTCACCTTCGAAGCCAGCAAACTGACGCAGATTCTGCGGAACCAGGATGCGCCCAACTTTGTCCAACTCGATCGAATAAGCATTGGAGAGAATCAAGCGGCGCAGCATGCGGGTGGCGGGATCAGCCAGGTTCATGGCGTTGATGCGTTCATAGACCATTTTGAAATATGCATCGGTCATGACCATCAGACAGCGGTCGAAGCCTTGAGTGATGAAAGCGCCGCCTTCCAGCGTTTGACGGAAGGGTGCCGGGATCATCAAGCGACCTTTCTCGTCGAGGTTGTGCTGGAATTGGCCTAAGAACATTAGTTCTACATCTCCGATTAACAGGCGAACGCCGGGGCTTCCGGCGCTCGTCCTCCACTTTCTACCACTTTTTCCCACATTATACAGATTTTGTGAGCAAAAAGCAAGTGGTATTTTTGACCCTTCCCACCTGAATAGTACTATTGACTCATTTTTCATGTCGAAATCTCCCACTTTCTTTCTCCTTGAGTCAACAAACTGGTCTGATTATGCCTTGCTCGATAGCGGTGATGGCTTGAAGTTCGAGCGTTTTGGGCCATATACGTTTGTCCGCCCAGAGGTGCAGGCCATGTGGTCGCGTGCTTTATCGGAGAAAGAATGGGCACAGGCACACGCGGTCTTTCAGCCGACCAGTGAGGAGAGCGGAGGACATTGGAAGTTTAAGAAGAAAGTGGAAGAAAGATGGGCAATGCACTACCCCCTCACTGTTTCGACGGGCTCAATACGACGCCCTAGCCCCTCTCTCTCAGCGGGGGGAGGGGAACAACTGAGATTATGGGCGATGACCACGCGAGGGCGGCATCTGGGCGTTTTTCCAGAATGTGCTGCGCACTGGGATTGGTCAGCGGATTTGATTCAGAAATCAAAGCGGCCCATTAAGGTTCTGAACTTATTTGGCTATACGGGATTGGCAACGTTAGCTGCCGCCGCGGCGGGTGCGCAAGTCACGCACGTGGACGCTTCGAAAAAAGCTGTGACCTGGGCGCGGGACAACCAGGCTTTATCCGGGCTGACGGAGAAACCCGTGCGCTGGATCGTGGATGATGCGCTCAAGTTCGTCCAGCGCGAGGGGCGACGTGGAAACCAATACGATGGTATCCTGCTCGATCCGCCCAAGTTCGGGCGCGGTCCAAAGGGTGAGGTGTGGGAAATCTATAAATCGCTGCCCAATTTGCTGGAGGCCTGCCGCCAGGTGTTGAGCGACAGGCCTTTGTTCGTAGTAGTGACGGTCTATGCGGTCCAGGCTTCCGCCATCCATGTGGGACAGGCTTTGCAAGATATGATGTCAAAGTTTGATGGAATGGTGGAAAGTGGCGAGTTGGTGACGCGTGAGCAGTCTGCGGGGCGATTGCTTTCACAAGCGGTATATGCAAGGTGGTCTTCGGGGAGATAAAAGCATAGAAGCGGCGGCACTGGTGAAACGGGAGCAGGTTTAGGTCAAGAAACACCCTAAGTGCCTGGAACGGGTATGGCAGTTCAAAAAAACAAAACTCAGGGGGCAACCAGCCGTTTTCAGCGCATCAAAAACAGGCGTATTTCCCCGGGCTTACCCCCAAAACTGCGGCAAGTACTCTTTGTAGGTCGTCAGATAATCGTCCAGAATTTGCTTGGCAATACCAATGTCTGTGATCATGGGATCAAGCAGCAGACATTGCAAAGCCTTCTCACAACTGCCTTCGACCGCAGCATCCACGCAAAGCTGGCCTACAGTGATCTCGCGACGCAGGAGTTCTGCCACGGGTTCAGGCAATGCGCCGACATGGATCGGCTCCACGCCCAGGCTGCTGACGTGTACCGGCGTCTCGACCGTAGCCCCAAAGGGCAGGTTCGCGATCTGACCGATATTTGGTCTGTTCGCCGCCAGATGGTAATGAGAGCCGCCTCCGGCAATGTTCTCGATCATCTCGAGCGCACCTTCGGAATCCGTATCCAGCAAGCCATCGATTGTCAGATGCCCGTCAGCCATATCGTTCAAGCGGTCGAGACTGAAATCGCGTAGCCCGGCCCACATGTCCCAATCGTACAGGCGGAGGTTGTACTTCTCCCAGGGCTTGGTCACGGGAGTCGCTCACCCAGGGCAGATATTCGCACAGGTGCGTGTCGCCCGGGACCGGGAACATGTCGAAGGCGTTGAAAACGTCCCTCGTAAGCGGTTCAAATTTGGGGTCGAAAGAGGCGAAGCGTTCCCTGAAAAGCGGGTACAGGTTATCGCCGGTTTCCCTGTCACGAATGTACAGGATCCAGGTGAAGTGGTTCAGTCCAGCGGCCGTGATCTCGACGCGCGGCAGGACCTGATGGATAAGCTGTTCACGCAGGGCGTGCTGCGTGAAATCGGCGTGCATACCTTCAATGCCCTTGGGTATTTCGAACCCTAAATCTTCTGCCAGCACCAAGCCTGCAAAAGCGTAACCGATAAAAATCTGGTGGCACAACCCGACCGTCCTGATCTGGCTATAACGGTTGACCGCGTCACAAATGCGCGTCATCGGATTGGTGAAGTTGATCAACCAGGCATCCGGACAGATTTGCTCCATGTCACGCACGATTTCCATCAGTGGACCGATGTTGCGCGCAGCATGGGCAAAACCGCCGGGACCGCCGTTCTCGGCGTAAGGCTGGCGCACGCCATACTTGAGCGGGATCTCGAAATCGGACTTCCACAGTGCCTCGCGCGGACCGACTTCGATAGCTGAGACGACGAACTCCGCGCCCTCAAGCGCATCTTTGTGGTGGGCGTGGGCGCTGATGGTGAACTTCGCATCCCACTCGACGTTCAGCCTGTTCGCCAGACGATGGACGATGTCCAGGCTTTTGGCATTCCGGTCGACCAGTGCAAGTGTAGAGCCACGCAATTTCTTTGAGCGGAGCAAAGCGGAAAGCGTGTTCTCGCCGAAGGAAGCGCTACCTGCGCCAATGACAACGATCTTGGTAGGGAGAAGTCATAGAATTCTGTAGATGTTTATTTTAAATTGTAGAGAGATATTATCAACTATAACAAAAATTGGGATTTTGTACATGGTGCTTTTATGCTAATACCAAGGTAGGGTATTGTACAATGAAGAATGCAAAAAGGAGACTGTTTATGAGCAGCCTCCTCTTTTTGATACATATAGCAGCAGGGTCTTCCAACTTTACTGCGTGTTGATTTCTACGTCGGCACTCATGCCCCAGAGCAGGGCATCCGGTTGCTTGTCTAATTTGATAGTCACTTTGAAGACCACGTCACCGCCGATGGTATCGGAGATAGGGGAGATGGCGGTCACTTTTCCGGGAAAATTGTCATTGAGCGCTTCGACAAAAACCGTAGCGGGCTGGCCAACTTTTACTGCGGCAACATTGAGCTCGCTCAGGTCGGTGGTTTCGATCTGCAACTCGTCCAGCTTCGCCAATGTGATGATGACCTGCCCGGGATTGACGTATTCACCTGCTTGTACATCCACAGAGGTGATTGTGCCAGCAAAAGGGGCCACCAGCGTCCCTTGAGCGAGAGAGGCTTGCGCCACATCCAGAGCAGATCGCATTTGATCCACTTTGGAATCTGCCGCTTGAAGCTTTTCGGGTGGAGCACTTTCGTATGTGAATTTGAATGTGTCGAGGCTGAATTTTTTCCTGGGTTGTCTCTGAATTTGTGCGTCGATTTCAGCTGAATTTAGAGCGGCTTTTGCTGCGACGATATCGAATTCCAGTTGGGTTGTGTCAAGTTGAACCAATGCCTGCCCTGCCTCAACTGTATTTCCTTCCTTTACAGCTACCCCCTCAACCAGGCCCGAAATAACAAAACTCAGACGTGATTCCTGCGCAGGGACCACCACTGCTGAAGCCTTGACTTGTCCGGATGCAGACGTATTGGTTGTATCCAGTGAAACGGACGGGATAGGTGTTGCGGTAGCGGCGGGAATGCAGCCCGATACAGCCAAAATAAGCGCAGACACTATGAATATTATCCAGAAGGTATGTTTCACGCTATTGCTCCGTTTGAATTTCGACATCAGCGCTCATACCCCAGAGCAATTCTTTTGGCTGTTCATCTAATTGTATAGTGACCTTGAAAACCACATCGCCACCTAAAGTATCGGAAATGGGCGAGATAGCGGTTACCACTCCTGGAATTTCTTTGTCAAGAGCGTCAATGTGAACGGTCGCAGCTTGTCCAATCTTGACCGATGCTATGTCCAGTTCGCTCAGGTCGGTAGTTTCCACATGCAAATTATCCAGCCTCGCTAGCACGAGGACCACTTGACCAGCTTGCACGAATTCGCTAGGTTTGACGTTCACTGAGACGACTGTAGCTGCGAAAGGCGCAACAAGTTCGGTCTGGGATAACTCGGCATAGGCCGTATCCAACGATCTGCGAGTTGTTTCGAGTTCCTGTGCGGCTACCGGACCTCTTTCGATGATCTGATTGCCTTTGCGTCGTGGGAGTTTCCAGTATTGATAGTCGAATTCTGCCTTATTCACAGCCTCTTTTGCCTGCAAGATACCATATTCCAGGTCAGGAGAACTCAAGGTGGCAAGGATTTGTCCAGCCTCGACCACGCTTCCCTGTGCTACATTAACTTCCTTGATCGGTCCGGGAATAACAAAGCTTAGACGCGTTTCCTGTGCAGGAACAACCTCTGCAGAGGCCTGCACGTTTCTAGCTTTGGGAGAACCGGAATCCAAAGCGATGGTTGGGATAGGCGTTGCGGTAGCTGCATGAGTACAACCTGCCATCGCAAGAACAAGCGCCAATCCTGCAAGCGTTGTCCATAGGGTGTGCTTCATGCCGTTACTCCGTCTGGATGGTGACTTCGGCGCTCATGCCCCAGCGCAAGCCAGCGGGCTGTGTGTCCAGTTCAATCGTTACTTTGTAAGTCACATCACCGCCTACGGTTTCTGACTGACGGTCGATGTCAACTACTTTGCCATTGAAAGAATTCGTTCAGGGCATCGATGAAAACGCTGGCCGTTTGTCCGATTTGCACGGCGGGAATGTCGCGTTCGCTTAGATCGGTGGTTTCGATGCGCATGTCGCTCAGATCGGCGATGACGATGATGACTTGCCCGGGATTTGCAGTTTCGCCTGGGGCAACATCGACCTTGATGACCGTTCCAGAGATGGGGGTGGTCAGCGTGGCCTGTGCCAGTGTCGCTTTTAGTTGATCGACAACGGCCTGGGCGCGTTCTACTTCGGCCTGCGCGGCATCGATTTGCTCATAGGCGTTGCCCACACCCACACGCTGTAGGTAAGTGACCTGCGTTTGCGCGGCAACAACGCCGGCTTCGGCTTCGGCGATGCGAGCTTCGATGATGGTCGTATCGAGCGTGGCCATGGTCTGCCCAGCGGTGACAGTCTCACCGACCTCTACGTTCACGGTTTTTACCGCACCGAGCAGGGGAAAGCTCAAGTCAACCGAGTCTGCAGGCCGGACTTCGGCTGAGGCCACAACTCCGCTTGTCGAAGCGGGAGCAGTTGAACCTGAGTCTGATGCGCCAGAGTCCAGTGCAACGGTGGGGATGGCTTCGGGGGTGGCGGCGCCTCCGCATGCGGTCAGCAGCAGAGTCAATGCCAAGAATGGAATCCAGATTGTTTTCTTCATTCGCTCTTCCTGTATGTGAAGTGTTTCTAGTATCTTACTCGTTCTTGCTATCAGCGACTATCAGACCGTCTTGCAATGTCACTACACGGCGGGCGTATTTGATAACGCGCGGATCGTGGGTGGCGAAGACGAAGGTAGTGCCGGTTTCTTCATTGAGTTTCTTCATGATCTCCATGACTTGCTCACCGTTCTCAGTGTCGAGATTGGCGGTGGGTTCGTCGGCCAGGATCATGGCGGGGTCAGTGGACAGGGCGCGCGCCACAGCCACTCGTTGCTGCTGTCCGCCTGAGAGTTGGTCGGGGCGGTGGTTGGCGCGGTCTGTCATATCGATGGCTTCGAGCAGTTCCATCACGCGCTGCCTGCGTTGCGCAGGGCTTTTGCCATTGAGCAAGAGCGGCATCTCCACGTTCTCGAAAGCGGTGAGGGTAGGGATGAGCGCGAAGAACTGGAATACGAAGCCGATGGTGCCTTTGCGCAGGTCGGCGCGCTTGTTGCGGTTGAGTTTGGTGGTTTCGTGTCCATTGATGACGACCGTGCCGGAAGTGGGCTGGTCGAGGCAGCCAATGAGTTGCAGTAGCGTGGTTTTGCCAGAGCCAGAGGGGCCGACCAGAGCGGTGAATTCGCCGCTTTCGATGGTCAGGCTGACGCCTTGCAGAGCGTGGGTTTCCACTTCGCCGATCTTGTAGGTGCGTTTTACGTCAGTTAATTTTGCGACTTCCATTTTGTTTCTCCTTTATTGTGCGCTTTGCAAGGCTTCGACAGGCTCCATGCGGGAGGCCATGCGGGCCGGATAGAGCGAGGCTACTAAGGTGATGACCAGTGCCAGGACGGTCAAATTAATTGTGTCTTGTAAGGTAATGAATGCGTAGATGCGGTCTCCCAGATAGAAACCGCTTACGCCCAGGTCTCCAAAATAGATACCGACCTGTCCAAAGTAGGCGACCAGCGCCCAGCCAATCAGCAGACCAACTGCAATGCCGCCGATTGCCAGAATCGTAGATTCGAGCAAGAACAGTCCCATGATCTGGCGACCTTTCATGCCGATAGAGGCCAGGATGCCGATCTCGCGGGTGCGTTCGAAGACGGACATGAGCAGTGTGTTGACGATCACAGTGGCTGCCACGCCCAGAACGATCAGGTTCATGATCGAAATGATGAGGTTGGAATAGTCGTCGAGCACAACGAACAGTTCGTTCAGTTGGACCCAGGTTTTGACCTGATAGTTCGGGCTTTTGAGCGCGGCGGCAACCGCATCGGCCTGGTCGCGGTCGTGTAATAAAACAAAGATGTAGCTGGCGTGGTTGTCTGCGCCTGAAAAGGCTTGTGCCTTGGCAAGCGGCAGGAATACCAGCCCTTTGTCATAGTTGGTCGAGCCAGTGGAATAGACGCCGCGCACGGTAAACAACTGTTGGTCCACGGAGCCATCGGCGGTGTTCACCAACAGGTTGAGTTGGTCGCCAACCTTTAATCCCAGGGTTTCTGTCAGGGGATAGCCGATCAGGATGCCGTCGCGGTCATCTGCGGTCAGGAATTGGCCTGATACCAATCCTTCGCGGTAGGGATCGTTCGCTGACGAAGCAGGATCGATGCCCATCACCTGAACGCCGGTGGACTCATCGGCGACGGAGATAATGCCGCTGGCGATGAGGCGGGGGGTGGCTACCTGCACTTGAGGTAACGCTGCAACCTGCGCTGCAATCTGCTCCGGGTTTTCGATCAGATACTCCCAGGCGACGCTGAGTTTGTCCGGATCGTAATCTGCAGCCCGGATCTGGATGTGTCCGCTATCGAGACGCAGGGTGGATTCCATTGAAGTTTGCACTTCTCCATTGAAAAAAGCGACGATAAACATCAGCAATGCCAGGGTGAGGGTCAGCGCCAGCGCCGAAAAAAGCGTGCGGCGGCGGTTGCGTCCCAAATTTCGAAAGGCCATTTTGATATATGTTGACATTGAAAACTCCTAAACGTGATGCAGCGCTTCGGCTGGTTCTCGCCGGGCTGCCTGGCGGGCAGGGGAGTACGCTGCAAGAGCGGCGATGATAAGAACAGTCAACCCATGCTGAAGGATTTTTAACGGCATCATCTGTGCATAAATACGACCACTGATCAGGGCGGTGTATTCGGTCATGTCGGCAAAGGCGCTGAAATCAATGCCGTAAATGCTGAGCAAACCATTAAAAACGACACCAAGAACTATGCCTAAGACGGCACCGACCAAACCGATCAAGATACCTTCTAGCAGGAATAAAGTGGTGATCTCGCGCGGTTTCAATCCCAGCGCACCCATAACACCAATCTCACGTGTGCGCTCAAAAACGGCCATCATGAGCAGGTTGAGAATACCAATTGCCGCGATTCCCAACATGATGATGCCGAATACGCCCATGACGGAGGATTTCATCTCCATGGTTTGCTTCAACTCGGGGATGCTGGTTTCCCAGGTGGCGATATCGTAGCCGGGCTGACGTGCATTGATCGTGTCGACCACGCCGGGCTCCTGCCCGATCTGTTGCAGGTTGACAACGACTTCGGTTGCCTGTCCGTTCAAGCCGAAGAGTTGTTGCGCTTCGTGGAGGGACATGTAGATTGTCCCTTTCTCGACGGATGGCACGCCTACATCATAGATACCGACAATCGTCATCGTGCGTTGACGAGTTTGTTCATGTGTGCCATTGCCAACCATGGTGATACGGTCGCCGACCTGGATTCCCATCACGGTAGCCAGTCCCTGGCCGATGACGAGCAGGTCGCCATCATCCGAGGCCAGAAAGCGGCCTGAGGAGATGTTTTTGGCTACCTGGCTGATCTGGGCTTCCTTTTCGGGTTCCAGTCCGATAATTGATACGGAGAAAGCGCCTTCGCGGTTGGTTACCAATCCGCCGGTGATGATGCGTTTCGTGGCCTGGACGACATTGGGGTTCGATTCGGCCGCGGCTACTACTGCATCAGGGTCAGCCAACGGGAGTAAAGGTTTGCGTCCGATCTGCTCGTTGTATCCTGGCGCATGAACCTGGATATTGCCGCCCATGATCTGGATGGAGTTTCCGTATATAGCGTCATTGAATCCGCCAAGGACGCCGTCGTATAGCACCAGCAACGCCACGATCAAGCCCATCGCAATAGAGATCAGGAATGTTCTGCGGCGTTGTCGCCAGACGTTGCGCCAGGCGATTTTTATAAGTATTGACACGTTTACCTCCGTAATGGCTTTGTGTAGCAGCGATGTGTTCCACAAGCGCACACAAGCCCGCACTACCTGAAATCCATTTTGGGCTGCACAGGCGTGCGGACTAAAAAATACTCTACAAGTTTATATTTTATAGGAGTATATCAAAATTCCCCTGTTTGTCAAGATGATTTGGATGGGAAATGACCCTTGTCCACATGGAAGGCGACGAAAATCACATTTTTTTTCAGAAGGGAAAGTGGTTCTGAGACAATTCATCGCCCCCAAAAAAGATTTCAATTGATCGTATCTACTGCAAGACGAATGAACTAACTGACTGGTATTCTGGTCAATCTTCGCCTCAGCAACCGAAGCATCTGTTTGACCACCAGTCCTGCCCTCCAGAAAGCGACCGCGGCCATGCCATGTGCCAGTACAGCGAACAAGGGTGGCTTCTGAAATGTGTAGTAGGTCCAGCATTCGCGGGTGGTGCCCCACAATTCGAGATAGTAACCCAGAGCCGCCCCGGCCAGAAAGGTCAGGGTTGCGATGCGGTAGTCGGTGGGTGTCAGGATCAGGAGTCCGCACAGGAGCAGGGAGAGCCAGGTATAGGATTTGTCAAAGGTCGGGGCAACGAAGAGCAGCATCAGGGTGTAGAAAGATGCGAAAGTGATCCAGTAGAGAGTTTTGAAATTAAACACGAAGGACACGACGGTCACAAAGGGATTCCTCTTTGACTTCTTAGTGTACTTTGTGTTTAAAAAAAGCAGTAGGCGTGTGATCCGGTCAATTGAAAGAGACGCAATCGGCCAGGCAGGGATGATCCACAGCGGCGGACGCTCGGCAGTGTAATAGTGCCACAAATTGGTTTGTGTTCCCCACGACTCAATTGCCAGTCCGCCGAAGACGCCGACAAAGACAATCAGGCCATCGGTTTTCAAGTTCGCGCGCGAGATGATGGTCAGTGACATGAAAAGGAAGATGCCGATCAGCAGCCAGTCCATGTACAGCCACCAGGGACCGTTCCAGTCGATGTACAAGAGCGCTTCCTCGGCCAACGGCCACCAGATGTAGACGATCAGGAAGATGGTCAGCAAAAATCCACCCAGGAGGATAGAGGAATGCTTTGTCCAGCCAAATATTGACAGGGCGCGCCGTAGCGTCGACATGCGCCGCATTATAGCAGAGCAATTCAGTAGTAAATTTGGACTATTAAGATAATTTTAAGAGACTTGTAATATGAAATGCTTGCATATTTGTTAGCTCTCACATAGAATATGATTACTAACTTATGAGAAAAAAGGTAACCTTTTGTTTTTTTTCTCGTCTTGTATTTACCTTACAAAACCGCAAGGTAATTTTGTGATTTAATAATGATTAAAACATTAAGGAAGGAGGGGATAAAAATAAATAGTTCTTTTAAGGTTTGGTGAGAAATTCATTTCACTCAATTCAGTTACTTTACCTGGAAACTGTAGTTTTCAGAAAAAGCTGAACTAAAAACTCAAAAGGAGAATCAGAATGAAATTGAGTAAAATTTTTACCACGTTTGTGGTTTTTACCTTTCTCCTGGCCTTGGTGCCAGGGCAGGTTCATCAGGCAAGTGCGATTTCGCCTGATGTTGTGATCAGCCAGGTATATGGCGGCGGGGGAAATAGCGGGGCGACATATACCAACGATTTCATTGAATTATTCAATAGAGGTACAGCGACTGTTGATGTCACGGGGTGGTCTGTGCAGTATGCATCTGCTGCTGGTACTAGTTGGGCCGTTACTGCGCTTTCTGGCATGGTTCAACCGGGACAATATTATCTTGTCCAAGAAGCGGCAGGCTCGGGGGGAACGACCCCATTACCTACACCAGATGCTACAGGTTCAAGTTCAATGAGCGCAACAGCAGGCAAAGTGGCGGTGGTAAATTCAACCACAGCGCTCAGCGGTGCCACTCCTTCTTCACCCAATATCGTAGACGTTGTCGGATTTGGGGCAACAGCTAGCTTTTTTGAAGGGAGTGGGCCTGCACCCGCGCCCAGTAACACAACAGCGGATTTGCGTGCAGGGGGCGGCTGTACTGATACCGATGATAATGCCAGCGATTTCTCAGTCGATGCGCCTGCCCCACGCAACACGGCCTCCCCTTTGAATCCTTGTGGTGGTTCGGCGGCTACAGAGCTTTTCTTTTCCGAATATGTTGAAGGCAGCAGCAATAATAAGGCATTAGAGATCTATAACGGAACCGGCTCGGCTGTTGATTTAGCAGCAGGTGGCTATAACATCAAGATGTATTCGAATGGTAGTACGAGTGCTAGCGTGACAATTAACTTAACGGGCACTGTAGCAAATGGGGATGTATACGTTGTTGCCCAATCGTCGGCCAGCGCTACCATCCTTGCTCAAGCTGATCAAACCAATGGCGCAGGTTGGTACAATGGAAATGATGCCGTTGCACTACTTAAGGGGACGGACTACATTGATGTAATCGGCCAGATTGGCTTCAACCCTGGCACCGAATGGGGCTCTGGCCTGACCAGCACTGCTGACAATACCCTGCGCCGCAAGGCTGATATCTGTGCTGGCGACCCTGATGGCAGCGATGCCTTTGATCCATCAGTTGAATGGGATGGCTTTCCTACTGATACCTTTGATGGGTTAGGCTCACATACTGCCAATTGTGGCGGTGGTCCGGTATCTACCAATCCTTCCGGCACCGGCGCGGCTGACCCCAGCTTAGTTAATATCGGTGACACAACCCTTTTGACTGTGGCAGTCACTCCGGGAGAAAATCCGACCAGCACCAGCCTTGCCGTCAGTTGTGATTTGAGCAACATTGGTGGCTCGGCCACGCAGGCCTTCTCTGATGATGGTAATGGCACGTTCTCCTTTACAGCTACGCCCACCGTTGACACAAGCGTCAGTTCCAACATGTTCTCATGCGATATCACCGATGATCAAGGGCGAACTGGAACGGCCATCATCAGCCTGGATGTCATCGTCCCGATCGGCACCGTTCAGGGCTCGGTCGGAGCTACCGACGATGGCTTCAACTTCGATGCGCCTCTGGCCGGTCAGACGGTCACCATTCAAGGTGTGATCTATGAGAACACACTTGCCAGGACAAGCTCGGGCGGCGACAGCCACACGTTCTTCATTCAAAACACCGCCGCGACAGCCGATGGAGATCCCAATAGTTCGGATGGTCTCTACGTCTACATCGGCCGTTTTACCACCTTGCGCGTAAAGGGCGCTAGCTACTACTATACGCCCACTGTTGGAGACGAAGTTGTTCTCCAGGGGCCGGTCCAGGAGTTTTTCGGCCAGACCGAATTAAGCAACCCCTACGTTCTGAGTGTGGTCGATCACGATGTGAATATTCCCGCCTTTGAAGCCAATCCTCCTTCCAACCTGGAAGATGCCTATCGCTACTGGGAACGTCGCGAGGGCATGCGTGGGCAGGTTCCAGCAAATAGCCTCGTGCTGAATGGCCGGAATGTCTTTGCCAGCACAGCCGATGCTGAGGTCTGGGTAGCAAATCCTGACAGCGTCATCGCTCAACGGACCGACCCCTACGCGCGTCGGGCGTTCCGGGATGCTCATCCGTTGGATGATAACTATAATGCCAGCAACTGGGACGGCAATGGCTACCGTATCCTGATGGGCAGTTTGGGAATCAAGGCCACGGCGGGTGACAACACCGCCATGATTAATCCCTCGCGCACTTTCGATACTGTCGATGGTTCTCCAACTGGCGGCGTCTACTTTGACTTCGGCAAGTACTCGATCCAACCTGATCAGCAAGTTAGCTTCAGCGATGGTGTCGATCCTGCTGCCAATAATCCGCCTACGGCTTTCAATCGCACTGCAGATTACAGCATCGTTGATTTCAACCTGGAGAACTTGTACGACTACCGCAACGATCCATTCTCCGGCTGCGATTTTACGGGTGATACGGGTTGTTCTCACACCGGAACTCCCTTCATATCTGATGTCACTCCGCCTTTTGATTATGTGCCGGCCAGTGAGGCCGCATATCAGGCTCGATTGAACGATATTGCGCTTCAGATCATCAACGATCTGCACAGCCCGGATATCCTCATGGTCCAGGAGGTCGAGAACCAGGATATCTGCACGATTACCAACGGCGCAATGGATTGTGGCACCACGAACAACGCCGACGGCCAGCCGGACGATTTGCAAGACTTAGCCCTCCAGATTTCTTCACTTGGCGGGCCAACGTATGCTGCTGCCTTCGACCGCAACAGCTCAGACCTGCGCGGTATCGTCCCGGCTTTCATGTACCGGACCGACCGCGTGCAACTACTTTCACCTGATGGTGATCCCCTGCTCGGCGGAACCCCGGCGATCAATTATGCCGGCGCAGCTGCCTCCTTCAACAGCGATGTATCCAACCCGAAAACCCTGAATGCCACATCGCTAGCGAATACGAGTGGCTGTGAAACCACCATGGTCTTCCCGCGCGCTCCAGATACCGGCCTCTTCCGCATCTGGCGTGATGGGATCGGCACCAGTGTGTTCACCGATGTCTATGTGATCGATAACCACTTCAAGAGCGGACCCGACTCCTGTGTTGGACCGCGCACCGAACAGGCCAAATACAATGCAGCTATCGTTGACTTTCTGCAAAACGCCAAGCCGGATGCACGCATCGTGGTCGGCGGCGACTTGAACGTTTACCCGCGCCCCGACGATCCGTTCGCGCCTCTCACTGATCCCTCTGCAAGTGACCAGCTGGGATCGCTCTATGACTCGGGCCTTGGCTTGACGAACCTATGGGAGGTTCTGCTTGCTCAGGCGCCGGAAGCTGCTTACAGCTACGTCTACCAGGGCCAGGCCCAGACGCTGGACCAGATGTTCGTCAACGGGCCGTTGCTGGCAGATTTGCAAGAATTCCGCAGCGCTCACATCAACAGCGATTTTCCGGCCGACTATCCGGGCGATGTCGCGCGTGGCACCAGCGATCATGACCCACAGGCGGCAACCTATGTTGTTCCCCCAATGACGTTGGAGGACCTGATCGGCCTGGTCCAGCAGTACGCAGACGAAGGCCGAATTACGGGAAACAACACTGAGAAGGCCTTGCTGGATCACCTCAACAAGGCTGCCCAGTACAAAGAGCAAGGCAAAAATGATGCATACCAGTCGCAGCTTCAGGCGTTCATCGACCAAGTGAAAGATAAGACACCGCAGTTCATTACGCAAGAGGCTTCTGACGCCCTTGTAGGTGTCGCAACGGACTTGCTGTTACTTCCATAAAGGGAGTTTCTTAGATGAAGTTGCTCTAGCAAAAACCTGCTGACGAAAGGAGCTGTCCAAATAGCGGACAGCTCCTTTTCTATCCCACGATGTCCATGAGACATGCTTACAAAATGCGAACGGCCGTTCTTGAAAACGGCCGTTCGCATCGGTGTTGTTATCAATTAAGCAGCGTCAATTAAGGAACCGGAGCTAGATCAACAGCCAGGGCGATGAACTGGGTGGATTGACTGGCTGCAAAGTTGTTGTCACTCACCAGGATCAAGGGTAAACGACCATCAGGCAATGCAGGTCCGAAAGCCATGCCCTCCAGATTGTCTGGCTCGATCCCAAGGTCTGCTTCTACATTCAAAATCAGCCGCTTAGTTACAGGAGTAAAGTTTAGTGGCAGTTGATTGAGGCCGTTCGGATACAGCGAAAAATTGCCGGACACATCTGTCGCATTTTGGGTCTGGATTTCGTACAGCCAGATGGTATTGCCCAAACCGGGTGCACCCACAGAGAAGGAACGTTCCAGAGCCAGCATCGTGCCGAGATTATCAAGGGGCAGCAGCTCCACCAATCCATTGACACGGAACTGGTCTGAGGGCACAGGCGTTTCGGCTACCGGATTGACGACATAAACATATTCCGTTCCCGGCTGCCCGGAGCTTAGACGATATTGCAGTATGCGTGCAAAACTTGACTGGCCGACATCAGCAGCCGGACCATCCTGAGCCAGGGCTCCCTCAGAAGCGGTGAAAAGACTGCGCTCATCGGGTGTGACGTTCAGAACTCTCGAAGGCCAGATTATTGCGTACACCCTGTGCGCCAGTGCCATCGGGAAGGAATTTCTCGGGGATCGTCAGGGAACGGGTCCGGTGGCCGTTCAGGTTCATTCTCTTCACAAATGGGTTAACCGGAGGGGTTCGAGCGGCAAACCCTTCTGATGAGAAGTAAAGCGAACCCTCATGTGTCAGGACCAGGCCCTCCGGGTCAAGGGAACCAGGCGCATAGGGCATCCCGGATGCATCCAAGATTTTAGTGACATCCAGGAATGTGATGTCACCAGGATCCAGTTGTCCGTCAGAAACGTCGATGCTCAGCGTGTAATAGCGCACCGGGTCGATTGTTCCCTGGTCATCCGAAATGGCATAATAGACGCCACGATTGGGATCATAAGTGATGCTGGACAGACCTCCTATCTCAGTGCCTCCAAACTGGGTGCCTGTAGGGATGTCGACTGTGCCAAGCAGTTCATAGCTGGCTACCGTCATCTGGGTGTCTTTGGCCTTCGCTGTGGCGGTTTGGACGCTAAAACCGGCGACGAGCAGCAACATGAGTGAAAGCGTCAGCGATATCAGGGCAGCCAGGGAGTGGGAACGCAAACGAGCGGACATCTTGTAACCTCCTAACAACTTGGTCCCTATACACAAATGGTAGAGGGAATATATGGATTCTGGATTGATGGGGCTGGGATGAAATAACGAGGAACGAGCTTAACGTTCAAACATGCTCGGTGTGATAATCACATTTTAGCACATGAGAGGATGAGCTGCGCAACTAGATTCTCACGTGGTATAGCGCTGCCCTGAACTGGTCAAATGATACTTTCAAATGATAAACCCGCCAAAACGACGGGTTTCATCATCTCTTTTTCATGATTTCTTCGATATCTGGGATTTCCTGTGCTGCCCGTTGCAGGATTTCAAAGGCATGCTGGATCAACAATGATAGTCGCTCGGGCTCGAGCTCCTGTCCCGCGTCGGCTTCCTCCAACAACTTGACGATATTGCCACGCAACCCGCTGGCTCGCCGCGCCCAATGTGAGTCGACCGATAGATGTTCCAAACGCCAAACCAGCAAACGCAGCAATTCAATATCTGAGTTGCTCATAAACGCACTAAGAATACACTTCCGGGTTGACACAATGCGGCAGGCGTTCCCCGTTCAAGCCCGCGATTAGATTCTTTGCCGAAAGGTAAGCCATCATATCCCGCGATTGCACGCTGGCGCTGGCGATGTGTGGCAGGATGATGCAGTTGTCCAATTCCAGCAGCGGACTGTCCAGCGGCAGCGGTTCGGGGTCTGTAACGTCCAGCGCGGCGGCGAAGATGCGGTGCTCTTTCAAGGTCTCGTACAACGCAGCTTGATCTAGCACCGCTCCGCGTGACGTATTGACCAGCACAGCATTGGGCTTCAACTTGGCCAACAACTCCGCATTCACCATGTGGCGCGTTTCCGGTGTCAGCGGCACGTGGATAGAGACGAAATCGGATTCTCGTAACAGTGTATTCAAATCTGTCGAAACGGCGGGCAGGTTTGGGTCCGAGGGCGAAGCGCCGGGATCATAATACAACACCCGCATGTCGAATCCGCTGGCGCGTTTGGCTACCGCCTGCCCGATGCGCCCGAAGCCGATAATACCCAGCGTCGCTCCGGCGAAGTCCATGCCCAGCAGCATGGACGGGCCCCAGGTCTTCCACTTCCCGGCGCGCAGGAACTTCTCGGCCTCCACCACGCGCCGCCCGGCGGCCATCATCAATGCGAAAGCCATGTCGGCGGTAGCGTCGGTCAGGATGCCGGGCGTGTTGCCCACCGGAATGCCGCGTGCCGTAGCGGCGGCCACGTCGATGTTATCGAACCCGACGGCGTGGTTGCTGATCACTTTCAACCCCGATCCAGCCGCGTCCATCACCTCGCCGTCGATGCGGTCGGTCAGCAGGCACAGTAAGCCATCCACATCGCGCACGCGTTCCAATAATTCTTCCCGGCTCGGCGGCAGTTCCTCGGGCCAGATATCAGCCTGACAATGATCCCTGACCAGTTCAAGCCCTTTTTCGCGGATCACCCGCGTGACGAATACCTTTGGTTTTGCCATGCCTGAAGTATACTGCAAGCATGGACGCCTCCCGCTTTTTCACTCACAGTTTGCGTGACCCGCGCGTGGCGCGCATCCTGGCATCAGCGATTGAAGCCGTAGACCCCGATATAGCCGTGGAACGTTATCTGGTTTCCAATCCGTTGCCATCTTCCGGACGAGTTTTTGCCTTGGCTTTGGGAAAAGCGGCGCTGCCAATGACTAGAGCCTTATCCCGCCATACTAACCTGACCCGCGCCCTGGTCATTACCAAGCACGCTTCGCCCTTTGACATCAGGTCTGCTACCATTATCGAAAGTGGGCACCCGGTCCCAGACGCGCGCTCTCTGGCTGCCGGTCAGGAAACATTGGAATTTGTCTCGGACTTGCGTGAAAATGATCTACTGGTCTGCCTGATTTCCGGCGGTGGCTCAGCGCTTATGACTGCGCCCGTCGTGCCATTGGAAGATATGCAGGCACTGACGTCGGCATTGCTGGCCTGTGGTGCACGCATCGATGAGATCAACACCTTGCGCCGTCACCTGGACTTGGTCAAGGGCGGCGGTATCGCAAAGGCCACCAAAACCCGCGTGCTGAGCCTGATCCTCTCGGACGTGGTCGGTAGCCCGCTTGAAGCCATCGCTTCCGGTCCCACCGCTCCCGATCCGACCACGCGAGAAGACGCGTTGGATGTATTGCAAAAATATACTTTCTTACTCGGCGAAGGTAATGAACCACGAACACACAAAGACACAGGGACACAAATTATTAATACTTCGAGTCTTCGTGACTTTGTGGTTGGATCTTCGGAGACTCCCAAACCGAACGATCCCATTTTCTCCCGCGTGGGTAATGTCGTCGTGGGGGATAACGCGCTGGCGATCCAAGCCGCGCTAAAACAGGCTGAGCAGGAAGGTTTCCAGGCCGAATCCCTGAGGAGCGATTGGCAGGGCGAAGCCCGCGAGGTTGGCCTTAAACTGGCTCGCAAACTGCGCGTAACCACAGAATCTAAAAAACATCCCTTTTGCCTGATTGCAGGCGGCGAAACAACCGTGACCCTCAGACAAGACTTATCGACACAGTCCTTCGACTACGCCGCCAAAGAACAGCGGCTCCGCTCAGGAACAAGTAAAGGCGGACGCAACCAGGAACTGGCTCTGGCGGCTGTGCCGGCTTTGGCCGGAATAGAAAATGCCCTGCTCATCAGCTTAGCAACCGATGGCGAAGACGGCCCTACCGATGCGGCTGGGGCTGTCGTAAACGGTGAAACGCTCCAGCGGGCGAAAAGGCTTGGATTGGATATAGCAGGCCACTTGTCCCGGCATGATGCGTATCGCTTCTTTGAGCGGTTGGATGATCTACTCAAGATCGGGTCAACGGGAACAAATGTTAATGATTTGGTGTTTTTGCTAAAGATATGAGTAATTGGTGCACCTGTGCAAGAAAATTGGTTTAACCTATTTTAGGCACAGGCGTCAAGCCGCATTCTAAGCTATCTAGTTTATCGCTGGCGATCCGGCTCATCGCAATAAAATAGATTCCCAAAATCGCCAATCCGGCAAAGGATAAACCTGAAACCATTACTCTTACGGTTTATTGCTCTTGTCGGATTGGCACATCGAGCGTGACCTCACCGCTCTTTTCGAACTGTAGCGTGAGTTTGAGCGTATCTCCTACTTTCAAATCCCGTGTCAGCCCAACCAGCATCACATGATAACCGCCCGGCTTAAATTCGATGCTGCCATTTGCTGGAACGTCCACGCGCGAGACAGGCACCATCTGGGCTACATCATTTTCGATACGCGTCTCATGCATTTCTGTCGAACTCGCAACTTCGCTGGTAGCTCCAATCAGAGTATCCGCCTCATCACCATCGTTCGTAATCACGAAATAGGCAGCGCTGTTCGTTCCGCTCATAGACATTCCAGGCATATCGGACATGCCTTGTGCGTCAGGCGTTTCACTCCCAGTCATCCCAGGCATTTCTTGCCCCCCTGATGTTCCATTTGCGGCCATTGACCCGGCCTCAGCCGGACGGGCCCAGGCGCTTTCTACGTAAATTTTGGGGCCAGTAGCCGCAGATGTCGCGCAGGCGGCCAAGATTAGCATCGTTGTAAAAAATATGAAAAACTTACGATAGAACTTTAACCTCCATTTTGTTCATGAACAAGTTCTTGGATTAACTGCGTGGCATTATCCACTTTATGGCTGTTCGCGGGTAACGCCAAGCCTATTTCCCGAATTGCTGATTCAGATCGAACATCATCGCATCCTGTAAATACTTTTGTGCTTGATCGAAGTTCATCATCTGTCCGCCGAAACCATGCTGAAAGCGTTGCGCATCTTCCTGCCGGGTAAAACTCAATACGGACGGCGTGCAACAGGTGTCCACTGTACTTTCGACCAGATAGACGGCCTCTTTCACGCTTGCCATCTGACCGTAGAGAAAGTCTGCCGTAAGCGCCATTACACTGCCCTCTTGACCGGAGAGCAGGATCAGCCCACAGTGTGGGCAACAGGCTTGCATGGTTTCGCCGCCGCTCCCGTGGATAATAAGAATGGTACGCGCCGAGACCGGATTGCCACATAAAGCGCAACTATTTGAAAATGCCTCATTTGTTGGAAACGTGCGCCCCAACGTAACACCGCCATGAACTTTGGTAACCAGACCTTTGGCAGCCAGACTGCGCAGATCGCGATGGATGGTCATCAGTGAAACCTGAAACTGCTCCACCAATTCATGGATTTTAAGCGTCTTTCGTTCCTGCAACAATTCCAGGATTTTCTGTTGCCTTTCGGCAGGTATGGATGCCATGTATATCCTATAAAAAGGGAGGTTGGAAATGCGATCAAGTTGGCAGTCTCCCTCAGCAAATGTTAAATAATGATAAATATAGTTATATATATCATATTAATTCAAATAAACTTGGTTGTCAAGAATAGAGTATCCAGATCATCATTCCGGCAATTCCCTCAAGATCTCTATATATCAAAGCTACTTCACCCCTATCCATTTTCATAACGAACAAGTCGTTCTCGCTGTAGCTGGCTATGCAATGACCGTCGGTCTTAAAGTTGACAAACAGCGTAGAAATCAGAATCGAGGAAAGGAGTGGATGATTAGCATTTTGAATGCCTGTAAACAACCAGCACTGCCACTTTTTCCTCCGAAAGATATGAAACTGGCTCAAGCCCTGTTTCAGGGCTGTAGAGATGTTTTCTATGGAAGATAGGTCAGCCTTTGGCGGATAACTACAAACTCCCTCTTGACAAAATAGATGATAATTATCATAATATAGTTAGCTACCCCTAAATTTTATATTAGCTATATAAAACTAAATGACCTGCTCTAAAATATCTCAGAGTTGTCTGGGTTGTAGCCGAATAAGAGGCTTATCTCCAAAATGGATCGACACCTTACTATCTCGATTCAGGATTACCTGAAAAATATTTACGAACTCACTGAAAGCGGCGAAAGCGCCAGCACAAATGCGCTCGCGGCTAAACTAAATATCAGGCCCGCGTCTGTGACGGGTATGGTTCAGAAGCTTGCTTCTGCGAAGCCAGCCTTGGTTAAATATCAAAAACATCAGGGCGTTACGTTGACGAAAGTAGGTGAAAAAGCCGCGTTAGAAGTAATTCGTCATCATCGCCTGGTCGAGACCTGGCTCGTGCAAACACTGGGTTACTCATGGGACGAGGTCCATGATGAAGCGGAACAACTAGAACATGTGATTTCTGAGGATTTAGAAAGACGTATTGCCGCGGCTATGGGGGATCCGAAACGTGATCCGCACGGAGAATTGATCCCAAGCGCTAAATTGATTATGCCTGCAGACAAAAGCATCCCACTTTCATCCGTGCAACCCGGACAGGATGTTGTGGTGAGCCGGGTTTACTCACAAAAACCAGGACTCCTGCGTCATCTGGAGGAACTGGGTTTAATCCCGGAGGCGCATGTGAAAGTGCTGGAAGTGTCGCCTTTCGACCAGGTTATGCACTTACGAGTTGGGCCAAAGAAAGAACAGGCGATCCTTGGACCTGCGATCACCAATCGGGTTTTTGTCGAAATTTTAAAAATCTAAAAATCTATACAAGCAGCGAGGAAATCTATGAACGATAAACCTAAAAGAACGCATCAGGGTGTTTCCCTGGCAGAGGTACATGAAACCGTCACAGTCCCTTCGCGAGGCTCCTCATGGTGGCGCTGGCTGGCAATCACCGGCCCGGCCTTGATGGTTTCGGTGGGATACATGGACCCCGGAAACTGGGCCACCGATCTGGCCGGGGGTAGCCAATATAACTACACCCTCATCTGGGTGCTCTTGATGTCGAACCTGATGGCGATCCTGTTGCAAAGTTTGGCCGCCCGACTGGGCATTGTCAGTCGCCGTGACCTGGCCCAGATCAATCACGAAGAATACCACCCGGCTGCCAATATTCCACTCTACATTTTGGCCGAGATCGCCATCACGGCCACTGATCTGGCTGAAGCCTTGGGATCGGCCATCGCTTTACAATTACTCTTCGGCTTGCCACTGCTCTACGGCGTAATCCTCACGGCACTGGATGTACTGTTGCTGCTCCTGCTCTCACATGTGGGGATTCGCAAATTGGAAAGCGTGGTGCTTGCCTTGGTGGGTACGATCGCCGCAGCTTTTGTCATCGAGATCATCCTCGGTCAGCCAGATTGGGGCGGAATTGTACGCGGATTTGTCCCTGCCATTCCAGATTCCAATGCATTGTATATTGCCATTGGTATCCTCGGTGCAACCGTCATGCCGCACAACTTGTATCTGCATTCTTCCCTGGTACAAACCCGCAAGATTGGGAATAAGTCCGAAGATATTCGCCAGGCCATTCGCTGGAACAATATCGACTCAGCCCTGGCGTTAAACATAGCTTTTTTCGTGAACGCAGCCATATTGGTAGTAGCGGCCGCAGTTTTCTATCGTAACGGATACTTCAATGTAGCCGAAATCCAGGACGCCCACAAATTATTACAGCCACTTCTGGGTGCGTCTATTGCACCGCTTGCATTCGCAATTGCCCTGTTGGCTTCAGGACAGAGTTCTACAATCACGGGCACGTTGGCGGGCCAGATCGTGATGGAAGGATACCTGAATTGGCGTATCCGCCCGTGGCTGAGGCGGCTCATCACTCGCTTGCTCGCCGTTATCCCGGCGGTACTGGTCATTGTGTATTACGGAGAGCATGCGGCCACTGCCTTGTTAGTCCTCAGCCAGGTGATTCTTTCTTTGCAGCTTCCTTTCGCAATCATTCCACTGATCCACGCTGTAGCCGACAAGCAACGCATGGGCGAGTTCCGTATTGGCCCATGGCTTCAGGGACTCGCCTGGCTGGTTGCAATTGTCATCGTGGCGCTCAACGTCAAATTGATCATAGACCAGATCACGGCCTGGCTCGGTGAAGCCGGAAGCAACGCTTGGATTCTGAAAGCCACAGTTCTTCCTCTTACGGGTGCGTTAGGCATATTGCTTATTTACATTACGATTCTTCCCTGGTTACCTCGACAGATTGGGCAGTTTGGTTGGCCCAGGATTGTCGGAGTTCATCGCAAGCCTACCGAGGCTTCTACAACATTACAACAACCAAGTCCATACGAACGGGTGGCCGTTGCATTGGATTTCTCCGGCAGGGAAGAAAAACTTTTGGCGGAAAGCTTGCGTGTGATCGACAAGGCTCGAACGCAATTGGTGCTTCTGCATGTAGTTGAAAGCCCTGTTGCGCGCACACTTGGCACTGAAGGCGAAGACATGGAGACGCTGAGCGATCGCGAACGGTTAGAAAAGTTGACAGACATGATGAAGAAAGCCGGCGTATCAGCGGAATGGCGTCTTGCCAGTGGTGACCCGGCCAATGAATTGGCCAGGATGATCAACGAGCTAAAAATGGACGTGGTTATCGTTGGCAGTCATGGGCACAGCGGAGTTTCCGACCTGATCCACGGAACCGTGATCGGCAATTTGCGTCACCGTATCAAAGCCAATGTCATGATCGTACCGCTTGGAAATTGAGTGTTTTCTGATGCTACACCTCCAGAATAAGGATCACATTTAATTATGGACACGTTACGAGCAACAGATATACGTTCCGGGATAAGAATAGAAATCATTACCGTGATCTGGATGACGATTGAAATGGCAGTCTCGATTGGCGCAGGGATCGCCGCAGGCAGTATTCTCCTGACCGCCTTCGGCATTGATAGCTTGATAGAGTTGATCAGCGGTGGCATCCTGCTGTGGCGGCTTCTGGTTGAAAGCCAGGGCGGGGACGTAGAACAAGTCGAGCAAGCAGAACACAGAGCAGCCTGGGTGGTGGCGATTGCACTAGCGCTTTTATGTGCTTACGTGCTGATCTCTGCCGTCTATGGCTTGATCGTCCACGCGAAACCCGAAAGCTCCGCGCTTGGGATTGGCGTCTCTGCGGCTGCCGTGATCTTCATGCCTTATCTTGCCCTGGTCAAGCGCCGCGTTTCGAGTCGCATCCAAAGTGAGGCGCTGGCAGGCGATGCAGTCGAATCGATTACGTGCGCCTACATGGCTGGAACGGTACTAGTGGGTCTGGTGTTCAATGCCCTGTTCGGCTGGTGGTGGGTCGAGAATATTGCTGCGTTGTTGTTTCTTGTGTGGCTCCTGCGTGAAACAAGGGAAGCCTTCGAAGAAGCATGGAATGTGGGATCAGAATAGAGCTTTTATTTGGAAGGCAAATTGTTGAGAAACGAAACCGCCTGCTCCACCGTCGCAATTTTTACTACCTTGATATTCTTCGCAACAGAGACAGCATCCGCGTAGTTCTCCGCAGGACACAGGAAATAAACAGCCCCCACGCCCTCGGCCGCAAAGACCTTTTGTTTGACCCCGCCGATCGGCCCAACCGTGCCGTCCAGGTTGATCGTGCCGGTGCCGGCAATCTTCAGGCCGCCTGTCAGGTCATTCTTTGAAAGCAGGTTATAGACCATCTATGAAATCATTGATTGAAGATTCCATAGCAGATAGGCCAAACCCCCCGATTACGATGTTTGCGAGGGGGCCTGCTACTGCAATTAGGATTTTACGCCAGCCCGACTCCTTTGTCGGCCAACCTTGGGCAGCGTCGCCAAAGATCAAGACCAGCACCTCGGAGGGCCTCTCAACGTCCAACCGGCGGGCTGCCCAGCGATGTGCAAACACATGCAGGAACAGAGACACTACGATCAACATGATGCTGACCGACGTTGTCAAATTGGTCTCGGCTTGATTTAAAGTCCCATCCATTAGTGGCAAAAAATAGGTAACTAGCGCCCATGGGATACCGGGTATAACGATATATAAGAATTTTTCATTCGAACTTCCAACTGTTAAGTTACAAATTTGATAGTGATCATATCAGATAAAGCTACTCACGATTGTGGGATTACTATGGCGAAATGAGTGAATGAATTGTAGCTATTTGGCAGGCATCCTATGAGGCCACTCGCATTCCTCTTGCACGACCGAGTCTGCTCTCGGATTGCGAGGAAGCCTGCAGTTTTGGCACCCAACACCACTTTCTGTGCTTGATAGGAGGGACAGTGCCCGGCGCCTTCAACATAGTACTGCACCCGGGTTGTTAGAACATTAATTCTATAAATCTGTTACAATCCTGAGCGTGTATAAAAACATATCACGCACGCTTCACCTTTTGATTCTCCTGCTGCTCCTCATCTTATTGGGAACTTGCGCCAGCTCCGTTTATTTCATAAACAATGAACCTGGTGTAACACCTGTAGCAACACTCACATCCATAACAGTGCCCAGTGCCATCCCCACGTTCGGATTCAACACCGGAAGTGGGCTGGTCATTGTTACAACCTGGGCTGGAGCGGTGCGTGATTCCCAATCTACAATGACCTGAACCAGCAGGTCGAGTCGCTGCATATATGGCGTATCGATCAAAATTACTTTCGGATGGATGTTGCCTACGATTCAATGCCTAAGTCTTTGGAAACCTGGCAGAGGGAAACAAACGCTCTCATAATCGTCAATGGCGGTTTCTATAGCGTAGAAAACGAGAGCTATTTCCCGGATGGGCTCACCATCGTCAATGGAAAAGCCTCTGGGCGCAGTTACAATGGTTTTGGGGGGATGTTGGCGATCAATCAATCCCGGGCGGAATTAAGGTGGCTTGCCCAGAAACCCTACAATGCCTATGAGCCATTGCAAGCTGCTTTACAGTCGTTTCCCATTCTTGTCCAACCTGGCGGTAGACTCGGTTTCGGTGCGGAGAGGGAAAATGGTGTAAGCGCAAGACGAACCGTGATTGGACAGGATAAGGATGGCCGCATCCTGTTTATCGTTGCCCCCCAAGGGTATTTTACATTGCACCAGTTGAGCGTCTATTTGACGGAATCGGATCTAAACCTGGATATGGCCCTCAATCTGGATGGGGGAGGTTCTACCGGAATTTTGGTGGCGAACCCGCACGAAATCATCCCTCCCAGCAGGCCGCTGCCGTTTGTAGTCCTGGTCTATACTCGATAAATTTACAGATTTCACCGGGGTGGGTGGCAGGTGTAACGGAAACGTATTTTTGAGATGAATTGTATAATTGCTGCATGCGTTTCCAACGTTTCTTTATCTGGCTTATGTTCGTCACGCTCGGAATTGGAGCCTTCTATCGTCCACAGCCTGTCCGGGCTGACGAGATCCAGCCGGCTCCTTCGAATCAGGTCAGTGCCTACGATTTGATCCTGGCAATGAACACCTTGCGCGTTTCGTACGAACTCCCGGCGCTGATCGAGGATCCAATAATTGATGCGGTTGCCCAATCCACGGCGGCCATAATGGCAGCCAACAATATGTCATCGCACATTGGAGATGTACGCGGTCGACTGGCCGCTGCCGGATACGGGGCTGGCGGCACGGTATGGGCAACGGAAAACTTTGCTGTGAGCAGCGGCGGCATGGGCATCGATGAGATCATGGCAGTCTGGTCTGATGCAGACCATATGCGCCCGGCAGTCGAAGCAGCTTATTGTAATGTGGGAGCGGGTGTGGCCCAGGCGAATGGTAGGACCTATTACATCTTGCAGGCAGCCTATGTTTCCGGGCAGGAGTGTGGTAGTTCGTCCTCGTCTTCTGGAGGCACTTCGCAAGCGGGTACCGGTGCGAACCCAGTTTCACAATTGATCGTGCCGGTGAAAATCGCTACGCCGGATGCGGATGGTAAGATATATCATGTCGTCCAGACGGGTCAATCCTTCTGGTCGATTGCGATTGCTTACCAGATCACCATCCATGACCTGGAGGTCTGGAACAATCTGTCTCGCGAGACGCCCTTGCAAGCTGGGCAGCGTTTATTCATTCCAGGTAAGGACACGGAAGGCTATGCCACGCCGACTCCCTTTGGCATGATCGTGCCCCAAACCCCGGATGCAGATGGGAAGATCGTCCATGAGGTACAGGCTTACCAGGCGCTGAGCACGATTGCCGAAGCCTATCATGTCTCCGTGGACCGGATCTTGACATTGAATGGGCTTCAGGCGGATTGGCCTCTGCAGATTGGGCAGAAACTGGTGATTTCCCCAGGCAATATTACTCCCAGTCCGACCTTGAGTGCTATTCAGAAGCTCACCCCGGAGGCAGATGGCAAATACTATCATACTGTCCAGAGCGGCGAAACGCTCTCTTGGATTGCTGGCCTGTATGACGTTCCGCTTGCGGATTTGATGGCCTGGAATGGATTAAATAGCACCTCGGTCATCCGCCCGGAACAAAAATTGCTGCTGCTCGTGACCCCGCCTGCAACGCCAACTGCTTCGCAGACCCCCAGCCCAATAGCGATTACGCCCCTGCCTTCTCCCTCCATGACTCAACCCCCACCAACGGGAACCCCGCTGGTCACTGAAACAGAGGCCCCACGCAGACCACCTAACTTGGGGCTTATTTTCGTCGTGACCGCTATCCTGCTTGGTGGATTGTTCTGGTGGAGATTTTCGCGCAAGAGTTAGAGTCTTCTCTCTAAGACTCTTCATTAAAATCACGCCCAAAAACGTGACATTCATCTATCAAAACATGGGGTAAAATACATCCAGCACATTAGCAAATCACATACGATCAAGGTACCTGATCCCCCGGATGGGAAGGTCCAACGGCGAAGCCGGTGACTCATGAGTCCCGTATGGACGTACCCTGTATAGGGCACGAGAAGTCCGGCGCTGTCGCGCAACTGTAGGTTTAGTTATGTAGTTATCTGGTTGAGTAGTTCGGTAGTTTGCCACCCGAACTACGAAACGAACGAACTACCAAAACTACTGAACTAAACGAGCCAGGCCGCCCGCCTTGATCGCTCTCCACACCCCTCGCAGAAAGGAGGTGGAAGGCGTTTAACCCCTTAAACCATTTCCTCCCCTGACACCTGCCCCGCATTTACTGCGGGGGCGAGGCAGGGGATTTTGATTCTAACGGCGTTATATTCCCTAACCGCCATGATGCCAAGGAATCAATGGAATTGCCAAGAAACCTTGACGTCATAGAAAATGAATCTTGGCGCTCTTTGTGCCTAAGTGCTCGGAACGGGTATGGCGGTTGAAAAACAATGGAGTGAAGCATGAAACGAAACATTTTGATCCTGATTTTGATAGCCGGATTGCTACTGTCTGCCTGCGGGACTGCCAGCCCTGCTCCGGCGCAGACGACCGAACCTGCTCCCGTTACGGAGATCGCTCCTACGCAGGAGGCGGCTCCCGGTTCTGACAGTGCTCCCGCCGCAGAGCCAACCCAGGAACCTACGCCCGAAAAGATGACCTTCACGGACGATCTGGGCAATATCATCGAGCTTGACGGATATCCGAAGGCCATTGTGTCCATATCTGCTTCTACTACCGAAATCTTGTTTGCCATCGGCGCCGGGGATCAGGTGGTCGGGCGCGACGAGTACTCTGTCTACCCAGATGCAGCCCTTAACGTTCCCAGCGTGGGCGCGATGTGGGATGAACTGCCGACCGAGGCCATCCTGGCTCTCCAACCGGACCTGGTCATTGCGGCGCAGATCATCTCAGAAGACCAGGTGCAAACCCTGCGCGACCTGGGCTTGAAGGTCTACTGGCAGGCCAACCCCACTTCGTACGAAGGATTGTGGGAAAACTTGCGGGCCATCGCCCAAATGACCGGTCACGAGGCTGAGGCCGAATCCCTGATCGCCGACCTGGATTCACGCCTCACAACCGTGCAGGACAAAGTTGCTACCGTTTCTTCACGTCCCTCTACCTTTTACGAGCTGGACGCCACCGATCCCTCCAATCCCTGGACGACGGGTTCCGGTACCTTTATCGATTACATCATCTCCCAGGCCGGTGGCACCAACGCCGCCTCTGCGTTGCAGGGTGACTATGCCCAGTTGAGTTCGGAACAGTTGATCGCGGTCAATCCGGACATCATTTTGCTGGCCGATGCCTTGTACGGAGTCACAGCTGAGAGCGTGGCCCAACGCCCGGGCTGGGATGCTATCACCGCCGTTCAAAACAATGCCATTTATCCCATCGACCCCAACATGATGAGCGTTCCCGGGCCACGCCTGGTGAATGCGCTGGAAGAGACCGCCAAGATATTGCATCCTGAGTTGTTTAAGTAGAATTTTGACACTGAGCGGAGATCGTAGGTCGTAGTCGAAGTGCGGTTGCATACGTCGTCCTTCGACTGCATTCGTCCCCTTCGACCAGTACTCAGGCTCGTCACTCCGCTCAGGGACTGATAATCCGATGATCCGTCACCGACCTTACCTTCTGAACGCTATCCTCTTGCTCATCGCTTTTATCTTCAGCGTTGCGCTGGGAGCGGTATTCATTCCCCCGGAGACTGTCTTGCGTATTCTGGGAGCCCAGTTTTCGTGGTTGCACGTCAACCCGGATTGGCCGAGTTCATTCGCAGCCATCATTTTGGCGGTGCGTTTGCCACATACGGTGTTGGTCGTTTTAACGGGAGCCGCATTAGGGTCCAGCGGCGCAGCGTACCAGGGTCTGTTCCGCAACCCGTTGGCCGACCCGTATCTGATCGGGGTTGCTTCCGGGGCGGGATTGGGCGCTGTCTTTGCGATGACGCTGCAATTGGCCGACGGACATGCTGGGCTTATTATCTGGTCCCGATTGGCGCCTTCCTGGGGGCCATCCTGACCGTGGTCTTGGTCTATAACCTGGCGCGCGTGAACGGCATGGTCCCGCTGACGACCTTGATCCTGGCAGGCGTGGCGCTGGGGGCCTTTGCTTCGGCGCTGACCTCCTATTTGATGCTGCGCACTGACCTGCAATTGCATCGCGCCATCTCCTTCCTGCTGGGTGGTTCTCCTATCGCTGGCTGGGATCCGGTGGTTGCGGCCTTACCTTATATGTTGGTTGGGATGGGCTTGTTGGCCATCTCCGGCCACATGTTGAACGTGCTGCAATTCGGCGAGGAAGAAGCCAAACAAATGGGACTGAACGTAGACCGCGCCAAGATCTTCGTCATCGTTGTGGCTTCCCTGACCACAGCGGTGGCAGTTGCGTTTTCAGGTGTGATCGGCTTTATCGGTCTGATCGTCCCGCATATGATCCGCATCGTCTGGGGGCCGGATTACCGGCATCTCATCCCGTTGTCGATTCTGGGTGGCGGTAGCGCGCTGCTGCTGGCTGACATGCTGGCCCGCATCCTGTTGGCACCTTCCACATTACCGGTCGGGATTGTCACGGCCCTGGCTGGCGCGCCCTTCTTCCTGTGGATTTTGCGGCGAGCCAAGCGCGAGGTGTTCTGGTAGCTATGTTGAAAATCGACTCTCTCTCGGTCGCTTACGGTGACAAAGTTGTGCTGCGGAATGTCTCTTTCGAGGTGCAGCCTGGCGAAATCCTGGCCTTGATCGGCCCGAATGGCGCGGGCAAATCCACTTTGATCCGTGCCGTGACGGGTGTGGTGCCA
The DNA here is from genome assembly GCA_963785535.1 of uncultured Chloroflexia bacterium. GTDB lineage: Bacteria > Chloroflexota > Anaerolineae > Anaerolineales > Villigracilaceae > JAABUE01. The sequence goes on along the minus strand of CAWAVQ010000045.1, from coordinate 1,931 downwards.
AGCAAATCTGGGCAGGTCAGTGTGGATGGAACAAAATCTGGCTGGCCTGTCTCACGCGCAACGGGCAAAGATTTTGGCGGTGGTGCCCCAGGCGCGCCAGTTGGGCGGAGCTTTCTCGGTTGAGCAGGCTGTCATGATGGGACGCACGCCCTATCTGAACTGGCTCGGGCAGGAAGGCGAAGCTGACAAAGCCGCGGTGCGCTCGGCGCTGGAACAGACCTGCCTGGAAACCTTCGCGGACCGACAGATTGCCAAACTTTCCGGCGGCGAACAACAACGCGTTTTATTGGCGCGGGCACTGGCACAATCTACGCCGGTCTTGCTGCTGGACGAACCCACCAATCACCTCGATTTACAACATCAAACCAACCTATTGTCCATCGTCAAACGGCTGGCGGATGAAAAGGAATTGGCTGTGGTCATGGCCATGCACGATCTGAACCTGGTCTCGTTCTTTGCGGATCGGGTGGCGTTGTTGGTGGATGGCGAATTGAAAGGCCTGGGCACACCCCGGGATGTCATCCGCGCGGAACAGATCAGTGCCGCTTACCATACGCCGGTTGAAATCGTCCCACACCCGGTCACGGGCGCGCCGATCATCTTCCCGCAAGGGGTATTGGATAACAGGAAGTAGCGAGGCGATATGGCGAAAAATAAAAAAGGTCTGGTGATCGTCAACACGGGAAATGGAAAAGGAAAGTCAACCGCTGCCTTTGGCGTGGTCTTGCGCGCCTGGGGCCGTGGACTGCGAATTTGCGTGGTGCAGTTCATCAAAGCAGAGACCGGCAAATGGGGCGAAGTGAAAGCTGCACAGAAACTAGACATTGAATGGCTCTCCACAGGCGATGGCTTTACCTGGCTCTCCAAAGATATGGATGAAACCACGGCCCGCGCTTTACATGCCTGGAAGCTGGCGCAGGAAAAGATTGCCAGTGACACATATGATTTGATCGTGCTGGACGAATTCACCTATCCACTGCACTTTGGTTGGCTGGATGTGCAGAAAGTCATCGCTTGGTTAAAAGAGAACAAACCGCCTATGCTGCACCTGATCATCACCGGTCGCGAAGCCCCACAGGAATTGATCGATTATGCGGACCTGGTAACTGAAATGAAAGAGATCAAACATCCCTACGAAGAGCAAGGCATTCCGGCCCAGGCTGGGATAGAATTTTGATCGGGTGGTTGAGTGGCTACGAGCGTCACACTGAGCTTGCCGTCTCGTACCCCGTATTTATGGGGCACTCGCACCGGCGTGCTCCCGGCACGAACGGTGTCGAAGCGTGAAAGCGAAGGGCGTATCGGAACCATATTTAGTATTTCATGAGGCCTGTTGGTTTCCCTGGCCCGGAACGCCAGGACGGGCGATACGTCCTGCGAAAAGCACGCTGGCCTACTCAAAGAACTGCTTTTGAAACAAAAAAATTTTTTCACGGAGGGCACAATGCTTGAAAACATCACTACAAAAATCCAGGGGCTGAACGAAACCACATGGCCGTCTGCCAAAGCGCGCCAGGACACTCTCACCAAACCGCCCGGCAGCCTGGGACGGCTGGAAGAACTGTCAATCCAGTTGGCGGGGATCTGGTAAAGAAATCCCAACCATCAAGGATAAAGTCATCATCACCATGGCCGGGGATCATGGCGTAGTAGAAGAAGGCGTCAGTGCTTTCCCGCAGGAAGTCACGCCGCAGATGGTGCTCAACTTCCTGCATGGCGGTGCGGCTATCAATGTGTTGGCCCGTCATGTGGGCGCGCGCATCACTATTGTGGACATGGGTGTTGCTGCTGATATGGAGCCACATCCGTCGTTGGTGGTCAAGAAGATTGCACATGGAACGGCCAACATGACCAAAGGCCCGGCCATGACGCGTGAACAGGCCGAGCGAGGCATCCTGGCGGGCGTGGAAGTGGTCGAGGCTGAGATCGAG
>CAWAVQ010000044.1:0-19603 GCA_963785535.1 uncultured Chloroflexia bacterium | reverse complement strand
GACTTCGATTGGTAAGATCAAACTCCTCCTGCCATTCCTGGGTTGAAACTTTAGCATTCTGGGTGGGTATATTTGCACAAGCCGAAAGAGTTACCAAGAAAGCAGTCATGGTAAAAGCCAGGCAAATGGCCGTTGCCTTTATCTGCTTGGCATGTCCAAGCCCTCGTCGAATGAAATCTCCTCTTGCGAAACGCCCTTCAATTACCATCTTATAGCTCCCAAAGGAACGAATCTTATGCCTTGCTGGCTGCCGGCTCCGGCGCGACTTCAAATTCAACTTCCTGTCTGGCTCCGTGGCGCAGGTAAAGTGTTGGCAGTACAAGTAGGTTGATCGGTGTCAAAGTGATCAGGCCGCCCAGAATGACGATGGCGATCGGGCGCACAACCTCATAACCGGGGACATTCCCAAAGACAACGAAAGGCAGCAAAGCCAGGGCAGTTGCCAGTGTGGTCATGATCATCGGCTTTAGCCGTTCACCCGAGCCATGCACAACAAGATTGGAACCAAAGGTTTCTCCATTCTGCTCGAGGCGATGGTAATGTCTGACCAACAGGATCCCATTTCGCACCCCGATACCCAACACTGCGTACAGTCCGAACAGAGAAACCGAAGAAATTGTGCCGCCGGTCAGGAAAGCTGCTAAAAGGCTGCCTGCCAGCATCGCGGGCAGGGTCAGGAAAATCGCTAAAGCCATGCGCCAGCTCGAAGAGGCTGCTTGCAAAAGCAGGCAAACACCGATCGCCCAATGATTCCAGCAAGCAGAATGCCCTCCTGAGTGCTCTGCTGTGTCAGATAATCCTGCTGTATTTCCGCGTGATATTCCAGCGGGAATGGATAGTTCTGCATCGCAGTTTGGACATCACTCAATACAGTACTGACGTTTCGCCCATTAATATTGAAAACAACGTCCAGGTAGGGTGAAATCGCTTCGCGATTGATTACGGTCGGCGCAGGTGCAATGCGTACCGCAGCCACTTCACCAAGACGCACATGTCCTCCTCCGGGTGTATCTATCAGAAGATTGTTGATATCGCTCAGGCTCTGACGCTTTTCAGGTTTGCTCCAGACCACCACATCGAACACCTTTTGTTCTTCGAAAAGGCTACCGACGTTAAGACCAGACAACAAGGTTGCAGCCGCGCGGCGCACATCACCAGGCTTGACGCCAAAGCGTTGGGCTGCCGCTAGATCGACCTCGATCTCCACGGTAGGTTCCTCGAGAGGCAGCAAAGCCTGTGCGTTAGTCACCCCATTGACTCCGGCAATCGTCTGCTGTACCTTCTCCACCTCGCTACGCAGAACTTGATGGTCATTCCCATAGACGCGCAGAGTATATGTGCCAGCGGTGCAAGTTGCGGCTGACTGAGAGTCTGTTGCAGGTAAGTTCGCACTTCGCGATCCAAACCTGGATAACCATTCACAGTTTCCTGAATGGCAGCTACCGTTGCATCATAATCAGCATCAGGATCGGTACTGACCCACAGCTCGGCAGAATTGATACCAACCACTTGATCCCCAGTCACGGCACGTCCAACGTGTGCAGCTACATTTTGCACACCGGGAATAGTCCGCAGTTCACTGCTGGCCCGTGTCACGATTCGATCCATTTCCATACTCGATGTACCCGGTGCGCCATCCATCCGGACTGTGATGTATGGCTCCTGGAAGGAGGGAAGCATCTGGTCCCCTTTGATGAATGGAAATGCAGCCAGACCGATCACCACAAGAACCGCAATAACCACGTAAGCGAGATTCGGGACTCTGGACAATCCGTGCCAGGAACCGTTCATAGCTTTGCTTCAAACGGGAGGCCAATGGAGAACTCACGACCTTCGAGATTGGCTCCAGACAAGAGCCACAGGCTCAGCACGGGCGTAACCGTCAGTGCTACAGCCATTGCAGCGAGCACGGATAACAGGTAAGAGAGGGCCAGAGTTTGGAACAATACACCAGATACGCCTTGAAAGAAGAAGATAGGCGACACTGCCAGAAAAATGATCAAAGTCGCAAAGAAAAGAGTGCCTCGTATCTCTGCTGAGGCTTTCACGATAACGTTCACAACCGGTTCCAGACTATTTTGACTGCGATTCTGCTGCAAACGCCGCATAATGTTCTCCACGTCAGCAACAGCATCATCAATAATGAGGCCAAGGGCAATCACCAGTCCGGCCAGAACCATCGCGTTCAGCGTTTGTCCTCGCAGATGGAGCACATATAGCGCTACAATCAAAGACACCGGGATTGCTATCAGGCTGATCAATGCAGCCCGCCAACCGAAGAAGAACAAGCCAAGAACCAAAGCAACCAACAACGCAGCGATGACCAACGCCTGGGTGAGATTGGCCATGGCTCTCTCAATAAAGGTCGCCGGTCGGTAAATACTGGCATCGAAGTCGATGCTAGAAAAGCCCGGACGTAATGCGGTGATTGCAGCTTCTACGCCTTTTGTGACTTCCAAGATATTCGTACCGGGCAATTTTTCGATGACTAGCAATAGGTTGGGGCTGTCGTTCTTGATCGCGTCACCAATCAACGGTTGATGATCTTCCACGATCTCGGCCACATCACCCAGGGTCAACGCGGTGCGCTCGACGGGCACCTGAGCCAGGTCCTCGGGCGATTTGATGGGTAAAACGTGCCAGACCCCGAATCTCTGATTGGGCGATTCGAAGAACCCACCAGTACCCGGCGTTGATCCCTCTAAGAAGGTCAGGGGCGTCACCCAGAGTGAATTGCCCGTGGTTTCGACAACCTGCTCGAGCGTTACACCCATGTCACGTAAATGTTCCGGATCTACCAACACCTGAAGCTGCTGATCGCGATTGCCCCATACGGCTACATTGGCCACACCTGGTACACCTAATAAGCGCGGGCCGATCACCCAGCGTGCCAACACCGACATCTCGATCAGAGAGAGTTCCTGTGAGGAAAGTCCAACGATCATGAAGCGGTTGGCCGATGAAGTGGGCTGGATCATCGTCGGTGGCTTCGATACATGGGGAATACCGATGGCCGCCTGTGCCAGGCGCTCCGCCACCATCTGTCGCGCTTCATAGAGATCTGTCCCTGGCTCGAAGTAGACGACAACCGACGACAGTCCGGGAACAGATTCGGAGTGGATGACATCCAGCCAGGCGACTCCGGCGAGCAAATCCTGTTCCATAGGAACCGTGATCATCTGTTCCACCTCTGCTGCAGAAAGGCCCAAGGCTTCGGTTTGGATCTCCACAAATGGTGGCGAAAATTCTGGTAATACATCAACTGGCGTACTATTAAGTTGATTTACACCAACGAGTATCACCACCACGGCAAGAGTAATTACCAAAAAGTGATACTTCAGGCTAGTTCTAACAATTCCGCTTATCATGGTTTAGTACCTCCTTTTAAAAATCACAATCAATGGGTTGTCATCTGAGCCAGATGAGGACTACAAAATAGAAAATTAAAGGCGGCTCTAAATAGAGCCGCCTCAGTACAAACATCTTTTAAAAGCTTAATAGGTTCGATGGTTCGATCGTTAAATCGTCTCGCTTTTGACCGACCACCCAAGTAAACTACAAACAAAGCGAATATGGACATTCCAAATCTCAAAATAACTGACATTTGCTGAACTGATATCCAACTACGCCAAGCCATTGAGGAACTATAGATCATCGAAAAGTCGATATTTCCAGGAAGGTCATCCGCATCTGTTTCTATAAACGAACCAATAATGCCTACTATTATGGGTAATAAGATAATAGACAGTATCACAATCGTGAGGAAAACATTTCGAACTGTTATATTCATAGCATTTGTACTATTCATCAATACATAATACAAATGCCAGCATCATAGGTCCGATGCTGGCATCTAAATAAATGTCGTTTGAAGTTAATCAAGCATAATTCCAAGTGTATACCCTACTAAATTCTTACTTATAAAAAGTGACAACTTTAAAGTTTAAGACCTGGTCGATATGGCTTGGTTGCTATGAGGTTATTGATGTTGTCTGAGGTTAATTAGAATTAGGACTCCAATAAATAATGTAATGCCATTCTTCTGTCTAATACTCTAACAGCCATTCCTTAAAAGTTACTAGATAAATTCTTAAGCTATTCTTAATATTATTTTTCACGAAATGCAGTTTTTAGTCCCGATGAAGATACTTACTCTAATTCTTCACATTGCTGTATATTCATTATAACAACACCTTACAAAAATGCAAGGTGTAATTTCTGAATATTCAGATACTCTCAATGCTGGCAATTCTTTTTCCGATTTCTTCAATATTTTCTACTGTAGAGCTTACTCGGTTCACGAAGCAACATAAATATCAAACATTTATCTGACATCTTTATAACACTCTCCATATGATCAAGCGTTATAATCGCCCACTGTTTAGTGTCAAGGAGAAAAAATGAGCACTAAAGAAAAAATCAAGAATCATCTGGTCGATCTTGAGGATGATGACATCCAGGTTCGCAACACAGCACGATGGCTACTAACCGACATGGGGACGGAAGCAGTTCCTGATTTGATTCAACAATTGAAGGCAGACAAGGAACATTGTCGTCGGGAAGCTGTAAAAATCCTGGGCGCAATCCATGACCCATCAGCTGCGAACGCCCTGGTAGATGCTTTGGTAGATGAAAGTATCAACATACACTGGGCAGCCTCTGAAGCCCTGATCAAATATGGACGGGAGGCAATCCTGCCGCTCCTGGAAGGTATTACCCGTTATTTCAACTCTGTGCGCTTCCGCCAAGGCGCTTATCACGTTCTGCATATGCTGGAACGTTTCCACCAATTGGATCCGCGCGTCCAGGAAGTACTGGATGCTTTGCGCGACATTGAACCGTCAGTCAATGCACCCTGGGCAGCAGAACGAGCCATCGAATACTATAAATTCCGGAAACAATAAGCCCATCCCACCAACTAGGATACGCCGTGCAATGTGCGCGGCGTATCTTTTTTATAGAATTTGCACAGTTCGCGAAAAGATAACGCGCCCCCTTTTTGCAACTGCGTAGCTTCCGTTAAGAAAGTCATTCGGCAATGTAATTATCTGTGAGGAACAAGAAGCCAAGAGTATAATCGCGCGAGTGTATTCCATCCGCCGATTTTTCTTTCCTCCCACCGTTCCAGGCGAATACCGTCCAAACTTTATCCATCTTTATTTGGATATTGGTTTTTTTGGCATCCTCAGTGGTTCTTCGATCAACTTCCTGAGCATCTATGCCACGCGCTTGGGGGCGACAGGTTTTCAAATCGGTCTGCTAAGCTCCATGGCCGCCGCTGTCAGCCTGATGCTGGCCATTCCGACTGGGCGCTGGCTTGAAACACAAAACATCAATAAAGCCGTCTTTCGCGCCTCCGCCTGGTACCGCTTGGGATACCTGTTGTGGGTACCGCTGCCCTGGTTGTTCAACGAGCAAGCTCAGGTCTGGGCTTTGATCGTCATTGCCCTGTTGATGGCCATCCCACTCACCCCGCTCTCAGTTGGCTTCAATGCCCTGTTCGCAGCCTCCGTCCCACCACAGTGGCGCGCTCACGTGGCCGGTGTGCGCAATGTGGCTTTTGCTGTCGCCTTTATGTTCTCATCGCTAGGTAGCGGCTACCTGCTAGAACATTTGCCTTTTCCTATAGGTTATCAAATCATATTTGGGATCGGATTTATCGGCGCAGCGATGAGCAGTCTGCAGATCTACCTCATCAAACCCCTGCAAGCGACAGCCTCCACGCTTCCGCCCCGGCCGCAACCTGCCTCCGTTAAAAAAGCTTTATCTCCCCGGCAGCAACTCCAAACCGCCATCCGCTTCGACATCTGGAAAACGCCTTATCGCAGCACATTGCTAGTCTTTCTCGGCTTTCACCTGGCACAATACCTGGCTATGCCGATATTTCCCCTCTTCCAGGTGCGCCAGCTGAATCTGACCGACGATCAGATTGGCATCGGGACAGCACTCTTCTATCTGGCAGTTTTGCTGGGTTCAACGCGGCTCAACGAAGTGGTGCGAAACTTTGGGCATCAAAAAGTCACCGGGATAAGCGTGGCCGGATTGGCTATGTATCCGCTCCTGCTAGCGTTTTCAAGGAACGCTACTGATTTTTACTGGACATCCATCCTGGGTGGATTTAATTATGCCCTGTTGATTGGCTCTTACGCCAATTACCTGCTGGAAAAAATCCCGATCGAAGATAGGCCGGCCCACCTGGCCTGGTACAACGTCATCTTGAATGCATCCATTCTGATTGGTTCCTTAACCGGACCTCTCATCTCAAGTACACTTGGTCTGGTGATGGCGTTGATCCTGATCGCATTGTTACGTTTTCTCTCCGGGCTGGCAATCCTGAAGTGGGGCTAATCAGTATCTCACGAAGTTGAGAAAATACCTGTAGGTTCATTCTCCTCATTTCGGCTTTCTTCAGCCATTTCGCGATTTACTGATAATGCAATTGTGGTAATATCGAATCGTGGATAATATCAAAGTTGTTTCAACCAACCGTAAAGCAAAATTCGAATACTTTCTGATAGAAACCTTTGAAGCCGGGGTCGCACTACAGGGCAGCGAGATCAAATCCATCCGCGCCGGGCAGGTCAGTTTGACGGAGGCCTACGTACAAATAGATGGCAGGGAAGCCTGGTTAATGAGTGCGCATGTCTCCCCCTACGAACAGGCCAACCGTTTCAACCATGATCCGCTGCGCCCGCGAAAATTGTTGCTGCACAAGAAAGAAATTCGTCAGCTATGGGATTCGGTCCGCCAAAAGGGCATGACCATCATCCCAACGCGCGTGTACCTCAAAGATGGGCGTGCCAAGGTGGAGATTGCCCTGGCGCGCGGCAAAAAATCCTATGATAAACGTGAAGCGATTGCGAAACGTGACCGCGAGCGCGATTCCGCCAGGGAAATGCGGATTCGCTAACCAAGTGAGCTACTATGACTTCTCCTTCCACCATTGGCGGAATCAACCGCCTTCCCGAAGAAGAAAAACGCAAGATCTACACCCGGGTTGTTCCAGCAAAATTGCTGGAACGCTTCAATCTGCCCGCCCTTGATTCAATCCGCTTGCAATCTTTGCTGAAATTCGAATTCGAGCCCGGATCAACGGACGTGGAGATGTCGTTGTTCCACGAACCGCGTTTCCCGGACCCGATTTTGTACGGGCATCTGACGGACACGATGAACGGTCAGATCCATGTGCTGCTTTACATCCTGAATGATCCCGACTCCCCGCGCTTCAACGTCGACCGGATGCCTGATGGCCGTAAAACCAGGTTCGGCACGTTGACGCGCAATCTCGAGGCCGAGCAGGCCGCGCTCGAGGCCGGGCTGGCTCCGGGTCAGGTACGCAGCGGGCTACGCATGTTATCGGATGCGATCGCATCCTTTGAACATTTCATCGATAGCCTGGGGCACGACATATACTTTGTCGAACCCCTGTACTATCACAACGCGGTCATCTTCGAACGCTATGGGCTGTCCTACCAGATGGGGAAAAACCGCATGGAAGCCTATCACGCCGGGTTTTCGGAGGGGGGCGAGTATACACATCTCTTAAACGGGAGCAACCCGTTCCGCAGGCCTGAAGCGGTCAATAGCATCCGCCTGCGCTCGTGGGCCATCCACGATGGGATTCTGGGTGAGCCCTTCACCAACGTCACCATGTACAAAAGGATTGGCAAACCCGCGGGGGTCAACACCACGCCAGGATGCAATTGGTAAGAAGCAAAAGACCGCCAGCCAGCGGTCTTTTTGAATTAACGAATCAGAATATTTGTGGAGATCAGGCATTACGCATTTCTTGAATCTCTTTGCGCGTGTATATCCACCGCCCGTTTTCAGACTGCCCCCTGACAAACGTCCGGGCAAAATCGATATCGGCCAAAACTTCTTGAACGCTTTTATATTCTTCATCACACATGATCACCCCGATTTTTGTCCGAAGTTCATCTCCGAGTTCCTGGAGTTCTAAAAAGTCGTTCAAGTTTTGCCCTACGCGTTTGGCGATCATAGCCGGGGTATCGTCACCGGGCATCTCTTCAAACAACGTCAGGAAACAGCCATTCGCAAACCATGCCATGGTATCTGACGGGCGCAACGTGCTCTTGAACTGGTCCGCCATTTTCCGCAGCAGCGCGTTCAGTACTTCCTCGTCCAGTTTTTCCTGCAACCTTTTATACGGGTGCAAGTCTGCAAACAAGATGCCAAAGCGTTCCAGTTCCATACGCTTTACGCGTTCCAGTGCAAAGATCAGGCGTACCGAAAAAAATGATTCGGTGTAGAGATGCGTGACCTTGTCATAGGGAGGTTCGCTCAACTTACCTTTTTTGTCACGCAAGCGCTGGAGCAGGTTGCTCAAGTCCTGGATGTCGACCGGTTTGAGCAGAAACAGATCCGGTTCCACCGGCAGGCTTTCTGCAAAATAAGCATATGCGGTAATCACCACCACTGGGATGGTCTTCATACGCTCATCCGCGCGCATCCTTTTTAGGATGTCCACTCCTGACAAACCGGGCAACTGCAAGTCCAATAAGACCACATCCGGCTGAAGGTCAGCCAGGCGCTTCATGGCTTCTATCCCATCATAGGCGTTTTCAGAATCATAGCCTGCCATATCCAGCACATGCCGAAAAAGAGCCGCAACATCGCGGTCATCTTCAATAAGCAAAGCAAACGGCTTATCCATGCAATTTCACCCAGTTAACCTTGACCAGTTCCGCACTAAATAAATTCATTAATAATGATTATACAACTTCTCCTTATCAGCAAAGAACGAATTAGTACTATATGCAAAAACCATCCAGCGTTGACTTGACCACTTCATAAGATTATGATTGTTCTGTCATGGCTGAATCCAAACGAATTTCCCCAAAAGCATCGGAAAATCTGCTACACACCAAGTTGATGCCGCCACGTTTGCATTCAGCTCTCGTCCCACGCCTGGACTTGCTCCATCGTCTGGATGATGGACTAAATAAAAAGCTGACCCTGATCACTGCACCAACCGGCTTTGGGAAAACAACCCTGGCCCGTATGTGGTTGGACAGCCAAAGCCGCGTCTCGGCCTGGGTCACCCTTGATGAAACCGACAACGATCCGGTCCGCTTCTGGACCTATGTGATCACGGCCATCCGAACACTTGGCGAGATCATTGGGGAAATCAGCATTGGCTATGTTGATGGCCTCGCAACCCCCTTCTCTTCACACAGTTTTGATATCTCTGATCAACGATCTTTCCCAAATGTCTGAGTCGTTGGTGCTTGGTGCTCGATGAATATCAGTCATCACATCGGCCGAGATTCACGAGACGCTTTCATTCTTGCTCCAACATCTTGCCCGAATCGTTGCATCTGGTTTTGATCTCACGCAACGAGCCAGACTTGCCGCTCGCCCTGTTACGTGCTCGTGATGAATTGGTTGAAGTCAATGTCAATCGATTTACGATTTACAGTAGAAGAAACAGAAGACTTTCTCAACACTATCGCTTCTTTCGATCTTCCGAATGAAGTAATCCAGGCTCTATACGCTCGAACGGAAGGCTGGCCAGCCGGGCTGCGTTTGGCGGCCCTGGCCTTGAAAAACACGGAGGAAACCAAGGATGTTGAAAAGCTCATCCAATCTTTTTCGGGTACACATCGTTATGTAGCCGATTACTTGGTCAACGAAGTCTTTGAGTCGCAGCCGGAAAATATTCAGATTTTTCTGCTTCATACCTGCTTTTTGGACCGTCTGACCGATTCGCTATGTAACGCAGTTTTCGATAGCAATAATAGCGCGAGTTTGCTGGACCAACTCGAACGTGATAATCTTTTTATCACGCAATTGGAGCACAGCGGAAAACGACTCTGGTATCGCTATAATCCCCTGTTTGCTGAATCAATCCAACAACTCGCCCACTTACGCCTGAGCGAGTCAGAAATCCAATCTGTCTTCGAAAAAGCCAGCCTGTGGTATGAAACCCAGGGACAATTCGATGATGCGATCGAAACCGCGCTGGCTGCCGGCCTGCTGGAACGTGCAAGCGATCTGATTGAAAAGTTCATCGAGATCCATGATATTACCGAACTGTATACCCTGGACCGTTGGCTTGAGAATGTCCCTATCGAATTGCTCCGGACACATCCGAAAGTTTGTTTTGTCTATGCACAGGTAATCCTGTATTCATCGGACCGCTTCGCTCCCGTCACTGCTGCTCGCATAGAACCCTTTTTGCGCGCCGCAGAGAAGGTCTGGCGCGCAGAAGGGGATGAACAGGCGCTCGGGCAGATACTATCCTTTCGTGGCATGGTCGCTCTATGGCAAGGGGAATTCCAAAAGGCTTTCGAGTATGCCAACCAGTCTCTGGAAAAGCTTCCTGAATATGATGTTTTGTATCGCGGTACCAGCCTGCTGATCACCAGCAACGAAGCCTTAAGCGCGGGCAAAATCCTGTTGGCCCAGGACCAGATCCTGGAAGCGCGAGCATTGTTGGGCGCCTCTCAAAACATGTACGGGGTGCTGGCAGCCGCTCAAATGCTGGCAGATGTCTTTTACTGGCAGGGCGAACTGGAACAAACGGAGCAATTGGCCCAAAGTTCCTGGCAGACGCTGTTGGCGACGAATCCATGTTGGATGATCAAGGCCATGCATCGCTGATGCTTGCATTGGTTGCCTACGAGCGAAACGATTTGCAACTTGCCGAAAAAATGGCAACGCAGGCCCGGGAGTTGGCACGCCAGCGCAACAATGAAACCCTCCAGGTAGAAGCCACAATACGCCTGGCTTATATCCAGGCTGCGAAGGCTGATTGGTCAGAAGCTGAAGAAATGCTCACATCGCTGATTGCCGAGACACAAAACCTGGCCTTTTTGCGTGAGATCCAGGAAACGCAGGCGCGGCTTGCTATTCTTTCCGGCGATCTGTCCTCATTGAAAGGCTGGTTGGGGCTTATCTCAAACGAAAAACAGGAGAATTCGGTCCTGCAAAAGCAACGCGAGGTTTTTACGCTGGCTCGTCTGCGAATAGAAGAAAATCAACCTGATGAAGCGCTTCTCGTTTTGAAAGGTTGGGGGGAAGAGGCTGCCGAAAATGGACGCGTCCGCAGCCTTGTCGAGGCGCTTTCTCTCGAAGCCCTGGCACATCACACAAACTCAAATATCTCTCAAGCCGTGCAATCCTTCATTGAAGCGCTTACTATTGGACAGGAAAAAGGATTTTGCAGACTGTTCCTGGATGAGGGCCCACGCATGGCTGCGCTGCTTCAGGCGCTCATTCCAACGCTTCCTGACCGGACCCTCAGCCTGTTTGCCACCACCCTGCTGCATTCCTTCTCCCCTGGGATGAGCGCCCATTTAACGGCGAGCAGTTCCAAGCTTGCCCTGACTGGCGTCGAAGGGTTCCCGTTCGAGGCGTTGAGTCAACAGGAAGAACGCGTGCTGCGTTTGATCGTTGCCGGCTTATCCAATTCCGACATTGCGCAGGAGTTGGTCGTCTCCATCAACACGGTCAAAACACATGTGAAAAGCATCTATCGTAAGTTGAATGTCAGTTCGCGAGATGAGGCAAGTGAGGTCGCTCGCGGGCTGAAACTGGTGTAACCACCCTCACCCCCCCCGTTTTTGCAGGCCTTGTAGTCCCAAACAGTGGCACCCCTGCAATCACCCTCAACGGGTGAAGCGCAGACCAAAGGCAAATACTAAAATGCGGTCAATCAAATATCGCATAAAGTAGGATTTGAAAAATGACACAACGTTCTATTCTCGCAGGGAAACATCAAACCATCATCATCAAAGCGGGCGGCAGTGTCAGCGTGAAAGGCCACGATAGCGACCTGGTCACTGCTGAGACCAAAGGCAGATGGGGATTGTCACTCGAACGCCGCAGCGAATCGCAAATTGGGCGCGCCCGGGCAGCCATTGGTGAGCACGTTTTGTTCGATATACGCCTGAAAAAGCCATCGGCCCCCCTCCGTCTCCCCCCATTTTCTCCGAAAATGGGGGAGAGAAAGAGGGGGGTGAAGAAGTCATCGAGGTTCAGTTAGGCGCTAATGGCGAAGTGTGGGTGCCATTTGACTCTACGCTCAAAGTGTACGCCGGGATGAATATCGACGTTCATGGTATTAAGGGACAGGTAGATGCCTACTCAGGTCTCAAGCTGAATTTACAGGATGTCTATTGCGTAGACCATGTTTCGGCTGGCGGCTCTATGAAACTGGATTGTGAAACCATGCTGGGTGACAAAGTCGAATTCAAAGCTGGCGGGGATTTGCGCTTTCACATCCACGATTTGAATAGCGCTCACATTCGCGTTAAAGATATCGGCGGATATTGGGAGGCGCGCATTGGGAGCGGAGCAAAGTCAGTCTATCTCAAATGCGGCGGGGATGTTACGCTCGTGACCGATCGGAAAGTAGAGCCTCTGCCGCCGAATTATATTTTGGGGAATATCGAAAAACCGCAGCCTCGTTCGTCATGATATAAAGAGAATGCGATGTCATGCAAATAAGCATGACATCGCATTCTCCAAGCCTTTACAAACAGGGGACTTTCTCAGCCTCGCCCAAGGATTACGTTTAACAAACCACTCGGTTTTTCAGGGATTTTCTCTTTGTTGTGTGAACCGTTGCGCCGTGCGGCTTGCAGAGCAGCCAGTTCTTCTTCAGGGTCGCGGAATTGCATCGAATACAGGCGGGCATACATGCCGTTCAGTCCCATCAATTCTTCGTGTGTGCCCAGTTCAACGATACGTCCTTCATCCAGCGCCGCAATACGGTGCGCCACTTTGATGGTGCTCAGACGGTGGGCGATAATCACGGTCGTCCGGCCTTGCATCAATCGGTTGAGGGCTTCTTGCACCAGACCCTCGGATTCGTTATCCAGGGAACTGGTGGCCTCATCCAATAACAGGATGCGCGGGTCTTTCAGGATGGCGCGCGCAATGGAAATTCGCTGGCGCTGCCCCCCACTTAGTTTCGTGCCACGCTCACCGACAACAGTCTCATATTGGTTCGGAAATTCCATAATGAAATCGTGAGCGTTGGCAGCCTTGGCAGCAGCGATCATCTCTTCCTCAGTTGCATCCAGTTTTCCATACAGGATATTCTCACGGATCGTGCCACCGAACAGGATCGTTTCCTGGGGGACGATGGCAATCTGGTCGCGCAGACTCTGCTGCGTGATCGAGCGCAGATCATACCCATCGATCTGGATCAGGCCACCGGTCGGGTCATAGAAGCGCGGGATCAGGTTGAAGATGGTGCTTTTGCCTGCACCACTTGGACCGACCAGAGCCAAAATCTCTCCTGCCCGGACTTCCAGCGAGACGCCCTTGATGACAGGCACATCATCTTCATAGCTGAACGAGACATCCTGGAAGGTCAGACGTCCGTCAACGTCCGGAAGAACAGCCGCCTGGGGCGCGTCCAGTACCGACGGTTTGGTATCCAGGAGTTCGAACACGCGTCGGACTCCGCCCACAGCTGCGCTGAGTTGCCCGTACAGACCGCCCAGCCCACCCAGGCTGGCCGCAATGGAAATCCCGTACATCAGAAAGCCGGTGATCATCGCCAGGGTCAAGCGCCCGGCAATCACTTCGCGCCCGCCGTACCACATGATAGCTGCAATCGAACCAAAGCCCAGGAACATCATCACCGCCGCAAACAACGAGTTATAGACCGCCATCTTCAAAGAAGCCTGGAAAGTCTTCTCCATAGCCGTGTTGTAGCGCTGTATCTCATACATTTCGCGGCCAAAGCTTTTCACCACACGGATGCCCTGTAATCCCTCCTCGGCCACCACGGTCGAATCCGCTAATTGGTCCTGAACGTGCGTGCTGCTCTTTCGAATGCGACTCCCAAACAGGAATGCAACCCCGAGCAATATCGGCAACAAAGCCAGGATGAAAAGGGTAAAGCGGGCATTCATGGTCAAAAGGATGGCAACCGAACCGATCAAAGTCAAAGCCTGACTAAGCATCATGGTGAGGTTGGTCGTCAACATGGTGCGCATCTGGGTCACGTCACTAGACAGCCTGGATACGAGATCGCCCACTCGCCGTTCTGTATAAAAATCCAACGATAGTTTCTGCAATCGCGTATAAAGGGAAGTCCGCAGGTCATAGACGATGTGCTCACCAATGTAAGCCAACAGATAAGATTGCAGGAAATTGAAGGCAGCCTGCAAGAGAAAGATGAGGATCAAGAATCCGGCCAGCATATTGAGCGAGCCGAAACTCTGCGACTTGGTAACGCTATCCAATAAACGGACAATGATGGCCGGGAAGGCCAGGCCAAAACCAGTCGAGAGCAGCAAAGCCAACAGCGCCAGCGTCATCCGCCTGCGATAAGGGTTCAAGTATCCAAGCAAGCGACGCCAGTTCACCTCCTTGAGAGGAATAGCAGATTCATTTTGGTTGAGCAACATCGGGTGTTCTCGCTCCCGCTGGCGGCTATTTGAACGATTTTCCATTTTCTAAATTCCTTTCATACGATAAATTTATTTGGTAATTTCGGCAAATCACGAAAGTTGAAGGAGTACCTTATCTTAGCAATTCTGTGATTTACTGAATTACTTGCGATCATAAAAGGTCTGCGTAAACTCAATATAAACCAGCGTTCTGGAGTATCATATTGGATATCGTTTTTGCTCACAAGAGCAGATTTTGGATGAGGTTATGATGAAAATGGAAACAAAAGTCGATACGCGCAGGATCGTTCTCTTTCTTGCCCTGGCGTTTGGCATTGCCTGGCTGACCGGCCTGATTATTTATCTGACCGGAGGGTTAACAAATAGTCCACAGATTGGACCGGGAATATCTCTGGCTTTGATTCTGTTAGCCGCCCCCTACATGTGGGCCCCAGCAGCGGCACATATTCTTACCCGCTTGCTAACCCATGAAGGATGGAAAGATGTAGGTTTGCGCCCGCATTTCCGCCGGGGTTGGCCATACTGGCTGATGGGTTGGGTGCTTCCGGCGCTGATGACCATTGCCGGCGCGGTTGTGTTCTTCCTGGTATTTCCACGCTATTTTGACCCCGGCCTGGCGAGAGTACAACAAATGATGGCTGGTTCAGCAGGCCTGGCCGGACGCTCTCCCTGGATCATAGTAGTGGTTGAAACCTTGACTGGGGTGCTGGTCTCGCCAATCGTAAACAGCCTGGCTACTTTTGGCGAGGAGTTTGGTTGGCGTGCCTATCTGCTGCCCAAGCTCATGCCACTGGGCTGGCGAAAAGCTATGCTCCTGATCGGCCTGATTTGGGGCGTGTGGCATTGGCCTGTCATCTTTATGGGTTACGAATATGGATTCAGTTACCCGGGATTCCCCTGGCTTGGCCCACTGCTATTCATCTGGATCACTTTCTGCTTCGGCGTTTTCCTAGCCTGGATCACCTTGCGGGCCGGCAGCGTCTGGCCAGCGGTGATCGGTCATGCGGCTATCAATGGGATCGCAGCTTTAGCCGTTTTAACAACGACTGGTTCACCAAATCCGCTGCTGGGCCCGCTCCCGGTCGGAATCATCGGTTCGTTGGGATATGCCATTGTCGCTCTGATTCTCTTCTTTTCGCCGGGGCCATCTGTTGCCAATAGGGCCTCGGATGATCAAACAGATGGTCCCAGTTCACTTCCATCATAAGGCGCTCACGTAAACTGAATATATGTTGTAGACTCAAAAAACATGACCTCGCTACAAGCGTTGGCGAGGTCATGTTCGGTTTCTTTCTGACTGTTCTAGGCTGTGCCTGTCCCAAGTTCCCTGACCAATCTTTGAAACACTTCAAAAGCTGGTTTTGCAGTGAAGTCATCACGCAATAATCCAAACTGAAGACCAGCAGTCTTTGTGCGATCAGCATCCAGCAAATCAAAGAATTCGTAATGGGTGATGTTTAGTTCTTCCTTTTTTTGATCAATCGTCCGAATGACTTCTTCGATACTGATTGCCTGCTGCGTCTCCGTGCGAGTGTCACTGGTAGGCCAGCCATTCTCCGTGATATGGATTGGGATATCCGCAGGGATTCTGCCAGTTGTCAAGTTAACGCTTCGAAAATGGGATAGTACACCGCTCACTGCTTCCCGAATGCTTAAACCCGCTGGCAGCGGTCGAAACACATCCGGATAAAAATCGAGTCCCACATAATCCAGCGTCTTCAAAAAGTCAGGATGGCTCATTTGCGCGATATCGTTCCAGAAGCTGTTATTTGGATCAAAAGAAGGCACCGCGTTAAAACCGACTTGGATCCGAAAACCTTGCCTTTGTGCTTCTTCTTTGGCAGCCGGAACACCAGCAACAATGGCTTCGCAAACACCTGGAAAACTCCCATCTCCACCGCTGGTGGCATCCGGATTGTTCGGTTCTTCGGCAACCTGGATTTTCCCCAGGTAAGGACCATAGTCCTGAATTGCCCTTCGAATGAAATTGACCCAATCCTCGATATCGCCTTCCTCAGTACGATAACAAAGCGCCAGGTCAAGTTTTCGTCCGCCGGACGCGTATTGTTTCATATCAAGCGGTGTAATACTCCCGGTTTTTCCTGAACCAAGGTAGTGCATATAGCACCGCACCAAAAATAGTTCGCCTTTGGCATGGAGCTGATCCAGAGTTCGTTTGACTCTCTCCATCACAAGAGGGTAATCGATTGACTCTATGAGAAAGCCTGTTTCCGGGCCAAATGTAACCCCACCCGGAAAAATACCGAAAGTCAGTCTACGCCTCGACATACGCTTCCACCGCTGCAAGGTAATAATATGCCAACCCCACCTGGACAGATTCGAGCATCTTTCTATGAAAGTCATCACCAACCAAGAAACGTGAATTCTTTAAAAAGCCTTTGGGATCCATGGGATGCTCGTGGGTCTTTAAAAAGGCAAGATGGTTAGATAGTAGGGAGAAAACCTGCTGGTCTTTGTAAGACACTCCTTTTCGTAGTGCCTGCGCCAGGGCATTCTGAAATTGAATCACTTCTCGTGCCATTTCGTTCATCTGATCTGCCTGGATTGACTGATTACCCGTCAGGTCAAAGCCGTAATTCTGTTTAAGGTAGTTTGACTGCTCTGCCAGAGCCTCTTTCCACTCTTCTTGATCCAATCCAACGAACATCTCTTCTTTTTTCATAACTTCACTCTTGGTTGCATGGGCTATCGAATTGTCTAATGTCTGGACAAGGCGCTCCAGTCTTCTCATGCGAGCGAAGAGCAGGCTGCGCTGCCTAGATAAGATCTTGACCCGATCGGCTTCGTCCGATAACGCCTTGGCGATATCTTTTAACGAAAAATCGAGTTCTCTAAAAAACAAGATTTGCTGGAGGCGCTCGAGTTCCTTTTGACCATACAGACGATAACCAACATCGTTTATTTCACCTGGAATCAGGAGGCCAATTTTGTGATAATGGTGCAGGGTTTTCACCGTAACATTTGTCAGGCTGGCAAGTTCGCTAACCGTAAGATGTATAGAATTATTCTCCATGCGAAGGAGTATAAAGCCTGACCTTAGGTCAGAGTCAAGAGGAAATTCAGACAGCCGCCAGAGTCAAAAAGAGCTTCACCAGTTCAAATTGGTGAAGCTGTACTACATTGCCAATCTTCGAAACATGAACTCGTCATGCTACTTGCATTTCTATCCTTTTGCGTAATAATTGGCTACCGCATGAAAGGACTTTTTCGGTTCCCAGGTCATATCAGGATAAGTCGCGCCGCGCTTGTCCACATAGCTTTTGACTAGACTGTAGCTGGCCATGTCAAGGTCATATTTGGGGTTTTTATCAAACGGGTTACGAGGCGCAACAAAGGTGAAAACGAAGGTGCCGTCCACGCCCGCTGCGTCCAGAATGTTTAATTGGTTGGCAAGCTCGCGTGCCTGCATGGCCTCATCGCGCATATACTCACCATTCAGTTGTGGCCTCACGAAGCGTCCAAGAATTGGTATGCTGTGCAAGATCATGCTCTTGTAATCAACAATATTCCATGCCTGTCCTCCCGCTTTCTCAGCACCCTGGTAAGTACAAAAACCAAACTCGCCAATGAACACTGGTTTACCATAAGCGAAGGACGGTTTGAGCATTTCTGTATAACGGTCTTTGATTCGTTCGTCCCAATAATGATCGACACCAACGAAGTCAAAGAGATCCCAATCTACCGCTTCCCAGGGCAGGGACACATAGGTAACACCGCCATGAAAGGCCTTCCGGACAGATGTATTTGCTTTGGTCAACCACGCATTTAGAGGCGCATTGTGTTTTCCTGCCTTGATAGTTTCCCACAATGACGGATTCCGCAGCCGGCTCATGAAACTCTTGCCCTGTACAATTCCTTGCATAAACAATGTGAGTTCGGAACCGAGGCTGAAGATCAACTGCTCCGGCCACTTTTCACGCAGCGTTTCTGCTGCCACTGCTGCTTTGACAATATAGGCGAGAGTTTTTTCAGGGCTTTTATCCCATAACTCCGGGCAGAACCAGACCTCAAGACCCTGTTGCAGCGCATCCTCAGCGGCGGCCACTAGGCGATGAATATCCAGCCCGTTGATTCTCACCGCATTGCAATGCAAGTCATTTCTGATGATCGCAAGCTCACGATGAACTACCTTGGGATCATAATCCGGACGCCAGTTTCCAAACATCACCCTCCCAACATCATAACAAACACCTTTTCGTTTTATCATCCGGCTCCCTTTTTTCTATCATCTAACAAGAGAATATTGAATTAAGTGCTTTCGGACCTTGCACGGCGATTTAACCAGATCAAGCCAACGGCAATAAGGCTGCCAATCAACATTGCCGCGCCGTGAATGTCTTTCAAGAAGAACAGCACTGCGCCACCGCCCAGCGCAAAGACCGCGACTATGCGTGCGGGTCGTGACAAGCCGGGCACGAGGCAGGATATCGCAATACTGGCCGCCAGACTGAAATTGGCGACAGAATTCCCCGCTCCAATTGGCTGCCACGCGAAAGCAACCAACTCGCTCAAGACCCCGCCCCCGAAGAAGATGATCAGCCATTCGCGAATTCCCCATAATTGCTCTGCAACGGTCCCGATCAGAAACAAACTTACCAGATTGAAAATGCTGCCGGAAAGTCCCCCGTCCTGTACAAAGAGGGGCGTAAGAAAACGCCACCAATCTCCTGCCAGGAACTGATCGTAGTCTCGCTCGAATGTGTTTAAGACGATAGGATAGAAAAATTGTAGCGTTGTAGGAATAGCAATTGCCAAAGCGACCAGGAGAGTAGTGCGTGGGAAAATCCAACTCAATTTAGAGGCTCCCTCAGACTGATCAGTTCTAAGGCGCATCACACCCGCCAGGTAGGCACTAATTAAGCTGATGATATAGAGAGAATCAAACAACGAATTCATCAGATTTATTTCAGCAATCCAGACAAGAGCAAAGGGCACGGCACAAATTGGCGTAACGCGGGTCGAGCCCGATGATCATTTTGTTCATCACATATCCAAACGCCAGACGTTTCTGCGGGTCGGCAAACCCGAGCGAGCCGCCCATGCCGGATTGACCGTGGCATCCCACAAGTCCACCACCGGCTGCCCATCCAACGTCATATGTACAGCGGCGCCCACTTCGCCGTGTTTGGCAAAGTTCTTCTCGAAGGCAGCGCGTACTGGCTCAAAGCCTTCCGCCACTGACCCAGAAACAG
>CAWAVQ010000043.1:0-66682 GCA_963785535.1 uncultured Chloroflexia bacterium | reverse complement strand
GGGATAGTACACCGCTCACTGCTTCCCGAATGCTTAAACCCGCTGGCAGCGGTCGAAACACATCCGGATAAAAATCGAGTCCCACATAATCCAGCGTCTTCAAAAAGTCAGGATGGCTCATTTGCGCGATATCGTTCCAGAAGCTGTTATTTGGATCAAAAGAAGGCACCGCGTTAAAACCCACTTGGATCCGAAAACCTTGCCTTTGTGCTTCTTCTTTGGCAGCCGGAACACCAGCAACAATGGCTTCGCAAACACCTGGAAAACTCCCATCTCCACCGCTGGTGGCATCCGGATTGTTCGGTTCTTCGGCAACCTGGATTTTCCCCAGGTAAGGACCATAGTCCTAAATCGCCCTTCGAATGAAATTGACCCAATCCTCGATATCGCCTTCCTCAGTACGATAACAAAGCGCCAGGTCAAGTTTTCGTCCGCCGGACGCGTATTGTTTCATATCAAGCGGTGTAATACTCCCGGTTTTTCCTGAACCGAGGTAGTGCATATAGCACCGCACCAAAAATAGTTCGCCTTTGGCATGGAGCTGATCCAGAGTTCGTTTGACTCTCTCCATCACAAGAGGGTAATCGATTGACTCTATGAGAAAGCCTGTTTCCGGGCCAAATGTAACCCCACCCGGAAAAATACCGAAAGTCAGTCTACGCCTCGACATACGCTTCC
The DNA here is from genome assembly GCA_963785535.1 of uncultured Chloroflexia bacterium. Taxonomy (GTDB): domain Bacteria; phylum Chloroflexota; class Anaerolineae; order Anaerolineales; family Villigracilaceae; genus JAABUE01. The sequence goes on along the minus strand of CAWAVQ010000043.1, from coordinate 66,004 downwards.
ACCGCTGCAAGGTAATAATATGCCAACCCCACCTGGACAGATTCGAGCATCTTTCTATGAAAGTCATCACCAACCAAGAAACGTGCATTCTTTAAAAAGCCTTTGGGATCCATGGGATGCTCGTGGGTCTTTAAAAAGGCAAGATGGTTAGATAGTAGGGAGAAAACCTGCTGGTCTTTGTAAGACACTCCTTTTCGTAGTGCCTGCGCCAGGGCATTCTGAAATTGAATCACTTCTCGTGCCATTTCGTTCATCTGATCTGCCTGGATTGGCTGATTACCCGTCAGGTCAAAGCCGTAATTCTGTTTAAGGTAGTTTGACTGCTCTGCCAGAGCCTCTTTCCACTCTTCTTGATCCAATCCAACGAACATCTCTTCTTTTTTCATAACTTCACTCTTGGTTGCATGGGCTATCGAATCGTCTAATGTCTGGACAAGGCGCTCCAGTCTTCTCATGCGAGCGAAGAGCAGGCTGCGCTGCCTAGATAAGATCTTGACCCGATCGGCTTCGTCCGATAACGCTTTGGCGATATCTTTTAACGAAAAATCGAGTTCTCTAAAAAACAAGATTTGCTGGAGGCGCTCGAGTTCCTTTTGACCATACAGACGATAACCAACATCGTTTATTTCACCTGGAATCAGGAGGCCAATTTTGTGATAATGGTGCAGGGTTTTCACCGTAACATTTGTCAGGCTGGCAAGTTCGCTAACCGTAAGATGTATAGAATTATTCTCCATGCGAAGGAGTATAAAGCCTGACCATAGGTCAGAGTCAAGAGGAAATTCAGACAGCCGCCAGAGTCAAAAAGAGCTTCACCAGTTCAAATTGGTGAAGCTGTACTACATTGCCAATCTTCGAAACATGAACTCGTCATGTTACTTGCATTTCTATCCTTTTGCGTAATAATTGGCTACCGCATGAAAGGACTCTTTCGGTTCCCAGGTCATATCAGGATAAGTCGCGCCGCGCTTGTCCACATAGCTTTTGACTAGACTGTAGCTGGCCATGTCAAGGTCATATTTGGGGTTTTTATCAAACGGGTTACGAGGCGCAACAAAGGTGAAAACGAAGGTGCCGTCCACGCCCGCTGCGTCCAGAATGTTTAATTGGTTGGCAAGCTCGCGTGCCTGCATGGCCTCATCGCGCATATACTCACCATTCAGTTGTGGCCTCACGAAGCGTCCAAGAATCGGTATGCTGTGCAAGATCATGCTCTTGTGATCAACAATATTCCATGCCTGTCCTCCCGCTTTCTCAGCACCCTGGTAAGTACAAAAACCAAACTCGCCAATGAACACTGGTTTACCATAAGCGAAGGACGGTTTGAGCATTTCTGTATAATGGTCTTTAATTCGTTCGTCCCAATAATGATCGACACCAACGAAGTCAAAGAGATCCCAATCTACCGCTTCCCAGGGCAGGGACACATAGGTAACACCGCCATGAAAGGCCTTCCGGACAGATGTATTTGCTTTGGTCAACCACGCATTTAGAGGCGCATTGTGTTTTCCTGCCTTGATAGTTTCCCACAATGACGGATTCCGCAGCCGGCTCATGAAACTCTTGCCCTGTACAATTCCTTGCATAAACAATGTGAGTTCGGAACCGAGGCTGAAGATCAACTGCTCCGGCCACTTTTCATGCAGCGTTTCTGCCGCCACTGCTGCTTTGACAATATAGGCGAGAGTCTTTTCAGGGCTTTTATCCCATAACTCCGGGCAGAACCAGACCTCAAGACCCTGTTGCAGCGCATCCTCAGCGGCGGCCACTAGGCGATGAATATCCAGCCCGTTGATTCTCACCGCATTGCAATGCAAGTCATTTCTGATGATCGCAAGCTCACGATGAACTACCTTGGGATCATAATCCGGACGCCAGTTTCCAAACATCACCCTCCCAACATCGTAACAAATACCTTTTCGTTTCATTTGTCCATTCCTTCCACTTTGTGCAAGACATCGCGTAATACAGCAGTCCACTCAGCAGGCCTATCCACATATGAGACGTGATGGCCGGGGAAAATAACCATCTCGCAGTCCATTCGCTTCGCAAGGATAGGCGCAGTCTGTGCATAGAATCTCTTTTTGTCCAAAAACTCTTTTCCAGCGGCTAAGAACACTTTGACTCTGTTGTCCTTGATCGTCGCGATATCCGGCATGTAATTCGTGACGGGCAATAACTCCTGCTTCACAAAGTATTCAGCCATTTCTCGCATTCCTATCTGGTGGTCACGGCGTTCTCGTTGACGTTTCTCAGCGGCTTCTGAGCGAGCTGATCCGCCCAAAGGTAACCCAACTCCAAACAAAAAACGGAGCATAGCAACCGGCGATCCAAAAGTGAAAGCCGTTCCATAGATGCGAGCAAAAAAGCGTTGCCATTTCCGAGAATGCGGATGTATGCGTGCCAGCGGGGGTTCATGTGCAATGATTGCCCGTACAGCTTGTGGCTGAGTCTTCGCCATGTCGAGAGCAATCACAGCGCCGCTGCTATTGCCAAAGATGAAAGCTGATGTTTCATCAGCAACGCGCAGCACAGCAACCGCATCCCGGCTTTGCTGGCTGATCTCGAAATTTTGCGGGTCATTCCTGGTACTGCGGGCGTTGCCCCGACGGTCATAGGTGATCACCTTATATTCGTCGGAGAGAATATCAGCAACGAAAGAATACGCTCTCCCATTCCCACCACCACCGGGAACCATCATCAGCGGTTGTCCGTGACCGCGTATTTCGTAATAGAGCTCATCGCCCTCGGTCATGACACGACCGGTCTGAAAGTTCAGTTTGTTGGTCACTCCGTTCATTTTTCATTCGTTGAAGAATTCTCTAAGCACAGATGCCACAGCCTCCGGCGCATCTTCGTCCGGGGCGGTGTGGTCCAGACCGGGCAATTTCATTGTCCGGACGTTGGGAATGGTCTTCGCTAAAATGGGTAGCACATCCAGCAGAAAGTTTGGGCTGTTGCCACCTCCCAGTAATAGCGTCTCGGCCTGGATATTCCGATATCTTTCGTAGGTTGAATCGAGACGGATCCCTTCTTTGGCTTCCAACACAAAAGTTAGCAGGAGTTCGGTAATTTCATTTCTCTCCTCACCACGCAGCATAAGAGAGAAAAGCGGGTGCAAAATCCAACCTGGTAATTTGCTCATCCAATTCAATGGCAAGCCTTTGATGACAAGCACCATGGCTTCAGCATAATCTTTACAGCTTATTGCTTGCTCATAAACAGGAAGCCAATCAAGAGGCAATGAACCATTGATCGAAACAGCTGGATCGTAAAGAGCCAGTTTATCGATGGGCAAGTCAATGGCGCTCTCCAACGCAAACAAGCCACCACCACTATGACCAAATACCATGTGGGCCTTTGTCTGTTGCAAGATCGCAGCCAAGTCATTGCATTCTTTGACTACACTATAATCATCACCAGCGGGACCGCTAAGCCCGCGTCCACGGCGATCAGGGATGTAAACTGTGAATATATCTGCAAGTGCAGAAGCCAAGCGCTCATAATGCTGTGAGGCCCGTAGGCCGCCGTGCATGATGACCAACCCTGGGCCACTGCCGATCCGGCGGTAGCCAATCGTGGTGCCGTCTGCCGAAGTTACATGACCTGTACTAAATCCCATTGGAGTAGAAGAGATATTTGAAATAACTGTGTCTTTAACATTTGAAACGTTCATTGTTATTTTCCTTTATCTGCGATAAATTACGATTACGCTACAAGAATAAAGGAACTATGTAAACTCAGTTTTAACAAACACAAAAAACATGACCTCGCGAGATGTCGTCTCGCGAGGTCATGTTTACTTTGTCAGTATCAACGTGCAGTTCAAGTATTCAAACAAGAATAAAGGGCGCGACATAGATTGGCGTAACGCGGATCGAGCCCGATGATCATTTTGTTCATCACGTATCCAAACGCCAGACGTTTCTGCGGGTCGGCAAACCCGAGCGAGCCGCCCATGCCGGGATGACCGAAAGCGGTCAACGGGCGTGGGTCGCCCAGTTCCGTGGATGGGAGCATGAACCCGAGCGTACGCCTTTCTGTGGTTCCGGTTACAACGTCTTTAGCGTGGATCTGTTCCCGACTGGCACGCTCCACACTGGTCTCGGAGAGCAGGCGTACCTCGCCCACTTTTCCACCTAACGCCAGCGGGGTATAGACCCGCGCCAGGCCACGCGCGCTGGCATGCCCATTGGATGATGGGATTTCCGCTTCGCGCCAGCGGCGTGTGTTCACCATCTTGGGAGGCCTCGGCGGATTTCTAAAGGCCATTGACTTTGCTTGCCCACCTAAAGAAAGCATCGTTTGGAAAATGAAATTGCCGAAGCGAGAGGGAGGAATTGTATCGGCTGCGCGCATTTGTTCCTGTTCAGATAGGCAAATGAACACATCTGCATTTAGCGGCGCAGCGATTTGCTTTCGGATAAATTCCCCAACTGACACACCGGTAATGCGCCGCAAGACTTCGCCGTTCAACCAGCCGAACGTGGCCGCATGATAACCGCATTTTGTACCAGGCTCCCAAAAGAGCGTGGATTCTTCCAAAGCATGTATCATCGTATCCCATTCGTAAACCGCCTCGTCCGGGACCTTTATGCTAGGTGCCGGGAGACCGGACGTATGCGTCAATAAATGCCGCACGAGGACGGCTTCCTTGCCATGCCGGGCAAATTCCGGCCAATAGTGAGCTACCGGTGTATCGAAATCCAGCAGGCCACGGTCAGTCAGCATGTGCATGGCCAGCGCAAGCACGCCCTTGGTAGTTGACCAGACATTGACGATAGAATCCGCGCTCCATGCGCGGGTGCCCGCGGCATCGGCTGCGCCACCCCACAAGTCCACCACCGGCTTCCCATCCAACGTCACATGTACAGCGGCACCCACTTCGCCGTGTTTGGCAAAGTTCTTCTCGAAGGCAGCGCGTACTGGCTCAAAGCCTTCCGCCACAAATCCAGAAATGGGAAATGCATCAAGGGTTGTCATAGATTGTCTTTATAGTCGTATTATCGTTTTGCATAGTATCGGCCAGCGCATGAAAAGATGCTTTTGGCTCCCATGGCATGTCCGGGTAAGTCCTGCCATGTCCGTCAGGATAGCTTTTGACCAGACCATAGCTGGCCATATCGAGGTCAAGCTGGGGATCTTCGTGATAGGGGTATTTTGGCATGACAAAGGTAAATACAAACGCGCCGTCAACATGCTCTGCTCCAAAAATATCGAGCGAGTTGGTTAAAAGCTTTGCCTGCGTTTCTTCGCTGCGCCTGTATTCGCCTTTTAATCGTGGCGGGGTCTGGCTGCGGTCTACGATCGCCCAGCCGAACCCGCCTTTATCCTCAGCGCCCTCGTAGGTGCAGCAGCCAAATTCAGTAACGACCAGCGGCTTGCCCATCGCGGCATATTTGCGTAGTTTTTCCGCATAATGATTCTTGGTTGCTACGTCGCGGTAATAATCGACGCCGATGATTTCGAAAAGCGACCAATCGACGTTCTCCCAAACACCGGAAGCATAGCTGACCTGCCCCTTAAAGGATTCGCGTACGACTTTTGTGGCATCCGCCAAAAATCGATTTAGGTTCCTGTCGAATGGGCCGAGTCGAACGGCGCTCATCAACAAACGCCAGGGTTTCATAAAGGTTTGCATGCGCTCAACAGGACTGTCACCTGAGACAAGTCCCTTCATGAAAAAGGTAAGCTCACAGCCGGCCACAAATACGAGATTGGGCCATTGCGTACGATATTCCTCCGCTGCTTTAGCACAAGTCCGAAAATAATCCAGCGTCTCTGCTGCAGTAGCATTGATGAGCGCTGGTGAGAACCACACTTCTAATCCTTCCTGTAAGGCGCAGCGCGTGGCAAATAAGAGCCGCTCTATATCTTGCCCGGATATTCTGATGGCTGTACAGTGCAGGTCATTTTTGATGATGTTGATTTCACGTTGTACAACAGCGTGGTCGAACTCCTCACGGGAGGAGCTATTTTCTGTCGTGTACGTGCCGACATCGTAGTTTATCCCTTTGCGTTTCATTGACTCGCTTCTTTTCGTTTCAACACTAAAGATACAGTAAAGGTTGTTCCTTTACCTAATGCGCTTTTCAACTCGCTTTGTTTCCTCTTTGTGTTTGGCAGGTTACCTGGTCTTGAGCACCTGCTGAAAGCCAGTACCCTGCCGCCAGGTCGGCTCGTTGGTGATTTCAGCAATCCGCCAGCCATCCGCCACTAAAACTACGTGTCCGGTTATCACCCCGCCTGCTAGAAAATAATTGTCCTTTGGGTCGACGCTTGGGTCGCCCTCACCCTCAGCCCAGAGGTGCATGGCTACCAAGTTCGCCCGGAACCTGGCTGTAGTGTTGTCTATCAGCGTAATGATGAAACCGCTGGTTAGATGCTGCGTAGCCTGGAAACGGCTAAAACTCCTGCTATGGCTTTCGCCAATTTCTTTTGGCCCAGTCGTGATTATTCCGTGGGGCCGTATTACTTTTGCGTTATCTGCGAAAATCTGACCCATGGTTGCCATATCAAACTGTTTCTGATCCAGGGCAGCGAAGTAGCGATTGATAACTTCGGTTATCGCAACAGTGTGTATGAGCTTGGCTTGATCATTCATGTGTTTATCCTCTTTGTTTATTCTCAGTACTTCACAATAGTCAAAAGTATTCCCGAAAATAGGGGAGCGGGCGTACGCCCGCTCCCCTATTTTCGGGCTTCTACCAGCTATTTCGTGATCTACTGATTCTACAATGTATCAATGGTCTTAGACGATCACTTCATCGGCAAACTGACCGTAAACGTTGTGCCTTTGTCCAGTTCGCTATCCACTTCGATCCTTCCGTGGTGTAAATCAATGATCTTTTTGACGATGGAAAGCCCCAGGCCACTGCCTCCATTCGAACGTGTGCGCGATTGATCGGCCTTGTAAAAGCGTTCAAAAATATGCGCCTGGTCTTCTTCCGAGATGCCAATGCCCGCGTCCGAAATCCTGAATTCGGCTTGACCGTCACGGGGAAGTAAGGTCACTTTAATGGAAGCAGCCTGGGGCGTAAATTTGATGCTGTTATGGATTAAATTGGTCCACACCTGACCCAGCAAATCCTCATCAGCAACGATCTCAAGTCTCTCGAGGGAGATGTCCATATCAATAGCTTTGTCCCTCCATTGCGGCTCACAGGCCAGGATCAGGTCCCTGATCTGGTTATCCAGCCGGTAGGGTTTTGGCTCAAACTTAAGCTGCTCGGATTCCAGCGAAGCCAGCCTGAGTAGATCTTCGGTAATGCGCGAGAGACGGCTACTTTCTTCCTCAATGACATTGAGATAATGATGTCGCTCTTCGAGGCTTAATTGATCGTTTTCCAACGCAAGGGCGAATCCGCGAATGGACGTCAGCGGAGATTGGATTTCGTGCGACACGTTGGAAATAAACTCCTGGCGCATATTTTCCATCTGGTCTAATTCGAGTGCCATCCTATTCACGCTGCTCGCCAATTTGCTCACGATCTGGTTATCATCGAATTCGTTTCCCACCCGGACGCTAAAATCGCCTCTGGCAATACGCTCCAGGGCATCGATAATGGGCGCAAATACGTTCATCTCCGGAATCCAACCCTTTTTTCTAGCGAACTTGCCTACCAAGCCTATGATTGTACCGACCAACAGCAATCCCAAAAAGGTGTTGATAATCTGGGTCAACAAAATAGGCGGCTGCCATTGGATGACTTTGAAAATATAACTGGTCAGGATAAAGGCGAGGGCAAGCATGCCACTGACCAGGCACAACACAAAAATAAACCAGGCGAAACCGATCAACCGCCGATTAACTTTTCTCACGAGAGCCTCTCCAGACGATACCCCAATCCACGGATGGTAGTAATTTTAAAAGAGTGCTCCTCTTCCGGTAAGCGTTCACGTAGACGGTTGATGTGTACATCCAGTGTCCGGTCGTTGCCGTGAAAATCGTAGCCCCACACATCTTGGATCAATTGCTCGCGCGAAAACGTCCGCCCGGGATAGCTTGCCAACTTGAATAACAATTCGAATTCTTTCAGCGGAAGCGTAAGGCTTTCCCCATTGACCGTGACTTGAAATGTTTTTCGATCCATCGTCAGTTCACCGATGTGGATCGTCTGCGAAGCTTCGATACGATAACGCTTCAACAAGGCCTTGACGCGCGCTACCAGTTCCAGCGGCTCGAAAGGCTTGACCAGGTAATCGTCTGTTCCCAACTGGAATCCTTTGAGTTTCTGACTGGTCTCACCTTTGGCGGTCAGCATCAGAACCGGAATATCGAAGGTCGCCTTAAGTTCCTGGCAAAGTTCCCAACCGTCCATGTTGGGCATCATCACATCGATGATCGCCACATCGACTTTGACAGAATCGAGCTCCGATAGGGCCTTCACACCATCTGCGGCTTCGATAACTTCGAAACCGTCATTCCGCAGAAATACCCTGACCAGTTCGCGGATATGGGGGTCGTCATCGACGATCAGTATCTTACTCATGCAGATAACCTTCTTGGAATAGAGACCATTTCATAAGCCTCATCCAAGAAGGATACACCTCTTATGTAAACTGGATATTAACAAATTCTCTATCACCCACCCAATCACCCCGGGCGGGTGATGCTGGTTCACCCATCCAAAGTGTATCCTGTCAGGGCAAATGAAACAGACGAATGGAGACATTTTTGCTATGAATAATGCTATCGAAATAGTGATCTCAAAAAGAGTTTTTCAGTCTCGGGTCGCGGAAATGAGAAATTGATTGAGGCGGTAAGAGGCACTTCCCTGAGCGTCAAGCGCGGAGAAATTTTCGGGTTCCTGGGGCCGAACGGCGCCGGAAAAACGACGACGCTGCGCATGCTGACCACCCTCTTACCGATCGACGCAGGGCAGGCCCTCGTCGCCAGCTTCGACCTGAAAGCGCAACCCCAGGAAGTCCGCCGCCGGATCGGCTATGTGAGCCAACTGGGAGGCGCCGACTTGTCGGCGACCGGGCGTGAAAATCTGTCGCTGGCCGGGCAACTCTATGGACTGAACCGCGCCGAGACGGAGGGCGCATCGCCGAGTTGACCGCCACCTTCGATTTGGATGAATTGATGGGACGGATCGTGCGGACCTATTCCGGCGGCCAAAAAAGACGCCTGGAGGTGGCGCTAGGCATGATCCACCACCCCGAGGTCCTTTTCCTGGACGAACCGACGACCGGCCTCGACCCGCAAAACCGCGCTAACCTTTGGGATCAAATCCGCAAACTGAGAGAAGGGGGAACGACCGTCTTTCTGACGACCCATTACCTCGAAGAAGCCGACCAACTGGCGGATCGTATAGCGATCATCGATTATGGAAAGATCGTCGCAGAAGGCACCCCGCCAGCTCAAACAGCAAATCTTGCGCTGTCTTCGACAGCCGCGCATACGCCTTGATGCACACACAATCACGACTCTCTACTGGTGCTAGCAGACGGCCAAAAACATCGGGAACATGAGATACTTGTTGTTTTGGCGAAAAATGCTGGAAACCTTGCGGCAGCCTATCTGGATCATCTCCGGGTTGACCACGCCACTCTTATACCTGGCCTCTTCGCTCCCCTGCTAAATGGCATGAAACCGATATTAGGTACAGGCAACGTGCTCGATCTGTTCGTACCCGGCACCTTCTGATGGCCTTCGGCGCAGGGATGGGATCGGGCTGGATCGTGATTTGGGAACTGCAGAGCGGCGTGAGCGCCTGCGGGTTATTCCAGCCAGCCGTTTTTCCCTGCTTATGGGGTCGGTGCTCAAGGATGCGGTGATTTCCGCCAGCTCTGCTGGTGATCCTGTTGGCCTCCGTGTTCGGGTTTCACCTGCATTGGGCGGGCCTGACGGTGCTCCTGGTTTTGCTTTTCTATTGACGCATTTCGGCCACCTCCAACAGCTTGGGATTGATCTTGAAAGAGATCGGCAGCCTGGCCGCAGTGGTGACCGGTTTCCAGTTGCCCTGACCCTGCTGGCCGGCGTACTGCTGCCCCTGTCGCTCGGCCCGAAGTGGCTGCAAATCATTGCCTACGTCAACCCGATGTATTACGTGGTCGAAGCGGCGCGGGTATTGCGAAGGCACGTTGGCCGACGGCAAGGTCTTGGTAGCCTTTGTTGTGATGATCCCGCTGACGGTCATCGTTCTGGCCTGGTCGACGAACGTCTACCGCAAGGCCGTCGCCTGATCGGCTTACCCACTACCGTTCCCAGCCCTTAAAAGCTAAAGTCGGCGTCTAGAAACACCAAATTTCAATCCATAAGGAGTTTCGATCATGAATACTATTCTTCAAATGTGGCTCAACCCGATCAACCTGGGACTTTTCTTCCTGTGTATTTGCACTGGAATTTGGATCCTGGCCCACAGCGCCCCAAATTACAAGGATAAATAGCGGGTGACAGTCACTTTGTAAGAAAAATGACCGTCACCTTTCAATCAACGAAAGGAAACCAAATGACAACAACCAAAGCTTTTAAAGGCCTACCCATGGAAGGCATCATCGCCTCTTGGTATGCCAAAACAACCTTCAAAGATCTGAACCGCCATAAACTGATGGCAAAGCAACTGGTCGATAAAATCCCTGCCAACGGCAAGGTGCTGGAGATCGCGCCGGGTCCCGGTTACTTCTGCATCGAACTGGCCAAACTCGGAAACTATCAAATCACAGGCCTCGACATCAGCAAATCTTTCGTGGAGATCGCGCGCAAGAACGCTATGGAAGCGGGCCTGAAGATCGATTTTCGCAAAGGGAATGCTTCCGCAATACCCTTCGAAAACGAGAGCTTTGACTTCACGTTTTGTCAGGCCGCCTTCAAGAACTTCTCCGAGCCGGTCAAGGCCATCGCTGAGATGTATCGTGTGTTGAAACCAAACGGGGTAGCGGTCATCGCGGACATGCGCCGCGATGCCTCGGCAGAAGACATCGAACGAGAAGTCCAAGGCATGGGGCTTGACCGTATCAACGAATTCATGGTTAGATGGACGTTCAAACACATGTTGCTGAAAAGTGCTTACAGAATCGCAGACATGGAATCCATGATCTCGCGGACTCCGTTCGGGAGCGGCAAAATCGTCACCAGCGGCATCGGTTTTCAGGTCTGGCTCCAAAAAAACAAAACCCAATAGCCAGTTCCACAGGTCGTTGCCCGATAAGAAGCCTGGCTCACGCCGGGCTTCTCCCATTCTCAAAGTCGAACCATCAACAAAGCTTCTGTTACTCACTTTGCGCACAGGATTGCTTTGTAAAAATCGGACAAAGTTTGGTAGAATACAGACTGATAGAACAAAGGTTCTTCTATCATTGTCAGTAAGTTTATTTCCACAGGAGATGATTCCTTGCTCAACAAAGCGGTTGCCCCTTCTCAGGTGAAGCGCGAGTTCAGCGTTCCGGATGAGTACGTTTACAATCGCGCCGGTCCGGTGCGTTGGATCCTTTCGCACATACTGCGCTATCCGTTATTATTGACCAGTTTTCTCATCGCTGCCACATTGACCAATGTGCTGTTCTCGATGATTCCGCGCCTGACCGGCGTGGCCTTCGACGAAGTACTAAGGCCCCAGCCTGATCCTGGGCGTCTGGTTACGATTGCCCTGTCGATCCTGGGTCTTGTCCTTGCACGCGGCTTGTTGGATATTACCAACTCTTTTTCCGTAGAAACGCTCGGTCAGCGTATGGAACGGGATGCGCGCGAAGAACTGTATGTCAGTTTGCTGGGCAAAAGCCAGACATTCCACAACCGCCAGCGCGTGGGCGACATCATGGCCCGGGCCACCAACGATGTGCGCCAACTCAACCCGATGATGAACCCGGGTGTTTCACTGATCATCGAGTTGATTATGGGGATTATCGCCCCGCTGGTTTTCATCGCCTTCCTGCGCCCTGAACTGCTCGTAGCGCCGGTGCTTTTCGTGATTGCTTATATCTTTGCCCTACGCCGCTATACCCGGCAACTCAACCCGGTGGCAGGCGAGCAACGCTGGCGGTTCGGCGAGATGAACGCCGGCTTGACGGAGACAATAACAGGTATCGAGGTGGTCAAATCAACGGCGCAGGAAGCTCAGGAACGGGGCAAGTTTGTGGAGAGCGCCCGTCGTGTACGTGATCTGTACGTTAAGCAAGGCGAGATCCAGGCGCGCTATCTACCCCTCCTGCTATTAGGGTTTGCCCTCACCGGTGCATTTGCCCATGGGTTGTGGTTGGTTTCCCGGAATGTATTGACCGTCGGCGATCTCGTTGCCTATATGGGTCTCATGGGTGTGTTGCGCTTCCCGGCCTTTATCTCCATTTTTACCTTCTCGCTGGTGCAGTTGGGCATTGCCGGCGCCAAGCGCATCCTGGACCTGATGGCTGAGAAGACGGAACTGGATGAGAACAAGGCTGGCTACGCCGCTACGATGAAAGGGGAAATCGTCTTTGACAACGTGACCTTCCGTTTAGGAGACGCTTCCGACGGTCTCCCTGTGCTACGAAATGTTTCGTTTCGCGCCGCACCAGGCGAGACAGTTGCGATCGTTGGTCAGACCGGTTCGGGCAAGACGACACTGACCAAGCTCGTCAACCGCACGTACGACGTGGACGAGGGGCGTATCCTGATTGATGGCGTCGATGTACGAGACTGGAAGCTCGATTCGCTGCGCTCGCAGATTTCGCACATCGAACAAGATATCTTTCTCTTCTCGCGGCCCATCGATGAGAATATCGCCTTTGGCTTGGGTCAGGATTCCAATCCCGCAGCGATTGAAGCCGCGGCCAAAGCGGCTCAGGCGCATGACTTCATCACCGGCTTTGCAAATGGCTATAAAACGGTGATCGGCGAGCGCGGTGTGACCCTTTCCGGTGGGCAGCGTCAACGGCTTGCCATCGCACGCGCCTTGCTGACGGACCCGCGCATCCTGATCCTGGACGACTCCACCAGCGCCGTCGATAGCGCCACCGAAGACCAGATCCAACGCGCCATCAAGCGGGTGCTCGAAGGTCGCACGACCTTGCTCATCACACATCGTCTTTCCCAGATCAGGCGCGCGGATAAGATTCTGGTGCTCTATAACAGTGAGATTGTCGACCAGGGCTCGCATGAAGAGCTGATGAAACGCTGCGATCTATACCGGCGAATTTTCGCGCGCTATGAATAGGAATTGAGGAGACTTTCATGGGTTTCATTATGGACGGTCTGGACGCCGAGTCGTATGACCGTGAATACAAAGATAGCCAACTGCTAGAACGAATTATAGGGTACTTCCGGCCTCATCTGGGAACGATGTATACGGTAGCCATTTTCATCGTGCTCAATTCGGTCATGGACGCTGCCTTTCCATTCTTGATTGCACGTGGTCTCGATCGTGTGGATACAGGGGCCGCCAACCTGAGTCAGACGATTTGGCAGCGTACCGCCTGGTTGATCGCCGCTATTTTGCTCTCCGGCGCTCTCTCGTGGACCTTCAACTTTTTCCGCCAGAAATATACAGCTCGGGCAGTCGGCGATGTGGTGTTGGAACTGCGCCAGGACGCCTTTGATGCCGTGCTGGCGCGCGACATGTCGTTCTATGACGAATACTCAACGGGCAAGATCGTTAGCCGTGTGACATCAGATACGCAAGAATTCTCGAATGTGGTGACCCTGACCCTCAACCTGATGAGCCAGGTTTTGATCGTGACCATCGTGGTTGGACTATTAGTCTTTATCAACCTGAAACTGGCGCTCATCGCGCTGACGATTGCGCCGGTCGTGATCATCACCGCGCTTGGTTTCCGCCGCATCGCGCGCCAGACAACGACCCAGGCTCGGCGTGTGCTGGCCGAGGTCAATGCCAATGTACAGGAATCGATCACCGGTATCAGCGTTGCCAAGAGCTTTCGCCAAGAACAACGCATCTTCGATGAATTCAAGCCGGTCAACGCCCAGACGTATCGCCTGAGCCTGCGCCAGGGCTTGACGTTCAGCGGCATTTTTCCCATTTTGGGCACCATTTCAGGTCTCGGCACCGCTCTCATCGTTTACGCTGGCGGGATGAGCGTAATCAACAGTACGGTGTCCCCCGGAAATTTTTATCTATTCATCGAAGGCATCAACCTTTTCTGGTCTCCATTGATCAGCATTGCCTCGTTCTGGAGCCAGTTCCAGCTTGGTCTGGCCGCCAGCGAACGCGTTTTCGCCCTGATCGATGCCGAGCCGCGCATCGTCCAGACCGGTAACCGCACTGCTTCGGATCTGAAAGGCCGCATCGAGTTCCGTAAGCTGGACTTTCGTTACACGGCGGATGAGGCTGTACTGGAAGACTTCAACCTGACCATTCCAGCCGGAGAAACCCTGGCTTTTGTTGGGCATACCGGCGCGGGCAAATCCAGCCTCGGCAAGCTGGTAGCGCGTTTTTACGAGTTCCAGGGAGGCGAGTTGCTCATCGACGGGCAAGATATCCGCACCTTCGATTTGAATTCCTATCACCGCCAGCTTGGCATCGTGCCGCAATCGCCCTTCCTGTTCGCCGGTACGGTGGCCGATAATATCCGCTATGGTAAAGCCCGATGCAACCGATGAAGAAGTGGCTGCAGCAGCCTCCGGGGTAGGTGGCGGCGATTGGTTGGCCTCGCTGCCTCAAGGTCTGGAGACGCCGGTCGGCGAAGAGGGGCGCGGTATCTCGATGGGGCAACGCCAGCTTGTCGCTTTGGCTCGTGTTCTGCTGCAAGATCCGGCAATCATTATTCTCGACGAAGCAACTGCCAGCGTCGATCCGCTCACCGAGGCCCAAATCCAGGAAGGGCTGGACGTGGTGCTCAAGGACCGAACGGCGATCGTGATTGCGCATCGTTTGTCCACCATCAAATCGGCCAACCGCATTATTGTGCTGAAACAAGGAAAGATCATCGAAGAGGGCAACCACGCTACACTCATGGCGCGCGGTGGGCATTACGCAGAACTATACGACACGTATTTCCGCCACCAGTCGCTGGAATATATCGAGTTGTGGCGAAAAGAAACGTTAGATGTTGATAGCTAGGTGGACTTTATTAAGGCCATATCAAGCATGCTCACGAAGTAGCAAGTGGCTATGCGGCCCTCGATTGACGCTGAGTGATGAGGAAAACTCGAACCTGCAACATTCAGGCCATTAGTTTGAACAGACTTCTTTTCTTAATTTTGCCTTTTGAACCTTTCCCATGGCATTGCGCGGCAAATCCTCTTTGAAGACAATGGATTTGGGAGACTTATATGGCGCGAGACGTTCGCGACAAAAAGCGATCAAGTCGGACTCTGGAACTGCTTCGCCTCGATTGAATACGACCACCGCTACAACTCTTTCCCCCCACTCTTTATCGGGACAGCCGATCACCGCACAGGCTGCAATCGTTGGATGCTCTATCAGCACGCGTTCCACTTCGGGAGGATAGATGTTGAGCCCGCCGCTGATAATCAAATCCTTAGAGCGTCCACACAAAGTGATGTAACCATCCTCTTCGCGGAATCCCAAATCCCCGGTTTTGAACCAGCCGTCAGTCGTGAAAGAGTTGGCGGTCTTTTCTGGCTGTCGCCAGTAACTTTTGAAAACGTTCGAACCACGCAGTTGCACATCCCCAATCTCTCCATTTGGAAGAGGTTCCCCTGTTTCAGAATCTGCAATACGGACTTCCACGCCAGGAAGGGGTAGTCCCACCGAACCAATACGCCGTTCGCCGTGTAAAGGATTGGAGCAATTCATACCCGTTTCAGTCATGCCATAGCGTTCGAGCAAAGTATGACCGAAGATTTGTTGGAAACTCGTGAATACATCATCAGGCAGCCGGTCGGAGCCGGAAGTGATCAGGCGTACGTGGGAGAGGTCGAAGCTTTCGGCGTCAGGCACGTCCAGCAAGCGTCGATGGATGGTGGGAACCGCCATAAGAACCGTACAGCGGTGTTCGACAAGGTTCTGGAGAGTCTTGCGCGCGTCGAATTCGCGCATCAACAACGCTGTCGCGCCTGCGTGCAATGCACCATGCAAGGCAACAAACAATCCGTGGACATGAAAGATAGGCAAAACGTGTAACAGCACGTCATCCGGTTGCCAACCCCAGGCCTCATGCAGAGCCTCAAGATTGGAGAGCAGGTTCCCATGCGTGATCTCTGCGCCTTTGGGCCGTCCGGTTGTGCCGCTGGTGTAGATAATTACGGCGGTATCGTCATCGGATCGTTGGTAGAGGGACGTATCGAGACCACGCTTATGGTGATTGGTAATTAGAGAGTGGAACTGGTCAGGTTCAGTAGGATCAAGAAAAACACATTCTTGCAAATCAGGCAGTTTAGGAAGGATCGACTGAACTCTTTCCTTATTTGACTCGAGCGCGAAGAATAATTTGGCACCCGAGTCTTCAAGAAAGTATTCCAACTCATCGGGCGGATAGGCCAGGTTGAGGGGCAGCGTGATGGCTCCCAACCGTACGGAGGCCAAATGTAACAGAATGAATTCCAGGCATTTGGATAGTTGCAACGCAACACGATCACCTGGTTGCAATCCCAGGCTCTGCAAATAGCCTGCAGTGCCGTTGGTCAATTCGTCCAATTCGGCATAAGTAACGCGTTGGAGCGGTGGATCGATAAATTCCAGCGCGACTTTATCTGGATATTTGCGAACATTGTCGGTAAAAGCGTTTAAGAATGACATAATTTTGCTTCAGCCTCCGCATATGAAAGAAAGGTACCGATAAATCCTGCCAGCGCATCGGCTCCTGAGGTATGACCGATAGATAGCAATCTGTTAATTTGCAATTGGATGGCGCCAGGATCGCCCAAAAACAAGGCATCAAAAAAATCATGCCACAAGGTTCCCGCATCCCCTCTCCCCGCGGACCTGAGCCACGCCGCTGAAAGTGTCGTGGTCAATGGCGCGGCGACGTTCGTTATTTCCTTAGCAAGGGGCTTTGCAATCTCAGGAGGATGAATGATCCAGGTTGCGAGAACGACGCCAAGGAGGAAATCATCTCCTGAGGGAGTAAGGCCAATCCCTAGGCCAGCGAGTTGGGAGGCCATTGTAAGTGCAGAGGAAATATCTGCAGCAACAATAGCGGTAGAAAGATTGGATATTGGAGACTTGCCCTGAACCTGTCGAAGGGTTAGAGAATTGGTAATTGATATATGCTGATGGTTGAGTACCTCCGAGTGATCGTCGAGGAGCGTATCGCCCGTCCTGCCGTCTCGCACCGGCGTGCTTGCGGCACGAACGGTGGTCGGGCCAGGAAAACCATTTCGTTTTAGGTAATCAGTAATTTGTAAATTCTTCAGTTGATTAAGAAGGTTTTCTCTATTTCCGTGCAATCTTTCCCAGTCGGGACGTGGATTCCAGAGTTTCGCGTCCGCTGTGTGGATGGTCAAATCATCGAGACGGAGTTGATCCATGTGGATGGAAATTGAAGACCGCACATCAAGATGATCGGAAAATAAAACATCTTCTTCAACAACAAGATTGAACGGTCCATCTCCAATCCCTGCCGTGACAACGGACAAAACTTCCTCTGCGCTCATTGATCAAATTGCAGGCATGATCGAAGACGTGCAAAATGTGCGGATGGCGCGAATTGGCCAACCAATCAATAACATTGGGAGCAAGGGAAAGGGCAGAAAGGGACGGCATAGCGTATAATTCTGGACATAGTCTATCATATTCAACCGCTCCCTAAAAATCGTTGTTATACAGATTCGAGGAGGCTTTATCAGACTGTGCCAGAAAAGGAGTTTCCTGATGACAGACAATTTTCTTGAAAAGATATTTGAGCACAACAACTGGGCAAACCAAAAGATCATCGAGGCTTGCTCTGCCCTAAGTGACGAGCAACTCGATGCCGAACCTCATTCCGTCACCAAAGGGACCATTCGCCGTACTTTGGTTCATCTCGTGAGTTCACAATATAGTTATTTGAGAACTCTGACCCTTCCGTTGGAAGAGAGGCAAGAAACCAGCACCGTGGATTTCCGCGATTTGCAGGAGTTGGCGCGTAGCAGCGGCGAGAGTTTGTTGGCATTGGCGAGAGGTGAGAGGAGTCCTTTCAGTTCCCCACTCAAAACCAGGGACGGATATCACGCACAGCCTTGGGTGCTTATGGTACAGATCATCAACCACGCGAGCGAACACCGCGAGCAGATTTGCAGCATGCTCAGCGCGCTGGGAATCACTCCTCCGGACCTGGATGGCTGGTCCTATGGAGAGGCGACAAATGCGCTCGTCCCAACAACAAAGTAATCAAGACAATCGCGGAGCCAATCTTTGAAAGCAATTGTATATGAGAAATACGGTTCGCCCGATGTGCTTCAGCTTAAAGAGATAGCTAAGCTCGTCCCTACGGATGATGAAATATTGGTCAAAATTCATGCAGTATCCATAAATGGCTCTGACAGAGAAGGACTGATTGGTAAACCGTTATATGCCCGTATGGGTGGGCTTCTGAAACCAAGCCAACAAATCCTGGGCTCGGACATCGCCGGAGTGGTTGAAGCAGCGGGGGCAAACAATACAGAATTCCAACCCGGAGATGAAGTCTTTGGGGAAATCCCGGGCTATCACGGCGGCTTTGCCGAGTATCTCTGCACGCATGGAAAAACGATAGCACGGAAACCGGCTGGGATGACCTTTGAAGAAGCCGCCGCTATTCCTCAAGGTGGCGTGATCGCGCTAAATGGGATCATCGAAAAGGGAGGGGTCCAGCCGGGACAAAAAGTGTTGATCAACGGCGCGGGCGGCAGCGCAGGGACGTTTGCTGTTCAACTCGCCAAACTACAAGGTGCGGAAGTGACCGGCGTGGACAACACAGGTAAGTTGGATTTCTTGCGCTCGCTGGGCGCAGACCACGTCATTGATTACAGGCGCGAAGACTTCACTAAAACCGGAAAAGAGTATGACCTCATACTTGACCTGATTGCCCATCGTTCAGCTTTCGCTTATGCAAGAGCGCTCAAGCCCAATGGAACGTATTTCTTTACTGGCGGTTCTGTGGGGACACTTTTCCAGATTTTGCTCTTGGGAGCATGGATCAAGAGATGGACAGGCAAGAGCGTACGGATGCTAGTGGTCCCACAAAATCGAAAGGATTTGCTCGCCATCACCGAGCTTTGTGAGGCGGGTAAAGTCCGCCCCGTGATCGATAGACAGTATTCTTTCGATGAGATTCCAGAAGCGATGCGCTATGTTGGGGAAGGGCATGCCAAAGGAAAAGTCGTTATTGCTATGGTATAGAATGGCTAAAACTAATCAGGATAGAAAATTATGAAAGCAATTATTTGGACAAAATATGGGTCACCGGACGGACTTCAGCTCAGAGAGGTGGAAAAGCCGACACCCAAGGATAACGAGGTGCTGATCAAAATCCATGCAGTCACCGCTTCTACGCCGGACACAGAGCTTCGCAAACTCAAGCTGCCTCTCTTGTTCGTGATTCCCCTGCGTTTCTATTTTGGATTCATAAGACCGACCAGAATCACGATCCTTGGAACAGAGTTCTCCGGGGAGATCGTAGCCGCCGGCAAAGTGGTGACCCGCTATCGGCCCGGCGACCAGGTTTATGGATACACCGGGCTTGGCATGCGAACGTATGCTGAGTACCTGTGCCTGCCTGAAAAACAATCAGGGATGGCCGGGATACTGGCCCCAAAACCAGCCAATTTGACCTATGAGCAGGCTGCCGCGGTACCGTTTGGTGGACTCGAAGCCCTGCATTCTCTTCGACAGGTAAATATCCAGCACGGACAAAAGGTTTTGATCGTTGGCGCGGGTGGCAGTATCGGTACGTATTCTGTCCAGCTTGCCAAGCACTACGGGGCTGAAGTGACCGGCGTGGACAAACCGGGGAAATTGGAGATGCTGCGCTCGATCGGCGCAGACCACGTCATTGATTACACTCAAGAAGATTTCACCCAAAACGGTCAGAAGTACGATGTCATCTTGGATACAATCGGCAAGAGCCCGTTTTCAGGGAGTTTAAGATCGCTGAATGAAAATGGCGCCTATCTCAACGCGAATCCAGGAGTATTCGATGGGATCCGGGCGCGACGGGCTTCAAAGAGAACCAACAAAAGAGTGATTGTCTGGTCAGCAGAGTATACGAACGAAAATCTGCTTGCCCTCAAAGAATTGATCGAGGCGGGAGCGATAAAACCGATCATTGATCGACAGTATCCTTTGGAACAGATCGTCGAGGCGCACAGATATGTCGAGACGGGACAGAAAAAAGGGAATGTGGTTATCACGATGGAATAGAATCGCAAAATCAAATATTTGGAGAGATCAATGAGCAATATTGGTAGCAATCAAACAACAGCTGAGGCAAGTCAAGGAAAGACTGAAAGTGGGTTTCTTGGCATTTTGAGTATAGTGGCTCTTATCGTGCTGATCATCGGCGTGACAGGCTCCCTCGTTTTCATGTTCGGCTCAGCTCAGAATCCCCCTCCGCATCTGGTAGTTCTTTTCAGAAAAATGGACATGTGGTGATAAACATCACATCCGGGCACAAAGCCCGAAATGCCTTGAAAGCAGTCCCGTCCTTTTATTTCGGTGCGAGGATCAACTCCGCAGCGTCGCGCTGGATGACTTCGTCCAATGAGGTGGGTGGATATAGAAAATCCATCCGAACGATTCCATTCTGAATTTGGATGACAACGCTTGGCTGGTTCTCTCCGGCTTTGAACGCGACCGCATACTCGCCTGCCGGATATGCCTCCTCGGAGTACGCTGAGGCCGAAACACTATAGACCGCATACAAGCCGATCACTTTCACGCCGGGAAAACTCGATAACTCGGACTCGCGCAGGAAACTTCCCTCGGATCCAATAAACGGCAAAACATGAACCAGCGTGCCGTCTGTTTCGTTTCCCCGACATTTGGGCGGACCGCCCAATCCTTCCGCGGTAGTGCAAGCGACTGTCGTGAAGCGGACCAGATCGCGCAGTTCTTGCGAGTCGCCGCTTTCCACCGCAGTAAGGACTGCGTCGATATCCGCAATACCAGTCCGCGTGGAGAGAGGATAATATCTGGGACCTTTTGGTGGTGCCGTGGTGGTCGGCATTGATTCTGTGGCAGTCATAACGACGAGTTCCGCGGTTGGGATGGGATCGGTAGCTACAACAGGAATTGCCTCTGTAGGTTCGGGAACAGTGGATGCGCAGGCAGATAGAAAAATGAGGGGTATAAGGGTTCGAAACATCAAGAATTTTGTATTCATGGAATCGCTCCTCGGGAAATATCGAACGGACTCGTTGATCTCGCGAGTCATGTTTATCCTTAGACGGTCATGTGGATTGATTCGTTCCCATTCCGCCTCGTGCAGTCATAAATTCAGTTCTTGAGAAGGATGTTGTTAGGTAAATACCCCCCTCTCCTGTAGGAGAGGGGGCGGGGGTGAGGTCACGGATATGTCGAAACCGATCAGAAAAAGGGGAATGTGGTGATTACTGTTTGATAAATAGAAATCTCTTCTTGATTCATTTTCAGAAGGAGGTTTGACTTCACACTACAAAGTTAAAATCGTTTCAATTTTATTTATCACGTCATTATTCTTTCGCTCAACCCCTCTATACCTATTTAATATTAATTGTAAGAAATGAAGTATCAATAAAAGCATCTCCACATTGTCGCCAATAAGGCTCAGCAAAATTTATACATTCATCCCAAGTTGCATCAAAGCCAAGTTTGTTGTTTCTGCTTTCATCAGAAACAAATCTATTTGCAAGAGTTTCTTTTGTTGCCATCAGCACTATAACTTGAGCTAGATATGTGTTCTTTAACCACATCACTTGAGCAAGTCGTTCTTTGTTATCTGCTTTTTCGTGAAAGACTGTAGATCCGCCAATGTCTAAAAAAAATCCTTCGATAGATGTATCAATAATCATCGGAATGCTTTGTCTAAGATTTAGTCCCGTCCTCGAAAAAGGAGATATGCTCTCCTTGCGTTCTTCCATATCTTTGATTCCGAGAACATCAAAATCCAAGTATTTTAATTGTGCATGATTAGCAAGATGTTCACCAACTACGCTCTTACCCACGCTACAGGCTTCCAATACTCACACGCTAAGACCAGCAAGTATAAAGTTGACCATATTACAAGTTTATCAACTTTTGGAAGTTTGAAAAAGCTTTTCTTAAATAAAAAAGATATCTTCTGTTTAGTATCTAACACGAAAGAAAAAGCCGACGGTCAGAATCAACCATCGGCTTAGAAATACGACGAACCATCAATCCCTTATAAAAATTCTAGCACGTAGACTGGCTCTAATATCCAAACAGGCTCTAAGCTCGGACATAGCTAAGGATTTCGTCCACGACGCTGACAAGCGGCTGTGTTGCATCGATTACGATGCCACTGCTGGGTATGTCTTCTTTTGTGGCGTGTAAACGGAGGATGAGTTCCCGCTCGCTCTGGCTCTTGCCCCAGTCATCATCAGGACGGTTGTCGAGCCGTTCATTGAGGGTCTCTGCATCAACGTCTAAGATGAAGACTTCATCAAAAAGGTCTATGAACTGATTGAAATTTCGAGAACCGCCACAGAAGAAAGTGACTTCGTCGTCCTGATTTGCTGCCAACCGCCTTACTTTTTCGACATCCCAAAGATTACTTGCGTGTCTGGTTTCGGCAGATGAAAATGTTATGAGCCTTTCACCAGTCGTTGGATCTGTATGTTGGCGCAGATCTCGATCACTATTTAGGGCCGCATAACCGCGTCGGCGCAGCTCATGGCACACCGAGGTTTTACCCGTGCCGGAGACTCCCTCGATAAGATAATTTCTCTTACCCATTGTTCTTACCTCATCGAGGCTGGTTCCAGAAGTACCCCGTTCTTCGATACTTCGGGGTCGGTGCAGATGAACATATATACTCTACCACGTCATCCCATTCCTACTTCCCACTCACCAATTCCCACAAACGATTCGAATTCAGCGGGATTTCCAAAATCTCAAAATCCACGTCGTATAACGCGTCCTCTAAGGCCTGTGCAAACAACGGGCCAACAGGGATCGCGCCTGCTTCGCCCGCGCCCTTCACGCCCATCGGGTTGAGCGGCGAAAGCGTGACGCCATGTCCTGTTTCGATGCGCGGCACATCGAGAGCGGTGGGCAGGTGATAATCCATGAACGTGCCGTTGAGCAGTTGCCCGTTCTCGTCGTACGCCAGCCGCTCGTAAAAGGCATTGCCGATGCCCTGTGCCACACCGCCGTGGATTTGCCCGTCCAGGATAAGCGGATTGATGACTCTGCCGCAATCATGCACAACGACATATTTCTGGATGTGGACTTGCATGGTTTCCGGATCGACTTCGAGGATCATGGCATGGATGCCGCTGGCAGTAGCGCCTCGTTCCGGACCGAAGTAATTGGTCGCCTCTAAACCGGGTTCAGTACCGGGTTTGACCGCTCCTCTTAAAGGATTCGCCTCGTCCGCCAGCTCACCCAGCGAAATGGACATGCGCGGCACATCCTGCACGCGTACGGTACCATCAAAGAGTTCGAGTTCTTCTTCAGGCGCGTTGAAATGTTCGGAAGCGAGTTTAAGGATTTTCTTACGCACGACTTTCGAGGCTTCGTTGATGGCATTGCCTGCAACCACCGCGCCACGGCTGGCAAAGGTGCCCGCGCCCCAATAGAACTGGTCGGTATCGCCTGTGACGACGTCGATCTTGTCCACGCTGACGCCAAGTTGCTCGGCGACGATCTGCGCAAAACTGGTGAAGTGACCCTGCCCCTGGGTACCAACGCCCGTGACAACCGAAACCCGTCCGCTGCTCATCACTTGCACCTTCGCGCCTTCGTAGGGTCCGATGCCCGTGCCTTCCACGTACGCAACGATACCAATGCCGACGTGTTTGCCTTCGGCGCGCAGTTTCGGTTGAGTCACGTTGATGAATTCGTGATAACCAATTTTTTCGAGCGCAAGGTCCAGCAGCGGCTCGTAATTTCCGCTGTCATACACCAGCGGGGCAAAATCCTGATAAATGATCTCATTGTTGTAGGGAAACTTGTCGAGCGGGATGAAATTGCGTCGACGGATTTCGGCACGGTCGATCTCGAGTTCCTTTGCCGCCAGGTCAAGCATCCGTTCGATAACGAACACGCCGTGCTGTCGTCCCGCGCCGCGATAGGGTGTGACGATGGTTTTGTTGGTGAAAACCGCCGTAAATTGGGACCGGTAATTGGGAATGTCATACGGTCCGAGCAACGTACATTGACTATTGAGCGGCACTGTCAAACCATAGGGGGCATACGCGCCTGTGTCGTGCAGGAAGGAATCCTGCACACCGAGGATGTGACCGTCTTTGTCGAACGCCGCCTCCGCATCGTGGATTTGTCCGCGTTCGTGCGTGGTGGCGACAAAATTCTCAGCGCGGTCCTCGATCCATTTAACGGGACGCTTCAACTGCATCGCCACCCATGGGACGAGCACTTCCTCCTGGTAAAACATCATGATCTTGGGGCCGAATCCACCGCCGATGAACGGCGCAATGACGCGTACCTGCCGCTCCGACAACCCAAGCATGCCCGCGAGTCCGTTTCGAATCACGACCGGGGCCTGCGTGGTATCCCAGACAGTCAGCCGTCCCGCGCGCTTGTCCCACTCCGCGACGATACCGCGATTTTCCATAGCGGCGGCGCATCCGTGTTCGTACCTGAATCGGCGTTTGATGACCAGCGCCGCATCTTTCTTCGCCGACTCATAATCGCCTTTCGTCTGCACCACGCGCGCTGCGACGTTCGAACCGATCTCGTCATGGATGATCATGCTGTCCGGAGCCAGGGCCAGTTCCAGGTCCACGACCGCAGCGAGTGGTTCATAGTCAACATAAATATCGGCCAATGCATCTTCGGCTAGGTAACGGCTCTCCGCCAGCACCATCGCAATTGGCTCGCCCGCAAACTTGACCTTGTCCTTTGCCAGCGGAACCTGCGTCTTCTCATTAAACACAATGTCATCTACAGGCGGTGGCGAAACCAACAGCGGACCAGGCTTCCAATAATCGCCCAAATCGTTTGCGGTGTATACGGCAACCACGCCCTCCCGTTGGAGAGCTTGTGATACATCAATGTTATTGATCTTCGCATGCGCGTACGGACTGCGCAGGAACGCCGCGTGTAGCATGTTTGGCAAATCCACATCGTCCACGTACAGAGCTTGTCCCGTCAGCAAGCGTGGGTCTTCGTTACGTTTGATCCGTTCGCCGAAATATCGAGTTGCCATAAGTTAGTCTCCATTATGTCATTGCGAGGAGCGCTCGTTGCGACGAAGCAATCTCGCGTTTGTAGGTTACTTGAGATTGCTTCGGGCTTCGCCCTCGCAATGACATACCTTTTATTACGCCCACGCCACGGCTCTACAGAACGCAGCTTCACCGCCTTTGAACTTCCACGGGAAGACGCCCAGTGTGATGCGCTTGTTGTGCAATTCCTTCAAGCCAATGTCTCCGCCCAAATTCTCCACGTGAATGCAATCATGCGGGAACAGGGCATTATGCGTCAATTGATATGCTGAATCAGGGAATAGCACCTCCATTTGATCCTCGCCAAATTTTTCTACGGTCTTCGCACGCACTTTCTGCCAGTGTTCCAGCCCGCCTTTGCCTAAGAACCGACCGATGGGCAGATTCATCGGGTGGTCGGTCGAAATCATATCTACGCCCCAAATGTGGATTTTCTTGTCCAGCAGCCAGTCACAGATGCTGTAATGTGGACCTGGATGACGTAGAATGTATCTCTCCTCATCGGCTTCTTCGCTAAAGTATGAATACTTATGCCAGCCGGTATGGATGAACAGAATGTCACCCTCCTGGACATCTGCACGCTTTTCAATATCTTCAGGCCTATAGAGACCTACATCATCGAGCATATCGCTCAAGTCCACGATGACACCCGGGCCATAACACCACTCGATGGGTATTTGGTCGATGGTCTTGCCTTTGGTCACAAAATGCCGTGGCGCGTCCAGATGTGTGCCCATGTGGTTCGAAGTCTGGATATATTGCGCGTTGACTCCTTGTTCCGATTTGCGCTTGATGTATTTCACCTCAAAGGGTGGGTAGAAAGGCCAAAAAGATGCGTCTTGGTTGAGGTCTTGGGATAGGTCGTAAATTTTCATATCAATACTCCTTATAAGTTATATTTCTCTGCAAATGCCACCAACGCATCCTCAAATATCTTCAGCGGCGGTCTCACTAACCCTGCCCCCACCTGACCTACACCCGCATTCTTATGGGCAATACCCGTGTTGATGCGCGGCGTAATGCCCAACTCGACCACTTTGCGAAGGTCGATGCCTGTTGGCGTGCCACGAAAATCGAGAATTGGCATGGTGAAATATTTGCTCTCGGCAAAGGTGATCTCATACATTTCAAGTGTTGCATTCATGGCGTCTTTTGGTGAGCCACCCACAAAGGTAACGATGGCGGGCGCGGTCGCCATGGCAAAGCCGCCAATGCCGGCTGTCTCTGTAATAGCGCTATCGCCGATGTCAGGATTTGCATCCTCCTGTGAAAATCCAGAGAAGAACAAACCGATTGGGATCTCAGCAGGCGCGGTGAACCATTGTTTCTCACCCAATCCGCTCACCCGGATTCCGAAATCCGTGCCGTTGCGCGCCATCGTTGTGACAATCGTGCTGCCTTCAACGCCATGCGCGGCATCCGTCATCGCCTTGCAGGCCGCCATGACCGGATTCAGAACACTTAGCGCATTGTCGCCGATGAATTGCAACACTTCCGATTCAACCGCACCATCCTTCACCACTTTCGCGATCAACGGCGAGAGCAACTTCAAGTAAATCAACGACCCAGCCTTGTTGCGGTTATGTCCCTCATCGCCCATGTGTAGGGCTTCAGCAATCAGCGCGCGCAAGTCAAGCCCATTGGATTCGGCAAGCGCATCTGCCAGTGCAACCCCGAGCACATCATTCATCCAATGCAATTTCTTCAGCACATCTTCGCTATACGCACCGTAACGCAGGACTTTTCCATAGCCTTCGTTGAGACCGGAAAAAGCTTTGTTGCCATGCTCGGCATTCTCCACCACGTAGACCTTCATCGAAGCGGATATGACGCCTGCCATCGGACCGGCCGCACCGTGATGATGACAGGCATCGAATTCGACCTCGCCTCCTTCCACCATGGAAACTGCTTCAGTTTCTGATTTCGCCAGCCCTTCGAACAGCATCGCGCCAATGATCGCCCCCCGCAACGGGCCTGACATCCGCTCCCACTCGATAGGCGGCCCGGCATGTAAGAACAGGTTATCTTTCATCCCCGGGATGACATCGCGCGCGGCGGCAACATTCTTCAAGATGGGACGCGCCTCCATCAATCGATTGACTGCGGTTGTATTAGCTTGTTCGATATCCATAAAACATCTCCAAATTTCTATTTCTTCATTTTCGCCAATAAAGATGCCAGTTTCTCATTTCCTCCCGCAGGTGGACGCCAGTCTACATGGACGGCTTGCGCGCCTTGTAATATCAGGCTTTCATAAAATGACTCCAACCCTACGTTGATTGCCGCCAGTGGCTGAGTCAAGGTTTCGAGTTTCACGGAGGGATATTCGCTCGGAATATGCTGGCTGAACCGCAAACTGATATACTCCACCGCTTCAGCCGTCGTACGAAATACGGTCACGCCTACTTCCTTCAATTGATCGATCTGAGATTGAACGTTTTGTGGGTCATCTTCCGTGCCAATCAAGACGGCAATGAACTCGATTTCTTCTCGCTTATCCCTAATCTCTTTTATCGCCGGAGCCAACTCCCCAGCCGGGTCGGGATGTGACCCTTCCCCAAGAACCACATCGAACAAAATCATCCCAACTTCGGGATCAGCGGCTTCCTGTCGCATGCGGCGAATGCGCAGATCGTTATCAATCATCGGATGCAAGCGTCCCACCATGAAGAACTCATCACCCAGATCGATGATAGTGTGAGCTTCGCTGTGAAGCGGGATCCTTGAGCAGCTGATTGTCGGCAATGGGCGCATTGGAGTAAATGGGAGAGAGAAAGGCTTGCAAACCAAGAAGTGTTTCGTAGGCGAGCGTGCCACCAGAGAACAGGCCGCGGATATAGTGATTAGTCATTGGTAATTGGTGGTCTTGAGAGTCAGAATTACTATTTACCAATAACTGGATCGCCAACTCCGCCGCTTCGCTCAAACTGACAGCAAAATACAGGTTATCGATCTTCCGTGCAGGTGAGGAATACCCGATGAAATACACGACAACCGGTTTGCCCGTTTCCTGTGCGGCAGCGATCAACTGGGTGGCAACATCTGGGGACGGCGG
This sequence comes from uncultured Chloroflexia bacterium, assembly GCA_963785535.1. Taxonomy (GTDB): domain Bacteria; phylum Chloroflexota; class Anaerolineae; order Anaerolineales; family Villigracilaceae; genus JAABUE01. Next base: position 37,742 of record CAWAVQ010000043.1, on the reverse strand, counting down.
CTTGGAAACAAGCACAATTACCTTTGTTTCGGGATCGCCTGCCAACATATCCAAAGCTTGGTGCGCAGTGATCGCACCCACTTCAGACTTGAGATCACGTCCGCCAGTACCGATGGCGTGCGAAATACCGGAACCGAGATTGTGGATATGAGTTGTCACAGCCTGGGTTCCTGTCCCCGAAGCGCCGACCAGTCCAATTGGTCCGCGGCGGACGCGATTGGCAAATCCCAGCCCAATGCCGTTGATAATGGCCGTACCGCAGTCGGGCCCCATCACGAGCAGGCCTTTTTCGCGGGCAGTTTTCTTCAAGGCAACTTCGTCCTCGAGCGAGACGTTGTCGCTGTACAGAAAAACATGTTTACCGAGTTCAAGCGCCTCGCGTGCAACGCCCGCCGCGTAACGGCCCGGAACCGATATCAAAACGCAATTGGCTTCGGTCAATTGCTTGACTGCAGCGCTCAAACTGTGTGGACGGAAATCCTGCGCTACTGCGGATGATTTCCTGCGCGCGAGTAGTTCGTCCACTCTACCAATGGCATTCGTTGCATCGCTTTCTGAATCAGCCTTGATAACGATCAACAAATCGTCCGGGTTGGCAGAAATCGAATCGGGCAGAAGGTTGTTGGCGGCCAGCAAGTCACGATTGGCTTGAGTCGCCATCACCACGCCTGCGTCTGCTACGCCGGGTAATTCTAGCAAACCGCGTTGCAGTTGCATCAGGACAACCGAGTCGTAATAGGCTCCAGCGCGGACGTTCCACTTTACGACGCTCATAGCTGGTTCACAACTTTCTCGATTTCTTCCGCCCAGGTCAACAATGCTTCATCCATGTTCCATCTGGCAACCACTTGCAGGCCCATGGGTAAGCCATCCTCGTTTTTTTCTGTAGGGATGTTGAGCACAGGAAAGCCGATCTGAGTCCAGGGCAGGTTCATCACAGGATCTCCCGTACCATCCAAACCTTCAGGCGCAGGACCGGTGGTTGGAGGGCAAATCCACAAATCGATTTCTTTATCGTTCATGATTTGTGTCATGTTATTCCGGAATGCATCGCGGGCTTTGAGAGCGGTTTGTAATTGTGGACCGGTAACTGCCTGCCCGCGTTTGATGAGTTCGGTCAATTTAGGAGAATAAAGTTTTCCGTACTTCTTGAACCATTGCTGGTGGACACGTGCGGCTTCGGCAGACATGATGACATCGTGCCGCGCACGGATCGCTTCAAAATCATCCATGACCGGCACACGGCGTAATTCATATCCCGCATCCAAAAGCAAATCGCATATTGTGCGGAAGCAGACCAGGGCGTAGTCCGATGCGGAGGCAAGATAGGGACCTGGAAGGAATTCCAAGAACTGGTCGTCCACCTAGCGAGACCGTGTGGTCCCAGTCCTTATACAAAAAGGGCGCGACGAGCATTGCGAAAGAAATATCCGGGGCAAAAAATCCGACATGATCCAGCGCAGACGAAAGTGGAATGACGCCCTCGCGGGAAGTACGTTCGTAGGTGGGCTTCACACCTACGACGCCGCAAAACGCAGCGGGACGGATGATCGAGCCGATGGTCTGCGTGCCAAGTGCGAGGGGACAAAGTTCTGCGCCGACCGCCGCCGCTGAACCACTACTCGAGCCGCCGGGGGTATGCTCGGGGTTATGAGGGTTGCGCGTGAGGCCGGGCGTGAAATAGGCAAATTCCGTTGTGACGGTTTTTCCCAAGATAAGTGCACCGGCGCTTTTGAGCCTGGTAACGCTTTCAGCCTCGCTGCCTTGGAGTTCATCGGACGGCAATTGACTGCCCGCCTGTGTGACGAAGCCATCCGTATGGAAAATATCTTTCACACCGACCAGCGTTCCAAATAGAGACGGGCGATGGTTGGAATCCGGATACCGGGAAACCAGTTTTTCTGCTTCTATGCGTAGCCGTTCGAAACGGTTTTCTTCGGGGATGAAGGCCAGGACTGAAGGCTCGCGTAAAGAAAAATGACTCTCGATTTGAGAGATGTAATCTGTAACTGATAATTCACCTGCGCGAAACGCGCGAGCCAATTGCACTTGCTTCATGATCTTCAGTCTCTATTTCTCTACTCTTTAAATCTCCAACAAGATGTGGTCTCGATACGCCTTCGGCTACTCGACCATCGCAAGTTACCTCATCTTCTCTGCCACCAGTTTCACCGCATCTACAATGTGCTGGTAGCCCGTGCAACGACACAGATTGCCGGAGAGCGCATGGCGAATTTCATCTTCTGTGGGGTCTGGGTTCTGTTCCAGGAAAGGAACGAGGGTCATCAAAATTCCTGGCGTGCAATAGCCACATTGGAGACCATGCGCTTCCCAAAAGGATTGTTGCAATGGATGTAAATGATCTTTATCGGCTGCCAACCCCTCAACGGTCGTGATTCTGTGACCATCTGCTTGTATGGCAAACATCAGACATGAGCGCGCTGACTCGCCATCGAACATAATCGTACAGGCCCCACAAACGCCGTGCTCACAACCAACATGCGTCCCTGTCAAGCCGAGTTCGTGACGCAGGAAATCACTGAGCAGCAAGCGTGGCTCCACTTCGCGTTGGTAATCCTTTTCGTTGACGGTAATTGTGACAGGAAATAGCTGGGTCATTGCAGGGTTTCCTCCGCTCGTTGTATGGCCTTCTCCAAGGCTCTTTTTGTCAACACGTTTGCCAAGTGACGCTGAAAATCGGAAGATGCGTGTACATTTCCATAAGGCGTGATCTCTTTTTCACTCGCAAATCTTGCTGCAGAGTCGATCAGCCTATCATCTAATTTTTCACCTTCTAAAAGTTGGACGGCCTCTTTGGCATCTACAGGGCCATCGCCTGCGTTCAGGTAAACCAACCTGGCGTGTTCGCATTTTTCATTTTTGTCCAGCGTTACAAGCGCCGCAACGCCCATCAAGGCATAATCCCCGGCGCGCGGCGCAACCTCCATAAATGACCAACCGGTTCGTGCGGGCATCGCAGGTAGTTCGATCTCAACGAGTATCTCATCTGCTTCAAGCGCCGTGGTGAACATCCCAACAAAAAAATCCTCGGCATCGACCCAACGTTCGCCCGAAGTATTGCGCGCTTTGAGACGCGCATTCAGCGCCAGCATCAGCACCGGCAGTTCTGCAGCAGGATCGGCATTGACGAGGCTGCCACCGATCGTGCCACGATTCCTGATCTGCGGATGGGCGATAAACGGCAGAGCTTCCGCCAGAAGCGGACACCGCTCCGCAATAAGCTGATCGAACTCCAAATGTCTTTCACGAGTCATCGTTCCAATGGAAAGCATAGAGTCATTTTCACGGATGTAACCCAGCTCCGGCACGCGGTTAACATCCACCAGTACAGATGGCTGGACAATGCGAAAATTCATGGCCGGCACCAGGCTTTGTCCGCCGGCCAGGATTTTGGCCTCGTCTCCATATTCACGCATTAACTCCAAAGCCTGCTCAATGGAATTTGGAGCGTAATATTCGAAAGGGGATGGTTTCATGGATATGCCTCGATTGTCTAAATTGCCGGATGCGGATTCGCTTCGAACTCGACCGGTACCTGCTTCCTCTTTCGATAGGCCTCAACCACCTCAGCCATGATCGACAATGCGATCTCATCCGGCGACTGCGCCCCGATATCCAGGCCGATGGGTGCATGCAGACGGGAAAGTTGCGATTCGGTCAATCCGTCATTCAACAATCGCTCACGCCGTTTGGCTTGCGTTGTCTTACTTCCTAAGGCGCCCACGTAAAACGCGGGGCTTGCCAGGGTAATCTTCAACGCGGGATCGTCCATTTTGGGATCATGCGTGAGCATGGCAATCGCTGTAGAGCGTGTAATTTTGATTTGCTCGAAGGCTTCATCAGGCCAGGCTCTGAATGAGTTGGTCCACATCCGGGAAGCGCTCCTTGTTCCCCCACGCCTTGCGCGGGTCAATGAGGATCGTCTGATAGCCCAGCGTTTTCGCAATGGAGGCGAGAGTGACAGCGATATGAACGCCTCCAACCATGATCAATGCAGGCGGCGGCAGGATCGCTTCGAAAAACAGGTCGATCTCATCATTCAAGGCGATGATTTGCGAAGTTCCTTGTAAAAAGACTCCCGATGCCAGTTCCAGAACTCGCTGATCCAAATTGCTCCCAAGTGAGCCTGCTAAATGACCGTTTTCATGAATCAAAAGTTCACGGCCCAAAATGTCATCGGAACCGCGCACAACTGTGACCGTCACTGCTGAGTGTCCACCATCAATGACAGTTCGTAATTCTTTGAAAAAATTTTGGTCGAGTGGTTTGATAAAGACATCAATGATTCCCCCACACGCCAGCCCAACTTCCCAGGCGGTCTCATCCGTTACACCAAAGTGCAAAAGTTGTGGTTGGTCTGTTTTCAACGTTTGAAGCCCGGCTTCAACCACTGCGTTCTCCACGCAGCCGCTGCTGACCGAGCCGATAATCTTTCCATCAGATGTAAGCGCCATCTTTGATCCCACACCCCGCGGCGACGAACCCCAGGTTTGCACAACGGTTGCCAGTGCAATCGATTTTCCATCTTTCTGCCAGCGTACCAATTCAGTCAGGATATCCCGCATCGTTTCTCCGCTCACCTGATGACCAGGTTACATGCCCTCCATTTCGATCCGCTTGCGTACCTCATCGTAAAAAATACCCGCAAGCTTCTGTGAGACTGGCACCATCAAGCGAGAAGCCAGACTCGCCAGTTGCCCAGAGATGTTTACGTCAGCCGTCCAATGGACAAGGGTGCTCCCATCCGTACCATTACTAAGCGTCATTTCACTGATCACATCTGCCGCGCTGCCTGTGGCAATGCCATGGGCCTTTAGTTTTGCACGATCGGGTTCATCGAGTTCAAGGATTTCAACTTCACCGTTGAACTTTGCTTTTACTGAACCAAGCCCAACAGACATGACACCGCGATATTTCTTATTTGGTTCTATCGTTTCGATCTTCTCTACACCGGGAGCGCAGAGGCCAATCTGGTTCGGATCGGTAAGAAAATCCCAAACTTTTTTGCGTGGCGCATGAATGGTAACATCGCCTTTGAGTAACATCGACTCTCCTTCATAAAAAGGATGGCAATAATTCAGATAAACAAGGTAATCTTTACACGATTATAACTTATACTGCACAAATTCCTTGTAAATTAGACAAATTCTTGTTCCGGATGTGACCAGAGAGTTGGGATGCGCCAGCTTTCGTGACATTACTGGATGGCCATTCGAATTTCCCCCTTATGTCCATTTCAGAGACTCTCAGAATCAAAAAATCGCCGAGCTTGCCATTCTAGCATAGTCTGGCGGTTGTTGATTGGTGTTCAGTAGCGGGGCAGGACTCGATACCCTATTCGGGGTACTTACCTGCGGCCTCCGGGTAGGGTAGGGTTCATACAAAAAAATCTTTAGTTTGCACAAGCTTCTCTATTACATCTCCCTATGCAACGTTCCTTCCTACAGTTATATTTCCCGTGTAATGCAATTCGAGAGGGAATGAGGTTATAATGAATTACGCTATTTTTGACCAATTGTGTTAATTTCTAAAACAATTATCATGGTTATAGGGGTCATGTTATAAGACAAGCAAATGAACGCTCTTTCAGTTTCTTCCAGCGGTTTGATGCAATTTATGGCGGGCTTATTTTTATTTCTCGCAGCTAACCAAGAGAAATATCAGCAATTCATTTCTTAACAAACAGGAGAGGACAATGCGTTTTACAACATCTGATATTCAGACCCAGCGCGAGGCCCCTTCCAACGCGCGGAGCGAGGGATTCGCCTGGCTGGTACGCGCTAGCTACCTGACACGCGAGAGCGAATATCACGGCGCTGGGTGGGCAGGTCATTTCCCGACTGCAGGATCGCTTCGAAGCAGAACAAAAACCATCCGATCTCTTTCGCCATCTTGAACTTCCGGTCATTGAAACGGAACAGGGGGGCATCTTCTTCCCAATTTCCACGGGCAAGGCCAAGGTGTTGCAATGTTCCTCCTGTGGATATGCCGCCCGCAAGGATTTGGCGCGTTTCAAGAAAGAAAGCGCCATCCCAGGAAGATAGCCTGCCGACTTGAAAAAGTTCTCACGCCTGATTGTCATACGATCGAACTGCTGGCCGACTTTCTCGGTATCCCCACTAAGAAGACCGCCAAAGCAATATTGTTGACGCGAGCATCAGACGGCAAATTGATCTTCGTGGTGGTACGTGGCGATATGCAACTCAGCGAGGCCAAGCTGAGAGAACAAGTCGGGGACTTCCGGATTGCTAGCTTCGAAGAAATCTCTGCTACCGGCGCGGCAGCCGGCTTTGCTTCGCCAATCGGGCTGAAAAATGCCCTGATTGTGGTCGACGACCTCATTCCCGCCTCCCCCAACCTGGTGGCCGGTGCAAACGAAGACGGCTATCACTTGCTGAACGTCAACTACGGCCGGGATTATACGGCCGAGATCGTTGCGGACCTGGTCGAAGCCGACGCGGGCGAGGCATGTCCCAACTGTGATGGGAAGCTCGAACTCTTCAAAGCTGATCTGATCGCGGAAGCTGACGATGGAAAACTGAATCTGCATCCAGTGGAAACTCTCCAAGCTTTGGCCGAAACCCACCACGATGAAAATGGTCTGACCTTTCCTGCCACAGCTGCGCCATTCGATATCTATCTGATTGTGATTCCCGGCAAAGAACTGGACACGATCTCCGTTGCGGACGGGCTGTATGAAAAACTACAAAATGAAGGATTCTCCGTACTGTATGATGATCGCGAGTCGCGCGTAGGAGTCAAATTCAATGATGCTGACCTGATCGGCGCTTCCATGCGCATTACCGTTGGCGAGCGTGGTTTGAAAGCGGGGAATGTCGAGGTCAAGCCTCGCATTGCCGATGAGAAAGAGTTGGTCAACCTGGACGAGGTTCCAAAATACATGCACGAGAAATTTGGAGATAAAAAATAAGCCATCCTTTCGGAGAGGACATGAATGAAGATAATTTGACTCTTTAAGAATTCTTCTCACTGGGCGGAGGGCTGAATGCTAATGAAGCCCGAAGTCGAAGTGCGAATTTTTGTAAAGACCGCCCTTCGACTTCGCTATCGCTCCGCTCAGGGAGGGAGTAATTTTGTCCAGACAGACTTTAAACTTTAGGAGGTACGATGAGTCCAGACAGAAGAAGAAGGCGGGAAAATCCGCGAGAGCGCCGGCTGGCGCGCGCGGCAAAAATCAGCGAGATGTCTCAACCCGTTCATAACATTCCAATCTATGAAATACTTAACGAGGAAGGCGTCGAGCTGATTCATCAGAAATCAATGGAAATCCTGGCTGAAGTCGGCATCGATTTCTATTACGAAGAGGCTCGCCAGATTCTCAAAGATCATGGCGTCACCATGAAAGGCGATACCGCCTTCTTCGAACCTGGCCAGATCGAAGAATACATTGCCAAGGCCCCCGGCCATTTCACCCAACTCGCTCGCAACCCGGACAATAACCTGCTCATCGGGGACGATCGCATGGTCTTCGCCCCGGTCTACGGTCCGCCCTACGTTCAAGATTTGGAACGCGGACGCCGGGCAGCCACCCTGGAAGATTTTCAGAATTTCGTCAAGTTGGCTTATCTCAGCCCTTATATCCACCACTCAGGTGGGACAGTGGTTGAGCCAACGGACGCGCCTGATCAGACTCGACACCTGGACATGCTCATGAGTCACATCAAGTACAGCGACAAAGCCTTCATGGGATCAGTCATGTCCGGTCGTAACGCCGAAGACAGCGTCAAAATGGTGGAGATCATCTTTGGTGAAGATACCATCCGCGAGAATCCAGCTCTGATCTCCCTGATCAACATCAGCAGCCCTCGTCGTCTGGACGACCGTATGCTGGAAGCATTGACCGTTTACGCCAAGGCGCGCCAGGCGGTCATCATTACGCCCTTCATCCTGTCCGGCGCGATGGCGCCCGTCTCCGTGGCCGGGACGTTGATCCAGCAAAATGCCGAAGCCCTGGCCGGGATAGTCTATGCGCAGATGGTCCAACCCGGCACGCCTGTCGTCTATGGCTCCTTCATGACCAATGTGGACCTGATGAGCGGCGCGCCCATGTTTGGCACGCCGGAAAGCCAGTTGGCGCTCTTCGCCAGCGCCCAGATGGCCAGACGTTACAAGCTGCCCTTCCGCAGCGGCGGGATGTTCGCCAGTTCCAAGGTTCCCGATGCCCAGGCCGCTTACGAGTTGGTCATGACCATGCTGCCCGCCGTCCAGGCGCGCGTCAATTTCGTCCTGCACGCCGCCGGCTGGCTGGAGAATGGCCTGACCGCCGGCTACGAGAAGTTCGTCATGGATTGTGAACTATTGGGCATGTTCCACAAATTACTCAAAGGGATCGATCTCTCCGATGATGCCCAAGCCTTGAAATCTCTGCGTGAAGTGGCCCCCGGCGGACATCATTTGGGCACTGAGCATACTATCAGTCATTTTGAGACGGCCTTCTTCAAATCCAAATTGTTCAATTATGATGATGCCGAAAAATGGAAGATCGATGGCGGGAAAACCGCCGACCAGGTTGCGGCCGAAAAAGTGAAAGAGCTGTTAGCAGGATACCAGGCCCCGGAACTTGATCCCGCCATCGAAGAAGCGCTGGATGAATTCGTCACGAAGCGTAAAGCTGAGATCAATGCGTGATCAGGGGTGTAATCGGAGTCCAAAGTCTCCGGACTTTGACGCCAATGTCTCTCGACATTGGACTCCGTCTTCAACGATGCTTTCACCACAAATCAGACAAGATTAGTTATAATACCCTTTTTCAGCCAAGAAGGAGGCGGGCATCATGAGTGAACGAAGGACGCCGCTATACGAGATCCATTTGCGGACAGCTTCGAAAATGATAAAAGGGGGCGGGGACTATATGTTCCCGCTTAGCTATACCTCTCCACTAGAAGAACACATCAACACTAGGACCAACGTCGGCATGCAGGACCTGTCGACCATGGGGGAGGTAGATATCAAGGGTCCCGGTGCCGAGCGCCTGATCAATCGCTTGCTGGTCAACGAAATCCGCGACATGTACCCCGGCCAGATCCGCTATTCAACCATGTGCAACGAAGAGGGCGGCATCCTGGATGACATCACCGTCTACAAGTTCGGCGACGAACACTTCATGATCGTGACCAGTTCCGGTCCGCGCCTGAAGTCTGCGGAATGGATCGCCGAGCACGCCAGTGGGATGAGCGCCTACGTCACCGACCAAAGCGGATCCATCGCCCTGATTTCCGTGCAAGGACCGCGCTCCCGCGACTTTCTGCTTGCCATCACCAAAGAAGCCGACCTGGAAAACCAGAAATTTTTCTGGTTCAGCCGCGGTCTCATCAATGAGACTCGTGTGCTGATCTCGCGCAGCGGTTACACGGGCGAACTGGGCTACGAACTTTATATCCCGGCCGAGGAAGCCGCTGTGATGTGGGAGTACCTGCTCCAAAGCGGAGCCGAGTATGGGATTCAAGCCTTACGGCGTGGCTGCCATGCAAAGTCTGCGCATCGAAAAAGCCCTGCCTCTCTACGGCCCTGATATCGATGAAACCCGCAACCCCTTCCAACTCGGCCTGAACCGCTGGATCCGCTTCGACAAACGGCAGTTCATCGGGCGCGATGCGCTGCTGCAAATCCAGGATATGGGCCTGGACGAACGCTGGACGGGGTTGACCCTGGAAAGCAAAGTGCCTGCCAAAACTGGCGAGCGCATCTTCAGCATCGCCGACATCAGCACCGTGCGAGAGAAGATGTTTACCGGCAGCGAGGCTGGTGACGAGCTGGATATCGAATCGGCCGGAGAACTGGTCGGAGAAGTGACTTCCAGTGCGGTAGGTCATAGCGTTGAAGGTACTCTGGCGTTGGGGTTTGTGCGCGTCACGCATACCTATCCGGGTGCGCAACTGTTAGTTGAAGTCAATGGCCGCCCCACCCTGGCGAAAGTTGTCAACACGCCCTTCTTCGATCCGGGTGGCGTTCGTCTGCGCGCACGCGGTCCGCGTAAGATCAGCAGTTCATAATTATGTCATTCTGAGTGACCGCAGGGAGCGAAGAATCCCGTTCTTGATTAAGAATTGCTCTGTAATAGGAGATTCTTTGTCGCTACGCTCCTCAGAATGACATATTGGAAAAAATCAAATGCAAATGAGTGGATACTCCAAACGATTCAACACCATCGTGATTGGCGTGGGTGGCATGGGCAGCGCCGTCTGTTACGAGCTGGCAAAACGCGGCAAACGCGTGTTGGGCATCGAACAGTACGACATCCCCAACGACATGGGCTCGTCGCACGGCTACACGCGCATCATCCGGCTGGCCTATTATGAGCACCCCTCCTACGTGATGCTGTTGCGCCGGGCCTACGAACTGTGGGCACAAATCGAAGCCCGCACGGGGAAACAAGTCTATGTCAAGACTGGCTCCATCGACGCCGGTCCGGCCGATAGTTGGGTCTTCAAAGGCTCGCTGCAATCCTGCGTGGAACATGGCTTGGAACACGACGTATTAAGCGGGATGGAGATCAACGCGCGCTTTCCCGGCTACAACCTGCCCCACGATCTCATGGGCATTTTCCAGCCTGACGGCGGGTTCATCCTGCCCGAACAGGCCACGGTCGCCTTCGTGCAGGCAGCGCACGCTCTGGGCGCGGAGATCCATGGCCGGGAAGAAGTGCTCGAATGGCAACCACTTTCGAACGGAGAAGGCGTACGCGTGATTACCGACCGGGCCGAGTACGAAGCCGATTCGCTGGTCATCACCGGCGGTGCCTGGAACTCCCACCTGCTGCCCTTCTTGCGTGGATACGCCGTCCCCGAGCGGCAGGTGTTGGCCTGGCTGCAGCCCGAGCGTCCGGAACTCTTCACGCCGGAGCGTTTCCCGGTTTTCAACCTGCTGGTGCCGGAAGGCCGTTATTACGGCTTCCCCGTTCACACCATACCCGGCTTCAAATTCGGCAAATACCATCACTTCGAGGAAGTCGTCCAGCCGTATACCTATGACCGCGAACCTGACCTCGAAGACGAGGAAATGTTGCGTGATTTCGCCTCGCGCTACTTCCCGGAGGGTGCCGGACCGACCATGACGCTCAAGGCCTGTATGTTCACCAACTCCCCTGACAAGCACTTCATCATCGACCTGCACCCAGAATACCCGCAGGTCAGTTTTGCGGGCGGGTTCAGCGGACACGGCTACAAGTTCGCCAGCGTGATCGGCGAGGTGATGGCCGACCTGGCCGAGCGGCAGGAGTCGCGTCATAACATTACTTTGTTTAATGTAGCCAGGCTGACCGGTAAAGTCAGTGATCTATATAAAGATATGCCTGGAATGCGGGTCAGCGGCAGACCTGCCCGCCAGGCGCTGCCCAGGCCACGTCCGCTCCCCCATCGAGGCAGGAGCAGGCTCGGATCGAGAACGAGGCGGGGATGTCCCATCACGGGAGAGTCCCGCTCACACACGGAATCCAGCGAGACTACTATTACGAGACAAATGATCCCCGCTATTGGGAAGAAGAGGATGTAAAACCATTCTGGTAAGGGAGAGTGTATGCGAAAGCAAGCGAATTTAGTAATTATCGGTGCAGGGATTGTGGGTGCCAGCGCGGCCTATCATCTCACAAAGTTGGGCTGGCGTGATATCGTCGTGGTCGATAAAGGGCCGCTTTACGAAACGGGCGGATCGACCTCGCACGCGCCAGGGCTGGTCTTCCAGACCAACGGCTCCAAGATGATGTGCGAGTTTGCCCAATATACCGTCGATTTATTGATGAGTCTGAACAGTGAGCAACACCCTGCTTTTTACCAGGTGGGTGGGATCGAAGTCGCCTATACCAAGGCGCGTTGGGCCGAACTGCATCGGCGGTACGGCTGGGCGCGATCTTATGGTTTGGAGGCTGAGATCATCAGCCCCAAAGAAGTTCAGGAGCATATCCCTATCCTGGATCCAACTGTGATCGAGGGCGGCTATTATGTCCCCTCGGATGGGGATGCCAAGTCGGTCAATGCGGTGGAGGCCATGGCCGAGTTCGTTATCCAGCAAGGCGGGGCGGAATTCTACGGGGAGACGAACTGTCACCGGCTTCGAGACATCTGGCCGGCAGGTAATCGCCGTTGTCACAGATAAAGGGATCATCCAAACCGAGCACGTGCTGCTGGCGACCAACATCTGGGGGCCGGTGTTGAGCGATCAGTTGGGTGTCAAGCTGCCGCTGATGGCGGTGGAGCACCAGTATCTGATCTCCGAGCCGCTGGAGGAACTGGCCGGGGAAACGCGCGAGATCGCGCATCCCATTTTGCGCAACCAGGATTTCTCGATGTATTTCCGCCAGCACAAGGATGCCTATGGCATCGGCTCGTATAAGCATGAGCCATTGCTGGTTGACCCCTACGATGTAGGGGTAGACGCAAAGCGACCTTTCACCCCACGCGACTTCAAACTGGCGCAAACGGTGACCAAAGAATTACTGCCACCCCTGCAGGGCAAAAAATATGCGACCACTTTCAACGGCATGTTCGCCTTCACCATCGATGGCTTCCCTATTATGGGTCCGGCATCTGGCTGGGATAACTTCTGGACGGCCATCGGCGTTTGGGTAACTCATTCGGGCGGCGTAGGGAGAGCCATCGCGGAGTGGATGACCGAAGGCGAACCTACTACTGACGTTCATGAAGCCGACATCAGTCGCTTCCACGAGTACGCCACCAGTAAATACTATGTGCGGCGCACGGCTACCCAACAGTACCGCGAGGTGTATGACATCATCCATCCCATGCAGCAGATGGAACACACGCGCAATATCCGCCTGGCTCCCTACCATAAGCGTATGAAGCATCTGGGTGGTCATTTCTTCGGCAGCGTGGGCTGGGAACGCCCACAATGGTATGAAGGCAATGCCCGCCTGTTACCGCAGTTCGCCGACCAGATTCCTGAACGAACAGGTTGGGAGGCACGCTACTGGTCGCCCATCCAAGGCGCTGAACACCTGGCCACGCGAGATGGTGTAGCGATATATGAGTTGAGTTCCTTCGTCAAGATCGAAGTCAGCGGCCCTGGCGCGGCCGAGTATCTCGAATATCTCTCGGCCAACAGGGTAGCGCGGGAGGTTGGTAAAGTCATCTACACCTCCTTGTTGACCGACAGGGGCGGCATCAAGTGCGACCTGACGATCACCCGTCTGGCGGAAGACCGCTTCTGGGTGCTGACCGGTGGCGGAACCGGGATGAGCGATCTGGAATGGATCCGCCGTAACGCTCCTACGGATGGGAGTGTTTCTATACAAGATGTTTCTTCCAAATACACGTCGGTCGGATTGTGGGGTCCCAAAGCCCGGAAAGTGTTGGAGGCTGTCTGCGAACAGAACGTCTCCAACGAGGCTTTCCCCTACTTCACAGCGCAGGAGATCATGATGGAGACCGTCCCTGCTCTGGCGCTGCGCATCTCGTACGTGGGCGAGTTGGGCTGGGAGATCTATACGCCTAGCGAATACGGCCTACGTCTGTGGGACGTTCTGTGGGAGACCGGGCAGGCACATGGCATCATCGCCGGTGGTATGGGCGCCTTCGACTCCTTGCGCCTGGAAAAGGGCTACCGCGCCCTGGGCACGGACATCCATGCGGACTACAATCCCTTTGAAGCTGGTCTCGAATGGGCTGTGCGCCTGGACCAAGACGACTTCAAAGGCAAAGCGGCCTTGCTACAAATCAAAGAGGCTGGTATTTCACGTAAGCTCTGCTGCCTGACATTGGAAGAAGGCACACTGCTCAGCAAGGAACCTATTTGGAAGGATGGCCAAGCGGTTGGCTACGTAACCAGCAGTAACTATGGGTACAGCGTCGGCAAACAGATCGCGTATGGCTATCTGCCCGTTGAATACTCTGAAAAAGGGACGCAAGTCGAGATCGAGTATTTTGGGAAGCGTCTGACGGCCACCGTTTCCGACGATCCGCAGTATGATGCAAAGATGGAAAAGATCAAGGCATAACTAAGGAATGTGTACCATCAAAAACATAATGTCATTCTGAACGACCGTAGGGAGTGAAGAATCCCCGCGCTCCGCGCGGGAGACCCTTCGCTCTGCTCAGGGCGACATAATTCCTATGCCTTTTAATTGGGCACTTCCAATGACTGATTTTTAGGAGTGAAATATTTACCTATGGCAAAATACAAAATTCTTTACTGGCAGGGCATTCCTTCCCAGGTGCGCGCCACCGATGAAAACGGGCGCGTCAACATACCGCTCCCAAAACGCTTTCAGGAAGCTATTGACGATGCGGCTATGGCACTAGGCAAGATCGGGTCAGATGCATATACCGACGGCTTCGTATGGGGTGAAGAGATTGAGCATCCCGGAACGGCGGAAGAGACTGCCGATGCCATCGCATCCGAACTGGATAAAAAGTACCCGAGCATAGACTGGCGCTCATTGGTAAAGAAGGAAGACAGCCAATAATATTCCCGGTTCCCGCATTGGGATTACAATTGTTGAAGCGGCAACTCGTCGTTTGAAGTTGGCCGCCTTTTTATACCCTTCACGGTCACAAATTGCGCCTTTATGTCGGTGTAGGAAGCGCAATTTATGACCGGAGGCATTATATATCAATATGTCTGACTCATACACCCACAACACACACACCCTCATCCTGATGCCTTCCGGCCGCCGCGGAAAGGTCGCGCACGGGACCCTGGTGCTAGATGCCGCTCGCCAGTTAGGCGTGGAGATCGAGAGCATCTGCGGAGGTCGCCAAACCTGCGAGAAGTGCCGCGTGATCGTGGAAGAGGGTCACTTCGATAAGCATGGCATTGCTTCCAGCGAAGAGCATCTGTCAGCCCGCACGGAGGCTGAGATCGAGTTGCTGAAAGAACTGGGTACACCCGAACAACGGCTTTCCTGTAATGCCAGAATTCTCGGTGACCTCTTGATCAGCGTGCCGGAAGGCAGCCGCGCCAAAAAGCAGATCATCCGCAAATCCGCCTCGGAACGGATCATCGAGGTTGTCCCAGCGATCCGGCAGGTATACGTGGAAGTGGACAAAGCCGAGTTAGGTATGCACCGCGGCGATTGGGGTCGTCTGCAAGACGCTTTGGCCGAGCAATGGGATCTGAAAGACTTAGGCATCGAGTTGCAAACCCTGCAACATCTGCAAGCCACGCTCAGAAAGGATGATTGGAAGGTCACGGTCACGATCTGGGATGGCCGTCAGGTGATCGACGTGCAACCCGGATACCAGGAAGGTGCCTATGGCCTGGCAGTAGACGTAGGCAGCACCACCGTGGCCAGTTACCTGTGCGATCTGCGCACCGGCGAACTGTTAGCCACCGAATCGGCCATGAACCCCCAGGTTTCCTACGGCGAAGACTTGATGAGCCGCATCTCTTATACGATGAGCAACCCGGACGGCCTGCAGAAGATGAACGAGGCCATCATCGAGGTTATCAACAAACTGGCCGTCCAGGCAGCGCGCTCGGCCAGAATCAGCAAAGGGCGTATTTACGAGATTGTGCTTGTCGGCAACACCACCATGATCCACATCTTGCTGGGCATCGATCCCATCGAACTGGGCGGGGCGCCCTTCGCCCTGGCCAACCGGGACGCCATGGACATCAAAGCGCGCGACTTGGGCTTGCGCTTGCACCCCAACGCTAACGCTCACGTTCTGCCCTCTCAGGCGGGGCATGTCGGCGCAGATAACGTTGGTGTGCTGATCGCCGAGGAGCCTTATCTAAAGAAAGGGATTGTCTTGACGGTCGATGTAGGTACCAATGCCGAGATCGTGCTGACTAGCCCCGAATGGATGTTCAGCGCCTCCAGCCCGACCGGGCCTGCTTTCGAAGGCGGACAGATTTCCTCGGGGATGCGCGCTACGCCCGGTGCCATCGAGCGCGTGCGCATCGATCCGGTTACCAAACTGCCACGTTTCAAGGTGATCGGCGATGAGCGCTGGTCTGACGATTGGCAAATCGGGCCGTCTGTCTCCCCGGACGACCAGCCCAAACACCTGGCTGCGGGCATTTGTGGTTCCGGCATCATCGAAGTTGTTGCCGAACTGTATCTGGCCGGTGTGCTTACCCCGGATGGCAGATTCAATCCCGAGCTGGATTGTGAGCGCCTGGTTTGGAACGAGAACAAACGCAAGGCGACGTACATCCTGGCCACAGCGGAGCAGTCCTCCAGTGGACAAGCGGTTCTGATCACCCAGGATGATGTGCGCAATATTCAGCTTGCCAAAGCCGCCCTATACGCCGGAGCAAAACTGTTGATGCTGCGAGCGAATGTCCAGAAAGTCGATGAAATCATCATGGCCGGCGCTTTCGGAAGCTATATCGATCCCAAGCACGCCATGGTGCTTGGATTGATACCGGATTGCGCGCTCGAAAATGTGCATGCTGTGGGCAATGCTGCCGGGGATGGCGCTCGTATCGCTTTGTTGAATTTGACCAAAAGACGCCAGGCCCAAGAGATTGCCTATCGAGTAAAATACATCGAAACTGCCGTTGATCCGGCCTTTCAGGAAGAGTTTGTCAAGGCTATGCATTTGCCCAACAAGGAAGACCCATTTCCTCATCTGGAGGGCATCCTGCCCGAGATAACGGAAGCAGCCCCACGTCCGCGTGAGAGGCGTCGCATCAGGAGATAAGAGAAAGCCATAACCAAATCCAATTAAGTAGAAGGAATGCCATGACTGAAGAAGAAATCAATCTCAAAGAAATGCCCACAGAAGAAATCCTCGAGCTCATGCATGAAGACCTGTATGATGGTTACGCAGAGGAAATCGTCGAAGAAGTCAATGAATTATTATCACGGGACATGGGTCCTTACGATGTCTTGACCAAAGGTCTGGTGGCTGGCATGGACATCGTCGGGATCGATTTCCGCGACGGGATTCTCTTCGTGCCCGAAGTTCTGATGGCTGCCAAGGCCATGAAAGCCGGTATGGGAATTTTACGCCCGTTGCTAGCCGAAACCGGAGCGCCCAAAGTGGGTACCATGGTCATCGGTACGGTCAAGGGCGATATTCATGATATCGGCAAAAATCTGGTCGCTATGATGATGGAAGGCGCCGGTTTTGAAGTCATCAACCTTGGAATCAACAACCCCGTTGACAAATTTATCGATGCCATAAAAGAACATGATGCCGATATTTTGGGAATGAGTGCCTTGCTGACCACTACCATGCCCTATATGCGCGTGGTGATCAACGCACTCAAGGAACAAGGCATGCGCGATGATATTATCGTGCTGGTTGGTGGAGCGCCCCTTAACGAGGCTTTTGCCGAGGATATCGAAGCAGACGCTTATTGCCGGGATGCTGCCGTTGCCGTCGAGACTGCCAAGAAGTTTATGGCAATGCGGAACGTAAAGAAATCTTAGTGGTAATAGGCTGGATGCTGAACATGGAGACATGATGAACCCATTAGAAAAATTACTGGAAACCGGTCAGCCGATCCTGCTGGATGGTGCGATGGGAACCATGCTGATGGATGCTGGGTTAGAACAGGGCGATCCCCCCGAAGAATGGAATGTTACCCATCCCGATCGCATCCGTGCAATCCACCGCGGTTATATCCAGGCCGGATCGCGAGTCATCCTGACCAATTCTTTTGGAGGGACTCGCTTTCGATTGGAAATGCATAACCTTCAGGACCGGGTAATCGAACTGAATAAAGCCGCCGCTCTTAATGCGCGTGCCGAAGCCGAGGCTGCTCCCGATATGGTTGTCGTGGCCGGGTCGATGGGGCCAACCGGCCAGCTCTTCGAGCCGATGGGCACCCTGACCTTCGAGGAGGCCAAGGCCGCTTTCGCCGAGCAGGCTAAGGGTCTGGCAGAAGGAGGCGTGGACGTATTCTGGGTCGAGACCATGAGCGATCTCAACGAGGTCAAGGCCGCTGTGGAGGGCGCACGCTCGGTCAGCGACCTGCCCATCGTGACGACGATGTCTTTCGACACTCACGGGCACACCATGATGGGCGTCAGCCCGGTCAAAGCCATCGAAACATTGGGAGCATTGGATATCTTCGCCATTGGTGCAAACTGCGGCACAGGCTCGGATGAACTGGAAGTAGCTGTCAAAGCCATGCGTGAGGCCAACCCCGAGGTTATTCTCGTTGCCAAAGCCAATGCTGGCATCCCGCAGGTGGTCGCCGGTGGGGAGATCGTTTACAACGGCACTCCCGGAAGTGATGGCCCAATACGCACGCCATGTGCGCGACATGGGCGTTTTGCTGATTGGCGGTTGTTGCGGAAGCACTCCGGCACACATCCGCGCCATGGCCGAGGCGTTGGGCAGCCCCGTACACGGGTAATGCCAAATATCACCTATAACCATTCCACGAATATTGGAAGATGGCTGCAAGGCTACCCTGCGTTCCTTGAGCGTGCCTACAAATTTACCGAATGGATTTTTGAGCGTATCAATCCCTTATTCGAACGGTTAGGATACGAAAAGGTCGAGCCCTGGATTCGTCCGGCGGAGGAGTGGGCCAAAGGGGTGGTCTTTGACTGCCGCATGTGCGGGCAATGTGTCTTGCACGCTACCGGCATGACTTGCCCCATGACCTGCCCTAAGAATTTGCGTAACGGTCCGTGCGGCGGTGTGCGCCCTAACGGTCATTGTGAAGTGGTGCCTGAGATGCAGTGTGTGTGGGTGCAAGCCTACCAACGCTCCCAGGAAATGCCTGTTTATGGGCATGAGATTTCCCATTTGCAACCGCCGGTCAACCGCCAGCTCGAGGGGCGTTCGGCCTGGATCACGCTGCTCTCGGCGGAAGACCGTCCCGTGACCGCCGGTTGGGTGCATGTGTCGGAAATCAATATCCAATCGAAATAAGCTATGGCAAATCCCCGATCCGGTCAGGAAGAAATGATCTCTGGAAGCCGTCTTGAGCACGTGCTCAGGGCAGGGCGTTTTGCTGTCACCGCGGAGTTGAACCCGCCCGACAGTTCCGACCCCCAAAAGGTCTATGATGCCGCCCTAGTACTTTCACAGGTGTGTGATGGCATCAACGCCACCGATGCATCCGGGGCAAATTGCCATATGTCCAGCGTAGCGATCTGTGCGCTACTGACGCGTGCGGGCTATGAGCCGGTCATGCAGGTTTCATGCCGGGATCGCAATCGCATTGCCATTCAGGGGGACGTGCTCGGCGGCGCGGCCATGGGCGTCCGCAATCTGCTGTGTCTCACCGGGGATGACACCTCCGCAGGCGATCAACCCCATGCTAAACGTGTTTTTGATTTGGACTCTATTCAACTTTTATACACCATCAAGACAATGCGTGACGAGGGACGTTTTCTCAGCGGAAGGGAAATCAGCGAGCCACCACGTCTCTTTCTGGGTGCCGCCTCTAATCCTTTTGTGCCCCCTTATGATTGGCGACCTAAACGCTTGGCAAAAAAGGTGCAGGCAGGGGCGAATTTCATTCAAACCCAGTATTGCTTTGATGTAACTCGCTTCAAAGAGTTCATGAAACAGGTGTGTGATCTGGGCCTTGATGAAAAGGTCTTCATCCTGGTGGGGGTGGGACCGTTGCGTTCCGAACGTGCTGCTGAATTCATGCGTACAAAAGTGCCCGGCGTGGTCATCCCGGATGAAATCATCGAGCGTTTGCGAAAAACGCCCAAAGAAGAAAAACAGAGCGAGGGAAAGCGCATTTGCATCGAAATTATCCAGCAAGTGAAGGAAATCAAGGGCGTATCTGGGGTGCACGTAATGGCCTACCGGCAGGAGGAACTGGTGGCTGAAATTATCGAGGAGGCTGGGTTGTTGCCTCGCCCCCGTCAAGCAGAAGTCGATAAACCCGATCCTTTCAAGCGGAAGAGAAAATGGGTACGGGACAAAACTCAATAGTGAGCCGCATGTATCAGCTTATGCATTCATTCAAATGAGGAATCCATGGAAACTGTTTTAAGCTCTAAAACCAAAACTATCATCATCGGGCCTGATCAGCCCTTCACCATTATCGGGGAGCGCATTAATCCCACAGGCCGTAAAATGCTGGCGGCCGAAATGGCTGCCGGGAACTACGAGCGGGTCCAGGCGGATGCGCTGGCACAGGTTGCGGCCGGGGCGCGGATGCTGGATGTCAACGCTGGCATTCCCTTGGCAGATGAACCGGCGATTCTCGAAGAGGTGGTCAAGCTGGTACAGTCGCTCGTAGATATTCCGCTTTGTATCGATTCGTCCATCGTGGAGGCATTGCAGCGTGGCCTCGGCGCGTACGAAGGCAAGGCGTTGGTCAACTCGGTAACGGGCGAGGATGAACGTCTTGAAACTGTGCTGCCGTTGGTCAAAAAACACAACGCCGCCGTGATCGCTATCTCTAACGATGAGACTGGCATCTCGGACGATCCCGATGAGCGCTTCGCCGTTGCCAAGAAAATCGTAGAACGCGCCATGGATCATGGCATCCCGAAAGAAGATGTCATCATCGATCCGCTGGTAATGCCCGTAGGCGCTAAGCAATATGCTGGTCGGCAAGTCTTTCACATCATCCGTAGGGTCAGGGAGGAATTGGGCTGCAACACCGTCTGCGGGGCCAGCAATGTTTCATTTGGATTGCCCAATCGCAAAAGCGTAAACGCTACCTTCATCCCAATGTTGATAGCGGCTGGTATGACTTCAGCGATCACCAATCCGCTTGAAGAAGAAATCAAAAAAGCGATCATGGCGGCAAATGCCTTGATGGGCAATGATGAAAACTGTGCAAACTGGATCCAGGCAAACGCCGAGGGAGCCAGCGCCGAAAGACGTCGCGACCGACGCGCTGGCCGCCGGCGTCAGCAAGCGGAATCATGACCACTGGCTTGATCATTTGTGGAGCCCTGGGCAAAGAAGTTGTTGACATCGTCAACAAACACGGCTGGGATGCGGAAGTAGTCGGTAGTCCCAGCCGTTGTGCATGTATTTCCAGAGCAAATCGCTCCCAAGGTTGAAAAACACATCCTGGCATTGCGCAAAAAGTATGAGCGCCTGATTGTACTCTTTGGCGATTGCGGTTCCAAGGGGGCCTTAGATCAAATGTTGGAAAAATACCCCGACATCGAACGTATCTCCGGGCCTCACTGTTACGAATTCTATAGTGGGGAGCTATTTACTAAGTTGATGGAAGAGGAACCCGGTACCTTCTTCCTGACTGATTTCATGGTGCGCACCTTTCAAGGGTTGATCGTCAAGAGCATGGGATTAGATCGTTATCCTCAACTTAAAGAGGAATATTTCCGAAACTACAAACGTTTGGTTTATTTGGTTCAAAAGGATGAGCCAGAATACCGTCAAAAAGCGCACAAAGTTGCCGAATATCTTGAACTGCCATTAACAATCATCGAAACCGGCTATGGTTCCCTGGAAGAACGTCTGGCAGCGTTAATGGGGGATAAATCTTGATTTTGCAGTCATCTTATCTTTGTTCTATTCGTAGTTAAGAACATTTCTCAACATTAAAAGAAGTTAAGTCTTCCATTGCTGATATATTTGTAATATACTATAAAAGATGCCCATCATAAGAAGAGGTGAATAGCAATGGTCGAAAATCTTACTACTCTACTTTCATCAAAAACCAAAAACGTAGAAATCAACCGCGCGAACCCCACTGTCATCATCGGGGAACGGATCAACCCCACCGGACGAAAGCTGATGTTGAAAGCTCTTCAGGAGGGAGACTTCGATGTCGTTCGGAGAGATGCCAAAAAACAGGTTGAGGCGGGTGCAAAGGTCTTGGACGTCAATGCCGGGGTCCCCGGTGCGGACGAACCCACCCTACTCAAACAAGTGATGACCACAGTGATGGAGGTCACTGACGTACCCTTGTGTATCGACACAGCCGACCCAGAGGCCTTAGAAGCTGCCTTGAAAAGTTACGGGGGAAAAGCCCTGGTCAATTCGGCTAACGGTGAAGAACGTTCCCTAGGGGCAGTGCTTCCACTGGTCAAGGAATATGGTGCAGCAGTCATCGGTCTGTGCATGGACGAAAATGGAATTCCCGCCACTGCCGATGCTCGCCTCAAGGTTGCTGCCAAAATCATCGAACGGGCGGGAAAATTGGGTATCCCTACCCAAGATATTGTCATCGATCCTCTGGCGTTGACGATGGGTTCGGATCATACTGCTGGCCTGGTCGCTATGCAAACCGCTGAAAAGGTGGTCGCAGAGTTTGGCGTCAATATCACCATGGGCGCCAGCAACATTTCATTTGGTCTACCAGACCGCAAATTCATCAACGCTACTTTCATCGCAATGGCCATTCATGCCGGCCTGACCTGCCCTATCACCAACCCTCTTGAGCCGGAAGTCAACATTGCCATCAAAGCAGCAGATTTGTCCATGGGACGGGACGAATATGGCATGGCCTGGATCCAGGCTTATCGTCAACGGCAAAAGGAGCAAGCAGATGGTTGAGATAAGGAGGTAAAGATAACCCATATGAAGCCCACCAACGCTGAGAAAGCTTACGCCCAAATCAAGGGGAAAATCATCACCGCGAAAATGCCACCCGGCTCTGTCATCAATGAAACTCAATTGATGGAAGAATTCGCTCTGGGCAGAACTCCTATTCGTGAAGCCATCAAACAACTCCAAACAGAGAACCTGGTAATGGTGACGCCCCGCAAAGGCATGTATGTGGCAGACATTGCGGTGACAGACCTGCTACAAATCTTTGAGGTGCGCGTCGAACTCGAATCGTTCGCCACAAGATTGGCTGCTCAACGCATCACTAAGGACGAGATTACTGAACTCCAGAAACTGGCAACAGCTTACCAAAAGGTTGATCTCTCAAACAAAGACGCCCTCATCAAACTGGACGGCGAGTTCCATTCATTGCTTGCTAAAGCAACACACAATAAATTCCTGATCAAAGAAATCGAGCACTACTACAATCTTTCACTGCGGATTTGGTATATCGCCTTGAGCTATGCAAAACCGGATGATATTGACGTCAATGCACATATCGAAATCTTAGAGGCGATTCAGGCTCAAGATGCAGAAAAAGCGGGGCTAAGAATGAGAAAACATGTTCAAGACTTTCACAAAACTATCAAACAATATATCTAAGTTACGGAGGATGTACCATGAGTGAAATCTTATCTGACCTTTCCACTGCCATTATCGAAGGCAACCTGGACGATATTGCTGACCTGACCCAGGATGCTCTTGATGATGGCCTCAACGCCAAACAGATCCTCGACCAGGGTCTGATGCCCGGCATGGATCACGTTGGCGTGGAATTCAAAGCCGGCAACATGTTCGTCCCGGAAGTGCTGCGCTCAGCTCGCGCCATGCAGGCCTCCATGACGATCATCAAACCCTTGCTGGCCGCAGCCGGTTCGAAGATGACCGGCAAAGTCCTGCTAGGCACCGTCAAAGGCGACCTGCACGACATCGGCAAGAACCTGGTGGCCATGATGTGTGAGGGTGCCGGTTTCGAAGTCAAGGACCTGGGTAAGGACATCGAACCGGAAGCCTTTGTGGAAGCCGTCAAGGAATTCGAACCGGATGTGCTAGGCATGTCGGCCTTGTTGACCACCACCAT
Source organism: uncultured Chloroflexia bacterium (assembly GCA_963785535.1). Lineage (GTDB taxonomy): Bacteria > Chloroflexota > Anaerolineae > Anaerolineales > Villigracilaceae > JAABUE01. Next base: position 14,210 of record CAWAVQ010000043.1, on the reverse strand, counting down.
GCGCTCCATGGAACACACCATCAAAGCGCTAGAAGAGGCCGGTGTGCGCGACAAGGTCAAAATCATGATCGGTGGGGCGCCGGTAACCCAGTCCTTCTGCGACCAGATCGGTGCGGATGGGTATGCTTCCAACGCCGCTGCTGCTGCTGACCTGGCCAAGAAATTCGTCAGCTAGGACTCATTGTTCGGGCACGAAGAACTATGGACCGAAGAAGTTTACGCAGTAGATGGTTTTTGTCTCTATTGCTCACTTCTTAGATTCTGAAAGGAAATGAAATGAGAGGCAATTACACAGTAAATTCAGGTGTGCGCTTCCGCATGCTAACCGATGACCAGTTGGAGGAACTCTATAACGGCGTCTTGCATGTCTTGGAATATACGGGTCTTGAAGTCCACCATGAACAAGCCCGAGAAATATTGAAAGAAGCCGGAGCCTGGGTAGATGGGTTGCGGGTTCGTATCCCATCCTATCTTGTTAGAAAATCCCTGGATTTGGCACCGCGCAGCTTCACCATTTTTGCGCGTGATGGGAACCCAAAACACGATATCCATATCGGTCCCGGACGAGCCCATTTTGGACCTGGACCGACCTGTCCCAATTTCATCGATGTCGAGAGTATGGAGCGGCGGCCATATGTAAAAAGCGATGTTCCCCTGGTTGCCAAAACGGTAGACGCGCTTCCGAATATCGATTTCTGTGAGTCCTTGGGCACGGTCTCCGATGTGCACCACGAACTGGGCGCGCTATATGAGTTTGCGGGCATGTTCCCCAATACCAGCAAGCCGATTGTGGCCTGGTCTTACGACAAATACGACTCGGCTGGCATCCATGAAATTGCAGTCGCAGAAGCAGGTGGGCAAGAAGCATTCGAACGCCGACCAAATTACATTCATTACTGCGAACCGCTCTCTCCGCTGGTCAGCACCAAAGAGGCTTTGGATAAGCTCATTTTTGCAGCAGAGCATCGCATTCCGCTGATCTTTACCCCCTGCCCTATCGCGGGTGGCACTGCTCCGGTCACACCGGCTGGCATCATCATCCAGGGTGCTGCTGAATCCTGGATGGGGTTAGTCATTGCCCAGGCATTGCAGCCAGGTCTACCCTATATTATGGGTGGTGTTTTCTCCGTGATGGACATGAGCGCTATGATTCTGTCATACGGTGCTCCCGAATTAGCCCTGAACATGGCCGGGATAACCGAGTTGGCGCATTATGCTGGCCTGCCACTCTGGCAAACAGGCGGCTGCACCGATTCCAAAACCTTTGATGAACAGGCGATTATCGAAGGCTCGCTTTCGGCCTACTTTTCCGCGCTGACTGGTGGCGACCTGTGCCACGACGTGGGCTATACCGAGAGCGCCATGACTGGTTCTGTCTTCCAATTATGCGCCATGGATGAGTCCATAGGATACTCTCGACGCATCACCCGCGGCATCGAGGTCAACGAAGACACCCTGGCTGTGAACGTGATCCACGACGTCGGTCCCAACGGTCACTATCTGCGAGAACCACATACCCGCCGATACTATAAGAGCGAATTCTGGTATCCCAACCTTTGCGACCGACGCAATTATGAGGAATGGGAAGAGATGGGCAAGAAAACTTTCAAAGATCGCACAGTGGGGCGCGTTCAGGAAATCCTTGCTACCCATAAAGCATCTCCCATCAAACCAGAAACAGAGAAAGTGATCGAAAAAGTTTTGGCTGAGGCAGAAGAACGCGTAAAGGATAGCTAAGCTCACCTAACAATTGGAAGCTTCCTGAGGAGAAAAAAATGAGTGAAATATTTGAAAAACTATCAACAGCCGTGTTGGAAGGCGACGCAGAGAAAGCCCACAAGTTGGTTGAGCGCGGGTTAAAGCAGGGTTTATCTCCAAAAGAAATCCTCGACAATGGTTTGATCGTAGGCATGGACGAAGTCGGAGCCCGCTTCAAACGCGGCGACATGTTTGTCCCCGAGGTATTGATGTCAGCCGATTCTATGGCAGCCGGGATGGAAATTTTGCGGCCCCTGCTAGTAGAGAGCGGAGTTGAAATGCTGGGCAAGGTTCTGATGGGGACGGTTAAAGGCGATTTGCACGATATTGGCAAAAACCTGGTCAGCATGCTGTGCGAAGGAGCTGGCTTCGAGATCATCGACCTTGGTTTCAACGCCGAACCAGAAAAATTCATCGAAGGCATCAAGCAACACCAACCCCAGGTCGTGGGTATGTCCGCCATGCTGACAACGACCATGCGGGCTATGGGCCACACGATCAAAGCTATCGAAGAAGCGGGGCTGCGCGACAAGGTCAAGATCATGGTCGGTGGAGCACCCGTAGATAGAGATTTCGCAAACGCTATCGGCGCGGACGGTTACGGCTCAAACGCCCCATCTGGCGCCGAACTGGCCAAGCAACTGGTTGGCGCTGCATAAGAGCCAAGGCGCAATTGTGACTTCAGCACAAGGATTGCCACTCGTCGTCATCGCCTGTCAGGTTTTTCAAAGCCTGATAGAAAAATATATGCCAGAGGGCATGGCGAAGCAGGTTACGTTTAAGGATTATGGCCTGCATCGCGTTCCTAGCAAGCTGACCTGGTCTGTACAGGAAGAAATCGACCAGATCGAAGACCCCAGCCTGGTCATGTTAGGGTATGGATTGTGTGGCAATGGTCTGAAAGGCATCCAATCTCGGAAGCATACCTTGCTGATCCCCCGGACAGACGATTGCATCGCGATACTTCTGGGTTCCTACAAGAGATATATCCAGGAATTTGACACGACACCAGGAACCTATTACTTAACCAAGGGCTGGTTGGAATCGGGCAGCAATCCACTGCAGGAGTATCAGGAATACGTTGAAAAGTACGGCGAAAAAGACGCTACCTGGATTATGGACCAGCAGTACCAGCATTACGAGCGTCTGGTACTCGTAGCTCATAATCAGGAAGACATGGAAAAATATCGCCCCCAAGCACAAGAAGTAGCAGAATATTGCAAACGTTGGAATATGCGCTACGAGGAGATTCTTGGCTCGGACATTTATATCCGGCGATTGATCGAAATCGCTTCTTCGCCAAATAGTGCCGATGCAAATTTTCTTGTAATTCCTCCCGGTGGTGAAGTCACCCAAGAGATGTTTATGCGCTAATTGACCGAATAGTAAATTAGCGCTTCCCTAGAAAGAATAGGAGACAACCATGCAAGTAAACAAAACAAATTATCTTGTTAACGCCACGCCCACTTTCGAAGTGCTCACAGAGGATGAGATTGAATCGATATATTTTGCTGCCCTGACGGTGCTGTACGAAACCGGCGTGCGTGTCTATGCAGAAGAAGGAATCGAAGTTGCACATTCCGGCGGCGCCATTGTTGAAGATCGCACCGATGATAGCGCTTTGGTGAAGATACCACCGTGGCTCGTAGATAAAGCCCTGGCGACATTACCCCGCAAGGTAGTGCTACGTGGCCCAGACCGGGTACACAAAATGGAACTTTACAAAGATTCCATCTACTTTGGCGCTGGATCTGACACCCCATTTACTATTGATCCATACACACGCGAACGGCGCCGTGCAAAATATCAGGATGTCAAGAACTTTGCCCGCCTGGCCCAAGCCTTGCCCAATATCGATTTCCACATGTCCCTGGGCATCGTGCAGGATACCGCCGTCGGCACGTATGACCGCTGGCAGTATCTGGCCATGCTGGAAGGCACCAGCAAGCCCATCAATATCACCGCAGTCGATATCGACGGTCTCAAAGACCAGTTGGAGATGGCTTATATCCGCGTAGGTGGAAAAGACGAATGGCGCAAGGGACCCATTTTCTCGCTCTACATCGAACCGGTCTCACCTTTGAGCCACTCCGAAGAAGTAGTGCAGAAACTGCTCTTTGCCACGGATAACGAAATTCCCTTCGTTTACACCCCCTGTCCTTTAGCCGGGGCTACAGCACCGACCACATTGGCAGGTACCGCTGTGCAGGCCCTGACCGAAAGTCTGTTTGGCATCGTGCTTAGCCAGATTCGTAAACCGGGCGCGCCGTTGATCATCGGCGGCTTGATGTCCAACATGGATATGCTCACCACGGTCTACTGTTACGGCTCGCCGGAGATGGCCCTGCTTAGCGCGGCCTATACCCAGATCACGAAATGGCTGGGTGTGCCAGAATATGAGACTGCCGGCTGCTCGGATGCCAAGATGTTCGATGAACAGGCGGCTATGGAAGCCACTATCAACATCGCCACTGCGGCCCTTTCTGGCGGCAACATGATCCACGATGTCGGCTATATTGAGCAAGGCCTGAGCAGCTCACCGGACTTGATGGTAGCTTCCAACGAGATCATCGACATGGTGAAGCGCATCATGAGGGGCATCGATGTCAGCGATGGTGCCATGGCGTTGGATGTAATAGATGAAGTCGGTCCGGGTGGTCATTACCTGGAACACGATCACACCTACTCACGTTTTAAGACCGAAATCTGGCGGCCAGATTTGCTCGACCGGCAGGTTTTCGAGAACTGGGAAGCCTCCGGCAGCAAGACCTTCCGCGACCGCATTCACGAGCGCGTTGTCGAAATCCTGGATGCCGAAGAAGAGCCACTCCTGGACGAAAAAATGTACAAAGAACTACGGCGCGTTTGCGAATTAGCCGATGAAAAGCATAAAAGTGAAGAATTAGACTACGATATGTTCAGCAAAGCTGGATGAATTCTTCAGAATCAATCCAAGGGGCGTGAGTAAATCTTCTTGTGTGACGGTTACGTCACCTAGAGGGCTTCTACGCCCCTGGATTGTTTTATTTGTATAATACCCACGGGCGAAAATTGCGCATTCCTTCTCGTGAAAAAGCGCAATTTTCACCCGCCCTGGGTATAAAGCCAATTCAGGCAACAGTTTCGCGCTTCACATTTTCGCAGTAGAGGCACAGCTTGTCATCCAAACCAGATTCACCCGAAGCCCTCGTCTTGGGTATTGACACTGGCGGAACCTACACCGACGGTGTCCTTTTGGAATACCACTCTCGCAAGATCCTGGCCGCTCACAAAAGCCTGACCACTAAACGCGATTTTTCTATCGGAATAGAGAACGTCATTGAAGGCATCGCTATCAAAGATCCCTCGGCCATTCGTATGGTGTCGGTTTCGACCACCCTGGCTACGAACGCCATTGCAGAGGGCAAAGGCAAACGGGTCGCCTTATTTTTGATTGGGTACGATCCTGAACTGGTGGCTTCGTTCAAAATCGAGAGCCGTTTTGCTACGCCGAATTTCTTTTACTTCACTGGTGGCCACGACCTCCACGGACAGGAAAAAGCGGAACTTGATCTACCAGCTCTGGTAGCGAAAACCAATCAAGTCAAGGGGGAAGTCGACGCGATTGCCATCTCCAGCTATTTCAGCCCGTTGAACCCGGAACACGAAATCCGGGCCTATAAAGCGATCTCACAAATCTGTGACCTGCCACTGGTTCTAGGGCATCAACTATCCACCAAACTTGGCTCCGTGGAACGCGCTACCACGGCCGCGTTGAATGCCTCCCTACTAGCTGTATTGCAAGATTTCATCATCGCTGTGCGCCGGGCAATGGAACGACGCGGCATCCAAGCACCTTTGATGGTTGTGCGCGGTGACGGCACCTTGATGAGCGACGAGTTTGCCGCTCGTTCCCCGGTGGAAACCATTCACTCTGGGCCGGCTGCCAGCGCCATTGGCGGACGCTTCCTCTCCCGCACCGATGATGCTCTCGTTGTGGACGTGGGCGGCACGACCACTGACCTGGCTTTGATCCAAAATGGCGAGGTTGCCATCAGTGAGAACGGCGCTTCGGTGGCTGGTTATAAAACTTCCGTGAACGCCGCCAATTTGCTCTCCATCGGGCTGGGTGGGGACAGTCATATCACCCTGGACCGGGAAAACAATATCGCCATTGGCCCAGAGCGAGTCGTCCCCCTGGCCTACCTGGTCCAGCAACACCCGGACCTGCGTGGTCGTCTCAAAGCCTTGACCCAGAAGACCTGGCCAGCGCCCTCCCCAAAATGGCTGGAATACTGGTTCTTATTGCGTGAACCGCGTAACCCGCAGACCTTGAAAACTAACCAGGAGAAAGAACTGGTCAAACTGTTGAAGAACGGCCCGAAAGCGATCCCGGAGCTATTAGAAGAGTTGGGCTTGTTCCACCTCAACCAACTCGGCGCCGACCAGTTAGTACGCCAGGAGATCATCGGCAAAGCCGGTTTAACCCCCACAGACCTGCTTCATGTAGATGGCCGCTATCAGCTTTGGGATTCTGAGGCATCTCAGTATGGCCTGAAAATTCTAAGCAATTATTTGAACTGGGAGGCTTCGGGCTTGACTGATTTCATCTGGTCTCAGACCATCGAAATGATCGTCAAGGCTATCGTCGAGTTCCTGAGCGAGAAAAAAATTCCTCCCTTGAAAAGTTACGCCCAGATGATTTCGGTCCCTGGGTTTTCCACAACAGCTTATACCAGGAGCACCCCCACCTGGAAACGCAAATCCGCCTACGAAGCCCTATCATTGGGATTGGTGCGCCGGCTGAAATTATGCTTGCCGAAGTTGCCAAACGTTTGCACACCGACTTGATCTTGCCCGATCATTATTACGTGGCCAACGCCGTGGGCGCGATTGCCGGCAGCGTAATGGTTTCGGAGGAGATTTTGGTGTATCCGCATTTATCCCCCTCGGGGTTGGACGTCATCAGCTACTACGTTCAGGCGCGCGATAACCGCGAAGAATATGAGGAATTGGAGGATGCACTGGCCTATGCCCGTCAACTCAGCCAGGAACGCGCCATGAGCGCTGCCTTACGCTCGGGTGCAGATAACCCCCAGGTCATTGTCGATGAAAATTCTGATGGCTTAGATACCTACCGCATCCGCGCGCAAGCCGTGGGCAACCCGCGCCTGGCAAAGTGATGTTCGCTATGATATTTTTTGAAGAGGTCCGGATTTTAAGGTGCGAACGCACGTTCACACCTTAAAATCCGGTTATCTATAACGCAATGATCTAAGAAAATAGTAGGAGCAATTTATGGAACTGGTACGAATAGACACGCAACGTGCATACGAAGTCATCCGGGAAAAGATAACCTCCCTGGAGTTGGCCCCCGGATCACCAATCGACGAGGGCAGGCTTGCAGAAGAATTGGAAATGGGCACAGTCCCTGTGCGGGAAGCGTTGAATTTGCTGGCCCACGATCATTTGGTCGAAGTTGAACCTGAAGCCCAAGGTTTGTTCGTTTCCAAGGTTGAAATCCCTGATCTGCAACAAATCAGCGAAGTCCGCATGCTCTTGGAGCCATATTGCGCCAGTCAAGCTGCCGCCCATGCCACAGCTGATGATATTGTCGTGTTGGAGGCTTTGAGCCAGGAACAGCGACAGATCCCACAAGATCAACCTAAGTTGCTCTTCGACCTGGATCACAAATTTCATCAAGCCATCGCTCGGGCGGCCAAAAATAAATTTCTGGCAGAGATCTTGGAAGATTTCTATGGCTACTCAAAGCGGGCCTGGTTTTTGATTTTGCCACACCTGGGTTTCTTGCCGGCTGCGGTCGAATCTCATCTGGACATGGTACAGGCGATAAAAGATCACAATGCCGAACGCGCCTCGCAGATCATGCAGGATCATGTGGGAGACTTTTACAAAAAAGTCTTCGAGATACTCAAAACCATTTCGGAGTAGATGGAAGTACTATGCCCAATGTAACCGTAGTCTATGGCGAAGAGGAAAAAATCGTTCAAGCGGAAAATGGGGCTCTGCTCGGGGACGTGATCGCAGAAACGGGTTTGCCACTGGAGCAACCTTGCGCCGGGCGTGGAACTTGCGGAAAGTGCAAGATCCTGGTCGAAGAAGGGGTTGCCGAACCTGACGAGATCGAGCTCAAGAATCTGACGCCTGGTGAAATCGCTCTCAACAACCGTCTGGCTTGCCGTGCGCGCGTGCAGGGCGACTCGCGCGTTGTGCTTTCGCCCGATTGTGGTGTACTCCAACAAAATCTTCAAAGGTAGCACTCGTTATCGGCGCGAGAAGGAAGTCCCTCTGGGGCTGGCTATCGACCTGGGATCCACAACGGTGGCCGCCTTCCTCACCATGCTCGATAACGGCGAAGTCGCTGCCGGCGGTGGCAGCCTCAACCAGCAAACTGTCTACGGCGCGGATGTGATCTCCCGCATCGCCGCAGCCATCGATGTGCCCACCAACGCCGAACGCCTGCACAGGCTGGCGCTGGCCTCCATCAACCAGGCTGTCGATTCCCTGAATTTGTCGAAGCGTATCCGTGAGCGATTCAACGCGTGACCATCGTCGGCAACGTAGCCATGCACCATCTGCTAGCCAAGCTGCCGCTGGACTCGCTGGGCATGATGCCTTTCCAACCTTATCAGGCTGACCTCCATACCGGATGCCACCTATTTGATGGGCGGCATCTTCCCTGAGAGCGCCATCGTCTCGTTGCCTCCCTTGATCGGCGGATTTGTTGGCTCCGATGCCCTGGCCTGCCTGGCTTATTTTGGATTTGACAACCCCTCCGGACCGATGGCAGCTATTGACCTGGGGACGAACGGCGAAGTGATGGTCACGGACGGAAAGCGCATCTTGACCGCCTCCACAGCTGCTGGCCCCGCATTTGAGGGAGTCAACATCTCGTGCGGCTCCCGCGCCGTCGACGGTGCCATCGTCGACCTGAAGCTCGAAGATAATCACTTGCACTTTTCGACCATCGCTGACCAGGACCCCATCGGCCTGACAGGTTCGGGCCTGCTTAGCACAGTATCCGAATTTCGACGAGCAGGAGTCATTGATGTCAGCGGCCGTATCTTGCCCGACCCGCCGCATCTGGCAGAGCGAATTACGAAGGATGCGCACGATATGCGAGCTATCAAACTTACAGACGACGGCAGGTTGCTTCTCACTCAATACGATGTGCGCGAGCTCCAGAAAGCCAAAGGTGCCATCCGGGCTGCTATCGACGTGTTGATAAGTCAACTGAACCTCGTTCCGGACGATTTACAGAAAGTGATCCTGACCGGTTCGTTTGGCGGTCAGGTTGATATCGATGCCATCATCGAAATTGGCATGATCCCGCCCGTGCGCCGGGAGGTGGTTGAAACGGCCGCCAACGGAGCTGGATTCGGTGCCTCCATGTTTCTCAGTGAGGAGGGTTTCGCGCTGGGTGAAAAACTAGCCGCCGAAGCCAAACAAATCGACCTCGATTTGGATGCGGGCTTTAATATGCTTTATATCGAAGGCATGTCTCTAGCGCCAAATGGAAAGCGTTAACTTGTTCAAAAGACAGACTGCATTGTTATCAAGGACATCGACATCCACAAGGAAAATTGTGGGCCATCCGTTGCAAATGCAATCGAACCGGTTCCGGGATATCATGATGGTCATTTTGGCGACCATCTTTTGGGGGACATCGGGAATTTTTATCAGCCTTACCACTCGCAATTGGGACATCAGCGCTGTCAGTCTGGCATTCTGGCGTGACATTACAACTTTCTCCACCCTGCTCATCGGGATTTCTATAGTCCGTCCGGCGCTCCTACGCGTTAAACGCAGAGATGTTCCCTGGCTGTTGGCTATGGGAGCCATCAGTATCGGTTTCTTCCATGTACTTTGGAATACCTCCGTGCTTTTGATCGGCGCTTCTGTTTCCACTGTTATCCAAAGCAACGCCCCTATCTTTGTCACCGCCATGGCCTGGATCATTTTCAAAGAGGCGCTGACCACGCGCAAGCTTGTGGCTATTGCGTTTGCTGTAACCGGTACCGTGCTGATCTCAGGCCTAGTCGGCATGAGTTCAATTCAAATTCCCCAACTGGGCTTGATTGCCTCTATTTCATCAGCAATTTTCTATGGGGCCTTTAGCCTGTTCGGTAAAAAGTTGAGCGGCGATTATAACTCCTGGACCATTCTTTTATACATCTTTGGTTTCGCCAGCCTGACCCTGTTGCCCTTTCAGCTTTTAAGCCCGAGTTCTTTTCCCTACCAATTCCCGGCGTTGGCATATTTCGCCGGTTTAATTCTGATTGCTACGATCAGCGGATTTGCCCTCTACACAACGGCGCTTGCCCACTTGCAGGCCAGTATCGCTGCCATCACTGCCACCTCGGAGATCGTCTTCGCTGCTGTTTATGCCTACTTCATCTTGGCTGAGCGCATGGACATCTGGCAAATCCTGGGTGCGGCCCTGGTCATCAGCGGAGTCGTTTTAGTATCCTTACCCAATGGAAACCTCAAACCAGAATACGCAGAATAATTACTTGTTAGGAATCGATACGGGCGGCACGTATACTGACGGCGTCCTGTTCGATCAGGACACCCGCCAGGTGATTGCTACTGCAAAAACCCTGACCACCAAACACGACCTTACCGAGTGCATCTTGAAGGTGTTGGATGACTTGCTACCCGATGATCCCGGCCAGATCCGCCTGGTATCCATCTCCACCACGTTGGCAACCAACGCCATTGCGGAAGGCAAAGGACGCCCGGTAGCTTTGTTTTTGCTTGGATACGACCCGGAATTGGTCAAGCGCTTTCAGTTCGAGGGCCATTTTGCCACATCCAACTATATCTACTTCCAGGGTGGGCACAACCTGCATGGTGAGGAGCAGGCCCATCTGGAGTCGGATGCGATACGGGAAAAGGCGGTTTCCCTGAAAGGAGAAGTCGAGGCCTTCGCTGTTTCCGGTTATTTCAGCCCGTTGAATACCAGTCATGAAGAGCGCACGTTCCAAATTATCAGCGAGGCCACTGGTTTGCCAGTCGTGCTGGGGCACCAGCTTTCCACCAAATTGGACTCTATCCAACGCGCTACGACCGCTTGCCTGAATGCCTCGCTGCTTTCGATCTTACAGGATTTCATCCAGGCCATGCGCAAAGCGCTGGATGAGCGACGGATCGAAGCGCCCCTGATGGTCGTCCGGGGAGATGGCGCACTGATGAGCAGTCAGGTGGGAGAAGGACGTCCGGTAGAGACCGTCCATTCCGGGCCGGCCGCCAGCGCTATCGGTGGACGCTTCCTGGCGGACCTGGATCCTGCTCTCGTTATCGACATCGGTGGCACCACCACCGACCTGGCCGTAGTCGATCAGGGACAGGTTAAGGTCAGTGAAGAGGGAACAACTGTGGGACCGTATCGAACCGCCGTGCGGGCTGCCAAGGTGCGCTCTATCGGGCTGGGCGGAGATAGCTTCATCGGCTTCGACCTGGAAGATCGCTTGACCGTTGGTCCAGCGCGTGTGACTCCGATTTCATACCTGGCCTATAGAGATCCTCGCGTGGCTCAGGATTTAAAGAGGTTGCCCCACCGGGAACACAAAAAACTCACGCCAGATTTCATTGAGTACTGGTTCCTGCAACGCGAACCCCGACGATTAGTCCAAAATGACCGGGCACGCGAAGTCATCGACATGTTGCGCCAAGGACCACTGGCTTTGCCCGATATCCTCGAACGCATGGGCATCTATCATCCCCTGCAATTCGGCGGTCAGACGCTCATCAGCCAGGAAATCATCGGACGGGCCGCGCTCACCCCTACCGACCTGTTACATCTGAACGGCTTGTATGACCCCTGGGATAAAAACGCGGCTGAGATTGCAACCGGGTTGCTTTCGAGAATCGGCAAATTGGAAGTCGATGAATTGATCGAAAGAGTGATGATGATCATCGCAGAGCGGATCGCGGCCGAGGTGGTCTCGTTTATCAGTGCTAAATCGCTTGAGCGGGTTCCCGAATATGTCGATCCTGATGATCTGGGATTGTGGCTATTCGAAGAAAACCTCTATCGAAAGCATCCCTATTTAGGCTCACGGATCGCGTTGAAAATCCCCATTATCGGCATAGGGGCACCGGCCAAGATTTTCCTGCCACGCGTAGCAGAAATATTGCACACCGAATTGATCGTCCCGAATCACTTCCAGGTCGCCAATGCGGTGGGTGCGGTGGCAGGCAGTGTGATGGTGGTCGAGGAAGCCTGGATCATTCCACAAAACCGGGGTATGTATATCGTTGGGTATTATGTCCAATCGGGTGAGGAACGAAAACGCTTTTCGAAATTGGAACCAGCCATGGAATACGCACAAAAGATCACGGGTGAAAAAGCGCTTGCCCGTGTGAGCGCATCCGGCGCCAATGACCCCCACCTGCAATTCGAACAACTCCCAGATGGCGCCGAGAGTTACCGCATTCGAGCTAGCGCTGTGGGTAATCCCAGCTTGATGAAAGGAAATTAGCATGTCAAAGAAGGCGAAAGTTGGCGCCAAGACCATGCCCATGCGGGCGCTGGATGAAAAAGGGATCCCATATGAAGTGCATCAGCAGTCCAGCAAACAATATACGGCAGAAGGGGTGGCTGAAGATTTGGGCGTCCCTGTGGCACAGGTAGTCAAGGCCATGTTGGTGCAACGCTCGACCAATCCGGGAGGAGGTAGCAACCCATTTGTGTTGTTTGTGATTCCCGGAGACCGGCGACTCAGCCTCAAAAAGGTTGGCGCAGCGCTGGGAGATAAAAAAGTGCAGTTGGCTTCCCAGCGGGATGTCGAACGCGTGACCGGTTTTCAGGTGGGGGCCGTTTCTGTGCTGGGATTCCGCCGGGAGGATGTGCCCGGATATGTGGACCAGCACGTACTGGAATTGGAACAAGTCATCATCAGCGCGGGTCGTCCGGACACTGGATTGGCTCTCCCTCCCGCTGACATGGTCCGGGCGATAGCAGGCAGCCAGGTAGGCGATTTCTGCGAGGATTAGAGGCGTTTATACATGATAAAGGCGTCCACAAATCCGTGCCGGGGATGGCGGAATGCTTCCGGAATCGTCCCAATGACCTCGAACCCAAGCTTTTTCCAGAGATGAACGGCACTCTCATTTGTGGAAACCACAAAATTGAACTGCATCGCTCGAAAGCCTTGCGCAACTGCTTCTCGCTGCGAATGTTCACACATCTGAGAGGCAATCCCTTGCCCACGCGCATTCTCGGAAACGATATATCCACAGTTGCAGATGTGATCTCCAAGACCATGTTGATTTGGCTTGATGTAATAGCTTCCCAGGATGGTGTCCTCTTGATCTATCGCAACGTAGGTCTCTTTAGGAATCGATACCCAAAGTGTATGTGCTTCCTCTTCCGATATATCGCGGGAGAAAGGATAGGTTTCACCAGCACGAAATACCGGTTCGATCACCTGCCATACGGCAGGCCAATCACTCTCTTTGAAAGGACGGATGTTGATCATAGGTTATGCCTTCGATTCGACAGTGCGATCGATCACGCCCTGGATTGCCTCCGCGATGTCCTTTGGAAGCGGTTCCGGTTGGTGTTCAGCCAGGAGTCGCTCGACCTCTTCACGGGCGCGCTCGCGCAAGGTCTTTCCGCCCTCCTCCGCCCAGTTAGCGTGATTCTTACGATTGAACAGGGCCGGATACCACTCTTCCTGGTAATGGTTGCGGGTGTGCTTCAACGCCAGAAAGTCACCCTCGAGGCCGACTTTATCGATCCAGTCCAACGCCAGGGTTTCTTCATCGACTACTTCGCCACGCATGAATTCCTTGACCCAGCGGATCATTTCGTCCGCCATCACGAGCATCTCGAGGGAATTGGTCATGCCACCCTCCAGGTAGCCGACGTCATGGATCAGGTGCGCGCCAGCTTGCGTCTCCGTCAGCAACGAGAAAGCCACTTCCGCGGCAGCCTGTTCATCGGGCAGTTTCGAATCGGAGGCGCCACCCAGTCCAAAGATCGGGAGTCCGTAGTAATGCGCCATCTCTACGCACAGCACCCGGTTCTGCGGAGAGGCATAAATGTCCAACGTGGTGCGCATGTCCAGCATATCCTGGGTACCACCACTCAGGATAACGGGCGCGCCCTGGCGCTTGAGTTGGGCCAGGACCAGCCCCGCCAGCTCTCCCGCATTGGCGTAAGCCACCGCGCCAGCCGGCGTGATCGGTCCAGTAGCGCCGCGCAGCACGACTGGCGTATAGGTGGTGGGCAGGCCTTTCTCCGCCATGAAGAGCAGTTTCTGCAAGGCCTCCTCGTTATGCACCAAGGGCGCGGTCACATTGATGTACAGCGCACACAGCGGATTGCGGCGCAGCGCATCCGGTCCACCCGCCACGATCTCTGCCATCTCCACCGCTTTCACAGTGCCTTCGAACTCGGTGGTCACAAACAAGATGGGCTTGGTGGAATTGGCCAACATGGCCTG
>CAWAVQ010000042.1:0-24471 GCA_963785535.1 uncultured Chloroflexia bacterium | reverse complement strand
TAGAAAAAATGCTTGTGAGAGAGCGATAATGCGTATGACAGTATCATTTGTGAGATTCTTACGAGCACATAATTGTGAAGAGAAGTCAGTATTCTGAGTGAAGGTACATATAATGCAAGGTGGAGTGTTATTGACTGGTAGCGAGTATCAAATCAGGAGGATTTATGGCATTAAAGGTGATCGGAGCAGGTTTTGGGCGGACGGGAACGCGATCGTTAAAGGTCGCCCTGGAAGAACTGGGATTTGGCAAGTGTTACCACATGGAAGAAGTTTTGAAGAATCCCAGCCATCTAGAACGTTGGGGAGAGATCATGGCGGGTGATAAAGCGGATTGGGAAACTTTGTTCAAAGGATATCAATCTGCAACAGATTGTCCCGTTGCCGCTTACTACCAGGATTTAATGCACGTATACCCTGATGCGAAAATCATCCTCACTGTCCGCGACCCCGAACGCTGGTATAGAAGTATCATGAATACCATTTATCAACTTAGCAGGAGGTTCCGCCGCTTCACGCGCATCATTCCAGCGATGTACCAATTCTTATACGGAATGGAAAAGGTAATCTGGAAGGGAATCTTTCACAACAAACTGGAAGATAAGGCCCATGCCATCAAAGTCTTCAACGACCACATCGAAGAAGTGAAACGCGTTGTGCCCAAGGAACGTCTACTGGTTTTTGAGGCCAAGCAGGGATGGGAACCGCTATGCAAATTTCTTAATGTGCCGGTTCCGGTAGACAAGCCTTATCCGCACAAAAACAACGGGGCCACACTAAGGAAAATTCTGAAGTACAGAACACTGCTGAAATGGGGAATGGTGGCCGTTCTGATTACACTTCTATATTTGCTGGCTCGCGCATTGGTTGTGTAACGAACTGTTATGAACGTTATATGACGGTCATACACTAAGGCGAACAAGAAATCGTTCTCCTACCCCCGATCATCTGAATCAGGTAAGCTGGTTTAATTGCAAATTGGCAGCAATCAGCGGAAAGACCTGGTCGGAAAATTGTTCCATGGGTGGGCGTTCTGCCTCCTTCTCATGGCTCCATTGGGAAGCCAGTCCATAGACTGCCCAACTCGCGGCAGTGGCAGCGGTTCTGGCATCAATATCAGTATCTTCTTTTTCGAGCCACATTTGTAACAATTCCTGCAACTGTTTTTTTACCTGCGTTTCCACCAGCGCCTCGAATTGAGGCTGTTCCGTTTTGCAATGGGTATTGGCATTTGAGACGAACTCGCAAACTGTCACGATGAGCATGCGCAAATTTTCGTCAGTGTAATGACAGGCGTTCAGGGTCCGTTTTTCGAGCTCCTGCCTGAACATTTGGCGGATGCTCTGATCGAGCAAGTCATATTTATCGGCAAAGTGCGCGTAAAACGTGGCGCGGTTGATCTCAGCTTTATCGGTAATATCCTGGACGGTCAGAGACTGGAATCCCTTTTCGGGCAGGATGTCCGCAAAGGCAGCCAGGATCAGGTTCCGAGTCCGTTTGACGCGGGGGTCCAGTCTTTCTTCTTCCATCACATTAGACAACATTTTCGCTCCAGTGTTGCTTATCCAACAGATTCAAAAACTTGATGGTTGACCTGAACATGTAAGAGGAGTAAAGTACACAACATCTGTTGTTTAAGCAACGAATGTACGATAACACACAATTACAGGAGAGTCAAGATGAACATAACAATTATTGGTGCAGGCAATATGGGACGCGCCATCGGAACTCGTGCGGTTGCAGGCGGCCATTCCGTCACCTACATTGACCGGGAACCTGAAGAAGCGGAAAAGGTTGCCAAAGATGTCAAAGCTTCGGCAAAGAATGGTGTGCAGGTTTCCACTGCCAGCCTTGGTAATGCCGAACTTGGCGATGTGGTGGTGCTTGCAGTGTGGTACGGCACGAACATCGAGATCGCCAAACAACTCGGGGACAAACTCGCGGGCAAGGTGGTGGTAGATATTGCCAACCCACTGAATTCCACTTATGACGGACTTGCCACTGCGCCCGATTCGTCCTCCGCGGAGGATCTGGCAAAGGCGGTTCCATCCGGTGCGAAGGTAGTTAAGGCCTTCAACACAACATTTGCAAGTACGCTTCTCGCCGGACAGGTAGCTGGTCAGCCGCTCGACGTTTTTATCGCCGGAAACGATGCCGACGCCAAAAGCAAAGTCGCTCAACTGGCGAAAGATGGCGGAATGCGCCCGATAGATACTGGTCCATTGAGCCGCGCGCGCCAGATCGAAGCCATGCAATTCTTGCACATTACGCTACAAGGATCGCTGGGTACCAATTGGGGCAGTACCGTCAAGATTTTGAATTAAGAGAGAAGCAATATAAGAGAAACGAAGAAGGAAGTATGTTAGCAGAAGATATCAACACAACTCTGGCGCCAAACAGAGAATTTGAAAAACTGGCTTCCGACGAGCAAATCGAACGCACCGCCAAAGCGTTGGAGGCAAATAACATTCATACCTTGATTGCCGAAAACGGTGAAAAAGCAAAACGCCTGTTCTTCGAATTGATCCCCGATGGGTCTGAAGTTTTTCTCGGCGCTTCGGTCACACTCGAAACACTTGGGATTAAAGATGAGATCGACAAGTCAGGCAGATTCGATGCCTTGCGGCCCAGGATGTTCGCCATGGATCGCGCTACACAAGGCCGTGAGATCCGCAAGTTGGGCGGTGCGCCGGATTACGCGGCGGGCAGCGTCCATGCTGTGACGGAAAACGGCCAAGTGCTGATCGCGTCAAATACCGGCAGCCAACTTGGACCGTATGCTTCAGGCGCGGGCAACGTTATCTGGGTGGTCGGCGCACAGAAGATCGTTAAAGACCTGGACGAAGGGTTGCAGCGTATCTATGAGTACTGCTTGCCGCGCGAGAAGGTACACATGCAGCAGCTTTACAACACGGGTACTGGTGTCAACAAGATTTTGATCGTCAACAAAGAATTCCGCCCGAATCGTATCACGATGATCATTGTGAAAGAAGAGTTGGGTTTTTAGCCCAACTCTTCCGTTCGAACCAAGGAAAAATCATGTCTGCTTTATCCATTCAACTGAAGAAACTCTGGTGGGTTGGTCCGTTGACGGTATTATCAGCGATCGTTGGTGTATTGATCGTGCGTACCATTGCACGGACAATCTTGCCGCCGCCTTACGCTCCCGGGCTTGCGATAATCATGTTGCCAATCATGCTGACTCTTGTTCTTTGTACTGGCGGGGTATTGGTGTTCGCGCTGGTGGGGCGTTTTGCGAAGAAACCGATACGCACATATATCATCATAGCCTCGATATTTCTTGTGATCAGCTTTCTGCCTGACATTGCCGCCGTATCCACGCCCATGCCGGGGGCAGGTTGGCCCTATTCCATCACTTTGATGATCATGCATGTGGTAGCAGGTTTCATTACCGTTTCTATGCTCATCAAATTGACCGGGTCAAAGAGTTCAGCGTAGCGAAAGAAATTGCAGGGACGATTTGTCAAAATGACAAGTCAGGAGAGAGTTATGGACGTTTTACCGAAATCAGAAACCAAGACGGAATTTTCGATCCATCCGGACACCAAAATTGGCTCCGTTTCATTGACCGTTGCTAGTCTGGACAATCAGATTGCCTTTTATCAACAGGCACTGGGATTTGTGCAACACTGGCGCGATGGGAATCAAGCCGGATTGGGAACCGGCGAAAGAGAATTGCTGCGCCTGGTGGAACAACCCACTTACAAACGCTACCAGCGTGTGACGGGACTGTATCACTTCGCGGTTCTTTTCCCCGATCGACGGGAATTGGCGCGCGTCATGGGACGTCTATTCGTCTTGAAATACCGTAACTATCCCACCGACCACATCATGACCAAGACGACCTACCTTGATGACCCCGAAGGAAATGGCATCGAACTGTACTGCGAATCGCCCGAAGATGGAACCTGGTCCCTGAAAAACGGAGAGTACATCACGCGTCGAAAAGATGGCTCCCTGAGCGATGGTCGCGAGCCATTGGATGTAAACGCGCTATTCGGTACCCTTGAGAAAGATGACCGCCTGGATGTGTCTGTTCCGAAAGAAACGCGCATGGGGCACGTCCACCTGCACGTGCGTGACCTGCACGAGGCCGTAGATTTTTATCATGGCGTGCTCGGCTTTGACGTGATGGGCGTGGTCGATTCGATGCGCATGGCATTCGTTTCGGCTGGCGGCTATCACCACCATATCGGTTTGAACACCTGGCAGGGCGAAGGCGCTCCGCCGCTTCCCGCCGATGCGCTCGGTCTGCGCTACTTTACGGTGGGTTTACCCGACCAGGCTGCGTTGGATGAGGTCGTGGAAAGGGTCGAAAAAGCAGGCATCCCTGCCAACCAAACCGAAGATGGTCTGCTGCTGTACGATCCGTCTCAAAACGGCGTTTTGCTGATGAAGAATAGTTGATAGAAACAACATCCGAAGTCACGGAACTTCGGATGTTGTTTTGATTCAACTACAAACTGGTTTTGCATGTCATTCTGAGTGACCGTAGGGAGTGAAGAATCTCCCTTTGTTCATGCGACTTGCTCTGTAGTCAGAGATTCTTCGTCGCTTCGCTCCTCAGAATGACATAATTTTTTGACAAGCTTCTAATCACCCATGATCTTCAAATAATGCTCATCGAAGGCCGCCAGCAGACTCTCGCGCGGCGTATACCAACCCGGCGTGTAAGCTTTCGATTCGACGCCCAGTTGGCCCAACTCACAGACGTGCCAATCTTGCAAGTTGGTCTCATGCCAGAAATCGATTGCCTCCTGCGGGCGAAAATCGGGCTGATTCGCAGCCTCAGGATGGAAAAGCCACTCGCTAACCACGATGCTATGTCCCGGTGATATGGGGAAAACCAGGTGGAACATGACGTAATCAGGGTGGATGTTCAGCAACAGGTTGGGCAGGATGGAATAATAGTAACCCCGCTGACTTTCACCCTCGTCCAGATTACCCAACGGGAGCGCGCACGTTCGCCCCGTGACCGTCATGCTGCCACCGCTTGTGATGCTTAAGAATCCGCCCAGGAAGGGACCCTCGACCAAGTCGTTTTCGGCGCTGGTGTAGTTGGCGTATTTGTTCAACATCGGGTGGATGGTGGGACAGTGATAGCACTCGTTGAAATTCTGGAAGACATATTTCCAGTTGGCTTTGACATCATACGAAATGCGTTTGTGTGATACCAAGCTTCCCATGTTCCACTGGCCGAGACGACCGATCAGCGGCGCGTAGGTCTCTGGCAAAAGGTTCGGGGTTATCACCTGTCCCGGCCAACTGGCCGGGAAGACCGAGATAGACAAAGATAAAACCTTCCCAGAGTTCAACCGGCGCAGCGCGCAACGGATAATCTTCCCAGCGGAAACCTTCCACTTCTTTCATGAACGGCGCGCCGATCAGCTTGCCGTCCAGGCCGTAGGTCCAGGCGTGATAGCTGCATTGGATGCTGTTGCTGAAACGTCCCTGGGCGACTTCGCAAATGCGTGTGCCGCGATGACGGCAGACATTGTAAAAGGCACGGATTTGATTCTCCTGGTCTCGCAAAACGATCAGGCTTTCGCCGAAGAGATTGAGCAGGAAATAATCGCCCGGGTTGGGGATGCGGCTCAGGTGGCCCGCGCAGGTCCAATATTCGGTGAAGATGCGTTTCTTTTCCCGTTCGAACACTTCATCAGATGTGTAGTATTTCTGTGGGAGGGTCATCGAGCCAGCGGTAAACGTATCGGATGTTTTGTGAAAAGTAACCATTAAAAATCTCCTGTAAACTGATTTTTCTTTCCCGGTACGATGATTTTATGGCAGAGAAGAATGTTCGTCATTTTATTCTCGGGGGAGAATACTTGTCAATGTCTTGTTAAGAGCATGTAAGTTTTTTTGGCTTGACAAAAGATGGAAAGGGAGTAAAATCCTTCCGTTTTGGAAATATCCCGAATTGGAAATATTATGACCACTGACCAAATTACCGATCAATTCTTTGAGCTTGTCCAGCGCTTCATCCACCTGCGCCCCAAGCTGGTTCTCCCTGAACATGTCGCACGCTTCAAGCAACAAATGCAAAACCTGAAGATTGGTGGCGCGACCAACCAGGAAGACCGTGCCTTCGTTTTCCGGATTTTTATCATCCTGGAACGGAGCGGAACGCCCCCCACCATGGGAGAACTCAGCGCAGAACTTGGGATTCCGCTCAGTTCAGCCACCCGCATCGTGGATGGCCTCGTGAGCGGGAATTTCATCGAGCGCATCCCTGACGAAAGCGACCGCCGCGTTGTTCGCGTCCAGATGACCACAACTGGCAGGGAAATCTATCAGGCCGCTATGGAGTTCAATAAACAGCGCATTGCCCACATGCTAAGCAAATTTACGCTCGAAGAACAAACCCAATTGCTATACCTGATGAATAAATTGTTCGACTCTCTTATGGAAGAAGCAGAGACTGCTACAGGAGCACCCCAATGAGACGTTTTAGAGCCTTGATCAAAAAAGAGATCATCCACATGTTGCGCGATCCGCGCACGCTGGTCTTTATCTTTATCATGCCAATCATGCAACTGGTATTACTGGGATTTGTCAACAACACGGATATCAAAAATGTTTCGACCGTTGTTTTCGACCAGGACAACAGCAGTGCCAGCCGCGCGTTGCTGGATTCGTTCCAGGCTACCGGCTATTTTGCCTATAACTATGCCGTTTACAGCCAGGTAGAAGTCAACGACCTGATAGACAGCGGAAAGGTGAGTGTTGGGATCGTGATCCCGCCCGATTACAGTACCAATCTTGCCACAGGGAAAACCGCCGATGTGTTGGTCCTGCTGGATGGCGCAGACCCAACTGTCGCCGGTGCGGTCCTTTCCGCAGCCGCGCTCGTAGGACAGGCGCACGGCGCGAACGTGCGTTCGGAGCAAATGGCCCTCCAGGGTCCGAGTGGAAGCGGGGCAACGCCTGTAGATGTGCGCACGCGCGTTTTATACAATCCGGATTTGCTGGATAGCTATAACATCGTACCGGGCTTGATCGCGATGATCCTGTTCCAAACTGCAACCAGTCTGACCGCTCTGGCTATCGTCAAGGAACGTGAACGCGGCACGATCGAGCAGTTGATCGTCACGCCCATCCGTAACTGGGAATTGGTGGTTGCCAAGATCATCCCCTACATTATCGTCTCATTCGCAAACACCATCTTGATCATGGCAATTGGTACCTTCCTGTTTGGTGTGCCGCTGCGAGGCAGCCTGCTGCTTTTATTCGCCCTGATAGGTCTATACCTGCTGCCCACCCTGGGCCTCGGCCTGCTCATCTCCACCGCTGCACGCACGCAGCAGCAGGCGCAATTGATGACCATGCCCATCATGCTGCCGTCCATGATGCTATCGGGCGTGTTCTTCCCGATCTCATCGCTACCATTCTTCCTCCAGGTGGTCGGTAACCTTTTGCCGCTCACTTATTTTGTTTATATCCTGCGCAGCATTGTCATCAAAGGAGTGGGACTCAACATGATCATGCCGCAGGTCATTGCCCTGACCATATTTGCAATCGTTCTGCTTGGCCTGGCCGCCATGCGATTCAAGAAAACTTTGGATTAACCAACATCTCAACCAGGAGTATTTATATGCAAAAAAGACTTTCACGCGTTCAAATCTTCATCATCGTTTTGTTCGTTGCTGCGCTCGCTTATTTTGGTTATCGCGTTTTTACCAACCAGGACGATGGGAAGTTGAGAGCCTCCGGTACCATTGAAGCCGTCGAAGTGGACGTATCCCCTGAAACCTCCGGCAAGGTCAAGGAAGTTTTGGCGGATGAAGGTCAGACGGTCCAGATGGGAGAACCGCTTCTTCGTCTGGACGATAGCCTGCTGGCTGCCCAACGAGCCGTTGCGGCTGCCCAACTTGATGCGGCCAATGCGGGTGTAATATCCGCTCAAAACGCATTGACCACGGCCAAAGCCCAGTATCAAATCGCGTTGGAAACAGCGCTGGCACAGGATAAAAATACCCGCCTACAGGATTGGTTCTCAAAAGACCCGGCGCAATTCGATCAACCCGGTTGGTACTTTACCCGCCTCGAGCAAATCCAGGCTGCGCAGGATCAAGTGGATCTAAATCAAAAAGCATTGGAAGATGCGCAGGCAAACTTGACGGAAGTCACCCAATCTGTGGGTAAGGCCGATTTCCTCCAGGCTGAAAAGCGTCTTTTGGACGCGCGCCTGGCGTATTTGACCGCCAAGGAAGTGTATAACCGAACACAAAACGCAAGTACCTCTGATGCCCCGGTAGGTACGTATAACAAAACCCATTGCGGAACCAGCCAAGGCTATCGTTTGGGCAGTGCGCAGTTGACCAATCTGGTGTATGACTGTTCGGGGGACCCCAACCTTTCCAGCGCAGGGCAGGAGCGCTATGATAATGCACAGGCGGAACTGACCGACGCCCAAAACGCATACAACGCTCTTCTCAATACACAAGCTGCGAACGAGGTGCTTCAGGCGCGTGCCAACGTATCTGTCGCGCAAGAACAATATTATTCGTCCCTGGACATGTTGCACAGTCTTCAGACCGGCGACCAATCGGAAAGCGTAACTGCTGCCAAAGGCGCGTTGGATCAAGCCCAGGCGGCAGTAGAACAAGCCCAGAAATCTGCACAACAGGCGCAGGCTAATCTCAATTTGCTCGATACACAGATGAGCAAGCTTACCATCAGCGCCCCGATGGACGGTGTGATCCTGGCTCGCAACGCGGAACCGGGTGGGTTCGTCCAGCCAGGCGGCGCAGCCTTGACGATGGCCAACCTCAACGATCTAACTATCACGGTCTACGTTCCAGAAGACCGCTACGGTGAAATCCAGCTCGGCCAGGAAGTAAGCGTCAGCGTGGATTCCTTCCCCGGGCAGACCTTTACCGCCACGGTTAACTACATTTCGGACAAGGCTGAATTTACGCCGCGCAACGTTCAAACCGTTCAGGGACGCAGCGCAACCGTGTACGCTGTCAAACTGAAAGTCAGCAATCCCGAAGGCAAGCTCAAACTTGGCATGCCTGCGGACGTGGTATTCTCGAACTAAAATAACCTATGTCACTCTGAGCGGAGCGAAGAGTCTCATGCCTAATATGCGAGACTCTTCGGTCGCAAAAACGCTCCCTCACACCGTCCCGGTGTCCTTCAGGAGAGTGACGCGAATGTAAATATGCCAAACGAAATATTGCTCGAAACAAAAAACCTGGTCAAAGCATTTGGCGATTTCCACGCGGTAGATGGGCTCAACCTGCAAGTCCGCGCCGGTGAAATGGTCGGACTCGTCGGCCCGGATGGCGCGGGAAAGACCACGGCCATGCGCCTGATGTGCGGTGTATTGCAACCCACCAGCGGCACCGTCCGCGTTGCCGGGTACGAAGTCCCCGGACAGGTGGAAAAGGCGCGTGAGCAGATCGGTTATCTCGCCCAGCGCTTCGGCCTATACGGCGATCTGAGTGTAAAGGAAAACATCGAATTCTTCGGCGAGGTCTTTGACCTGCCTGAAGATGAACTGAAAGAACGTTCCATTGAGCTTTTGAATTTTGCTGGCCTCGGCGATTTTATGGACCGTCCCGCCGCGGCACTTTCCGGTGGCATGCAGAAAAAACTAGGCCTGGCTTCCGCGCTCGTCCATCGCCCCAAAGTGTTGTTGCTCGATGAGCCCACTGGCGGCGTCGATCCGGTGGCACGCCAGGAGTTCTGGCATCTGCTGATCGCGCTGCTGCGGGCAGGCTCGGCGGTCTTGGTCAGTACGCCTTACATGGACGAGGCCATGCGCTTCAACCGCGTCATCTTCATGAACCACGGACGCGTGCTCACCCAGGGCGAACCGCGCGAGTTGATGAAACAACTCACGGGCCGCATCCTTGAGTTGGATGCCGAACCGCAGATGACCGCCCGCCAGATCGTTGCAGACGACCCCGAGGTAGAAGACGTACACACCTTTGGGAATCTTTTGCACTTGCGAGTTAGTTCCGCCGAAGGACCCATGCAGCGCATCCCTGCCAGGCTGGAGGCTGCCTCCGTTTCAATGACGAATCTCGCTCCCGTACCAGCCACACTGGAAGATGTTTTCATCCACTTGATCGAAACGGAAGGAGAAGAGTATGTCCGAACAACACCTTCCGCTTGAAGTCGAAGGTTTAACCAAGAAGTTCGGTGATTTCACTGCCGTGGACCATGTCTCGTTTGCGGTAAAGCCCGGGGAGGTGTTCGGTTACCTCGGCCCGAACGGCAGCGGCAAAACGACCACCATCCGCATGTTGTGTGGATTGTTAATCCCGAATGAAGGCTCTGCCCGCATCATGGGCATCGATGTCTTGAAGAATCCCGAACAGATCAAGCCGCTGATCGGATACATGTCCCAAAAGTTTTCGCTGTACGATGATTTGACCGTGCTCGAGAATTTGCAATTTTATGCAGGCGTGTATGAAGTGCCTGAAAACGAGGAGAAAAAACGTATCGGCGAAATCCTGCATCTGGCCGGGCTGGAGGAACGTCCTAACACGCTAACAAACGAACTTTCCGGTGGCTGGCGCCAACGCCTGGCCTTGGGCTGCTCCATGCTTCATCGCCCGAAATTGATGTTCCTGGATGAGCCCACCAGCGGTGTTGACCCGGTGGCGCGTCGTGAGTTTTGGGATCTGATCTACGAAATGGCCGCGGAAGGTACGACCATCTTCATCACCACCCACTACATGGACGAGGCCGAGCATTGCAACCGCACCGCCTTCATGTACCGCAGCAAGTTGATGGCCCTGGACACACCCGCCGGATTGAAGTCCAAATATCTGCACGGCGCAGCCTGGGATTTAGCTGCCAGGCCCCTGCTCGAAACCGTAGATGAATTAAGCAAAATGGATGGTGTTGCGCAAGCCAGCTCTGCACGGCGACCGCGCGCATGTGATCGTTGACCCCGATGTATGGACACGCGAGAGTCTGACAAATGTCCTGGCAGGCAAGGGCATCACGGTCAATTCGATCGAAACGGTTCAATCCACGCTGGAAGATGTGTTCACACTCTTGGCGCATCGTGGTAGGACGGGAGAATTTACGAGTGGTTGAGTAGCCCGTTAGGGCGTATCGCCCTTCGTGTCGTCCTGAGCTTGTCGAAGGACGGGCCAGGGAAACCACATTCTAGCATGTTGGTTACGATACGGGCGAGAAGTACACTTGCCCTACTCAACCAGCGGTATTCCTTGATTTTTCCTTCAACACTATCTTGGCGGCATTGCGCCCACTCGCACCGCTGATCCCGCCCCCCGCATGGACACCGCTGCCACACAGATACAGTCCGTCAATCGGCGTTTTATGGTTCGACCAACCGGGGATCGGACGCATGAACAGGAACTGGTCGAGCATGATCTGTCCGTGGTTGAGGTCGCCTTCGGTGAGGGAGTAGGTGGACTTCAAGGTCAAGTGGCGTGAAGGTCTTGGTATTTTTGATTTTTGATTTCAGATTGGGGAAATATTCAGCGAGCGTGTCAACCGCAAGCGTTTCGATCTTTCCTCTTTCTTCTTCCCAGTTCCTATCTTTCAACTTATACGGCGCAAACTGGAAATGGATCGAAACCACATTCTCCGTTGTCGTCACTTCCAGATACGGTTTCTCCGAAATCTCGCCGTATTTGGTGGCATCGTAGGCTTTCTCCAAATAGCGCAGGGATGGGGCAACGGCATAGGTGGTAAATGGTTTCATCCCATCGGGCAGGGATTCCATGCCCAGATGCACTTTGGCCACCGAGCCGCGCATCTTGATCGACTGCACGTTCCAAACGAAGGTAGGCGGCAATTCCATCGGCCCAACCAGGGATAGGAACGTCCGTTTGGGATCAGCGGCGGAGAGGATAGTTTGGGCGGCAATCTCTTCTCCATTTGCCAGGACCACGCCTGTAGCGCGTCCATGTTCGACTTTGATGCTGGCTACTTCGGCGTTCAGTCGAATTTCTGCGCCGTAGGCTTTGGCTGCCTCGACCAGCGCGTCTGTGACCTGTCCCGCCTGGCCAATGTGCTGATGGGCAAGTCCGCCACGGTTGAGCCAGTTGTGGATCAGATTGAAGGTCGTGCCCGCGGACATGACTCCCAGTGTCACGCCGTGGATCCCGAGCGAGGCGATGGCTGCTTTCAACTGCTCGGATTCGAACCACTCTTCCACGAACTCGACCGCTGTCATCGGCAGGGCACGGATGATATTGAGCATATCTTTGCGGCCCATGGAGCGTAGTTTGAGTCCCAATTGGGCGAGGGGCAGGCCTTCGCTCAGGGATTCAGGCTTGGGCAGGCGCGGCATGGGCGTGCGGTAGGCAGCTTCGAGGAAGTCCGTTGCTTTAGACATGAAAGCCAGGAAATCCGGCCAGCGCGCCGCGTCTTTTTCGGAGAAGCGTTTGATGGATTCGATTGTTTTAGCGGGATCGGCGTCGAGGACAAGTTTGTCGGAATCACGGCAGGAGAGAGATAAATGCTGAATTGGCGGAAGCAGGCTTCCGGCTTAACGTGGGAAGCGAGGCAAATTCAAATTGCGGATGATGTCGGGACGCAGTGTCCCGCTCTGGAGCATGTCGGCCTTGAAGCCATCGAATTCTTCCGTCACCAGTGTGCCGCCGGGGATCTCGCGGCGTTCGAGCACCAGCACGTTTTTGCCAGCCTTTCCGAGATAGGCAGCAGAGACCAGTCCGTTGTGTCCCGCGCCGATAATGATCGTGTCGTATGTTTTCATAAATCACCTTTGCCATGGAGACACAGCCCGCCCCGGCGGGGTGGGCCGGGGAGTCACAGAGCTTTTTAATTCTCAGTGTCTCCGTGACTCTGTGGCTTTCATTTCCAATCCTTCAAAGCCTCTTGCACGGCCAGCTTGCCCGCTGCGCCCATAACCCCACCGCCGGGATGCGCGCCACTAGCGGCCAGGTAGTAGCCGGGCAGGGGCGTGCGGAAGTCGGCCCAACCCGGCGTGGGGCGCATGAAGAAAATCTGGTGCAGCAGCAGTTCGCCGTGGAAGATGTTGCCGCCAGTAATGCCCGCGATGCGCTCGATGTCGACCGGCGTGATGACCTGCTGCCCCGACGATGGCGCGGCGGATGTTGGGCGCGTATCGCTCGAGCGTGGAGATGACCGTTTCGGCGAAGGCTTCTTTTTTCTCTTCACTCCAGCCGCCTTCCAAATCGTATGGAGCATACTGGATGAAACACGACATCACATGCTGGCCGGGCGGGGCCATATCGGGATCGATCATCGACGGGATGACCATGTCGATATACGGCTGGCGCGAAAACTGACCGTACTTGGCGTCGTCGTAGGCGCGCTCGATGTAGTCGATGCTGGGGCTGATCGAGATCGCGCCGCGGTGTAATGGGCCTTCGCCTGGCAGGGCGGTGAAATCGGGCAGTTCCGAGAGCGCCAGGTTGAGCTTGCCCGATGAGCCACGCACGCGGAAATTCTTGATCGATTGGACGAACTCATCCGGGAAATATTTCGGATCGACGAACTGCAGGAAGGTGCGCTTGGGATCGGCGGCCGAGAAGACGACTTTGGAATACAGTTCCTCGCCGCTCTCGAGCGCGACTCCGGCCGCGCGGCCACCTTTAACGATGACCTGCGCAACGGAACTCTCCACCCTGATCTCGGCCCCAAGCGCTTTCGCTGCGCTGGCGATAGCGCCGCTGACCCCACCGGAACCGCCCTTGGCGAAGCCCCAGGCACGGAAAGCGCCGTCGATCTCGCCCATGTAGTGATGCAGCAACACGTAGGCCGTCCCCGGCGAGCGCGGACCGAGGAAAGTCCCGATGATGCCGCTGGCGGCCTTGGTGCCTTTGAGCGCGTCCGTCTCGAACCACTCTTCGAGCAGGTCCGCGGAGGATTGCGTGACCAGCTTGGCGATGGTGTACAGCTCCTTTTCGGACAGCCCCGCCGCGTACTGACCGAGCTTGAGCAGCCCCATCAAATCACGCGGATGCAGCGACGACGGGTCAGGCGGCACCAGACTGATGAGCGGTTTGATAGCCTTGGCGGCGCGCGCCATAACGCGCGCATACTCATCGTAAGCTTCGGCATCCTTGGGTGAGTGACGGTACAACTCGCGGCGCGTCAGGTCGTGGTCGTCCCATAGGCCGAGGTAATCGCCGTTGTCCATCGGCGTGAAGGTGGACGGCAGCGGCAGGATCTTCAGTCCATGCTTGGGCAGTTCCAGTTCGCGGATGATCTCCGGCCGCAGCAGGCTGACCACGTAGGAGAACTCAGTGAACTTGAAGCCGGGGAAGATCTCCTCGGTCACCGCCGCACCGCCGACGATCTCGCGCCGCTCGAGCACGACTACTTTTTTACCTGCGCGCGCCAGGTAGGCGGCAGCCACCAGTCCGTTGTGGCCGCCGCCGATCACGATTGCGTCGTATAAGTTTATAATCATTAAGTTTCCCTATTTATGTAAATGCAATAACAATCATTTCTAAAAGTGGCAATGCTTTGATTACAACATCGACATCATTTCGATCATCCATGTTTTTCATACCGTGCATCAGATTACACCGGATCGTATAGAGCATCTTTACTATCTGATTAGCCAAGAAATTTCGAGCATCTATATTTTCATTATTTTCCAAATATTCAGCGTATATCTGAAAATCAATAGGACTCCAAACAGGATACTCAACTTTGGTAGTGTAATTTACATTTAGAACACCATTTAGACGTTGCCCTGATTTATCAGTTTCAATAGGTTGATAGTTCCATTGAGGTATTCGTCGCACAAAAAAGTCAGTGCTTGGATGAACTATTAGATTATGCTTTAACTCATCATCAAATTCTTGAAAGGCTAGTTCAATTTGGTCCTTCTCTCTAATCACGGTCTTTGTGATTGGTATACGAACATTCCCATTTTTCCTAGTTTTCACATTTCCATCGGAATCAATATCTAACTCAACCAAATTTTCATCTGTAAAAGCGATTGTTGCATAAATATTGTTAAAAGCAGCCCAGTAATAAAAATATTGATGATATGGGTGATACCACTCCTGGTGTGGTTCTAAATTTCTCGCTACTTGAAATCATTGAATGTGCAATAGGCACATCATGGGGGGCAAACTTTACGGTCATCTCTATGCACTCCTATCTACTCGTATACTAGGTTCACATCATACTTTCACATACATGACCTAAATCTTCAATTTCTGTCTTAAGCGCGGTTTCCACACTATTTCCCTGTGCAAACAAAGTCTTGAACCACATGATTGAATTCGCTTTCGTCTCTTCGCCTAAGTTCTCTCTACCAAAAACATCTTCGGCAAACTCACCTATATCCTCCACACACCAATCGTAGCGATAATAGGCCAGCGCGAGCGGATCAACTTCGGTCTCGCCATAGCCTTCGAAGAATAAATGCTCCCATTTTCCATCTGAAGTATCGTTGAAAATACTCCCGATGATGAACAACAGGTCACGCTCTTTGGGAGCCAGCAGGGTTTCATCCCAATCCACGATGTAGATTTTGTCGTCATCGCTGAGCAACAGGTTGGCGGTGTGGATGTCCGCGTGGCAAAGAACGAATTCCAGATCCGTTTCCTGCATCCGTTTCGCCAGAGCTTCTGTCCGCTCGAGGATGGTTGCAATTGTCTCGTAGTGTTCCAGCCAGAATTTGCACAGTTCCTTTTGGAACGGGTCATCGTATTCGCGAGTATTGACCTGCGTGTGGAGTTCTTTGCAAAACTCAAGCTGCTTCGGAATAAACCTTTCGCGCTTGATCTGGCTTAATAATTCGGGAGTCGGTTTCGTAGTGTGAAGCCGGTTCAAGGCAGAACCGAATTCAATCCAGCGTGCATCAGACATGCCCACATCTATCACGCGCTCGCCTGAGATGAATGGATACAGAATGAAGAAAAAACCATCTGCACATGCCCAGGCATCCCCACCTTTCGTTGAAAGCGGGGCCATGACCTGTTGTATATCCTGATCATTGAGAAAACGCGGGATCAGAATCCCGGCTGGATTTGAGATTTCCTTCCTGAGCTTGAGAAAATAGACGGCGTTTTCCGAATCCACGCGATAGGCCGAGGCGGACGAATCCAGACCAAGAGGCAGGAACTCAACGTTAACTGCTGGAACTGAAAAGTTCCCTTGCAATGCAGAGATTATTCTTTCTTCCGAAATGTTAGGCTTTTCGATCACGAAGATGGTTTCCTGTATCACCGCGGAGTCGCTGAGAGCGCGGAGAGAAAATGACCGCTAAGAGCGCAAAAAACGCAAAGGCTTAATAAGGTTTTCTTCGCGATCATTGCGTGCTTCGCGGTTCTGATAAAAACTCTGCGGACTCCGCGTCTCTGCGGTTATCATTTCTTTTTCCATTCGGGCTCGTAGAACGGCAACTTCACCACCTTCGCGGGCGCGTGCTGACGATGGTGCTCCACCGTGATTTCCATGCGCACATCGGTTCCAATTTCATAATACGGTTTCTGCAAATGCGCCAGCGCGATGTACTTCTTCAATAGCGGCGACCAGGTTGACGTCGAGACGTAGCCCACCTGCACGTTCCCAACCAGCACCGGCAAACTGCCTCGCATTGCCATCCCGGGGATCTGCGGCGGCAGACCGACATCTTTGAATAACCGCTCCATGCTGTTCCACTCCACCTCCAGCCCCATCAGTTTCCAGGTAGAACCATCGCGCTTCTCGCGCTCCAGCGCCGGCCGCCCGACGAAATAGCCACCCTTGTCCAGACTCACCGTCCAGCCCAGTCCCAGCTCGAACGGCGACGACTTCTGCGCCTCGATCCAGGCGTGGCTCGTCGACGTGTAATCCACTTCGATCATGAACAGCCCGGCCTCCACGCGCGCCATGTCCATCGCCAGGATGCCGACCGGCGTGATGCCGTAATCGTGCCCCGCCGCCATCAACGCATCCCAGATGGGCAAGGCGTCCGAGGCGTCCATCCAGATCTCGTAGCCCAGGTCGCCCGTGTAGCCCGTCCGCGAGATGGTGATGGGAATGCCGTCTAGCTTATTTTCCATCAGACGGAAATACTTCAACTCATCCACGGGACTCTCGCAACAGCGCATCAAAACGGACCGGGCGTTGGGTCCCTGTAAACTGAGCGCCGCCACGCTGTCAGTGACTTCCGTTATCTCCACCTCCAGTCCGACGGCGTTCATCGAAAGCCAGCGCAGGTTCGGGTCCGCGGAGGTGAGGCGGTAGGTCGATTCGTCCAGGCGCGAGACCGTCCCATCGTCGATCATCTTGCCATCCTCGTCGCACCAGCCTGTGTAATAGACCTGTCCAACTTGCAACTTGTCGATGTCACGCGTGACTACGCGGTTGAGCAACCGCGCCGCGTCTTTTCCCATTATGAGGTACTTCATCAGCGGCGTGACATCGATCAGCGCCGCCGAATTGCGGATGGCCCAGTATTCGCGGTCGAGTGAGAGTTCGTACGAGCCCGCGACCAAGTATCCCGCCCAGCGCCGCCAGTTTTGGGCCTGGCATAACGGTGAGGTTTTCTCTTGGAATGGTGTGTAGCGCAACATTAGGTCTCCTTAGCGTGTGATGGTGGACGATAGACCGTGGACCGAAAAACGCTGACTACCGTCTATCGTCCATGGTCTACGGTCTAATCGAATACTCCGCTGGCGCGAAGAAAACCAGCACCTTCAACTCTTCCTCGATCGAATGGAATTTATGCGCCACGTTCTTTGCCACATACACAATCGAACCTGCTTCCACATTGCGATCTTCCAACCCAACAGTTATCTTTGCTTTCCCTCTGACTACGTAATAGACCTCATCCTCCGCATGCGGGGATTGCGGGTCCGTGCCGCCGGCGGGGAGCACATAAAGTCCCATGCTCAGGGCGGGTACACGCAGAAATTCGAGATAAGGCGTGTTGCCGGATTCTTGTTGGAAAATGAGTTGGGCGAGTTCGAAGGCTTGCATAAAAGGCTCCCATTACTTGTGTTATTGCCCGCCAGAATACAGCGGGGCTGCGAGCCCGCGTAGTTAACATGGCAATCTCAAGCAGCCAAGAAACAGGAGATTGCCAGGTCGGCTTACAGCCTCCTCGCAATGATACTAGAAATTATATATAATTTTACCCCGCAATATCCGAATCAAAAAGGGCAGAATAATCACCTGCCCTTTGAATGTAGAAATAAGAGTAGTTACCGCCAATCGGCCAATTCTTCTTCGAGAGTGACGATCAACTTCTCGTACTTTTCCGGATTGGTTTGCAGGTCTCCGTCAAGGACAAGCGCATCGACCCTCTCGGAAAGCTTGTGTTCTTCTTCAATGGGAATATTCTGTTCGAGCAAGGGGAAGATCAGGTTTTTTAGCCGGTCAAGATGCTGGCGTAACGTGGAGGTATATTCGCTGGCTGCCCAACCCATCTCTATACGCACACTCTCATCTCCCGCCTGCCACTGCTCCGCGGCTTTAATCAGGTACGCGGCAGATTCGTGGCTTTTGTTTTGGTCACTTCGTAAAAAGCCGATTGGCCCATCATCAGGAGGAAAACCGATCTCTTCCAGCGTCTGGATGAGTAATTCTTCCTTCTTGAAGAATCCGCCTTCGATGTAATCTCTGATGAACGTGTGCGCCAGGATGAAGAATTCGGGGCGAGCAAGTTTGTTGCTGCTTAGTTCGATCATGGCGGCGCCAAGCACGGTAAGAAAGCGCTGGATGGCTTCCTGGTCAGCACTTAGTTTTCTTGCGATACGCATATGCTATCCTGCCTTAGACATCAGAGCTTGTGATTTCATTTTATCATGTCATCAAACGAGAAGAGAGTTCATCCTACCCATTTTCAGACTTCAAAATTACGCCTTTACCGGATTGCTCAACTTTCCAAGCCCCTCGATCTCCACATCCACCACGTCGCCAGCTTCGAGCTTACCTACACCCGCGGGTGTGCCGGTAAAGAGCAGGTCGCCCGGCTCCAGTGTCATAATCGAGGAGATATAGGCGATCAATACACCGACGTTGAAGACCATGTCTCGCGTGGAGGCCATCTGACGCATCTGCCCGTTGACTCGGCAGGTTACGACCGCGTCAGAGGGGTCGAACTCGGTGTCGACCCACGGACCAAAGGAGCAAAAGGTGTCGAAGCCTTTGGCCCGTGTCCATAATTCATCAGTGCGCTGCAGATCGCGAGCGGTGACATCGTTGCCGACGGTGTAACCAAAGATATATCCGCTGGCTTCCTCGGCAACGATATTTTTTCCACGCTTACCGATCACAACCACCAGTTCCGCCTCGTGCTCCACCTGCTGGGACTGTGGTGGCAGGATAACGTTGTCACCATTCCCGATGATCGAGGAGGGCGGTTTCATGAAAATGAGTGGGATTTTGGGAATTTCGTTGCCCAATTCCTTGGCATGATCCACGTAGTTGCGGCCCACGCAAACAATTTTGGTCGGCTGAGATGGCGGGAGCAGCTTGACGTCAGAAAGAGGCGTTAGAGCTTCCTGCCTCTTATAGGAACCGAATACGTCTCCCTCGATCTCCCCGACCTTATCTTCCAGCATCCATCCATATTTAGGCGCCTCGTTTTTGGCTTGATAGCGTATGATGCGCATGATTCTCTCCAATTGCAGGAAATGTCAATTCTAGTACCCGGACAACATGATAATGATTGACGAAATTGCCGTATGTCAAAGGGAAATTTGTCAATTAAAAACAATATGTTCGGGACTAGTTTAACCTGCAACTTGTCAACATGCAACCTTCACCGTATAATAGCGGACACGAGCAGCGAAAATAGTATTTGATTATGGGCGCTTAGCTCAGTTGGTTAGAGCGCTTCGCTTACACCGAAGAGGTCGTGGGTTCGAGTCCCGCAGCGCCCACACGGTCTCACATTTTGCGAGGCTTTTTCTTTCGTCAAAGCCCCCATTGAGGGAATGATATCGAGTTCCCGCAACATGCGGGGCTTTTTTATTTCAGCAAAGGCCTTTTGGGGGAGCCTTTTGTGTATCTTGTGACAAATGTTACCAACGGGTTGTTGCATA
The DNA here is from genome assembly GCA_963785535.1 of uncultured Chloroflexia bacterium. Lineage (GTDB taxonomy): Bacteria > Chloroflexota > Anaerolineae > Anaerolineales > Villigracilaceae > JAABUE01. Next base: position 4,480 of record CAWAVQ010000042.1, on the reverse strand, counting down.
ATAATTAATATGAGGTTTTAATTGGTTTTGTAAGGAGGATTTGTGCTAAGATTAGAAACAAATCCTTCTAAGAAGGGCCAATGCTAGGTCCACCGTGAGTATTCGTTTCAAAGTTATCCTCCCTTATCTTCTGTTGACCCTCATCGTAGCTATTACGGGGGCCTATGCTGTCACCAAGTTGGTGACTGAGTCTCTTTCGGAGGGATTGAACAATCAACTTTTAGAAGCGGGGCGATTTGTTTCGCAAGGTGTTGCCGACCAGGAAGTTAAACAGATCGATGACGCACGCATCATTGTTTATACACGCACTGTAATACAAGCGCTCCGTGATGAAGATCGCGAAAAACTTGTAATGTCGACAACCCCAATCGCAAATGGATTGGGTATCGACAATCTTTTTCTCATTAATGCTCAGGGCCAGGAAGTTCTCCATTTGCAAAGCAGTGCAAATGGGCCGCTTAACGATGTTACACAATTGCTTCAAAAGACCAATCTTGACATCATACAGTCAGTACTGGAAAATCACAGTTCAGACAATATCCCAAGCAGAGCAATTAGCAAGGATCCAACCGACAGGCGCTGGTATTACTTCACCGCCATTCCGATCAGAACTCAAGATGAATTGCTCGGCATGATTATTATTGGCACACCGATGGATGCGGTCATGCCGGCTCTTAAGAATTCTTCACTTGCAGATGTTATTATTTATGGAGAAGATGGGCATGCAATCGCTTCCACATTCAAGGCTGAAGGGGAGAATAGTGCGATTTATATTGCCACTCTTACCATTCCATTAGAGATGTACCAACAGGTGATTTCTACGGATAACCTGGTCATAGGGGAAAACATCAACGTCAGCCAGCGCCCTTACAGCGCAGCATATGGCAAGTTACAAATCGGGAACGAACTACTGGGAGTCTTTTCCGTTGTATTGCCATCCGGCTATGTAAGCCAGACTGCATCTGCCAATCGCAACTCATATTTTCTTATCTTTTCATTTGCAATGGTTTTCGTCATCCTGATCGGTTTTTTAATCTCACGTCGTATTATCGATCCACTTTTCTCTCTGGTGCAAACCTCCCAAGCTATCGCTGGTGGTGACCTGACCCAACGTACCGGTATTCAAGCCAAGGATGAGATTGGAACGCTGGCCAATTCTTTCGATGAGATGACAGAACACCTGCAACAACGCACTATAGAGTTGCAGAAAACCAACCAAATCCTCGAACAAATGGATCGCGCAAAAGCCAGCTTTATCAATATTTCAGCACACGAACTTCGCACTCCCCTGACTCTCATTCAGGGTTACACGTATATGCTAGAACAGAGAGCCGCAAGTGATGCTGAGCTAAAACCGCTCACCAGGGGACTCATGGATGGGTTCAATCGCATGGATGAAATCATCAACAGTATGTTGGACATTTCCAGAATCGATAGCAAGGAACTCACTCTATCCAAAGCGGATAAAAAGATCAGTCTGATCATCACAAAAGCACAACAGCCTTTTAAAGATGCATTAGAAGAACGCAGAATAAAATTGATTGTAGAGGGACTGGATACAATCCCTCCTGTACACGTCGATGGCGCTCTTCTCCAAAAAGTCTTCTATCATTTGATCATGAACGCGATCAAGTACACACCGAACGGCGGCAGCATTAAAGTCAGCGGTTGCATGATCAATAACGGTACAGGTGTTCCAGAAGTCGAAATTGTTGTACAAGATACAGGGATTGGAATCGACCCGCAAGACCACGAGCTGGTATTTGAAAAATTCTATCAGACAGGGGAGGTACTTTTACATTCGTCCGGGAAAACAAAATTCAAAGGTGGGGGCCCAGGCCTAGGATTAGCAATTGCCCGCGGCATTATTGAAGCGCACGGTGGTCGCATATGGTTGGAAAGCCCTGGTCATAACGAAAAAACCTATCCTGGAACCACCTTCTATGTGCGCTTACCAATGAACGTTCAGCAGAAATGAAACATCCAAGGCAAAATCGAAGGGAGTCGTTACTCATTCTATTGTTAGTACCCATCGGTATGTTATGCATGTTCATAACTGGACAGATGGCTATTCAGCTTAAGCCACTCTGGCAGTTAGAAGCAGACTTACGGTCGCTTTTGAATCCCACTGCTAATTTCGTGGTCAACGAAGAGGGCGTGATCGAACTGGTCGACCCCTCTATTCCGCGTCCTCAAACCAACCCAGAGGATCTTCTGGATTCCAGCGCGATCCCACCAACCGATGAGTTCATTGTGATTCCGACTCCTATCCATGTAGATACACCGGTGCCAACATCAGGCATCCTTACGCCTGTTCCCACACCAACTCCGACCATAAGCGCACCTATTATTGTGCCTACACCGCAGGAACCTGCGCTAGCAGACTTGGCTATCACAAAGACCGATAGTAGCAGCACATATACACCGGGGAACCCGATCCAATACACCATTGTTGTAACTAACCGGGGGCCAGACAATGCACCCACATTCGACGTTATTGACAATGTCCCTGCGAATATTACAAATCTTACAGTAGGCTGTTCGCCTGCCATAAGGTGCGGCACGAATACAAGCAGCGGAAACAATATTTCCTTCACAGCTGCATCCCTGTTCAATCAACAAGGAGGGGATTATCAGCTTACTATCACTATTAGCGGGACAGTGTCTTCCGGAGCAAGCGGATTTCTTTACAACACGGCCAGTGTTATTGCTCCAAACAATTCAAGATTTAGAGACCCCGTCTGAATAACAACACGATCACTGACATGGATACGCAACAGTCCATTTATGATCTTGCCATAACGAAGAGTGACGGGGTTGATACTTATACAGCAACGAATCCTCCCAACTATACAGTTGTAGTGACCAACAATGGGCCAAGCGATGCCCAAGGGGTCCGTGTTATAGATAATATCGTCCACAAATCACCTCATGGACCTGGACTTGTGTCATGGTCAACGCCAGCGGATGTAATGAGGTCACAAACTTCACAAACAACTTCACCGATACGGTAAATATCCAAAGCGGTGGCAGGATCGAATATACCGTTACCGCCAACCCCACAGGCGGCATAGCCCAGAGTTTATCCAACACTGCGAATATCGCTCTCCCGGTTGGCTCTACAGCAATTGACCCAAATCTCTCGAATAACTCGGCTACGGATACAGACATTCCTTATATCGACTTGCAAATTACGAAGGATGACGGTTCGTCAACATATGTAGCGAATGGCACACTGACCTACACGGTCATCGTGACAAACAACAGCTCATTCGATGTAAACGGGATGACCGTATCCGATCCAATACCCGGCCGGGTCGCCACCTGGTCGTGGAATTGTGGTGGTGGCTGCACTCCAGTCACCGACAGTAACGCCGATTTTATGGATACGATCAACCTGACGGCAGGGTCAGCTTGACCTATACCGTTACGGCAGTCCTCTCTGGAATTCGAACCCAGGAAATTTAACCAATAGAGCTACTGTAAGCGCACCGGCAGGACTTGTAGAAGCAGCGCCTGCGGACAACTCGGCCACGGATGTTGATGCTCCCTATATCGACCTGCAAATCTCAAAAGATGATGGGGTGGTGACTTACACACCAGGTGGAACATTGAACTACACCGTCACTGTGACCAATAACAGCGCTTTTAACTTAACCGGCGTCACTGTGACTACAACAGGCCAGCTTTGATTGACCCCACGATCTGGGCCTGGACATGCAGTCCAAACCCACCTCCCCGGGTGCAACCTGCGCAATTCCGTTCGTACGGGTAACATAAATACAACGGTTAATTTACCTGCGAGCGCATCTGTCATTTTCTCTATCAATGCTACCGTTCGCGCGAATGCAGCAGGGACCCTTAACAATACAGCCACTGTAACTGCGCCAACTGGCCGGTTACTAATACGAGCAACAATACGGCCACCATTCCGATGCTTCGTCCGTTGGTGAACCCGACATTGGTCCGCCTGATGGGAACATGTATGACATCCCAGACCACATTCTGTGACCTTCTTTATGAGCCGACCGATCGTTGCGGATGGTGACGGGCCGCCGATTTTGTCTTTTATGAATTGCCAAAGGGTTCTGGTATCGATCTCGACCAAATCATTATTGAATCAGTACAACTGGCCTCCAGGCTCCGGGCTCCCGGTATTCTATTGGGGTAATAATTCCCCTGATACAAATACCCATGGGGATAACGTGGATCTTCCGAATATTGCCGCGGCCTGCCCGATAGAAGTGGATAATTGCGCAATCGATCTGGGAGACCTTTAAACAATACAGGCATCCGTACTGATGTGGACAACAGCCCATTGTCCTCTGGACTATCTCAGGGGAATTATTACTGGATAAGATTTACAGAACCCGACCTGGGCAGCACGGATGGCGCGCACGTAGACGCCATAGAAATCTTGCCATAACCAAAAAAAGACTGGCGAACCATTCTCTTTTCATGGATGTGCCATTTCTCACTG
>CAWAVQ010000041.1:0-175073 GCA_963785535.1 uncultured Chloroflexia bacterium | reverse complement strand
TCATATTCTTTTCCTAATTGAAAGGGGAGTTTTTTATGGACCCGTTCGTCAGCTTGATTTTACCCATCCGCAATGAAGCCGACGCCATCGCCCGTACACTGCAGTCTATCCTGGCGCAGGATTACCCGGCGGAATGCTGGAGCTGCTGGTGGTGGACGGCCAATCCACCGACGGCACGCCCGAGATCGTCAGCCGCCTGCTGGAGGACTGCGCGCCCTGCATGTCTGTGCGCCTATTGCAGAATCCCGGGCAGATCGTATCGTGTGGTATGAACCTGGGCCTGCGCCAGGCGCGCGGTGAGATCATCGTGCGTGTGGATGGGCATACCGTCCTGGCGCCGGATTACGTCCGCCAATGCGTGGAAATTCTGCAAAGTTCGGGCGCGGATAACGTGGGCGGGCGCATGCACGCAGTCGGGACGAATCGCTTTGGGCAGGCCGTCGCCATAGCGACCAGTTCGCACTTTGGGGTGGGCGGCGGCCGCTTCCATCACTCTGACCAGGAAGAGTGGGTCGATTCGGTCTATATGGGTACCTGGCCGCGGCGCATCTTCCAGCAGGTCGGCCTGTTCGACGAAGAGCTGGTGCGCGACCAGGACGACGAGTTCAACTACCGGCTCCGCGCTGCGGGCGGCAAGCTCTTGCAGCATCCCAAGATCAGGTCGGAATACAGCGTGCGCAGCTCACCGGCGCGTTTGTGGAGCCAGTACTTCCAGTATGGCTTCTGGAAGGTGCGCGTCCTGCAGAAACACCCGCTGCAGATGAGCCCGCGCCAGTTCGTCCCGCCGGCCTTCGTCCTGGGGCTGCTGCTCTCAGCCCTGTTCGGCATCTTGCATCTCTCCCTCTTGGCCCCTCTCCCTCTAACCTCTCTCCTTTAGCCTCTTCCCTCTCTCTGCTCTTCCCTCTCATCCTCTATCCTCGTCTTTTCCTTTCCCTGCCGCTGCTTTATCTGTTTGCCAACCTTACCGCCTCGCTGATCACTTCTGCGCAGAAAGGCTGGGGGCACCTGCCCTGGCTGCCCCTGACCTTCGCCATCCTGCATACCAGCTACGGGCTTGGGGTTCCTGCTGGGGTTGCTGCGCTTTGTGGGTCGCTGGGGTGACCGTCGAGGCCAGGTACCGGCATGGTCTCCCGGGCGCGCCGCCAGGCTGGAGCCGCTGGCGCCCGCAGACCTGGCCCCCCCGGAGCCGTTCTTCAGCCGTTTCTTCAAACGCGCCTTCGACCTGGCGGCCGCCTCTTTGGGACTGCTGCTGCTCTCGCCCTTCTTCTTGCTGATCGCCTGGCAGATCAAGCGCCAGGGCCCCGGACCGGTCTTCACCCGCGGGCCGCGCATCGGCCAGCACGGCCAGCCCTTCAACATCTTCAAGTTCCGCACGCTGTACGAGCGGCCGGAGAGCTACCAGGACCCTGCGCTGGTGGCGCCAGACGACCCGCGCGTCACGCCGCTGGGACGCTGGCTGCGCGCGACCAAGCTCAGCGAACTGCCCCAACTGTGGAACGTGCTGGTGGGCGAGATGAGCATGGTCGGTCCGCGCCCGGAAATCCCGTCCTTCGTCAAGGACTGGCCGGCGGGCGCGCGCGCGGAAATCCTTTCGCTGCGCCCGGGCATCACCAGCCCGGCCTCCATCCTCTATCGCGACGAGGAGAGATCCCTGCGTTCGGACAGCCTGATAGAGGAGTATCTCAAGTCCGTGCTGCCGCACAAACTGCGCCTGGACCAGCTCTACGTGCGTCACCACAGCTTCCTGGGGGACCTGGACGTGATCTTCACCACGCTGGCGGCCTTGCTGCCGCAACTGCGCGGGGCCTCCTTCCAGCCCGAGATGCTGTATAACGGCCCGCTCTCGCGTCTCACCCGGCGCTATCTGTCCTGGTTCGTGATCGATACCCTGGCAGCCTTCGCGGCGGTCTCTGTGGCTGGGCTGCTGTGGCGCTTGAACGGTCCGCTCGAGCTGGGGCTGCCGGTGGCGATTCAGATGGCGGCCCTCATGGCGCTGGTCTTCAGCCTGGTCAATTCGCTCATGGGCCTGGGCCGGGTTGCCTGGCGCTATGCCCGGGCGGAATACGCCTTCGACGTAGCGCTCTCCAGCCTGGTCTCGACTCTGATCGTGATCGGCGTCAGTTGGTTGTGGCCGCAGATGAACTTCCTGCCTCCCGGGCTGGCCCTGACGGCCGGCCTGATCGCCTTCCTGGGCTTTCTGGCCTTGCGGTATCGCGAGCGCCTGCTGACCGGGCTGGCAAGGCACTGGCTGCGGCGCCGAGAGCAGCAGGGCTTGCTCGGTGAGCGCGTGCTGGTGGTGGGCGCGGGCGAGTGCGGCCTGCTGGCCTGCTGGCTGCTGAACCGCAGCCGCCTGTCCACCGCCTTCTCGGTGGCGGGTATGGTGGACGATGATCCCGGCAAGGCCGGTATGCTGGTGGACGGGCACCCGGTCTTCGGGTTGACCCGGCGCATCCCCGAGCTGGTGGAGGGGCTGGATATCGGCGTGATCCTGTTTGCCATCGAGGATATCCAGCCGGAGGAGCAGCAACGCATCCTGGCCTTATGCCAGGCGAACTCCGGCGCGCCTGGTGATGATCCCGGACCTGATGCGGATGTTCCGCGAGTACCTGGGCCAGAGCGATGGGCCTCGTCAATGGACGGCGGCTGAAGCGCTCAGCAAGGAGCGCCCGCCTGCTAATAAGGTGACCGGCGAGATTTGAGCTGGTGTGGCAGCGGCAAACAAATTTAAAAACACTTTTTCAGAGAATAAACCTCTTAGAAAGTGTTTTGCCCGTCCTGGTCGGGCCAGGGAAAATCCGAATTTTCACCAGAGATGAACAGAGATAAACGTAATTTGGTCCAGATGAATGCTCAAAATGCTGACAAAATCAATGTTCATCCCCGTTTATCCCTGGTGAATATGAATATCAAAACATTTTCTAAGAACAAAATGTGTAACCTCATTCTATTCATGGAAGGCGGTTCCAATGGAGCTTAAACAATACTTTTATCTGTTCAGACGCTGGGCCTGGTTGGTCATCCTGGGGGCCATTCTGGGCGCGGCGGGCGGCTACGTTTATAGCCTCTACCAGACGCCGGTCTACCAGACGAGCACCAGGGTCATGGTCAGTTCGTCCCCGAATGGGATGGCCTCCAATTCCTATGCGGTCTATGGCGACCAGCAACTGGCTCAAACCTATGTACAGCTATTGACCACCCAACCTGTTCTGGATGGGGTCAAAGATGCCCTTGGATATGGGGTCTCTTCCAGGCAAGTCACGGTCCAACAAGTACAATCCTCCCCGATTATTCGAATTACGGTAGAGGACCCTGAGCCTCAAAAAGCGGCCGATATCGCCAATAGCCTGGTACAGGTGCTGATCGACCGCAACGAAAGCCTGCAGTCCGGGCAATATGCCGCTTCTGAAGAAAGCCTGCAGGTACAGATTACACAGGTGCAAGACCAAATCGCCCAGTATCAATCTGACCTGGATAATATTTCCACCAAGAGCATCAGCGAACAGTTGACGCTCGTCAAAGCCCAGATGGAACCCCTGCAAAGCGAAGTGACGCAGCTCCAAAAGGATATTGCCCTGCTGACCCCGGCCTGGAACCAGGACCGCAAAGCCAAGATCGCTGAGATGCAGTCACGCCTGGACCAGATCACGCCTTTATTGAACCTGTACCAACAGATCTACACCAACCTGGTGGTGCTGGGCAACCCGGGCGCCAGTGTTAGCAGTGATAGCCCGGCCGTGGCGCGCTTGCAGTCCACCCTGGAGCTCTACCAGCAAATCTACCTGAATCTGATCAATTCCCGAGAGTCGATCCGCCTGGCGCGTTTGCAAAACACGCCCAATGTGGTCCAGATCGAAGCCGCCCCCCTGCCGCTCAAGCCGGTACGGCCCCAGCCGCTTTCCAACACGTTGTTAGCCGGCGCGGTGGGCCTGATGCTGATGGCTGGCCTGGTTTTCCTGATCGAATACCTGGACGATACCCTGCGGACGCCTGAAGATGTAGAGCGCGTTCTGGAGCTGCCTGTGATCGGCTATATTGCCGACATGCAAGCGCCCAAGAACCAGGATGAGTATCTGTATGTCAACCGGCAACCGCGTTCCCCTGTTTCGGAAGCCTTTCGTTCGCTGCGCGTCAACCTGGAGTACGCCGGCGTGGACCGGCCGCTGCACACCATCCTGGTCACCAGCCCGGGTCCCGGCGAAGGGAAAGACCACCGTGGCCGCCAATTTGGCGGCCATCATCGCCCAGGCCGGTAAAAACGTCTTGCTGTTGGATGCCGACCTGCGACGTCCCAGGGTCCATAAGGTGCTGGGGGTGACCAACCGGGTCGGCCTCAGCGATCTTTTCAGGGAGAGGCTCAGCCTGGGAGCGGTGCGCAACCAGCTGGAATGGTACGCAGGAGATGAGCGTCATCACCAGCGGCAACCTGCCTCCCAACCCGGCCGAACTGCTTGGTTCGGACAGGATGGGCTTCATCCTGGGGGAATTGTCCGGCGCTGCAGATGTGGTGGTGATCGACAGTCCGCCGACCATGGTGACGGATGCCCAGGTGATGGCGCCCAAGGTGGACGGCATCCTTTTGGTGATTCAACCCGGCCATACCCGCGCAGATTCGGCTATGGCAGCCTGTGAACAATTCGTGCGCGCCGGTGGGCGCTTATTGGGGGTGGTCTTCAACCGCATTCCGCGCAATCGCAATCACTACTATGGGGGCTACCGCTACTATTCGCCTTACTACTATTCGGAGGGCTATTATCATTACGCCTCCAAGGATAAGGGCCTGGAAAACGCCCAGGTGGACAAAAGCGAAAAGCGGCAACCCTCCGGCTCGACGCTGAGCAGGCTGTTGGCCGGCAAATCCGAATCCGAAAAGTCGCGCGAGAATGAACCCTTCATCGGTAGGGATGCAAAGTAAGCGATGTGAATAATGAATAGGTAGAAAATAAGAATTTTCCTCGCTGCCGCGGAGGTCCGAATGCTAATGAGGACCGTAGTCGAAGCGCAAATTTATATCAAAACTACCCTTCGACTACGCTGCCGCTCCGCTCAGGGCGGAAGTAAGTATTATCTTGGAGCCAGACTGCTCTCGGTGGCTAATATGCTCTAGGTGGCGTACCCTTAACGGGTACCTTCCTCGCCGCGGGGAAAGTGCCCTGAATGGCCGTCTCGTACCCCGTGTTTATGGGGCACTCGTACCCCGTGTTTATGGGGCACTCGTACCCCGTGTTTATGGGGCACTTGCCTCGGCGGGCTCACGGCCCGAACGGGGGGTGCGGCGAATAGAGCACTAAGGTTGGTTTTGCCCGAACCGTCCACGAATTATTCACGAACACCTGCACTGCACCAAACGCAGTGCGGTGCAAGTGTGCACGAATATACCAGGCGCAAATTCGAGTATTCGCGGCTCATTCGTGGCCCATTTGTGGATTGTCTGCAGCCCAACCACAAAATAAATCAGAACCAGAATTTTTTCTTATCCATGAGAGCGTTCGGAAATTGCTTTTGGTTTCAAAATGATGTTACACAACAACTTTAGCTACCTAGATGTCATTCTGAGTGACCGTAGGGAACGAAGAATCTCAGCTTTGTCGGAAGAATTGCTTTGTAATCTGAGATTCTTCGGCGCTTCGCGCCTCACGCGTGCCTGCGCATACCATCCGTGCCATATGGCACGGATGGTGCGGGCAGAATGACATAGAGAAAGTAAGTGCTTTTAGTTTCCGAATGCTCTTATCCATTATTCACATTAAAAAAGAAAACTTCATTCAAAGATGCAGATCGATAGAGCTAACGCTCCCCTTGATAATCCGCAAATCTGCCCTCACCTGGGGCTGATCGACGATGAGCGCACGGCCTTGGCATTTCCTTCCGATTGGAACGATTGCCATCACAGTAAGCCGGTGGCTTCGATCAAACTCGATCACCAGCGGAATTACTGCCTGAGTCCGAACCACAAAAATTGCGTGGTGTATCTTCGAAGCTCGGAAAAGACGTTACCGCGTGAGCTGCGCAACCGGGTTCCGGCTCGTCCGCGGGTGGGGGTACCGGTTTGGAAAATCAGCCTGGCGCTGTTGTTTTTGGCCTTAATGGCTGGCTTCCTTTTCAGGTTTGTGCCCCCCGTGGATCAGCTTTTCTCCCTGCCTTTCTTGAGAGTCCCGGAACGGCCAGTCCTTGGGGTCCATACGCCCTCCCCGGTTGCTCTCAGTCCCACTCCGCAAGCGAAATTCTCTCCAACTCCTGTCACACTGCCTTCCGGTGCCCTGCCGACGCATCTGCCTACCCTGGTCGCAGTTGTTTCCACTCCTACTGCTTTGCCAGGCGCGCAGCCCACAGCCACCATCACGCGCATTCCACAAGAGTTGGAAACGCTGATCGGCTTGAACTATATCTTCAAGATCCATCGCGTCAAACAAGGCGAGAGCCTCGATCTTTTGGCTCAAATCAATGGCACGACGACGGCCGCTTTATTTGCGGTGAATTATCAGCTTTCGACCCCTTTGCGGCCGCAACAGATCATCATCATCCCTGTCAACCAATCCGACGTGAGCGGACTGCCTCCCTTTGAGCCTTACCGCGTGACTGAAGATACGAGTCTGGAGGCTCTGGCTGCCGAACAGGGCGCGGACCCAACCCAAATCCAATTCTATAACGGCCTGGGGAACAGCGACCGGTTACATGCCGGGGAATGGATCATCCTGCCGCGCGAGAAGTAACTGATCCTCACAAGCAATACTTGTAATCCAAACTATGCAAAAAAACCAAGCGGTCTCCAAAACATTAAAGGAAATTCTCGAGAATATCCGCACTCCTGAAGAACTGGACGCCCATCCCTGGACAAAGAGCTTGATCGTCCAGGAAGTAGCGCATCAGGCCTCGGGCTTTGTGGGTCTAAGCCCGGGACAACAGCTGGTCCTGACGATTGGAAAGCTCTTCGCCAGCATGCGGCCCAGCCGGCCCCCCAGGCGAGGCTTGCGATTGGATACGCGCTGGGGCGAGTTCGGCTTGCTGGCTGCCCAGTATTTTGCGCCGCTCACCTTTGGGTTACCCTACCCAGACACGCTGCGCGAGTCCTGGGACCGGATCGATGCGGCCTTATTACGGTATGCCTATAATGGCGCTTCCGGGGAGTTATCGGCCGAACAGATGGCCCGTTACAAGCTGGTAGGGGACGAATTGGGAGCCGCCAGCACCATCAGCGACTGGCATCGCAAGGGCATAGAGCGCCTGGCAGAGGTCATTCTGGCACGCGAGCAATTCCTGGCTGCGACTTCATCGCAAGCCTCTTCGATTTTGGGCGCCAACGGCAGCCGGCCAGCTTCCGGCGATTTGGGGGCGGCACAACGCAGGCCCGAACCCTCACCTGGCCGGACCGCCCGCATCAGGTGGGTTCTGGCTTTCTCTTTGGTCGCTTTGCTGGTGTCCCTGCTCATCCTGGGTGGCATCAAAGCCCGGCGTGTGTATCAAGCAGGCATGTTGGTTTTGGGAGATGCCTCACGGTTACAGGGCCTGGTGAGCGCATCCGCTGGCTTCGAAGAAGTCGATGCAGCCGGCCCGCTTTTGGACTCCCTGCAGAGCGATATCGCCAGCCTGCGTCAAGAGCTGGAACCTTTCTTATGGCTGACCCCGAAATTGGATTGGGTCCCGGTCTATGGCTGTGACCTGGCCGCCTCGCACGATTTGTTGGACCTGGCTGACTCCTTATCTGTTTCGGCGAATGAAAGTTATCAAGCTGGCCGTCCGTTGCTCGAAGTTCTCAGGGCAGGGGAGACTTTGAACCCTGAAAAGATTGCCAACCTTGTTCGTGCAAATGGAGCCGCAGGTTTCTGCCGCCAATGAAAGGCTGGTCCAGGCGCAGAACGCACGGGCTAAGATCGATGCGAGCTGCCTGTCTCCCTATGTGCACGACCTGCTGCTAGGTAAAGTCGATCCGGTCCTGGCCTTAATGCAGGACGGTCAGTCAGCAGCCCTGGCGCTGCCCTCCATCCTGGGCGCTACCCAGGACGGGCCGAAAACCTACCTGTTGCTGGTCCAGAACGAAGACGAGCTGCGCCCGACCGGCGGGTTTATCACTGCCTCCGGCAATCTGGTCATCCAGGATGGCAAGGTGATCAGTCTGGAATTTGAGAGTTCTGAATATTGATGATAATTGGTACAAACCCTATCCGGCGGCTCCCTGGCAATTGCAGGAGTACATGAACAGCCCGGTGCTGATCTTTCGGGATGCGAACTGGTTCCCCGATTTTCCCACGGCAGCCCAGTGGGCCGAATACCTGTATGCCTATTCCCACGCGCACTCCGTGGATGGCGTCATCGCTTTCGACCAGCACATGCTGGTCATGTTGCTGGAAGCACTGGGTCCTTTGGAGCGTGGATGGAGCGGATTATCCCATCACAGCCACCAATGTGGTCGCCTATATGCGCCAGGCCAAACAGCCCCCGGTGGTGAACCGATTCCCGCCGGTTGGACTAACAAAGAGTTCATCGGCCAGATCGCCGAGGCCGTGCTGCAAAAGCTGCTACATGGGCAGGGCCTGGATTGGAAGGCGCTCTCGGGAGTATTGGTACGCGCCCTGGACGAGAAACACCTGTTGCTGCGCTTCGATGATCCTAGCGTGACGAAACTGCTCGCCCGGCGCTCCTGGGATGGCGTCATCGACACGGATTCCGGCGACTTCCTGATGGTGGTAGATACCAACGTCGGTTTCAATAAAACCAACGCGGTGGTAGAAGCGAACCTGTCGTATGATGTGGATTTGAGCGATCCTTCTTCGCCGAAGGGTTCGCTAGCGGTCTTTCACACCAATCACGCCTCGGAAAATGTACCCTGTATTCAGTGGAACAGCGCCCAAGAAATCCCTGGCGAGCGCACTTATCCAATCGACCGCTGTTATTGGGATTACCTGCGCGTCTATACGCGGGAGGGAACGACGCTCCTGGATGCCAGCCCCCAGGCGGTCCCGGCCGGCTGGATGATACTCGAAGAGGTGTCCCAGCCCGCGTGGACGTCCTGGATGCAGAAGAAGAGGCGACCAGCGGCCTGCAGGGCTTTGGCACCTTGTTGGTCGTGCCAGGCGGGCAAACCCTCAGCACCGCTTTTCAGTTTGCGTTGCCGCCGGGAGTGGTTTCCAGGGCATCCGATTCAGGCCTGATCCGCTATCGTTTGAAAGTAGGGAAACAACCTGGCACCCTGGCGGTGCCGCTGCTCCTGCGGATCCATCTGCCGGCCCACGCCATCATCGAGAGGCTGCCCCCTGGGGCCAGCCTTCAAAACAATAATCTGATTCTTGAAACGGATTTACGTCAGGATGTTCAGATCGAGCTGGTTTTCCGCCTGCCCTGAAATCCGAATAAAAACCGAAATTCCACCTTCCATTCCTGTGCTAAGATAGAAAAGGAAGAAAATTGGAGGAAATTATGAAAAATATGATTCGTTTTCTTATCGTTTTTGCCCTGGTCGCAGGGAGTGTGCTGCTTGCCAGGAACAACACGGCATGGGCCAGCGCTTCCGATGAGGGCACGTCCCTGGTGGCTTCGGGAGGGGTCGGGGCTGTTGTGCAACCCAAGAAGAAAAAACATCATGATGAGGACCATAGGACCGTGAAGCCACCCCACGGCAGGCGCAAGGAGTGCCAGGATGGTCAATATGCTGTTGGAGGAATTGCCACCTTCAGCGTGGAAGACCTTAAGGAAGGCTATTGTATCGAATGGGAGACAAAAGAGCATGGCTTTGCTCTCGGGCGTCTACCGAAACACGCTGGCAAGTTCCTGACCAATTTTGTCTTCCAACGGATATATCTCAACCGCCACCTTCAATATAAATTGCCCCCAGACAACGGTAACATCCAGACCTGCTTTGCCGTTCCCCCGAACAAACAGGTTACAATTTATTTCTTGGATTTCTTTGGCGCTCGTTTCGAGAAACGCAGGGGGCAAATATCCTGGGTGCCGGTCGAGACTACTATCGTGGATGGGCTTGCCTGTGCAAACACAGATACTTCCGGGGTGTATGCCCTTGTTAGAAAGTAGTACCCGGTTCTTCTAATCCCCATAAAGTGATCGCATCGGTGGGAAAGAGGCCAGCCCTCCTTCCCACTGCTGGTTTAACCATGTCTTTTTCTAGATCTTGGCTCTCTAAGATCCCACCCATTTTTTTGATCCTTAGCCTGTTTGGCCTTTACCTGCGTACACTTGCACCCGGGCTGACCTGGGCGAATGGGGGAGCGGATGGCGGGGATTTGATCGCTGCCGCCGCAACAGGAGGCATCCCTCACCCGACTGGCTATCCAACCTACCTGCTCCTGGCGCAGCTCTTCCAGGCCATGCCGTTGGGTTCGCTTGCGTTCAGGACCAATCTGATGTCCGCCGTTGCCACATGCCTGGCGGCCGGGTTGGTTTACATGCTGGTAACGCGCTTTTTATCACCAGCCAGTCCGATAAAATACTGGCCGGCTGGTCTGCTGGCAGGTTATGCTTTCGGCCTGGCGCCCCTGGTCTGGTCACAGGGGGTCATTACGGAAGTGTATGCGCTGCACAGCTTCTTTGTTGTGCTGATCATCTATGTAGCGACTTCCCCAGTTCCGTCATCAGAATCAAGACGTAAACGTCTGGATGGTTTGCTTGGTCTCGTATGCGGCCTGGCGTTGGGAAACCACGTTACCAGCGGATTGCTTGTGCCTGCTGCCTTTTTGGCCGTTTCCATAAGCAGACAGCCTACAATAGAGGGCACACCTCGGGCGGTTTGGAGCGGGTTGCGCGGCTTGCGACTCGATGGGAGGGCCCTGCTACGTCAGTCCGTTTGGCTGATAGCGGGCCTATGCATCTACCTCCTGTTGCCTGTGCGGGCACTTTCAGGATCCGCGATCAACTGGGGGAACCCCCTCACCCCTGGACGTTTCTGGTGGCTGGTATCCGGTCAGTTGTACCGGGACTACTATTTGAGCATGACGATCGGAGAAGTATTTATCCGGCTCCAGGCCGCAGGGGCCCTTCTTCTTCAACAGTTCGGATATATTGGAATGGCCCTCGGATTTATTGGCCTGGTATATTCCTATACACCGTCAAGACTATATATCCTGACGGCCTGGACGGCAGCGGTTTCTACCATCTTTGCCTTGCTATATGGCGCAGGGGATTCTTATGTGTACCTGATCCCGGCTTGCGTTTCATTTGCTATATGGATTAGCCTGGGGCTGACCGGCTTGATTAAAGGCCTCTCCCACATCCGTAAGCGATTGGCTTGGGTACTTTATCCCCTATTCTTTGTTTATCTATTCGTTATGGCAGTGCATACCTTTCCCATGGTAAACGCCTCGCACGACCTGCGGGCTGAGGATTTTGGGAACCGTGTGCTGAGCACTGCCCCTAAGGCTGCGGTCCTGTTTGTAGAAGGGGATCGCGCAGTCTTTGCGATGTGGTATTTCCATTTTGCCCTCCACAAACGACCAGACCTGGCTGTATTGGCAACAGATTTGTTACATTTTGACTGGTATCAGGAATCCCTTCGTAAGGCATACCCTGCCCTCGTTTTGCCAGGCCCATTTCCCTTTCCTTCAACGATCGTTGCGGCCAACCCTGGTCGGGCCTATTGTTATGTTAAGTACGAGTTGCAGACAGAAATTGTTTGTAATGAGGCTCCCGAACTACTGATTCGGAATGAGAATGTTGCTGGATGTCAGAAGGGTATTTGGCGCTCCCAGGATTGATTTCGATAATTCGTAATCCTTGTGCTAGGAGTTACGCAGTTGCAAAGGATGGCCCCGAAAATAAGGGGAGCGTGCGCAGCACGCTCCCCTTATTTTCGGTATCTTTTCACGAACTGTGTAAGTTCTACTTATGATAGTGCCCGAACAAGACGTTTTTTGATTGGTAGGTCTTCCTTTTTCGTAGGATCGCTTTATCAATCACGATCATCCTGTCCGGGTACTCAGTGCATTCACAAGAATTCTGTTATCGCGACATTTATAGATGTCAGAAAAGTATTTGGCGTCCCCAGGTTGGCTTCGTTTTTTGTTTTCCTTATCAGGAGTTACGCAGTTGCAAAGGATGGCCCCGAAAATAAGGGGACGTGCGCAGCACGCCCCTTATTTTCGGTATCTTTTCACGAACTGTGTAAGTTCTACTTATGATAGTGCCCGAACAAGACGTTTTTTGATTGGTAGCTCTTCCTTTTTCGTAGGATCGCTTTATCAATCATAATCATGCTGTCCGGGTACTAGTAAGAGGATTTGCTCAATATGACTTACGTTATTTCTATCTCAAATGGAAAAGGTGGGGTTGCCAAAACGACTACATCGATTGCTCTGGGATGTTCTCTTGCAGAAATGGGTCATCGTGTTTTACTGATTGACCTGGATCATAACGCAAACCTGACCCTCGGATTTGGAGAAATACCGGCTCATCCTGCAACTTTTTCAAAGGATCTGTTTACGGATTCGCGCGACCAACCTATTCGATGCTTAGAATCGGGCTATAAGAACCTGGATCTCATCCCATCCAATGGAAATATGGTTTCTTTCGACAGCAGGGCTTTGTCCATCCATAATTCGGTTATGGTATTACGACTGGCGCTCAAATCATCATTGCCAACTTCGTATGATTTCATTCTCATCGATTGTCCTGCCTCCCTTGGCTACCTGACGAT
This sequence comes from uncultured Chloroflexia bacterium, assembly GCA_963785535.1. Classification (GTDB taxonomy): domain Bacteria; phylum Chloroflexota; class Anaerolineae; order Anaerolineales; family Villigracilaceae; genus JAABUE01. Next base: position 162,436 of record CAWAVQ010000041.1, on the reverse strand, counting down.
CAACGCGTTAACCGCTTCGGATCTGCTTATCATTCCGACTCAATCTGAGTTCTTTTCTGCCTATGCGTTGCAGACGATGTTTTCCGTCATCCGTGATGTCCGCCAGAAGAATAATCCCGACTTGAAATATCGTATCCTGGTTACACTCTTGGATTTGCGTCTCAGAGACCATATCAATATGTTAAACCAGCTTAAAAAGTATTTAGGCGAAAGCCTCTACAAGACTTTGATATCGATAGATACAAACTTTCGCAAATCTCATATCAATGGAGTGCCAATCAATCATTTGGCGCCAACTTCTCGAGGCACCTTACAATACCGAGAATTGGCCCAAGAAATTATTAAGGATTTGGAAGGCGAAAGTATGGATTTACAGGAGCAAACAGTTGCTGGTAAATCTACAGAAATTAATAAGTTCGATCTGAATCCTATAACCCCGGCTGCAATAAATCCCACACCGCGCGATGCACATGATACTTATCCTAATAACACCTCGCGTGCCGCGCCAATAAAATTTTCTCAAGATGAACGACAAAGCGGTAGGGGGGCATTTTGTTCATATCTTGGAAGAGATGAAGACCCACATACGATGCTTGCCTATCCATCCATTTGGAATAAATGTCATCACGCAAAGCCCATTGTTTCTCCTAGTCTTAACCATCAAAATATATTCTGTTTATCAAACAACCACTTTTCTTGTCCATTGTTGCAAGGAAAAACACGAGGAAATTTGCCCGCGCAGTTGCGTGCTCCAATGGATAAATCAGAATTGTTGCGATACTTTACAAATTGGATAAAGGCAAAAATAAGCTAATCCAGGCTTTTCCCTATTTTCCTTTTCATACTCACGGTTGGTTAAAATTGCCAACCGTGAGTTCTTTTAAGGGCTTTATGGACGTGGAGGCCTTTGCAGGATGCTTCGCAAGGACTCGTCCCATCCCCGTAAAGGAATACCCCTTCGAGGCACTTACCCACGACCTTAGCATCCCCTGTCGGGGCACAAATGTAACAAAAAAGAACCCAGGTGCGGCGTTCACCTTGGGTTCTCCAGTATGGCAAATCTGCTACCCTCCCCTTATGCCTAAAAAGCAAACCAGTCAAAAACTTATCAAGCACGGACAGGGCGTATCATTTCCGTTCCACCGCCGGCTCATGGCCTGACTGATTTCTGGAAGTCCGGCGGGAACTTACGCACCTGGACCGCCGAGCATGTGGCCAGGGTGTTGGAAGATGCGATTAAAGGGTTACAGGTTGATGGTCCAGTATTGGAGCGTTGGAAGACGGTACTGATAATATATTTTGTGGTTTCCGGGACAACGTGGAAGGTTTGCTATTTCTCAATCTCCAGCGGTTTGGATGCCAACACGTGCTGCAATTCGGACTCAGCCTGCGCACGGGAAATGGACAGGACAAATTCCCATTCTCCAAGAAGAGCGTTTCGCGACTGTTTCAGAAGCATCCTATCATGATCATTTAGTGACCTGGTCTTTTGGTAGGCGGAGAGGTCGCGGATGATCTGGCAAAGCGATTCGGCGCGTCCATCCTTATGAAGCGCCAGAAGGCAAGATCTGCGTTCTAGGCGATCCTCCGGGAGAGGCTCGCCTGGTCCGGACAGGATGGAAAGCAACTGCTTGAATCCAGACTCTGGGGTCGGAGTCCGCAGTCGACTTTCCAGCTGGTCATCTACCGGAACCCAGATAGTCATGTCTTGAATCTCGACAGCATAGTAGATGATTTTTGAGTTGGATAAGAACTCGCTCCTCCTGACGGGTGATCTGTCCAAGTCCATAGGTCCAGTGCATGACTGTATCACCTGTGTGAAACTCCATGATTACCTCCTACAACGATTCGTTAGAAAACAAGAAAAACGCCAACCTGAAAGTACAAGACCTGATCATGCTTTACCTCGTTCTTCTAACCATTGAAGCATCCTACGGATACTGGCTGTAGCCACGGCTATACTGCTATCCGCTGCGCCATAATAGATGCGGATCGTGTCCCCATCTGGGGCAACGGTGTAACCACAGGGAAAGACGACCTTATCGACATCTCCATGTTGCTCGTATGGTTCTTCAGGGCCAAAGACCCACTCGTCGCCGCGCTTCAAGCAACGCTCCGGTTCGTTTAAATCAAAAAGAGCCAGGCCCAATCGGTAAATACAACCGGCTGCATTCTGTTTTACGCCATGATAAATAACCAGCCAGCCCTCTTGCGTTTCAATTGGCGGGGGTGAGAGACCAATTTTGTTAGCGTCCCACCATCCACCGAGCCGTGCTTCGAGTATTTTCTTGTGGCCGCCCCAATTTCGAAGGTCTGAAGAGTAGGAGATCCACATATGTGCGCTAGGAGTAGAAACAGGGCGGTGGATCAAGGCCCAACGGCCATCGATCCTGTGTGGCAGGAGCGCCGCATCTTTATCTTCTGGCTGCATGATCACGCCATAGCGCTCGTAGGAGTGGAAATCCTTTGTGAACGCCAGGGCTACACCTGGGCCTCCGCTTGCATACGCGGTATAAGCGATGGCATATTGGCTCATTTCAGGAATATAGGTAATGCGTGGGTCTTCCACGCCCCACAATTCGTCGGGATAGCGTTCCGGGTCGGCCATGAAAGTAGGCTCAGCGTCGATCTGCCAGTCATCGAAGCCGTTTGCGGAGCGCGCCGCGCATAAATGGGAATGACCGCGCCGGTCCTCTACGCGACACAGCAGCAAAGTAGTACCATCCGCGAGAAGAGTCGCGCCGGGATTGAATACGCTATTGACCTGATACGGCCAGTTCGCGGCCCTCAGAATGGGGTTGAGTTTGTGGCGTTGAAACAGGTCCGTGCGTTGATTCTTCAGTGTGAGGATATTCATTGGGTTGATCACCATTTTCCGCTAATCTTAATTCCAAAAGGGACTGTAGAAAGGCGAGCGTAGACTCTGCGCCCTGGTTCTCGTTCGGCCGGTCAGAATGCAAGCCATCGCGACAGCCACCCGTCGTCGGGTCGTACACCGGCAGGTGCAAGTCGTTTCGCCCGAGAAACCACTCGAATGCGCGCCGGGCTTCTTTACGCCAGCTTTTTTCCCCAGTGATTCGATTAGCTGCGAGGCAGGCAGAAACCATCGCTTGCGCTTCTACGGGCTGTTGGTCGAAACGGGCGCGTTCGCCGCCCTGTGGATAAAACCCATTGGAGCCGATGGGGACGAAATGCTTTCCTTCCGCGTCTGAGTGCTGCAATTCCGCCAACCAACCGAGAGACTCCAGTCCCACCTTCGTCATGACGGTGTTTGGGATAGACTGGCCGCACAAGAGCATGGCGTGTGACAGCGCGGCATTGCAATACGTCAACTTATCTTCAAACCAATTCCATCCATCTGCCTGGTTATCTTTGTAAAGAGAGAGTAGCCGGCCGGCCAATTCCTCCTGCACCTGGCGGACGCGCCGGTCACCGACAAAGCGCCCCAAATACTCGTGGATACCGATCAGTGCAAAGGCCCAGGCACGTGGGCTGGTCGTTTCAAGGATCGCGAGCAGGGATTGCTGGAACATGCGCCCCGCCATGTTTTGAAGTGTAGGCGTGTTTGAACGCCCCAATACAGTGCCTAGCGCCCATAATGCGCGGCCATGACTATCATCCGAGCCGCTCTCTTCAAGCCAATTTCGCTGGTAGTCCATGAAGTTGCGAAAGCGCCTGGTTTCTGTATTGAACGCGTACCATGTAAACGCGAGGTAACGCGTTGCCAGTTCGGTGGCTTCATGGATTCCCAACTCCTCCATAAGCGCACTGACCATCAAGGCGCGTGCATTATCGTCAGTGGTATACCCTTCGCGGTAATTGGGGATCGTGAAAATGGCATGTTGAAATATACCGGTATCATCCGTTAGGTGACGCAGGTGATCCAGTTTGAGCGGTGGCAATTCCCCTACACGTTTATCCAATGGTTTGACCGCGAACCCAGCCGCTGCAAAATAACGGTGTTCAGCGCGAGCGCGATCAAAACTCTGCATGTAGCGACGGGCTACCTGTGGCCAGATCATATCCCGACCGAAAAGATAAGCGCGCTTGCGCATGGCGTGACGTTTCGACTCATTGCCCAGCAGATCTATCACCTGGTCGGCCAGCGCCTGTGGATCGCTAAATGGCACCAAGGCACCGCGCTCATCGGCCAGCATTTCTTCCGCATACCAGTATGGTGTAGAGATGATTGCCTTTCCAGCTCCCAGCGTATAGGCCAACGTTCCCGATGTGATCTGCGCAACGTCGAGATATGGCGTTATGTATATGTCCGAGGCGCTGATGAACTGAACGAGTTCCTCCAGACTGACAAAGCGGTTATAAAAGATCACATTCGCTTCCACACCCTTTTCATGAGCCAGCCATTGCAGGGACAGTCGGTACGATTCGCCTTCGTTCTGTATGACGTGTGGGTGGGTTGCGCCGACAACGATGTAGACTACATTGGGATATTTCTCTAAAATGGCGGGCAGGGCTGCAATTACGTTCTCGATGCCTTTGTTTGCCGAGAGCAAGCCGAAACTAAGCAGCACGCTCTTGCCTTCCACCCCAAACAGATCCTTGTGAAAGCTTGGGTCCACGAATGGAACATCGGGAATGCCATGCGGGATCAGATCGATCTTTTCAAGGGGAACGTGATGCACTTCCTGAAGGAATTCCGAACCTCGTTCACTCATCACAACCACGCGGTCAGACAAAGACACGATTTCTTCGAGCACTCGTCGTTGATCGGGATTGGGATCCTGTAAGATCGTATGGAACGTTGTGACGACAGGCATGCGCAATTCACGCAAAAGCGTCAGAATATAACTACCAGCCTTTCCGCCGAAGATACCATATTCATGCTGCAAAGAGACCATGTCCACGTTATTTATGTTTAGGAAATCGGCGGCGCGACGGTAGGATTCAAGATCCTTCTCAATCAGTTCAAAGCGAACACGGGGTGGGTAATTGTACCCAGCTTCGGTATCGTTGACAGGCAGCGCAATGCACGCAGTGCCTTTGTACTCCTCAGCGATAGACTCGCAGAGATCGGTTGTAAACGTGGCAATGCCACATTGGCGCGGGAGGTAATTCCCGATAAAGGCAACTCGTTTAATAATCGAGTGGGTAGATTTGTCCAAAAATGTTCTCCTTCCAAACACCCTCCTGTTTGGTAATATCCTGGTTAAGCGATGAAAGAAGCGGCTGCCAGGAGGCCGCCTTTTGTTACCTGGGCGAACAGGCTCAATTTATATTGCTGTAGGTTAATGAATTTGTTTCGGAAGCCAGCAACATTTGTTTCGCCTCGAGAAGGCTTTTGAGCATTGCCAGATTTTCCCTTAGCTGTTTTTTTAAATACTTTTCAACGAGACTTTCATCCATCTGGAGGAAAGTGGCCGCATTGGCTTGCATGGATATATCGATCTTTGTGCCGCTTTTGACTGCCTCGAAGGTAAAAGATGTCTGTGAATCTAACGGGCCGGAGAGGGACTTGAAACTATATTTCTTGTTTGGCTTGTATTCAGTCACCTCGAAAGTGCTCATGTTCCTGCGGCCCATCAAATTGCTAATGCTTCGAAAAAAGCTTCCAATACCATTGACACTTTCAGAAAGTCTGGTTGTTTCCAAGGTTGTATACTGCCATTGGAAATCGTTTTCTGGCTCGCTTACAAAACCGAAGACCTGCTGGACGGGTTTGTAAATCGTCGTGCTAATATTTACATCGATCATTCGACTCTTTCTTTAAGTTGTTTGTCGAACTTTCACAGCTCAAGGATTGGAATTTGTTGTGCCGCATTATTATCTTTGCTAGGATAAGGTATGCCGCCAACCCCATAACAGGGTTGGCGGCTGTGATACCACACAAATCCAGTTATTCGATTCTCGACTGTTGCGCTTTGTGAAATACAATGCGAACTTGCAAACGGTTACATGGAAGCAGGCTCAACACCAAGTTGAGCAAGGATCGCCATCAAGCCAGCGCCTTCAGTTGGCTCAACTTCCCATGATGTGATCTTATTCTCTATGACGGTTACCTTTGTCTTTTCAGGCTTGGCCGAAAAGGTTTTGTCGGTGGCGGGGATGACACCCATGTTCATGTTTGTCAGGTCGAAGGAGCCGCTGTGGGTCCCGCTTAGTTGCGAGGTGGATCTTACGACATCCCCCTCCGCACCGATGACCTTGAAATGATAGTCCAGGTCCGGGAAGGCCGCCTTCAAACTGGCGCTCATTCCGAGCCAGGCTTCCTGGTCGATCGGCTCAGGGACAGGGCCGCTGAATTGAAAATCTTCTGCGAGCGTGGATTTTGCGCCCTCGAAATTACCCTTCTGGACAGCGTCCATGAGGGTTTGTACTGTTTCTCTCTTATTCATGATATTTTCCTTTACCATTAATCGAGCTTTTATGATCAAATGGGCCTGGGTCTAAATGAATGCTCCCCACGGAGCACCCTCCATATCCCCCGATTGATAAACACATTGTTTATGAAATGCCTGTATCAGTGTAACACACTAATGGGTCGAAATACGGGGCAGATTTGTTGCCACGATCAATTAGATGTTCGCGGAGAACGTTTAGAATTTTAGAAATCTCGATGTAATATCTTTATCTGTGCGGAAGAATGAATATAATAGTAAATGAAGCTTTATTGAAAAGCAATGTGAAGGAAGTTAACCTTATGCAACAGAGTCAACCAAATCAGAAGGAAAAAGAATGGCAGTATCGAAGTATCTTTGATGCCGCCACCGACGGATTGATCATCAACGATCTGGAAACCGGCCTCGTAGTCGAGGCCAATCCTGCGGCATGCCTGATGCACGGCTTCACACGTGAAGAATTTATCGGGTTGCAATTAACAGCTTTCATACATCCCAACAGCCAACCTGCATTCGGTGAGTACATCCGGGCTTTTCAAGCGGAGGGCGAGTTCGACACACGCATCCTACACATACGCAAGGATGGCTCAACCTTTTATGCTGAATGGCGTGGGACAGCATTCACCTATCAAGGCCGAATGTGCTTGCTGGGTATTGTCCGGGATGTCAGCGAACGGATTCAGGCCGAACAAACCCTCCAACGGCGTATTGATATCCGTGCCCATGAGCAGGATACCCTGTTGGCGATCTCCCATACCCTGGCATCTACGCTGGAACTCCAGCCAGATTTAATCCTGGACCAAATGCGAGAGATTATCGAGTACACCCAAGGTGGTCTATTTGCTTTAGAAGATTCGACGCTGGTCACCCTGGCGATGCGTGGAACGCCGCAATTGGAACAATCCTCACCTTTCCGCATCCACCTGCGAGGCCCGGAAACACTGGCCACGTTATTCAATGGACACCGTACCATTCGCATCGCGGATGTGCAGAGCGAGGACCCGACAGGCACAATTCCTGCGTTCGCTCCTGGACGATGGGGCTGCTACCTTGCTCGAAGGGATGCAATCCTGGATGTGGGTACCGCTGGCGGTGAAAAACCGCATTATCGGCGGTATAGGTGTGGCGCACGAGAGATTGAATTACTTCAGCCCTCATCATGCTGACCTGGCTCTCAGTGTCGCCAACCAGGCCGCCATTACGATGGTCAATGCGGAACTGTATGGCCAGGCACAGGAACTGGCAGTAATGGAAGAGCGGCAGCGCCTGGCGCGCAACCTGCATGATGCCATTAACCAATCGCTCTTTTCTGCGGGTCTGATTGCGGAGGTCTTGCCGCGCCTTTGGGACCAGGATCAGGATCTGGCGCGACACTCCCTCGAGGACTTGCGCAGGTTGACCCGCAGTGCACAGGCGGAGATGCGCGCTCTTTTAGCCGAACTGCGCCCCTCAACATTGATCGATTCAGACCTGGACGAATTGTTGCACCTGTTAGGAAATGCGCTTTCAGGCCGGATCGATATTCCGGTGACTGTTACCGTTCCAGGGAAGGTCACCCTTCCGGCCGAAGTACAGGTAGCCTTCTACCGCGTGTGCCAGGAAGCGCTCAATAACATCGCCAAACATGCCAAAGCCAGTCAGGTTGAGATCGATCTGAAGCAAGAAAGCGCCGTGATCGAGTTGCGCATTCGCGATGATGGTCAGGGCTTTGACCCTGAGCAAACATTCTCCGGTCACTATGGCTTGAAGATGATGCGCGAACGGGCTGAAGCAGCGGACGCACAATTATCAATCACGAGCCGGCCCGGTCACGGTACGGAACTCACAGTCCGCTGGACAAACCCCTTATCTGGCCCCACAGGGGTGCTACGCGAGGAGGCCGTATGACAGTCTCTTCCTCCCAACCCATTCGCGTCATGCTGGTCGACGATCACACGATGGTACGCAAAGGATTAGCGCTCTTCTTGAAAGCCTTCGATGACCTGGAACTGGCGGGCGAAGCCGAAAGCGGCACTGCCGCTATCCAACTGTGCGGTGAAATCCAGCCGGATGTGGTCTTGATGGATATGGTCATGCCAGACATGGATGGGGTAAGCGCAACACGCGCCATTTGCCAGCAGTTTCCACAAGTACAGATCATAGCGCTGACCAGCTTCAAAGAAGGGGATCTGGTCAAGAACGCGCTGGAAGCCGGAGCGATTGGCTATCTGCTTAAAGATATTTCTGCTGATGAGCTTGCCCGGGCCATCCGCGCGGCGCATACTGGCCGCGCTACCCTCTCTCCGGATGCCGCACAAGCCCTGGTCCAGACTGCCAATCAGCCTCCATCTCCCGGTCTCGATCTGACGCAGCGCGAGCGTGAAGTGCTGGCCCTAATGGTTGAAGGGCTGAACAATACGCAGATCGCCGGCAGGCTGACCGTCAGTCCATCCACCGTAAAGTCCCATGTCAGCAACATCCTGTCCAAATTTGGTGTCGCCAGCCGCACCGAAGCCGTGACACTGGCTTTGCGTCACGGACTCGTTACCTAGAGCACTCCCCCAAGTGGCGGAGACAAAAACTCCCCGACCGATGGATGTGGTCGGGGAGTTTTTATCCTATGATTAAGAAACAGTGTGTTTGTTTGCGCGTTCGAGTCGCCCGAATGGAACGCTCCCTACACTACAGCAGTGATAGGGGGAGAACGCAAGAAAGGCATCCTATATCTGATGAAAGGTACAACCAGAAAAGCGGAAACGTTAACCGAGCAATCCCTGAAAGATTCAGAGCTTCGTTACCGCCGCCTGTTTGAAGCGGCGCAAGATGGAATTTTGATCCTGGACGCCGAAACGGGCATGATCGATGACGCCAATCCATATTTGATCAAAATGCTGGGCTATTCACGGGCAGAGTTCATAAAAAAGAAACTTTGGGAAGTGGGCGCCTTCAAGGATATTGATGCCAGCCAGGTGGCCTTTGAGACCTTGCAGGAGAATGAATACATCCGCTACGAAGACTTGCCGCTGAAAACAAAAGACGGGCAGCTCATACAAGTGGAGTTCGTCAGCAACGTTTACCAGGTGGGCGACAAGAAAGTGATCCAATGCAATATCCGCAACGTTACCGAGCGCAAGCGGGCAGAAGAAAGGCTAGAGGAGGAACGGCTCCTCCTGCGGACCCTGATTGACAATCTTCCCGATCGTATCTACGTTAAGGATGCTCAAGGCCGTAAAATCTTATCGAACATGGCAGACTGGCAAGCGTCTGGGGGAAAAACGATGGAAGATGTCATCGGAAAAACAGACTTTGATATTTATCCGCCCGAATTGGCGGAGAATTTTTGGGCTATTGACAAGACGGTTATTGATTCCGGAATATCTATCATTAATCGTGAAGAACCCGGGCTCGATTCTCAAGGCAACCCAGTTTGGATATTGTCTTCCAAGGTACCGCTACACGATCACCAAGGAAAAATCCTGGGGCTAGTGGGTATTGGTCGCGACATTACCGAGCACAAGCAAGCGGAGACCGCACTACAAGAATCAAAACTTATGACCGAAAGGATTATCGATGCGATCCCCGTAAGAGTATTCTGGAAGGATAAGAATCTCGTTTACCTGGGTTGCAATACACTATACGCGCACGACAAGAGATTTACCGACCCAAAGGAGGTTATCGGGAAGGATGATTACCAGATGGCCATGCGTGACCAGGCAGAATTGTATCGTGCCGACGATCGCAAGGTCATCGAGAGCGGTCGCGCCAAGCTCCATGCTGAAGAATATCATACATCACCGGATGGAAAAACAAGAACACTGCTGACAAGTAAGGTGCCTCTGCGAAGTCCTAACCGGGATATCATCGGTGTACTCGGAACGTATATGGACATCACCGAGCGCAAGCAGGCGCAGGCGGCGCGGCAGGAGAGCGAACGGCGCTTCCGTGATATGCAGGAGAACATTGATCTGATCGCCGTCATGCTTGACCTGAATGGTCGTGTCACTTTCTGCAACGACTATCTGCTCAACCTTACCGGGCACAGTCGGGCCAGTGTGTTGGGGCAAGACTGGTTTGAGTTGTTTGTGCCTCCGGAATCGGATATCAAGGAAGATTTTATGGGGGCGCTGCAACAGGGCAATATCCCTGCCCACATGGAGAATGAAATCCTGACAACCTCGGGTGAGCGTCGCCTGATTTCGTGGAACAACATCGTCTTGCGGGACGCCGAAGGTCGCGTCATTGGCACGAACAGTATCGGTGAAGATATCACCGAGCGCAAACGGATGGAAGAGACGCTGCGCCAGAACGATAAACGTTTTCGCGCTTTGATCGAAAACAGTACCGATGCCATCACATTACTGGATGCCAAAGGAATTGCCGTATACGATAGCCCGGCGTCTCCCGGAATGCTGGGCTACGGTCCTACAGACTGGATTGGGGAGGATGTGTTCGCGCTGATACATCCCGACGATTTGCCTGAGATTCGAGACCTTTTCGAGAACCTTACCAACACACCCAATGGTCGTGTCAACTGCGTATTCCGTGTGCGCCATAAAAGCGGATCGTGGTTGTGGATGGAAATGGTGGCAACTAACTTGCTCGCCGAACCCGGTGTGGAGGCGATTGTTCTGAATTACCGTAACATCAGCGAGCGCAAGCAAGCGGAACAAAAGATCGAACGCCGCGTTGCGGAATTGGAGACGCTCTACCAGAGCGGCATTGCCTTCAGCCAGACATTTGATCAAAGAGATATTGGGGAGAAATTGATCGAGCTGCTGTCTATTCATTTGAACTGGCACCACGCCGCAGTGCGGGTCAGACGGGTGGATAGTGAAGATGTCGAGTTGGTCGCCTACATGCAACCCGGCGAAGAGCGGGATGGCGGTTTGCGCATGCAGTCAGTCATCACCCAAGTGGGTCAGGGACTGGCAGGCTGGGTGATTCAAAACGAAAAGCCTTTGCGTGTCAATAACCTGGAAGAAGACCCGAGATATATTGCAACATTCGATGGGATGCATGCGGGGCTTTACGTTCCGATGCGAACCCACAATCAGACCATCGGCTGTATCAGCGTGGAAAGCGACCAACTGAACGCGTTTACAGAGGAAGATGAGCACTTGTTGATCACGCTTGCCACACAAGCCGCTGTTGCCATGCGGAATGCCGAATTGTTCGAAGGGATGCAAAAGGAACTTGCCCAGCGCAAACTGGCGGAGAAACGGATACAACGGCAGCTTGGGCATCTCACCGCCTTGAGCTCTATAGATCGAATCATTGCCGCCAGCCTTGATTTAAAGTTCAACCTTTCAGAAATTCTCACCCATGTAACGGCGGAACTTGGAATAGATGCAGCTTCCATTTTGGTTCTAAATTCCAGTTCTCAAATGCTGGAATATGGCGCCGAGCGTGGTTTCCGTACCAAAGCTGTCAGGAAGGCGCAAGTACGGGTAGGCGAGAGTTATGCCGGCCGGGTGGCTTTGGAGCGTCAGCTCGTTCAGATTCCAACTCTAAGAGATGAACCAGATAACGTACTCCTGACAACCCTTTTGGAAGGCGAGGATTTTGCCTGCTACTACGGTGTGCCATTAATTTCCAAGGGGCGAGTTGTTGGCGTACTGGAAGTCTTCCACCGTACCATACTTGAACCTGATGCGGAATGGTTCGACTTCCTCCATACCCTGGCCGGGCAAGCAGCGCTTGCGATTGAGAATGCCTCGTTGTTTGAGAACCTGCAACACTCCAACATGGAACTCTCCCTGGCTTATGATGCCACCATAGAAGGCTGGTCAAACGCCCTCGATTTGCGTGACAAAGAAACCGAAGGTCACACGCTGCGAGTCACAGAGATGACGGTGACTTTTGCGCGTGATTTCGGCTTGAATGAGAATGAACTGGTACAGGTCCGTCGAGGAGCGCTTTTGCACGATATCGGCAAGATGGGTATTCCGGACGAGATTCTTCTCAAACCCGGCCCTCTGACTGACGAAGAATGGGTGAAGATGAAGCAGCACCCTACCTTTGCCTACGAATTGCTCTCTCCCATTCGCTACCTGCAGCAAGCGCTGGATATTCCCTACTGCCATCATGAAAAATGGGACGGCAGCGGGTATCCGCGCGGGCTAAAAGGCTGATCAGATTCCACTGGCTGCGCGCATTTTTGCAGTGGTGGATGTATGGGATGCATTGACCTCAGACCGCCCCTACCGCCCCGCCTGGACCAAGGAAAAAGCGCGCGAACATATCCTTTCTTCATCTGGAACGCACTTTGATCCGCAGGTAGTAGATGTGTTCATGAAGAGGATGCCTGATGAAGTTTAAGGCTCCCCTACCTGCTGGCGGGGACAAAAAATCCCCAACCGATGGATTGGGTCAGGGGAGTTTTTGTTATAAAATTAAGTGAAGTATTTCTTCGCGTATGTATATGCCCAACTATGGCAAAGAAAGGTGTTCGATACACGATGAAGAAGGGTGCAGCCAAGAAAGCGGATATGGAGGATGTACAAAATATAAAAACTTCAGAGCTGCGCTACCGCCGCCTGTTTGAAGCCGCCCAGGATGGGATTTTATTATTAGACGCCGAGACGGGCATGATCACAGATGTCAATCCTTTTCTGGTCAAAATGTTGGGATACACGCGCGAAGAGTTTGTAGAGAAGAAGCTTTGGGAAGTAGGCGCGTTCCAGGATGTCGAAGCCAGCCAGGAGGCTTTCGAAGCCCTGCAGAAGAATGAGTACATTCGCTACGAAGATCTGCCGCTCAGGGCCAAAGACGGGCGGCTGATCCAGGTGGAATTTGTCAGCAACGTCTACCTGGTGGGCGGCGAGAAGGTCATCCAATGCAATATCCGTGACATTACCGAACGTGTACAAGCTCAGAATGCTCTGCTCAAGAGCCAGGCGCTGTTGCGAGAATTGTCTGTTCGAGACCACCTGACCGGTTTGTTCAACCGGCGTTATATGGAAGAAACCCTGGAACGCGAACTGCTGCGAGCCGCGCGGAAAGAACTTTCCCTGGGCATCATTATGATCGATGTGGATGATTTCAAGCATTTCAACGATAATTTCGGCCATGCCGCGGGTGACGCAGTCTTGCGCGGATTGGGGGACCTGTTGCTCGGACATTTCCGCGGAGAAGATGTTTCCTGTCGATATGGCGGTGATGAATTTGTCATTGTCCTGCTCGATGCCTCGCTGGAAAAAACGCGTGAACGTGCGGAACGTTTATGTGAGCATACTCGCCACCTCAACGTTCAATTTGAAGGGCAGGCTTTTGATGGGATTACACTTTCCGTTGGTATTGCAGCCTTTCCTGAGCATGGCTCTACAACCGCAGAAATTTTGAGAGCAGCTGATACTGCACTTTATCGCGCCAAGCATGATGGCCGGAACCGAGTAGTTGTGGCAAGCTAGAATTTCTGTCGTTGAGCATTCCGCGGGGACAACCGAGAAGACACAACTCAAACCATCAAATGCAGGAAGTTTGGCGCCTCCCCCATGTGGCGGAGGCAAACACTCCCCGGTCGATGGATGTGGCCGGGGAGTATTGGTTATAAAATTAAGTGACGGTATCTATTTGCATATTTACTATATGTTTCCTGGTTCGCTATGCCTTAATCAGGCAAGAACGAAACTACCATGTAGCTCACTAATTGTCAAAATAAGGGGATGTGAATGGGTCTGGATGCAGTTGATCTATACAAATATTGAGCGCGGGTTTATTGATTTCAAGAAAGGCAGTTCGTCCAAGCATAGATAAGGAGTATTTTATGAAAAAGAATATTGGCTTGTGGATCGATCATCGGGAAGCGATTATTGTCGTAGTTACAGACAAGGATGAGCAAATCACAAGAATCAAATCCGATTCGGAGAAACAAACCCGGTTGCCGGGAGGTTCGCGAAAGGATGGACTGCAACAGACAGAAAACCTTCGCGATAAAAAATTCGCAAAGAATCTTGATCAATTCTATGACAACGTCATCGCTCAAATCCGTGATGCAGAGTTGATACAGATCTTCGGTCCGGGGGAAGCTAAGGGCGAACTTGAAAAAAGTCTGGTGAATGAAGGGCTCAAGGAGCATATCGCCGAGATCGAAACTGTAGATAATATGACCGATAATCAAATTGTGGCTAAAGTTCGGGAACGTTTTTCCACATCAAGTATGCCGGCAAAATAAATGTATCTGTCAATCGTCATGACGTTTAAGTTTAACCAATGAAGGAGTAACTGGTGGAAGATTTGCGTATCGTATCTATGCATTTCTATCGTATTCTACTGCTCCTTGCATAAATAAGTGAACTTTGAACAATCAAGGAATGACTAAAATTCAGTGCTTGGAGTTCAGTTATTTAGGCAGCACTCTGTAAAAAGACAAAGGAATTAGAAAATGGACAAATTAAATTTTCCCATTGAGTTTAATAACGAAATCGATGATGTTAAGAAAAGCGAGAACGAGTTTTACACATTAGCCGCAGACCGGCTAAGCAAATTAGCCGAGGGCCACAACGACATTTCAGGAGCGGTTGTTAACTTGAAGCAACCTGCCAAAGAACATCAGACGGCATATATAAACGAAGTGACAATTGTCGTCTATATGGGATCAGATCATATCGCAGCGACTGAAAAAGGGGAGCAGTTTGAATCCACGCTGGATGGCGCTTTAGACGCGGTTGAACGGCAAGTGCATGAGCG
This sequence comes from uncultured Chloroflexia bacterium, assembly GCA_963785535.1. GTDB lineage: Bacteria > Chloroflexota > Anaerolineae > Anaerolineales > Villigracilaceae > JAABUE01. The sequence continues at coordinate 147,413 of CAWAVQ010000041.1, read as the reverse complement.
TCGTACTCAACAGCGGAGCTACTAAACCGCCCTTATTAATCACTTTACGATGAAAGAATGCAGCCAATTAGGAAGCCTGCAGAAGGAATATAGCCATGAACGAACCCCAACCCTGGGAGTTTACCTGTAAAATATGCGGCGGGCATCAATTAACAGTCACCCGCATTTGGAACATCCTGGCCGGGCCTGATAGTGAAGGCTGGCAGGAATGGGGACCCCTTGAAGCTGATCATACTTGGCGCTTTGAATTCAAGGAAAAGATAGAGAAAGATAAAGAAGAAGGTGATGGTGATCGATGGGATTTCGGTGAGTATACAAAAGATAACTCTTCTTCCAGGCCGGAAGAGTATGAAATATTCGAAATGCACAACAACCCGGGCAACGACAAGTTTTATGTGAATTGCGCAAGCTGTGATCGCGAGATCGAATTTGGCTGGTCACAACCGGACCGTGGTGGGGGTATATTCCCCGTGGAATGTTCTGACTTTAATCCCGAAGGAACTCTGGCCGGAACCCAGGTATTTGGATTCCTGGCAAAAGAAAGGTTGGCTCAAAAAGGAGGATGAGCATGTCTGATAATAAAGATGTAGTCCAGGTACATGGTTGCATCGTGTGTGGCAGATTATTCAACGTTCTTGCTGTGTATGCTCCAAATGGCAAACTGGTTGGTTGTACCGTGACCAGCCCTGGCGGTCACTGTGTGCCAGACGAAAACCAACTACTGGCCGCTTGCGATACTCACACACCCGACGAGATTGATGTTGCTCATAAAAGATGGCAATCCAGGAATGAAAAAGAATTGGCTGATGAACAAGAGGACGAATAAAACGGTGCCCAATGGACTTCAAAGATTATTATGAAATATTGGGCGTAGCGCCAAACGCTGAGAAGAAGGTCATCCAACAGACCTTCCGCCAGTTGGCCCGCAAGTTTCATCCTGATGTAAACCCGGGTAATAAAGAAGCAGAAGAGAAATTCAAGACGATCAATGAGGCCTACCAGGTTCTATCGGATGCGAAACAGCGCAAGAAGTATGATGAGTTGCGGGCGCAATACCAGCAATGGCAGCAGACGGGCGGCCGCCAACAGGATTTCGACTGGCAAGATTGGACGGCTCCCCGTACCGGAACCGGGACCGCTGGCGCGTCGCAACCGGGCAAAGGCGCGCGCGTCCAATACGCCAGCTGCCGAAGACCTGGAAGACCTCTTCGGAAGTGATTCGCCGTATTCCGACTTCTTCACCAATATCTTTGGTCAGGCGTACAGGAGTGGCAGAAGCAGTGGCCGAGCCGCTTCGCCCGGCCCGCGGCGCGGACGGGATGTCGAATACGAAGTCGATCTAAGCCTGGAAGAGGCTTTTCATGGCGCAGAGCGCCTGTTGGACATAGATGGACATCGCATCAAAGCCGGAATTCCGCCTGGTGTGCGCACCGGATCACGAGTCCGCCTGGCAGGTCAGGCGGAGCCGGGCCAAAACGGCGGCCCGGCTGGAGATCTGTATTTGATCGTGCAGATCAAACCCAATGAAACCTTCGAGCGCGAAGGGGATAACTTACACATGGATGTACCGGTCGATATCTTCACCGCCGTTGCTGGTGGTGAAGTGCGCATCCCCGGCCTGGAACGGCCGCTGACTCTGAAAATCCCGCCCCGCACCAACGCCAACCGCACATTCCGCATACGCGGCAAAGGCATGCCCCACCTGCGTGACACCAAAAAGCGCGGCGACCTGTTTGCCCGGGTCAGGCTGGTGCTACCCGACCCGTTGACCGATGAGGAAGTCAGCAGCATGCGCGAGTTGGCCGCTTCCCGCTCAAATCGTTCTAAAACGCATCCTGACGAGGAAAAGATATGAACCCCGAGAATCCCTCCCAAAAAAGGTATTGGTATGGTCCATACGAAGGGTATGAGTCGCGCTGCCAGCGCCGCTTACAAGAAGATCTGGGAGTCGATGAAGCTGCCGCTGAAACGATCCTGCGCCTGCGTAACCAGGTGCTTGAATTACAATCTCGTATTCGCCTGCTGGAAGCCGAACTGACCGCTCAGACTGCCAGCCAGCAATTGCGCCTGGCTCGTTACCGGGAAGTCTATTACGAAGCCACCTGGATCGAACTGGAAATTCAGGAGTAATATTAAGATTCCATGACGCAATTCGATGACATTCTCTCACTATTTCCTCCCGATGTTCGAGCGCCAGTGCGCAAGATCTGGGAGGCATTGGGGCCTAATGAAAAGGCCAGTTTCCTGACGCTCTTAACTGGTTTCCCGGCGGATACGAACCTCGTAAAAATCCTGGTCAAGTTGTCCAGCGCCCACATCCGGCAAGCCTTCGGCAACAAGCACCGGGTCGTCATTGTCGGCCCGGCCAACGTCGGCAAATCCACCCTGTACAACCAACTGGTACGGAACAAAAGCGACCAGGCCGCGGTGAGTCCCTTGCCGGGCACCACAACGGAAAATCAACAGGCCGATGCAGTCCCTGTTTACCGTGGTCGATACACCCGGCGCGGATGCAGTCGGGAGCGCGGGCGAGCAAGAGAAAGATCTGGCCCTGTCAGCCGCAGCGGAGGCCGATTTCCTGGTGCTGGTCTTTGACGCCATCCAGGGAGTGAAAAAGACAGAGCAGGAATTATTCAATGAGCTATCTGCTCTGAAAAAGCCTTTTGTGGTGGTGCTGAACAAGACTGACCTGGTACCACGCAAAGACCTGCACGCTGTGATTGCGAACGCCGCGCGGAACCTGGAACTGGAACCCGATCAAATCGTTCCAATTGTCGCCAAAGACGGCAAGAACCTCGGCAAAGTGTTGTTGGCAGTGGCAGCCACCGAACCTGAGATGGTTGCCGCCCTGGGACAGGCCTTGCCGGAATTCCGCTGGCAGCTCGCCTGGCAATCTATCGTCAGGGCGGCCTCGATCTCGGCCGCCATTGCATTGACACCGCTGCCGGTCATCGATTTTGTCCCGCTGGTGGCCACGCAGTCGATCATGGTGGTCAGTATCGCCCGCATCTATAACTACAAAATCACGCCACGACGCGCCTCCGAACTGGTCGCCACCTTTGGCCTGGGGTTCCTGGGACGGACTCTCTTCCAGGAGCTAAGCAAGCTGGGTGGGTTGCCAGGCTGGCTGTTGAGCGCGGCGATTGCTTCATCCACAACCGTAGTCATGGGCTACGCGGCCGTGCGCTGGTTTGAAAAAGGCGAGAAGCTTTCGACCGAAACGCTCAAAAAGCTTACCCAGGGGATGACCACAACCCTGCTGGATACCCTCAAAAGTCTCGGAAAACGCAAGCCGGGCCAAAAAGGACTACGAGAGCGTATCACCCAGGCACTGGAAAGCTCACCCCTGGCCGAAAGCCGCTCGGCGCTCGACCATGAGGCGGATGAGTAAAGTATTTCTTGGAAAATAAAACCTGTGAAACTCGATATCTCCCCCAAGTGGCGGAGACAAACACTCTCCGGTCGATGGATGCGGCCGGGGAGTGTTTATTCTATACTGAGAAAGAGTAAAGAAATATACTAACTTGAAATCAATTGCAAGCCAAACAAAAGGAGTCCTAGCATGTCAGTCGCAAAAGTAACTGAAATCATGTCGTCTTCCACAATCAGTTTTGATGATGCCATCAAAACGGGTGTCGCACGCGCTCAAAAATCGCTCAGGAATCTCAAGTCCGCATGGATCCAAAATCAGCAGGTCGAACTGGATGATGAGGGACAAATCACGGAATACCGAGTGCAATTGAAGGTTACGTTCGTACTCGAAGATTGAGAAGAATTCCGATAGCATTTTCATACGTTAATAAGGAGATTTCTTGTGAATACTACATATATTATTGTCGCTGTTGTTCTGGTTTTGGTGATCGTGGGCTTGATATTGGGGCCAATTTTTGCCCGTCGTAAACGCTCGGAGCGTTTTCAGAATCAATTTGGGGATGAGTATGACCGCACTGTAAAGACCCTGGGGAACGAGAAGGAAGCCCAAACAGAACTGGATGAACGAAGGAAACATGTCGAGACTTTAAATATTCGGCCACTTTCCCTGAAAGAGCGTGAGCGTTACCTGGCTGATTGGACTGCTGTCCAAGCCAAATTTGTCGACGAACCGGGGCAGGCGGTCGGAGATGCGGATCGCCTGATCATGGAGGTCATGCAGTTACGCGCCTATCCAGTATCCGATTTTGAGCAGCGAGCGGCTGATATCTCGGTCAATTACCCCGATCTGGTAAGCAATTACCGTGTCGCGCGTGATATCGCGCTCAAAAATGAGCAGGAACAGGCAGATACTGAAGAATTAAGGCAGGCAATGATTCATTACCGCTCTCTGTTCGAAGAACTCCTTGAAACAGATGCGGAAGCCGTGCTGGAAACGTAGAAATGGAGGGGCAGCGCTGTGTAAGCCGAGTAAACAAGTCAGACTCTCATATGTCTGCCATTCACCCAGGAGAAGAAAATGATTAACTTCATTATATGGATTATCGTTGGAGGTTTGATCGGTTGGGTAGCCAGCCTCATCATGAAGACCAATAGTCGTCAGGGGCCGATCGCCGATATTATTGTCGGTATCGTAGGCGCGTTCGTAGGCGGCTTCATCCTGAGCCCACTTTTCAATGTCAGCACAATCAACGAGGGCAACTTCAGTATCCCGGCCTTGTTGGTGTCGCTTGGCGGAGCCGTCATCCTGCTGGCGATCTCCAAGTTGTTCCGCAATATTGGCGGGTTCCTGTTGATTGTCGTCATCGTGCTGATCATCATCATTTATTTCAACTGCTGGCCGATGGCATCCACATCAGCATTTTGTACCAGCGTCAGAGCATTGCCATTCCTGCAATAATTCCCCACCCACCTCATTTGCTCCTCCTCCCCAAGAGGTGGAAACAGACACCCTCCGGTCATTGGATGTAGCCGGGGGTGTTTGTTGTACGGTATGCGCCAGGCTTTTCAATGTCATTGCCGTGCATACTCCAGATGATGTGTTGGTCGATTGCACGGTGACCAGCTCCGGGGGCAGCTGTGTGCCGGACGAACGTCAACCGCTGATTGCCTGTAACACCCGCACGGCAGAGGAAATTGAGTTCTGCTAGTGCCGCAACCATATGAACTTGTAGGGCTACTATGAAATTTTCCCTTTGATAAACAGCGAATTACCCTGCATCCTTGGATGGTTGCGGTAGTAGTATGTTCTGGTAAGGTCATCTATCTCCCCCAAGTGGCGGAGACGAATACTCCCCGGTCGATGGATGTGACCGGGGAGTATTCGTTGTACTATGAGTATATGACCCGCATATATTTAGCCGATGCCCAACCCGAGGAGCGCTCTGCCCTGCGCTTGCTACTAGTGGATTTGAAGATGGAGATAGTTGGCGAAGCAGCCGATTGGCTCACCACATTAGCTCAGGCGCCTGTCAGCCGTGCAGACATGTTGTTGGTGGATTGGGAATTACTCCCCAACTCATCCACTGCAGCTCTGAAAAAGCTCCGAAGGGCCTGCCCGGCCGCGTTGGTCATCATCCTCATCAGCCATCTGGACGCCCGTCAGCAAGCCGCACTCTCCGCTGGGGCCGATGCGTTTATCAGTAAAGGCGAGATGCCCGAGCGCGTGGCCGAACGCTTGCGCGCCGTTGCGGCAAGCATTCCGATTGCATGACGCCACCTGGCTGGTGATAATCCCGGTTTCGGCACGGGATGGTAATCCCGGTTTGAGCACGGGATGAGAGGCTTGAAATCCGGCGCACCCACGCTGTCCCGCCTGTACCTGTATCGCAGATACAGGTGAGCGCCGGCATAAACTGGGCCAGCTTTTTCAAACGATCAGGAGAATTTTATGAATAACGATGTATTCGAAGGCAAGTGGAAACAAATCCGCGGTCAGGCCAAAGCATGGTGGGGCAAACTTACCAACGATGACCTGGACCGAGCCGCCGGCAAGTTCGAGGCCTTCACCGGCTTGCTTCAGGAAAAGTATGGCTACACCCGCCAATACGCCACCGCTGAAATCGAGAAGCGCGTGACGGAGTATGAGGCCAATATGAACAGGAAAACTCAACCCACCGCCGCCGTTAAGCGAGCGAAGTGATACCGCACCCCCTTCTCAAAGGAGAAGGGGATGGATCAACAAAAATATTCTAACATTCAACTAGGAGATAAAAATGAACCTTCTTATATACCTAATCGTTGCTGCAGTGATCGGCTGGGTGGCGACCGAAATCATGCATGACCGCTCGAACCTGCTGATCAATATCATCGTGGCCGTCGTGGGCGCATTCCTGGCTGGCTACTTCCTCAGCCCCATCTTCCACGTCGGCACGATCAACGATGCTTTCACCATTCCAACCATGCTGGTCACCTTGCTTGGATCTGTCATCCTGTTGGCGATCCTTAACCTCTTCCGTGGAAGAGGGCTTCGCGCATAGTCTAATCGTTTCACTCACCATCTCGCACCCGGCCGGTTGCGCACGGGAACAACCGGCTTTTGAAACACTCAAAAAGGAGAATAAAAAATGAACATTATCATCTATTTGATTGCTGGAGCGGTAGTCGGTTACATTGCCAGCAGGATCATGCATACGAATTCGCAACAGGGGTTGCTACTCGATATCGTGGTTGGCGTGGTTGGCGCGTTCCTGGCTGGTTACTTCATCAGCCCACTGTTAGGTATCGGGACGATCAACGACGCCATCACCATTCCAACCCTGCTAGTAACCCTGCTGGGTTCCGTCGTTCTGCTATGGCTCTATAAGACGTTCGTCGGCCGCCGCCGCTAATGAATAATACAGTGGCAAGGATGATTTAGTTTTTTGCTTACGAATTCGATGAGCAGGGGTGCAGCATACTCCTGCTTGCGAGAATTATTTATAACAAGCAACGTATCTATGTCGGCGAGGATGATCCTCCTGTTATCGAATCAGGCCCATGCTCAGAAAGCAAGTTCAAAATGTCAAATGATAATAGAGTATCTCAAGTTAGAACGTCACAAAGCGAACCGGAGCGAGAGCAACGCATCTTCACTTTTAAAGCTACTCAATTGATCTGGTTGTTGTTCGGATTCCTCGAGATCCTGATTGCGCTTCGCATCGGACTGTTGTTAATTGGGGCGAATCCCAATAGCCCGATCGTTGCCCTGATCTATGGATTGACCTACCTGTTCCTGTTCCCCTTTACCGGGTTGGTCAACTCACCAGCTTATGGCAGTATGGTGCTTGAACTATCTTCCATGTTTGCGATGTTGATTTACGGCCTGATCGCGTGGGCTATGGAAAGAATAGTCTGGTTGATCTTTTACCGCCCGCGGGGTTCCGTGGTAGGCGTTACTGAAACGACAACCAGCGAGCAGCATAATATCCCATAAGTCAAAGGGGCGAACATGGATAACACTTCCTTCCAGCAGCAAGAGTCCGATACGCGGAAAAATAGCAGCTTCTTAGCCGGCCTGCAGATTTTTGATAGCATCCTGCCGCATCTGCGGCACTCTGTAAATTGGCTGGCTGGCATCCTCAAGTTAACGGAAGAAGAGCAGGAAGATGCAGGTGTTTATTTTGGCCATCTGGGAGACGAATAAATATTTAGTCAAATATTCATTAAGGAGATAGAAATGATAAACGAGAATCAAGAATATAAGTACCACGCCAATCCCCTGAATGTTGTGGTTGGCATGTTGATCGGTGGCCTGGCTGGCGCTGTGACGATGCTATTGCTGGCGCCGCAATCCGGAAAAGATACTCGAATGCGAATCCAGGAAAAAGGCCTCGAACTGCGCGACCGGACGAACGAAATAGTGGAAGATACTTTAGAGCAGGTACGTTCGAGTGTGAACAAACTTACGCTTGATGGCCGCGAGAAGTTCAATGAATTAAAACAGCAGGGTCAAGAACTGGCAGTCGAGCAATTGGACCACGTATCGGAAGCAGCCAAAGCCGGGAAAAAGGCAATCCAAAGTTCCTGACGGCTGCAAAGGGTGCACGTATGTCAATCTATGAATTAGAAAAGGAGATAAAAAATTATGAACCTCAAACTCAGTGAACCAAAGGTCGTTACATTTTGGATTTCTGTGGCTCTCGCGGTACTCGGATTACTGGCCTTACTAGGAACCATCTCCGGACTCTCCGGGTACGCTTTCTGGCTGGTAGCAGCCGGGTTTGTTTTATTGGCTCTTGGAAATTTAATGAAAGATCTCTAGAGTTTTGTTTGGTGGGGGCGGGCTGCTCTTTTACAGGAAGATTTTCGTTAGCCTCGCATTAAAGCGGTTACCACCCCCTTTTTGTAGCGGTAAAAACCGACTTCTCTCACGGCTCGGTTTTTTTAACCAGCCTTTGTATTCTGAGATCAAACAATGCCCCACATCACCTTTCATTCATATGTATTATCTGAAGGATAAATAAAATGAATTTGCATAACTTGAAATGGATCCTGCTCGGAATATCTTTTAATCATCACTGGCTTAAGTTTGCTCGGTGTTGGTCTTGGTGGAATATTCAGTATCATTGCAGGAATTTGCGCGCTGATCGCTGGTATTTTGTTCATCATCAACCGCTAACCTGAATGTTCTTCTGGAACATAGTCTCATGTCTGGAGACTGTGCTCCCATAAATATTGTTATTTGTAGCACTCGTCTTCTCAGGAAAACTTAAATAGAACTTCATCTTTTCATGCAAGAAGCAACAAAGGAGTTATGTAATGCTCCCAAAGGATCTCGTCTTGAATAAAAAACTGTTCGAAAGCAAGTGGCAGCAGATCCGAAGTCACACGACTGCCTGGTGGACTTTATGAGCGAATACGACTTGAACAAGGTGGATAAGGCCGATGTAAAGTTCGATAAGTATGTCACCATGCTCCAGGTAAAGTACGGCTATACCCGCCAACAGGCAAAAGCGGAGATCAATAAACGCGTGGCAGAGATCGATGCCGAATTGGAAAACAGCGTTACACCTGCATAAATTGGCAGACTGTCGCTTTCAGGAGATTGCACTATGGATAATGCTGTTCGCAGTTAACGATACAGATAAACGTAATTCAGCTAAGCCTTTTGACGGGTCTGTTGTTTGGTGCGCTGGCCGGATTTGGAGCAATGCTGCTGCTGGCACCGCAATCAGGGGAAAAGACACGCGCCCAGATTGGGCAAGAAAGCACGAAACTGCAAGACCGGGCTGCTGACACCTATGATGACTTGGTGATTCTGTCTCGTTTTGACAATCGCAAAATCCTGACCGGAACCCAGGGATAAACTGAAAATAGATCGTCTTATCAGGAGCACATTATGTACGAAGAACAGGTAGCACACACAAATCCCGATGAATTTTCCAGGTGTGAAGAACGAAGCCAAGTGACAGACCCTGGAAAAAGTCTTAGCCCAATCCAGAAAACGGATGCGGCACTAAAAGAATCCATTTACAATGCCCTATGGAAAGATGATGTCTTGAGAGCGCTCGATTATTACGAAATTGATGTCCGCGTAAAAAATGGAGTTGTTTACTTGAACGGCCACATCGTGGGCTCATCCAGCCAGAACCGGATCAATAATGCCATTCAAGACATTCCGGGCATCCTGGAAATAAAAAATAACCTTGTATTAGACGACAGGCTCACCCTCGAGGTTGCCGGAGCGCTAGGAAAATTGGAGCATACTTTTAATTGCAAGTTTTTTACAGGCGTATCGCACGGGGTGGTTGTGCTGCATGGCGAAGTGAGCAGCATAGAGGTGCGCATGAGCGCAGAGCAATCCGCCGCCAGTCACCCCAAAGTCCGCGGCGTCATCAATTCTATACAGGTCCCCGGAACTGACCTGGGTACACAAGAAGACTACCGTCTTTTACAACCACCTATTGGAAATAAAATATATTTCCTAGATGGCATCTCTGGAATAGTGAGGCAGGTGGTGATCAATCCAAACAACCGGCGAGTAGTCGCTATCACCATTCTGGGATACTTCGATAGATCAAGGCGAATTCTTACTTATTCGAACACCAGTGCTCATCAATCCGCAGAGCAATTACTGTTTATTCCAGCGAGGGTCATAGGACATGTGACCAAAAATTCGGGATTCCTGACCATCCAAAGCACAGACTCCACAAAATATCAGGAATTTGATGCAACCCTGTTCAGCGCTCCGAACAAAGATTGGGTACCGCCATATCCCTATTGCCCCGATGAGGTATTATTTCCTATTGAATACCAGAAGGCAGATATACAAATTTCGTATGAGCCTCACCGATTTCCATTCGCAGAAACATTGGAAGAGGCAACCTTCAGGAAACAATTCTTCGCCAATGATAGTCTTGGTGGATAGCAATGAAAAATAAATCGACCCGACCATGGATCACCTTGTTTCTTCACGCAACGAATTCATGGTAAGGATCCAGACAGTATGCTTGAATTGGTAAGGCCTGGTTCCGGATTGGAGGGGAATAAAGATCTTCTCGAAAGCATCTTGTGCTGGGAGGACGATGGTGGAGCAGCGTTCGAAGATGATAACCCTATCCCCCAAGTGGCGGAGACAAACACCCCCCGGTCGATGGATGTGGCCGAGTGGAATTTATCGTATGATGAGTTAAAGAATAAATCACTCAAAAGGAGATAAAGAATGAACCCGTTTGTATCTTTCCTGGCTTCAAGCACAGGTCGCATTGTACGTGTCGTGGCGGGCGTAATTTTGGTTGCTTGGGGCTGGTTTGGACTCGCTGGAGCGACCGGCGCGATAGTGGCGCTCATCGGACTGGTGCCTCTATTCGCTGGCATATTTGACTTCTGCGTGTTCGCGCCGCTTTTCGGTGCTCCACTGAGCGGTATCAAGATCCGTGCTGGCAAATAACCTGATTGTTGACGATCTAAAAACCGTTTGGTCAAAAATACAGACCCTTCATTTTGCATGGCGAATATCTTCTTAACCGCGCGCTTGCGTTAATGCATTTAGATGCCAGCATTTCCCTTAAGAAGCGGAGACGAATACTCCCCGGTCAACAAATGTAACCGGGGAATATTTGTTATTAGATAAAAACGTACTTTGTGAAAATCGGAAGCACAATCAAAGGAGAACTTAAATGAATAAAAAAGTTGGTTTGTGGCTTGACCAAAACAAAGCTGTTATCGTAAGTATCACAGATACTGGTGAAGAAAGAAAAAGAATCACCTCAGGGATGGAACATTATGTCCATTTTTCCAGCAATGGACCTGGAGCTGGTTCAGCAAAAAAGGATGCACGTGACCCCCGATTCTTGAATCATCTAAGTGAATATTACGATAAAGTGATCGCACACATTGGCGATGCAAAGTCCATTCAAATTTTTGGACCGGGAGAAGCCAAGTACGAACTCAAAAAACGCCTTGAAAGCGAAGGAAAGCTGGAAAATATTGTCAGCGTAGATGAAGCCGGTAGTTTAACAGACCATCGGATTGCAATAAGGGTTCGAGAGCGTTTTCCTGCTCGAGCTTACTTCGACATTTTCTGAGAAATATATATCCCCCAAGTGGCGGAGATGAAAACTCCCCGGTCGTTGGATGTAGCCGGTGAGTATTTATTGTAGTATGAGTATAGACTGTTTTCCTCAATAAACATAAGAAAGAAAAGATTATCAGCATGAAATTTACAAAAAAATATCGGTTTTGTGTTGTTGAGTATCTGGCTCATTCTCACAGGCCTGTCCACGTTCATCTCGTTCGGCGGCTTGGCCGTCATCCTGGCCATCCTTGCGATTGCGGCCGGTATATTCATTTTGCTGGGCCGTTAGGTTAGCATCAAGATTGTGAACCGCCATCTGGGTATCCTCGCTTTTCTCGTGTTAACTGCAGCCCTGCTAACTCTGGCTGCATGTGATGGAATGACAGCAACTCCATCTACGCCAGGGGAAGGAATGCTGTTGCCAATGTCGGAGCAGACGAGTGCGATCTGTGAGGCATGTGACCAGGCAACCCTGGCAGTTGCACTGACCCAGGATAAGAATAACGCCGATAATCAGGCGGCAGCTACCGCCGAAATTGTGCGCGCGAACGCACAGGCAACCTTGAATTCGGCTAATGCAACGTTGAATGCGGCCCAGACCCAGGAACAAAACAATGCTAATGTCATTGCGGCTCAAATAGCGGCTACCGCTGAGATGGAGCGCGCCAATGCACTGGCGACCTTGAATTCAGCTGGAGCAACGCAGAGCGCCGCGCTAACCCAGGATGCGATCCGCCAGACTCAAATGGCGGACGTGGCGACAGCCAGTGCACAAGCCCTGGCGATTCAACAAAGTAATGATAGGCTCGCTGCCAGCACCCAGACGGCTGTCGCCAATAATATTGCTACTCAAACCCAGGCTGCCGTTGCGACATCACAATGGTATACCGACCAGGCGCGCCAGCGTGAAGAACAAAGGCAAGGGCCTATTGCTTTCCTATGGATGTGGTGTTTTCCAATCTTCGTTTTACTGGTCGTAGGTTTGGCTCTTTGGGGATTCAGTCGTTGGCTAAAGAATCGGCAGACCAACCAGTTTATTCTCGAAAATCCCATTGACAGGTTGCCAGCAACAACGATTGAAATCATACCTCATCAACATGATGATGATTCGTTGCCATATCTTGAAAGCGATGTTGTCGAAGATCGTTTCCAGCATGTGAAGCCTGACGATCAGATGCGCCGGTGGCTTGATGAAGTCAAACGCAAGCTGCTAAAAAGCGACAAAGAAAAAGAAGATGAAGAGAATGAAACAGACAATTGAACCCCATCATTTCGAACAAGAGGCCCGGCGGATCAGAACGCAGGTGTCGACAATCCTGACAAAATGGGGGTTGCTACCACGCTTTAAACGCTGGCGATTAACACAAGATCCAGACACCGGAATGATCGTACTGTTCGGCATACTTAATAACAGCTATATTGCCACGCATACTTCAATCCCCTTCAGTAATTACTTTGATCCGGGCTTAATAGATGATCTTGCAAAGAATATACAACTGCAGGTCGTGTCTTGCAACAGCGATGGCCTGCGCTATGCCTTTATCCTGGACCGTGGCTCGCTTGGTAAGATACCAACGCATATAGACTTCCCTTTCGTTGATAACGACAAGCTTATGGTCAGGGTGGTTTACCGTGATCCTCCACAATCTGTGACGATTCCGCCTATCGATACTGCAAAGGTTGATGATCACGCGCTAGTGCGCCAGGGTGTGGGAGCTTTCTTGAAGGTTTTTGACGATATCCAGCTCAGGGATGAGGCCGACCAGATCTCTGCTCAAAGCCCACCTGAGATCGTGGTTATAGACGAAGATGAATTCAACAAACGGGTAGCGGAGCATGAAGCCATTCGGCAGAGGCGTAAACATATCAGAAAGTTATTGGATGAAACGGATAGATAGTTTAAAGTACTACAACTCATCCGCCAGGAACAAATCAAACTTGTAATTCTATGGTTTCAAAACTAGGAGAACAGCATGGGACGTAAAGGTGTCAGTAAACGTAAGCCAAAAACAAAATCCAAACCGGTTTCCAAGGCTGAAGCGAATGGCCCTTCCAATTCGCCAATACAGTCGCTCGTGAAAAACAATGAGGCCGCGCTCCACAGAGGCAGTACGACCACTGGATCAAATAAGAAAAACAGAAAAGGGAAGTAAGCATCTGGATGATGCAATGATGTTCTTCGTATTTACAGAGTATTGCGTAATTAATTAAACCTAACAGTTCATTTTTTCTCTGAAAAAACTGACTTGGAAGTTTAGCGATTTATGCAAGAAGCAATAATGTTCACCGAGAGAAAAGATAATGAAACTGAATTTGCTCTTTATCGTTATGGATTTGCTTACCTTACTAGCCTATCCGGTCATATTCTTGCACGGCAAACTGCGCCAATTTTCAAAATCAATAGAATGGAGTTTGAAATGAGAACAGTATATGGACCAATCTTTACCTTACGACCTTACGAGCGAGGCATTCAGGAAACCTTGGGGAAGTACAGCCGATTTGTGATGCCCGGTTTTGGAGTTCAACTCCCGCTCGTTCACATTATTCGCGTGCGCGATATCCGTGAACACACGATGGATATTGAGCCACAACCGGTTATTACCAAAGACAACGTTGAAATTACAGTAGATGGTGTGATGTGGGTGCGCCCTACCGTCGATGAAGAAGGCATCAAGCGTACTTTTTATAATATCGACAATTGGAAGCGGGCGGTCATTCAGTTGGCGATGACAAATCTGCGTCAGGAGTTTGGCGAATTGTCGTTGGATGAAAGCCTTGTGGCTCGTGAGAAAATCGCCAATAATTTGCAGCGCATCCTGAATACCTTCGCTGTCGAATGGGGGCTAACCGTCAGCAAGGTGGAAATCCGCCTGATCGATCCACCCGATGATATCAAGAAAGCTATGCACAAACAGAAGACAGCCGAGCAAGAGCGACGTTCCATGAAGTTGCTGGCAACGGGCGAATTCGAAGCCGCCGAACAACAAAAGCTGGCCATCATCCAGCGCGCGGAGGGCGAACGCGAGGCAGTCATTCAGGTTGCACAGGGCAAGGCCGAAGCCATCCGGCTGGTCAACGAAGCCGCCGAAAAGTATTTTGTCGGCAACGCCCAGGCGCTCAAGAAGCTGGAGATGATCGAAAACTCCCTGCGCGATAATGCAAAAATCGTCATCACCGAGCACGGCATCAGCCCAACCCTGTTGCTGGGTAGTTTGCCGGTCGACGTGTCCGGTTTGTCAGCCAAAAGAAACGGCGAGAAAGAATCCAAGTCAACGTAAGCTGCATTATCAGCTAAGAGGAGTAAATCATGACCAAAGGTAAAAACAATAAAAAGGGATCCAAGAAAAAACCGCTAAAAACCATGAAAGAAAAAAAGCAGGCAAAAAACGAAAAGAAAAATAAAGGTAACGAGAGTATTTCCGATCTATAGCTCAATATTGGAAGAATAAATACTGCCCGTCAAGTCGAAGTTAAAGCGAGGCCGAGATGAAAATCCTGCTTGTTTACCCCGAGTTTCCAGATACCTTCTGGAGTTTCAAACACGCGCTTAAGTTCGTTCACAAGAAAGCCGGTGCGCCCCCGCTGGGATTGCTGACTGTTGCAGCCATGCTGCCTTCTGACTGGGAGAAACGGCTGGTCGATCTCAACGTGACGGATCTCGCGGAGGAAGACCTGGCCTGGGCTGATTATGTCTTCGTCAGTGCTATGATCGTGCAGCGCGAACTCGGCACGCGCTACCATCCAACGCTGCAAAACAGCCGGCGTGAAAGTAGTAGCAGGCGGCCCGCTCTTCACGATGGAACACGAGCAATTCCCGGATGTGGACCATTTTGTCTTGAACGAGGCTGAGGAGACACTAACGCCGTTCTTGCGGGACCTGGAACAGGGTCGGGCTCGACGCGTGTACACGTCTGATGAATTCCCCGATATCCACCAGACCCCTGTTCCGCTTTGGCGACTGGCGAATCTCAAGCATTACGACACAATCAGCATCCAGTTCTCGCGCGGTTGTCCTTTCAACTGTGACTTTTGCAACGTGACCGCGCTGCTGGGGCATCGCCCACGCACCAAGAGTGCCGCGCAGGTCATCGCCGAGTTGGACAGCCTCTATGCGCTGGGTTGGCGCAAGAGCATCTTCTTCGTGGACGACAACTTTATCGGTAACAAGAAGCATATCAAGACCGAGGTGCTGCCAGCCTTAATTGAATGGCGCCAGGGTAAAACCGGTATGCCGTTCAGCACGGAAGCTTCCATTAACCTGGCAGATGATCCAGAATTGATGCGCCTCATGGTACAGGCCGGGTTCGATACGGTTTTTGTCGGGATCGAGACGCCTAATGAAGACAGCCTGGCTGAATGCAGCAAGAACCAAAACAAAGGCCGCGATCTGGTCGAGAGTGTCAAGCGCCTGCAGCGCGCGGGACTCCAGGTACAGGGTGGCTTCATCGTCGGGTTCGACAATGATTCCGCCTCGATTTTCCAGCAGCAAATCGATTTCATCCAGAAGAGTGGTATTGTGACCGCTATGGTCGGGCTGCTGCAAGCCCCATTAGGAACACGCCTGTACGAGCGTATGCAAAAGGAAGGCCGCCTGGTCAACGAGTTTTCAGGCGATAACGTGGATGGCTCGACCAACATCATCCCCAGGATGGGTCTGGAACCGCTGAAGGAAGGCTACCGCGAAATTCTAAGCCACATCTACGCCCCCAGGTTTTATTACGAGCGCGTCCTGACGTTTCTACGCGAGTACCAGCCACCAAAAATCCGAGTTCCCTTGGAACCGCAATATATCCTGGCCCTGTGGCGCTCCATTTACCAACTGGGGATTCGCGGCGTCGAACGCGTCCAATATTGGCGACTCTTCTTCTGGGCTTTGTTCCGGCGTCCGCGTCTCTTCCCGTTGGCGATCACGTTTGCTATCTACGGCTTCCATTTTCGCCAGGTAATCGAACTGCATGTCGGTTGAGCGGTGAATGGTTAATTGGTTTATACAAATTTAGGAGTAATTCGATGACTGACAAGAAAAGCAAGATGAACGAGGGGAAACGGCTTCCAAAAGGGCTGCGCCAATATATAAGGCTGTTGAAACAAGAAGCCCGTAAAGAAGGCACCGTATATCGATCGCCCATCGTACGCCATTCCCCAGCCAAAAAAACAGCCGAGAAATAGTTTCTGATGAACACACATGCGCAACATCACCGTTCCATTTTGCAAAGCATCGCGCATCGGGCGATGCTGGAACGAGGGCTGCTCCCTGATTTCTCTGGTGAAGCGCTTGCCGAACTGGAACAGCTTCAGCATTCTGTTGCAAAAGTCCCGAATGGTTCTATCGGGATTGACAGCCATACTATCCGTGACAAGCGTAATCTGCTGTGGGCTTCCATTGATAACGATGACTCGCGCGACCTGGACCAGCTTTCCGTTGCCGAAACAATGCCCGCAGGCAAGGTAAAAATCCTGGTTGCGATTGCAGATGTAGTCTCGTCTGTTAAAAATGGTTCAGCCATTGACGAACATGCACGCCATAACACCACCTCGGTTTATACCGCTGCCCAGATATTCCCGATGCTGCCTGAAAAACTTTCCACTGACGTGACCTCTCTGAATTTCAACCAGGACCGAATTGCCATTGTGATTGAAATGGTGGTCGGCGCTGATGGTTCGCTTGAGGATTTTACAATTTACAAAGCCTGGGTACGCAATCATGCGAAATTGGCTTATAACAATGTGGCCGCATGGCTGGACAAAAAGGGCGAACTTCCCGAAGAAGCTGCTGCTGTGGAAGGCCTGGCAGAGAACCTGCAATTGCAGGACCGGGCAGCACAAAGTATGAAAAAATTGCGGCATCTGCACGGGGCACTGAGCCTTGAAACCATCGAGGCCAAACCTGTTTTCGACGGAGATCAAATCCGCGCGCTCGAAATCGAGGAAAAGAACCGCGCCAAGGAGATCATTGAAGATTTCATGATCGCGGCAAACGGTGTGACCGCACGTTTTCTTTCAGCCAGTGGATTTCCCTCGATCCGTCGCGTAGTGCGCACGCCCAAAAGATGGGCGCGGATTGTAGAAATCGCGTCAGACCATAAGTTCGGGCTGCCGCCCGATCCGGATTCAAAAGCGCTGGAAGAGTTCCTCATCCATGAAAAAGCTGCGGATCCTGTGCGCTTCCCCGACCTTTCCCTGACAGTGATCAAGCTAATGGGTGCTGGCGAATACATCGCCGAACTCCCTAAGGATGATGCCCCTGGTCACTTTGGTCTGGCGGTCAAAGACTATGCCCACTCGACCGCTCCCAATCGCCGCTATCCTGACCTGCTAACACAGCGCTTGTTGAAAGCGGCCCTGGATGGGAAACCTACGCCCTACAACAAAGATGAGTTGGATGTTTTGGCCGCCCATTGCACCGAAGCAGAAAATGCGGCCAATAAAGTCGAACGCCAAGTCGAAAAATCCGCTGCTGCGCTGCTGTTGGAGTCAAGGATTGGGGAGCATTTCAATTCGGTTGTCACCGGTGCTTCCGAGAAAGGGACGTGGGTCCGGCTTCTCAGCGAACCAGTGGAAGGGAAACTGGTTCAGGGATTCAAAGGTCTGGATGTCGGCGACCAGATTAGCGTACAGCTAGAGTCGGTAAATGTGCAACGAGGATTTATCGATTTCAGGAAAGTTAATTCATCAAGGCATTGATACGGAAAAAAAGAAAAGCGAGGATCATATGAGCAACAAACGACAATTCTCAATTGAAGAAGCTCGATCTATCGGAACGCAACTTAAAATTGATTGGTCACAAGTAGACTTGGAGCAGTTTCGACGTGGACTCGAGGTGGAACTCGAACATGGCGCAAGCGATCCGGAAACCAATGTGACCGGTGACGACATGGTGCTCACAGGGAAAATCGCCTGGGCGCATCTAAAAGAGATTCGAGATTACTACACACGCTTAGATCGAATGGAGGCAGAGGCCGAGTCTCAGACACAGATTACACGTTAGGTCTACAGGCCGTTGCGGCTAATAAATGATTGATCAAGTTATACTGTGACCCACATCTAAGACTTGAAAAACATCCTTACAGGAGGGTGGAAGGGTAAAGAGACGCAACCTGTCGCGCCAGGATCAAGACGTGCTCATCTGGGAACTCGATCCCTGGTGTATCAATCTCCACCCGGTAGCGCCATTTTTCATCGTTCATAGTCAGGGTGCGCAGTTCGGATATTTCCAATCCCTGACGGGCAAACGCTTCTCGATACTCTTCTTCTGTAAAATATTGGTAACTCTGCAATCGCTCGGTTTCCCAAAGTTGTTTCCCAAGAAAAATGGACTTGGTGATGTAACGGGTAAAATCGCGTTGCGATAGCTCAACACACAATGGATCTTCCACCTCGCGATATGCGATGCGAAAAGGATGATACTGCTCCACAAAGTTCTTAAATTCCTGACGTATCTGGTAATCACGGAAGCGTATTCGCAGGATCTGATGCGGATTCCCGGGAGGCTCCAGCCCATCAAATAGGACCAACCATCCTCCAAGTTCCAGGCAGCCAGCCGCACCAGCTAGCGCCTGCTCTACTCGCTGTTTAGCGGACGGAACATTGATCTCGCCCAGTTCAGGGGAAAAACTATCTGAAAATACTTCATGCAAAGCATTGACAAGCAGCACAAGCTCGAATTTACCCAGCCTAGCCAGTAAATCTGAGTCTGTAAAATCACCTTCAATACAACGTAAGCCTGGATAATCACGCCTGCATTGCGTAAGTGATTTTGCGTTGTAATCCACTCCTACTGAGGTTTGATGGGCGCATAACCGGAAGTGGGCATCCAAGAGTGTACCAATAACCTGTCCCTCACCACAGCCTAATTCAAGTAATCGCAAAGGGTGGTCAATCTGCTGTGCCAGGAGACGAATCCGTCTGGATGCAGCCAGGATGGCAACCCGCTTGCCCAGGTTTTCCATAGGTTGCAAGCGTACTTCCCAATAAAAATCCCAAAAGTCATCATTTTCAGGCATAGAAATTGACCAGCGTGATTTTTCCAATTGATTCAATATACCATACGCGATACAAATGTCCCCCAACCTATTTTCTTCGAGGTTTTTTTATTGCTCCATGTAGCAAAACAAGATGTGCACCCGTGGTGCGCTTGTTTTTTCCCCTTTTTGCCTTTCACATACTCACGGTTGGCAAATCTTGCCAACCGTGAGTATGTATAAGGACTTTGTGGGCGCGGAGGGACTCGAACCTACGACCTTAGCATCCCTGTCGGGGGCACGGATGTGACAAAAAAAGAACCCAGGTGCGGCGTTCACCTTGGGTTCTCCGGTACATGGTGGGCGCGGAGGGACTCGAACCCACGACCTCACGGATGTGAACCGTGCGCTCTAACCGGCTGAGCTACGCGCCCGTTTGTATATCTCAAGGTCCGGATTGCGCAGGGATTTTATCACACCCACACCGTCGAAGCAAGTCGTTTCTAATTAATTTTTAGCATATTGTTGCAAGCTGTATTGCATTTCAAAAAAACTTGCGATTGTTGGGTTCCGAGCGTTGGAATCTGACAAAAACGGTTTAAAATGCCGTACAATATGTTTACTGGTTCAATCAGGAGGATGTCATGGATCCAATCACAACCGCAATTGTGGCTGCAATTGCTGCCGGTGTTTCTAAAGTTGGCGAGCAAGCTGTTGTTGATGCCTACACCAAGTTAAAAGAACTTCTCAAGAAAAAATTTGGTGCAAGAAGCAAAGTATTAAAGGCCGTGAAGGAATTGGAGGCTAATCCCAAATCGACGGCGCGTAAAGAGGTAGTGAAAGAGGAAGTAGCAACAGCGAAAGCCGACCAAGATGTTGAATTGCTCAGGGCAGCCCAGTCACTGCTGAAAGCAATCAAAGCAAAACCAGATGGGGAGCAAATCATTCAGACAGTCATTGGAGATCAAAATATTCAAATCTCCGGCGATGGGAATGTAGTCAGTGTGAATACGCCCAAGTCAAAACGGTAATTCAAATCTTACACTTCTAATGTCTCCTAAACAGTTGCCCCCTGAACATCAACTTATTGCCGTTGGCAATGAAAACATTCAGGTTGTTGGCAGCCATAACATTATTCAAAGGATCACCAACATTTTTCAGGGCGATACCGAGGCACAGCGTGCCCTACGAAATCGTCGAGCGATGCTGGAATTGGTAAAGAATACCTGGATCAAAGGAGTGTTGGAAAAGTCCTTATACAATGAAGTTCTTATTGAATTAGGGATGGAGGAACGCCCTGACGTGGTAGACCATCCCTGGGATGTGCAAGTGCAAATGCCAGACAAGGAAAATCGAATATTGCCTACAGGTACTTCCATGACGGAAGTATTCGACGAAATGAATGGCGCGATGCTCATTTTGGGCGAGCCCGGCTCAGGCAAAACAACCATGTTGCTTGAATTGGCCCGTGACTGCATCCTTCGCGCGGAGTGGAATGAAAATCAGCCTATTCCTGTAATCTTCAACCTTTCATCCTGGAATGGCAGGCAAACCATCGACAATTGGTTAGTGGATGAACTAAGAACAAAATACAATGTTCCCAAAAAGACAGCCCAAAATTGGGTGAAGAACGATGACTTGCTTTTGTTACTAGATGGGTTGGATGAGGTCAAACTGGAAAATCGAGAAAGATGCATCGAAGCCATCAATGATTTTCGCCAGGAACATGGCCTGACCATGCCACTCGCGATTTGCAGTCGTATTGCCGATTATGAAGCCTTGCCAACAAAACTTAACCTTTCAAATGCCGTCCTTTTGCAGCCGCTTACACCTGAGCAAATTGAAGGATATTTTGAACGAGCCGGGCCAGAGCTTGAGGGGGCACGTCAGATATTGCGGTCTGATGGTGTTTTGCAACAGTTGGTGAAACAGCCATTGATGTTGAGTATTTTGACGCTGACTTATCGAGGGAGCATCTGTAGAAGTCATTGAAAGTGAAAAGTCTCAATCAATCGAGGCCCGTCGCAAGCATATGTTGGATGCGTACATTCAGCAGATGTTCGAACGCGTTGCCCGGACGAAGAACGAGCGCTATACACCGGAACAAACCAAACGCTGGCTGGCATGGTTGGCACAAAAGATGATCACGTACAACGCTGTGCCGTACCTTATTGAGAATATGCAGCCAAAGTGGCTAAATGGAAAAGACAGGTGGGGTTACCGGTTGAGCCTAATATTGAACACTGGGCTGAGTAGCCTACCAGTTAGCGGGTTAATGGTCAGCCTGGTTGTCACGGTGATATTATGGCGAACGGCAGCGGATGCCTCGTTGAGCGATATCCTCGCCGGAGGCCCTTTGATCGGGTTGCTTATTTTGTGTTGCCTGATGACGCCTATATTCCTTGGCGGGATCATTATCGGACTGATTTTTGGTAACCGTGAGATCAAAATGGTCGATACGATTGCACTGGATTGGAAACGGGCAATAAAAGGGCTGATTATCGGGTTGGGCATTGGAGGGGGGATCGGGATGCTGGGTCCGGTGATTTTGGGGTTTCAAGGTAAGCTGATTGCCAAACTGATTGTTGGATTGATTTTCGGCCTGCTCATCTTCGGACCGATCTTTGGACTGATCGGAGGGGTGATTGGCGGATTAAGGCCGAAAGATGTCATCCAAACAACATACCCCGGGCAGAGGATCTATTTTTCTATAAGAAATTCTTCGCTGGTTTTTTTGTTCACCGGACTGATTGTCTGTCTCTTTTATCTGTTGTACGTAGGTTGGATTATCAGAGGAAAGGCCGGACAGGATTTCGGGCTGTTGTCTGGACTGATATTTGGGTTGATTGCCGGGCTGATTGGCGGTTTTTGGTTCGGCGGTTTCACCATTATGCAACACTACAATTTACGCTTTATCATTTCGATTAACAACTTCCTTCCCTGGCGCCCGGTCCCTTTCCTCGATTATTGCGTTGACCGCATCTTTCTTCGTTCTGCTTGAGAACATGCAGCCCAATTGGCTAAGCCGAAAAATCAGATGGGGTTATCGTTTGAACACTACATTAATGCTTGGATTATCTATTGTGTTGTATTGGATATTGATGTTCAGCCTAATTGGGATGGTTTTTTTGATATTGGGTAAAGAAAATTTTTCATTAAGCGATGCGCTAAGTGGCGGGATGTATATCGGATTGTTTCTTAGCTTTTGTCTTGGTCCACCAATTTTTTTTGGGGCGCTCAGTGTTGGACTATTTTTGGGGGACCGTGAGATCAGATTGATTGACGTGATTACATGGAATAGGAAATGGGCCTTGAAAGGATTGGGGATAGGATTAGGTATTGGAGCGAGCATTGGAATTTTGGTGTCTATAATCATCGGGGGACAGGGCGGGTTAGCTCTCAAGTTGTTTTTAGGGATGTTATTCGGGCTCCTCGTTTTAGGTCCGGTTCTTGGTCTGCTTGGTGCACTCTTCATTGGAATTAGGACAGGAGCCGTTAGCCAAACAACCTACCCTGGACAAAGGATCCATTTATCAACAAGAAACTCTTCTATTGTTTTTATAATTGCTGGATTGATTGTCTTTATATATCCTGTCCTGCTATTTGTTAAACTATTTGGGCCAGATGGGCTGGACTTTGGAATAATTTTGGGATCGATTTTTGGACCACTTTCAGGATTGATTGGTGGATCATTATTCGGGGGAATTGCGGTTATCAAACACTACTCCTTGCGCTTCACGAGCGCAATCGCCAACGTTCTCCCTTGGCGCCTAGTTCCCTTTCTCGACTACTGCGTGGACCGCATCTTCCTGCGCCGTGTGGGTGGCGGATACATTTTCGTGCATCGCCTGTTGATGGAGCATTTCGCGGACATGTATCCTGAAGCGAGTGATTAAGTTCTGATGCCCGAGAAGAAGTCGCCCCTTTCCGTTCAGCAAACAGCCATCGGTGATGGCAATGTTCAGATTGTGGGTGACCAGAACGTTGTCAATCAGACCATCACACAAAGGATCGTCAACGTATTTCAAGGTGACATCAAAGCCAAAAGCACCATGCGCAATCGACGCGTGATGTTGGAACTGGTAAAAAGCTTCTGGGTCAAAGGGGTATTGGAGAAATCTCTTTACAACGAAGTGCTAATTCAATTGGGAATGGAAGAACGCCCCGATGCTGTAGACCATCCCTGGGATATGCAAGTGCAAATGCCAGACAGGGAAAACCGCACGCTGCCAGCCGGCACATCGATGATGGAAGTCTTTGATGAGATGAACGGCGCGATTCTGATTTTAGGTGAACCTGGTTCTGGCAAAACAACCATGTTACTTGAGTTGGCTCGGGAATGTATTGCACGCGCTCAGCAAGATGATAACCAACCAATTCCGGTCGTATTCAATCTCTCATCTTGGGATGGAAAGCAATCCATTGATGCTTGGCTCGTAAACGAACTTAAAATCAAATACAACGCTTCTAGAAAGACCGCAGAAAGTTGGGTGGCCAATGACGAGTTGCAGTTATTATTTGATGGGCTGGATGAAGTCAAACCGGAAAACCGAGGAGCGTGTGTAAAAGCCTTAAATGACATTTCGAAAAGAGCACGGGGTGACCGTGTCAATCGCTATTTGCAGCCGTATTGCCGATTATGAAGCGCTGACTGCCAAGATTAAACTTACAGGTGCTGTTCTTTTACAACCGCTCACGCCCGAGCAAATCGAAGGGTATTTCGAGCAGGCAGGTTCTGACCTGGCAGGCGTACATCAGATACTAAAAAATGATGACATATTGCAAGAAATGGTTAAACAACCATTGATCTTGAGCATCATGACATTAGCTTATCAAGGCAGGTCGGCTAAGAAAATTGAAAATGAAAGTCTGAATACAATCGAAACGCGCCACAAGCATTTGTTTGATATTTATATTCAAAGGATGTTTGAACGTGTTGCAAGAACAAAAAATGAAATCTATTCGCCAGAGCAAACTATGCGTTGGCTTTCTTGGTTGGCACAAAAAATGAATAGTTTCAATGCTGTGCCATACTTGATTCGAAGATATGCAACCCGAGTGGTTGGAAACAACGTCTCAATTGAAAAGTTTACCGTTTTCTTTTTGGGCTAATTTTTGGACTGATTCTTGGAACTTTCGCTGGAATATTTATAATCATTGGTTTGGGGAGCGACCGCAAATAATATTCGTTTTAGCGCCGATAATTGGGGTACTTTTTGGGTTTATAACCAGAGAAGGGATGATAAAGGTAAGTCTTCAAGACTGGGTTTGAAGGGGATTTTTCTGAAGGAATTGAACGCGCTATTAGATCAGTTGGCGAATGAGCAAATAAAAACAGTCGGCAAACTGAATTGGTCATGGGAAACACCGCAAAAGTAAGCAAGGAAGATGAGACGTCTTATCTATCTGGTGAGGTAACGTTGAACAAATCCAAGCTCCAACAGAACCCGGTCAACGCTTGAGACGAACATTCCGTCAATGTTTTATCTTGTTTTTCTTTTGATAATGATCCCTGGACAACTCGTTTGGCTGATCGCAGAAAGAGCCTGAAGTAAGTTTTATATATGTTATTGGGCATAGCGCTATTGGGCAGCTTAGTGTTAGGCGGAATGGCTATTATCAAACATTGCATGTCTAAGGCTAATCCTGATCGCAAATGGTTATTTACCACAGCATTTATTACGCTTCCTGGACTACTGCGTGGAGCGTATCTTCCTCCGCCGCGTGGGGGGCGGATATATCTTCGTCCATCGGCTACTGATGGAGCATTTCGCGGCGATGTACACCGAAGAAAATCCTGCGGAATAATTTCCGGCGTCGGAAACGATAACCAACCCGAAACGATTTTCGGGGAAAATTTATCGTACAATAGAAACCTAAATCCACCATACCCTGGGGTACCTTATGGCCATCAGCAACACGCACAGATATTGAAAAGAAATTATGGGAAGCCGCCGACGAGCTGCGCGCCAATTCGAAGTTGAAGGCCTCGGAGTATTCGGTGCCGGTGCTGGGACTGATCTTCCTGCGCTATGCGGACGCGAAGTTCGCCAGGGCGGAGGCGGCGCTGAAGGGGCAGCAGTACGTCCGGGCGGCGGCAGGTGTCGAAGGTGGATTATCAGGCGCAGGGGGTGATGTATATCCCGGAAGCAGGCCGCTGGTCCGGTTTGATGCGGCTGCCCGAAGGGTCGAACATCGGCAAGGCCATCAACGATGCCATGCGCGCCATCGAGGACGAGAACGACGATCTCAAGGATGTCCTGCCGAAGACCTATAACCGCATGGATAACAGCGTCCTGGTCACGCTGTTGAAAACGTTCAATTCGATACCTATGGACATCGAGGGGGATGCCTTCGGGAAGATTTACGAGTATTTCCTGGGCAAGTTTGCGATGAGCGAGGGGCAGAAGGGCGGCGAGTTCTTCACGCCGACGCCGATCGTCAAGCTGATCGCGGAGGTGATCGAGCCGTACCACGGGCTGATCTACGACCCGGCCTGCGGCAGCGGCGGCATGTTCGTGCAGAGCGCGGCCTTTGTGAGAACGTCATCAAGAAAAACCCAAGCCAGGAGATCAGCATTTACGGCCTGGAGCGGGTGGCCGAGACCGCCCGTCTGTGCAGGATGAACCTGGCGGTGCACGGGCTGGCCGGGGACATCCGCCAGGGCAATTCGTATTACGAAGACCTGCACAACGCGCCCGGCAAGTTCGATTTTGTGATGGCCAACCCGCCCTTCAACGTGGACCGGGTGGACAAGGAGCGGCTCAAGGACGATACGCGGCGTTTCCCGTTCGGCATGCCGCGCGCCGATAACGCCAACTATCTGTGGATCCAGTTGTTCTACAGTTCGCTCAGCGCCTTCGAGGCCGGGCGCGGGTTCGTGATGGCCAATTCGGCCAGCGACGCCCGCCAGTCGGAGTTGGAGATCCGCAAGGGGTTGGTGGAAGCCGGCGCGGTGGACGTGATGGTGGCGGTGGGCAGCAACTTCTTTTACACGGTCACGCTGCCGTGTACGCTGTGGTTTCTGGATAAGGGAAAAACCTTTTTAACCACGAAGGACACGAAGAGCACGAAGGAAGAACAGAATAAAAACCTTAGCGCCCTTAGCGATCTTAGCGGTTCAAAAAATCAGGGTGTGCGGACGAAAGAGACGGTGTTGTTCATCGACGCGCGTAACATTTATACCCAGATCGACCGCGCCCACCGCGAATGGACGCCGGAACAGATCGGACTGCTGGCCTCGCTGGTGCGACTGTACCGCGGCGAGGACCTGAACGGCTTCACCTTCAACGCATCAGACTACCCCCAGCTTGCTCCCGCTCAAATCGACATTCTCCAATCGGCAATTCGACAATCGTCAATACGCCGACGTGCCGGGACTGTGCAAAGTCGCCACACGGACGGAGATCGAAGCCCAGGGCTGGAGCCTGAACCCGGGCCGCTACGTGGGCGTCAGCGCCCGCGGCGACGATGGCTTCGACTTCGCCGAACGGCTGGAAGAATTGAACGAGGAACTGGAACTGCTCAACGCCGAAGCGCATGAGTTGGAAGAGCGCATTGCTGAGAATGTTAGCAATCATTGTTGGAAGAATTATAAATAATGCCTAGAAACTGACAAACGCTCCAAGAAATTGTTGACGCTGGCATAAGGGATGGCTACATGTCAATCCGAAGACTCTGTTAATGATAGGCGTATCAATGTTATCTAGGCATAAGATAATCATTAGCGATAATGGCATTAGATATTTCAGATATGTATATCGCTAAGGAAGATTTTGATAAATGGACAAAATGATGCTGAGCCAATGACAGGCGATGTTGTTATTGCAACAGATGGGGCATACTCTAGACATGTATGCGATTATTCAAGAAGAGCTTTTGAAGTTGTTGCTGTCAAAATTGGTTAAATTCAGCCCGAATACTGAGATATTGACCCAAGATTTCTGTACTGTTATTTTTTCGATACATAGTCAACACGCAATAATTGCAGAACATTTTATCAGGTGCAGCTGTAGACCAAATATCGATTAGCAAATTTTCGAGATTTTGAATTTCATTTCCCCCTCTCCCCGTCCAGCGCAAAATCGCCGCCGTGCTCTCCGCCTACGACGACCTGATCGAAGTCAACACGCGCCGCATCCGCCTGCTGGAGGAGATGGCGCAGGCCGTCTATCGCGAGTGGTTTGGCTCGGTGGATGCGGCGTCCCTGCCGGAGGGGTGGGAAGTTACAACAGTATGGAAGATTTTGTAAAGCTAGGTTCTGGAACACTCAACCAAAAACCAGAATATTTAGATGAAGGAGGATAATTGGTACAGCCAGAGATTATTACTGCTTCGACGGAGCAAATTTCTCAATGATGTTCTATGAACAGATTACAAAGTCACGGTCAGGAACTGTTCATAGCGAAGTATGGTGCACTGTCGGAAACCTGTTATGATGGTTAACGTGCAATGACTGCTGTCAATAAACACAACGTGTTGGTTTAACAGAATTCGAAGGATTTATTACGTGCATTTCTACGATTATATATTCTTTCTAATGAATTGTAGATTTTTATCAATCTACAATTGAGTGCTGCCCACCAGCCAGATAATAGAAATCGATTGTGAACGAATTCGATAATTCATTGCCATCCAGGTGAAATTTCCTGCTAAGAATTCGATGAAATTTTGTGGACCCATTGCTTGAATGATGAAATGTCTACTGACGAAAAACGCCAACCTGCGGCGGACGCGCGATCTGCTGCTGCCGCGTCTGGTCAGCGGGGAGGTGGAGGTTAGTGGGGTGGAGGTTGTTTAGATGACAGATGCAAAGAATGCCATCCTTTTTGATTTGGATGGTGTAATTGTTTTGACCGAAGCGGTTAAGGCAGAAGCCCATGTCAAAACTGTAGAACGGTTAGGAGGAAAAGCATCATCAGATTTATATATCAAAGTTTTGGGGCAGTCTCACGAAGCAGTCCGTTCAGCCTTCCTAAACGCAGCTCAAATCGAAGCAGATCCAAATGAATACACCAAGATGTTCAGAAAAATTTATCATGATCTTTTGGATGAGAAATTGGAAATCCGCCCTGGAGCAGTGGAACTGATCAAGGAATTGAAAAAACTGGGATACTCATTAGCTGTTGTCAGTTCAAGTTCCGAGTTGTCTGTGATGAAAATCTTGAAATCCATTGGGTTGGAAAACGCTTTTGAAGTTTTTGTCACTTCGGATGATGTCAAGGAAAAAAAACCCAACCCTGAACCTTATCTACTTGCATTAAAAAAACTGAATGCTCAACCTGAAAATGCCATTATCTTTGAAGATTTTCCTTCGGGCGTTGAAGCTGCCATCCGTGCCAACGTTCGGGTAATAGCAGTTCGTCATGCATTTAATGGTGAACAATCCTTTGAAGGGGCGTATACTATAGTCGAATTATTTCTAAACGTTAATCAAATCATTGCACTTATTAAGTCAAATTTGAAATTGTAGGTTCGGGGAGAAAGTATGGAAACAACCAAGCTAACCGTAGAGTACTTGATCGTAGGCATACTGATATGTCTAGCAATTATTTTTCTGGTGTTCAACATTGCGCCGTGGAATATGGATGGTCTCACCCAACTGTTTTTAGCTGATCCATCTATTCTCAGTGCAAGTCTGATCATTATCATATTCCTACCCATTTCTTATGGGGTAGGTTTAGTCGCTGAATACGTTGGCCTGGTGATGTATGAAGGTCTAATGCGAAAGGTGAAGAAAGCTCGCTTTCCAATCTTTATAGAAGCCAATCTCGATTGGATAACTAAATCGCCATTGCTCGAAAAATATGTTCGCAAAGATCAGCCGGTTCCTGATGATGCCGGAGAAAAATCATATGGCGAACTGCGCTTTTATGTGCTGATGAATAATGCAGCTTTGTATGCTGAAATAGAATCCACATTAACCAAGCACGGATCATCCGCGTTCTTTCTCTCGCAGAGGTGATATTTATCTTGGGATTTGTTGCACACGTTATGAAAAACGGGCTAACCTCGTTTAGCTCGTTAGGAATTTTGCTTGTTGCCATTTTATTAAGATTACTTTCAAAGCAATAAAAAGTAGATTTGATCGCTACTGTCGGGCCATTGAGAGATCCTTCAAGGTTCTATCACAAGCTGAAATAAATAAGAAATAATGAATGGTAACCCAATGATCAGCAAAGGTTTGCCTGTGAAGAGAGACATGGTATCAGTCCAACCTATACTGCGGCCGACGCATGGTCTGTTGCCGCGTCTGATCGGCGGAGAGGTGGAGGCTTAAGGCCGTCCACGGATGGTGGTCACGAATGCACGAATAGTTCGCGCGGCATTCGTTTATTCGTGTAAATTCGTCAATGATGCTCTTCCGCGATCTGCTGCTGCCGAGGCTGGTCAGCGGGGAGGTGGAGGTTTATCGAAACGAAATGATGATAAAAATCAGTATGCAAGCGATTGAAAATTTGCTATACTGATAGTAATCGCGTAGGTTGTGGATATTTTATGTCACCCAGTCTTCCACCTCTTCATGGTAAGCCAAAACTGAGCGATCCCAATCTGGAAAAAAAGATGTGTCCGAATTGTAAACAGAAACGGGATTGGATTATTACGCGTAAAAAAGATGGTGGGTATACCAAAACATGTAAAGTTTGCGGACTGACGATCAAGGTGAAGCGCCCCAAATCAAAGTCAAAATCAAAGTCGAAGTCGAAGCGATGAATAGCAATTTCCTTAAAGAGATAGGGCGTTCTTACATTGTTTCTGCCTTTTTGCCTGCTGCCATATTTATATTGCTAGGTTTTTTTCTTTTTCGTGGGCTTGTTCCAAAAATGTTGCCGAGCAGCTCCTAACTAGTAAATCCTTTGTCAATTACGAGTGGATTATCTTGTCTTTGCTCGTTTTTTGGATTGCGTTTTTTTTGTATAGCGCTAACGACATAACAGTAAAAATCTTTGAGGGTTACCTTTTTCCCAAAAAACTGACAGATTATTTAGTCCGTAGACAAGGGAAAAACTGGGAGAAGACAAATTTGCCAAACTTTAAAAGTGGCAAAAAGAGAATACGAAATTGATGAAAAAAATAAAGATTGGGAAAGAATTGAATGAAAACGAGCTTGAACAGGATGTCAGGAATTTATTGCGAGCGCACGAAGAGTTGGCAGACTTTGGGCTTCGCAGTCCTTTGGATAAAGAACATTTGATGCCAACACGTCTTGGAAATGTACTCCGCGCAAGTGAAATGTATGCTTATGAGCGTTATGCAATCGAAGAAATCACAATTTGGCCACGTTTGGTACCAGTCCTGCCAGCCGAATTAATTGGACATATTGATGAAAAGAACAATCACTTTATGTTTCTAATAAATTCTGCGCTCCTTGTCTATTGCAATGGACTATTTAGTCTCTTGTTTGGCATCGTTGGCTTGCCTTTGACCCTTTTTCCCAACCTAATTAAACCACTGACGTTGAAGGTGCAAGGTTTCTTCTATATAGGATATGATTTCATTAACCCGATAGGATATCTGGTTATTTCCGCACTGCTTTTTGGGTTTGGATACGTTCTTTATTCAATTGCAGTAAATGTCGCTAAAGAATTTGGTATGAATGTTTGTGCAAGCTTTGACCTTTACCGCGTAAACTTGCTTCGTCAATTGAATTCAGGCTCGTAAGACGATAATTGAAGAACAGGAATTATGGAGAAATATTTCCAGATTTATCGTTGCGGCAGAACGGTTAGGAGAAGTGGAATTTCCTGAATACCAATACGACAAAGTTCCGGCGGATGCTAAAAAGACAAAAACAGATTCATCACGAAGAGGGAAGAAGTGAGACAAATGCAGTCTGCCCGCTATCAAGGGGTTTGAATACTTCCCATTCCACTTCGTAGCTTGCATCATGTTGTCTTCTAAAACTCCTAGCCATAAAATTGGAGACCTAGGATCAATCCTCTCTATGAGGATCTCGTAACACGATCTCTAATTTTTCGTTAGTTTGTTCATAAAAAATATCAGCCCATGCTTGTTGATTAAAGGTATTTGAAAAACCATTTTGATAGTGCGTTGATATAGCTTCCTGCGCGGCGATGATAGGTTCTTTCCGATGATCGTAAATGATAAGATCAGTGCTTTTCTGCCCAATGTGATAGTGCACTTCTTGGCCGTTAGCAATAATGGGACAAAGGGCATTTTTTCCTTGGAGATATACCCTTACATTTCCTTGAAAAATAGAATTTTGAGTAGGCATAGTCTCTCCAATCACAAGATCCATTTCCAGAACAAATATAGAACATATATTCTAATTTGTCAAGGGTTGTGTCACGCTCAATTTAAGTATAAAATTGTCATCATGTTCAATTCTTTTACCGAAGATGCCCTCATCGAACAACCCGCCCTGGCCCTGCTGGGTCAATTAGGCTGGGAAACTGCCAACTGTTTCGATGAAACCTTTGGCGCTGAGGGCACGCTGGGCCGTGAGACCAAAAGCGAAGTGGTCCTGCTCTCGCGCCTGCGCCCGGCGCTGGAAAAGCTCAACCCTGAAATTCCCCCACATGCGCTCAACTTAGCCATCGAAGAACTGATGCGCGACCGCTCGCTGATGAGCCCGGCGCAGGCCAACCGCGAAGTCTATGACCTGATCAAAGATGGCATCCGGGTTGCATATCGGAACATTGAAGGTATCGAAACAGTTGAAACGGTCAAGGTCATCGATTGGGAAAACCCCGAAAATAACGACTTCTTCATGGCCTCCCAGTTCTGGATCACGGGCGAGATGTACACACGCCGCACCGACCTGCTGGGCTTTGTCAACGGGCTGCCGCTGCTGTTCATCGAACTGAAAGCCAGCCACAAACGCCTGAAGAACGCCTACGATGCAACCTGCGCGATTACAAAGACACCATCCCGCACCTGTTCTGGTACAACGCCGTCGTCATCCTGTCCAACGGCAGCCAGACCAAAGTCGGCACGCTACCAGCGAATGGGAACACTTCAACGAGTGGAAGAAGATCAACAGCGAGGGCGAAGAAGGCGTCATCTCGCTGGATACGGTCCTGCGCGGCGTGTGCGAGCCGTCCCGTTTCCTGGATATCGTCGAAAACTTCACCCTGTTTGCCGAAGCCCGGGCGGCTGAAAAAGCTGGTCGCCAAGAACCACCAGTATCTGGGTGTCAACAATGCCTTTCGAAGTCTGTGACAGCGAAGACCTGCCTGCGAAGAACGCACGGGCCAAGGGAATCCCCTGGGCGTCTTCTGGCATACGCAGGGCAGCGGCAAATCCTACTCGATGATCTTGTTCGCCCAGAAGGTGCTGCGCAAGCTGGTCGGCAACTGGACCTTCGTGATCGTCACCGACCGCACCGACCTGGACGACCAGATCTACAAGAACTTTGCCGGAACCGGCGCGGTGATCGAGCCCGAAGAACACGTCCGCGCCGGGAGCGGGGAACATCTCAAACAACTGCTACAGGAAGACCACCGCTACGTCTTCACCCTGATCCAGAAATTCCACATCGAGGGCGGCCAGCAGTACCCGGTCCTGTCCGAGCGTTCCGACATCATCGTCATGACCGACGAGGCCCACCGCAGCCAGTACGACCTGCTGGCGCTCAACATGCGCAACGCCCTGCCCAACGCCGCCTTCATCGGCTTCACCGGCACGCCGCTCATGGCCGGCGAGGAACTCACCAAGCAAGTCTTCGGCGATTACGTCAGCATCTACAACTTCAAGCAGTCGGTGATCGATAACGCCACTGTCCCGCTGTATTACGAGAACCGCATCCCTGAACTGCAACTGACCAACGAGAACCTGGGCGACGGACATCGAGCGCCTGCTGGAAGAAGCCGAACTGGACGAAGCCCAGGAGAAACGCCTGGAGCGCGAATTCTCGCGCGAATACCACCTGATCATGCGCGACGACCGCCTGGAAAAAATCGCCGAAGATATCGTGCTGCACTTCATGGGGCGCGGTTTCCGCGGCAAGGCCATGGTGGTCTCGGTCGATAAAGCCACCGCCGTGCGCATGTACGACAAGGTCCAGAAACACTGGAAACTGCATCTCGCCTACCTGCAGGCCGAACTGGAAACCTGCGACGAGATGGATCGTCCCGAGCTGGAAGCCAAGGTCCGCTTCATGCAGGAGACCGATATGGCGGTGGTGGTCTCCCAGGGACAGAACGAGATCGCCGACATGCGCGAGAAGGGCCTGGACATCGCGCCCCACCGCAAGCGCATGATCGAAGAAGACCTGGACACCAAGTTCAAAGACCCCGACGATCCCTTCCGGCTGGTCTTTGTGTGCGCCATGTGGATGACCGGCTTCGACGTCCCCTCCTGCTCCACCATCTACCTCGACAAGCCCATGCGCAACCACACCCTGATGCAGACCATCGCCCGCGCCAACCGCGTCTGGGGCGAAAAGGTCAACGGCCTGATCGTGGACTACATCGGCATCTTCCGCGACCTGCAAAAGGCGCTCGCCATCTACGGTTCCGGCGGCGGGGTCGAAGAAGGCGAACTGCCGGTCCAGGAGAAGCAGGCCCTGGTGGAGGAACTGCGCAAGACCATCCAGGAAACGAAGGATTTTCCTCCGAGCAGGGCGTTCCTCTGGATGACTTCAACAGCCAGGAAGGCTTCGGGCTGGTCAAATCGCTGGACGATGCCGTGAATGCATTGGTCGCATACGACGAGATCAAGCGCAACTACCTGCTCCTGTCCACGCGCGTGGACCGCCTCTTCCACGCCATCCTGCCTGATCCCGCGGTCAACGAATTTGGTCCCGACCGCAAAGGAATTGTGGTCATCGCCGAGAAGATCCGCTCCCTGACCGAGCCGGCAGACATCTCCGCCATTATGGACCAGGTCGATGAAGTGCTGGATCGATCCATTGCGCCAAAGGGCTACGAGATCAAGGAAACCAGCCAGCCGCTTGATCTGAGCCAGATCGATTTCGAAGCCCTGAAGAAGCGCTTTGCGAGCAGCCGCAAACACATCGAGATCGAAAAACTGCGCGGCTCGATCAACAGCAAACTGCGCAAGTTGGTACGCCTGAACAAATCCCGCATGAACTACTACGAGCAGTTCCAACGGCTGATCGACGAATACAACAGCGGCGCGAATAACACCGAACAGTTCTTCGCGCAGTTGGTTACCTTCGCCCAAAACCTGACCGAGGAAGAAAAACGCGGGATGGCCGAGAACCTATCCGAAGAAGAACTGGCCCTGTTCGATATTCTGACCCGCCCGAATATGAAGCTCAGCCGTGAAGAGAAGAAGCAGGTCAAGGGGGTGGCGCAGGAACTGCTGGACACGCTCAAAGCCGAGCGCCTGGTCCTGGACTGGCGCAAGAAACAGCAGACGCGCGCCTCCGTGCAGCTGACCATCGAGCAGGTGCTGGATAAATTACCCGAAGCCTATTCGACTGAAATTTACAAGCAAAAATGCGGGCTGGTCTATCAACATGTGTATGATAGTTATCTGGGGGTTGGGAAAAGGAATTTATAGCCAGTGATGTTTCCGACATCGGGAAAAACTGGCCTGCGTCCATCTTGGTAACCAAAATAAATAGTTAGATGTAGATTAAGTTCTTCTCCCATCTTTTGGATTTATGGTATAAATAAATTGGCTCTGCGGTGTTCGTGATGTTGCATCCAAGTTTTGTACCAACACTTTCTTGTAGAGCCCCAATCTCACAGAAATAACGCGATAGGCCTGAGCCAAGGCGGCGTTCCTGGGGCGGGGCTGGCCTGTGAAAAACAGGTTCAATACTTCGCAACACACGGCATCGGCGGGGTTCCCTTTACAGGGACTTTGATCTGACAGGGCAACCTGTCAGATCTTGATTTAAAAGCTGGTTGGGTGGCTAGGAAATGAGATTAGGATTACGCAGTTCCGAAAAGATACCGAAAATAAGGGGTGCGAGCGTAGCTCGCACCCCTTATTTTCGGGCCTCTCTGTTCATGTGCGTATCTCTTGAAGATATGTATAGCATATGAAAAAGGGCATGGCTTTTCTTGGCCATGCCCTTTGTGAATCCTGTCTTTGTTACTGCACCAGTGCGGGTTCGGGGACGACTACTGCCAGGATCAGGTAGGCGATCAAGATGCCCGGTCCGGTCAGGAAGAAACCCAGCACGAACAGTAAACGGACGACAGTCGGGTCGATATTCAGGTATTCACCCAGCCCGGCGCATACACCGGCAATCATGCGGTTGGTGGTGCTGCGGGTCAGTTGCTTATAGTCAGTGCTCATTGCGTACTCCTTTCGTAATTAGTTCTATATCACTTACGCAATGAGGATGGGATGGTTGCAAAGACCGGGTTTTATTTGTACACGGATTTCACGGAAGAGAACGGATTCATTTCCGTTTGCCACGGAAGGAATCTGTAAGAATCCGTGTAGTCCGTATTCCGAATTTCTTTTTAATAAACCTTCGCAGTTCACTTACGAAGTTTGCTTTACTTGTATTTCCGGTTTTCCAAAAAATTCGCAACGGCGGCATAAAGCAGAAAGAGACCGATCAACAGCAGGAAAATAGCCTGCAAGCCCGCAAAAGGCAGCTGGTAAACACCAAACCCGGCGAATAATGCTCCACTTAGAAAATAAAAGATTGCATTCCGGCGATAAACGGAGCCAACCCTCTTGGCCTGCAGCAGGTTGCGCGTTGTCAAGGCCTCGAGCGCGCGGACTTGTTCTTCGTGGCGCTCTTTGCAGGCCAGGCTGCCCTCTACATCTACCGCGCATTCGATGCACAACCCGCGCTGACAGTGTTTGCACAGGCCGACGGCCGGTTGGTTGGGGTGGTAGTAACATTTCATTGCTAAAGCCTCTTAAAATATTCTGTAGTAGTGACTTCAATCGCTCTTTGTCAAGTTTCTAC
The DNA here is from genome assembly GCA_963785535.1 of uncultured Chloroflexia bacterium. Taxonomy (GTDB): domain Bacteria; phylum Chloroflexota; class Anaerolineae; order Anaerolineales; family Villigracilaceae; genus JAABUE01. The sequence continues at coordinate 111,160 of CAWAVQ010000041.1, read as the reverse complement.
GACTGAAGTCATTACTACGAATTTTCTTTATTCTCCGATGATTTGCAACACCAGTTCCCGGTGGCGCGAACGGATGTCGAAATCCACATAAATGACCTGCTGCCAGGTTCCCAGCGTCAAATTGCCTTCCACGAAGGGGATCGTCAGCGATGGACCGAGCAGCGCGGCGCGGATGTGACTATGACCATTGCCATCATGCCAGCGCGCGTTGTGAGCGTACTCTCTGTCCCCAGGGATGATCTCCTCGAACAAACGGCGCAGGTCGCTGACACAGCCGCTTTCATATTCGATGGTAGTCAACGCGCTGGTGGCAGATGGACAGAAGATCGTCACGGTCCCGTTCTTGAGTTCACTGGCCTTCAACACCTGTGAAATTTGCCCTGTGATGTCATGCACATCCGCGTTGCCGCGTGTGCTCAATTCGATTGAACCTGTCTTGACCATATTATTTGCCTCGCTTGATGGCGTTATCGCCAAATTTTTCTCTCAACTCGTCCACAACTGCTTGCAGTTTGCGCTCCTTTTCGGAGTCCGTTCCCCAAAGCTCCAACTGGCGCATGGGTTCGCCCAATCCGCTGACGCCCACCCCGATCAGGCGTACAGGTTGTCCCGATTTGCGGACTTTTCGCAGCAGTCCCAACGCGGTTTCGGCAATCTCGCTCCCTTGGTTGGTGGTGCCGAGATAGCGTGACCTGTCTCGTCAGCGTGGTGAAATCAGGCCAGCGGATTTTCAGTTTGATGGTCGTCCCGGCCAGATTGTTCTTGCGCAGGCGGCGTCCGACTTCATCCGACATTTCCACCAAGGTTTTTTCCAGGGACTGATCGTCGCGGACATCGCGCGAAAAGGTGATCTCCTGGCTGATGGATTTGGTCTCGTGTTCGGTCACGACCGGTCGCTCATCCTGCCCCCGGGCATGCTTGGCCATCTCCCGGCCGTTTTCGCCGAACAAGCGGATCAGCTCCTCCTCGGGCCAGCGCGCGATGTCACCAATGGTATGGATGCCCAACTCACTTAACCGTGCGGATGTCTTCGGGCCGACGCCCCACAGCATATCAGCCGGTAAGGGGGACAGGAACTCCGCTTCTTTCCCGGACGGGACGATTGTCAGCGCAAAAGGTGGACTATCGCCCTTGGCAGCTTTCTTCCCGACTTCTGTAGCGATTTTTGCTACCAGTTTATTGGGCGCGATCCCGATGGAGCTGGGTAACCCTAATTCGTCACGGATGCCGGCCTGAAGTCCGCGTGCGATGCGCTCGGGAGGCTCATTCAGGTCGGAGATGTCCAGAAAGGCCTCGTCGATTGAAATCTGCTCGAGCAGGGACGTCAGGTCTCGCAGACGTTTCATTACCTGTTTGGATACATCACTGTACAGACGATGGCGTGACGGGACAATGATCAATCTCGGGCAAAGCCGCAACGCGCGCGACATAGGCATGGCCGAACGGACGCCGAACTTGCGGGCCGCATACGAACAGGAGGCAACTACGCCGCGCTCGCTCGGTTTACCACCCACCGCAAAGGCCTTGCCGCGCAGCTCCAGATTTTGGTTTTCTTCGACTGCACAGAAAAAGGCATCCAGGTCGAGATGTAAGATTGTACGCGCCATGGGTGTATTATAAGGAAAAATGACCTAAAATTCGTATTGAACTTATACGAAAGCAACGATATACTATATATATCGTGTAACTAAATATTTTTTGGAACCTTGGAAGGGGTTCACACGTCGTATTAGGTAGGACTATCTTAGGAGGCAGAAATGAAAGCACTTTCCAAACTGGCATCAGCAGTACTTTTGCTCGCACTGGTGCTTGCAGCATTCCCAGCTATGGGCGCGAGCACAGCACATGCTTGGACCTGTGATTGGGCACAATTCATCGCCGATGTGACTGTGCCAGACGGAACGACGTACGCGCAGGGCACCACGTTCCAAAAAACATGGCGATTGAAGAATATAGGCACTTGTACCTGGACCACATCTTATGCTCTAGTCTTTGACAGCGGTAACCAGTTGGGTGCGCCAAGCGCAGTGAATTTCCCCACGAGTGTGGCCCCCGGCCAGACGGTGGACTTGACCGTTGATATGACCGCTCCCAGTACCGACGGTCATTATCTCAGTTATTGGAAATTGCGCAATGCCAGCAGTGTTATCTTTGGTATTGGTTATGCGGCCAACAGGCCTTTCTGGGCTGATATAAATGTCGGTTCAGGCTCCTCGGGCGCTGGATATGACTTCACCGCCAATGCTGCTTCCGCTACCTGGTCAAGCGGCGCTGGAACCCTGACGTTCCCTGGCACAGACGGAGATGCCAGCGGTTTTGGTCTGAAGCTGGATAACCCCCAGTTTGAGAGCGGCGTCACAGCGACCACCCCTGGTTTGTTGATGTCCCCGCAGAATATTTATAACGGCTATATCCAGGCCAGGTATCCGGCTTTCCGGGTGCAGAGCGGTGATCGCTTCCAGGCTACGGTGGGTTGTCAAAACGCTGCTACAAGTTGTTATGTGGCTTTTCGCCTGGATTACCAGATCGGCAACGGCCCAATCAGAACCTTCTGGACCTTCCGCGAGAAGTACGAGGGCCTGACGTATTTCGTCAACTTGAACTTGAATTCGCTGGCTGGGTATGATGTTAATTTCATCTTATTTATGTCTGCTTATGGCTCCCCAACTGGTGACCGCGCCATTTGGGGTAATCCGATCATTTCGGGAGGTGGTGGTTCACCGGTTCCGGTTACCCAGGTTCCGCCTTCTTCCTGCGATAAGGCACAGTTCATTGCTGATGTCACGATACCGGATGGCACTACCTTTAATGCAGGCTCTACTTTCAACAAGACCTGGCGCTTGAAGAACATTGGTGCTTGCACGTGGTCGACTTCGTATCAGTTGGTCTTCTACAGTGGTGAGCAGATGGGCGGTCCAAGCGCATTGAACTTCCCCCAGTCGGTGGCGCCGGGACAAACTGTTGATCTAACCGTCTCCTTGACCGCGCCCAGTGCTAATGGTTTGTATCGTGGCAATTGGATGTTCAAGAATGCCAACGGAGCCCTGTTTGGTATCGGTTATCAGGCCAATAAACCCTGGTGGGTGGAGATCAATGTTACTGGTTCGTCCGCAGCGACGTTTACTCCTACGGTGACATTCACTCCGACAGTGACGGCCACCCCGACTGGAAACGGCCACCCCGACAGAAACAGCTACTCCAACAGCTACGGCTACACCATAACTGACCAGATCAGTACTCTGAATGGGGAAGTAGTATGATCCCCGCATGAAACCTGTCACAAGGAGCAAAGGCGTTCATCGGAACTTAGTTCGAAACGAAGGCCTGGTCGCACCGACCAGGCCTTTTTCCGAGCCCTGACCTATGCCCCGTCAAAATTCTGTTATCTTGCTTGCTGACGACGATCCGAATATCGTAGATAGCTTGGCTCCTTTTCTCGAGCGAGCCGGTTTCCACGTGTTGATTGTCTCTGATGGCCAGGCTGCCTTTGAGAAGGCACAATCCCATCACCCTGACCTGATCATCCTGGATGTGCTCATGCCGCGCATGGACGGGCGTGAGACCCTGCGGCGCTTGCGTCAGGCTAACGTGTGGACGCCTACCATCCTGCTGACGCAGGTCGGTGAGGCTTCCGAGCGCGCCCTGGCCCTCGAAGAAGGCGCGGACGATTATCTCAACAAGCCTTTCGACCCACACGAATTGCTGGCGCGCATCCGGGCCGTGTTGCGGCGCGCACGCCCGGGCGAGCGTTCGCTTTCCGCTGCCTGGCTGCTGACTGCTGGTGACCTGTCCCTCGACCGGCGCGCCCGCAGGGCCTCCCTGGCAGGTCAAGTACTTGAACTAACGCCTAAGGCTCTGGCTGTGCTGGAATATCTGATGACCCATCCCGATGAAGCCGTGACACGCGAACGTCTGCTGGATGCTGTCTGGGGTTGGGAATATCCGGCTGGCACCCGTACCGTGGACACGCGCATGGCCGAATTGCGCCGCGCCCTGAACGACGATCCTTCTGAGCCGCGTTATATCGAGACCATTCCCGGTGAAGGCTATCGCTTTGTCGCCGATGTGCGTGGAGAGGGGTAATGCTGTAATGCCTCCCAAAAATGATACGTTGAGAAAGTACTGGCCCATCCTCTTACTGGTCTTCCTGCCATTGGGATTGGGGCTGATCGCATTTGCGGTGGCGCGTATGGTTCTGTATCCAGGCCTGCCTTTTCTCTATACCGCGGATCTGGGTGTGGCAGGCATTATTTTTGGCGCGACCATTCGTGATCCCGGCGCTTTGGCTTTTGTGATTGTTACAGTTGTTGCATTCATTTTTGTACTCTTTTATCTCAGGAACCAGCAACAAGCGGAAATCATCCGTCAAACGTTGGAGGACACGGCGCGCGAAACCGAGCAGGGACGTCGCCATTTCCTGCGTCGCCTGGACCACGAGATCAAGAACCCGTTGACAGCCTTGCAGGCTGCGCTGGTCAATCTGCGCGAATCCGAACAAGCAGAAGAACGCCAGCGCGCCGCGCACAATGCAGAACGCGCGGTAGCGCGTCTCACCCGTTTACTGGCGGACCTGCGCAAGCTGTCCGACTTGGGCGAGCGTCCGTTGGAGCGCCTGCCTGTGGATGTGCCCGACCTGTTGCAGGAAATGGTCGATGCAGCCAAATCCCTGCCTGCTTATCAGGGCCGGGAAGTGAACCTGCTGATTTCCAAAGTCCCTTCGCCGTTTCCAACTGTCACGGGGGACCGGGATTTGCTGGCCCTGGTTGTGTACAACCTGATCGAAAACGCGCTCAAGTTCACGTCCGGGGACGAAGCGGTCGAGGTCCGTTCCCTGGAAGACGGCAAGGCGATCGTCATCGAAGTCGCTGATTCGGGGCCGGGTATCCCATCCGAAGAACTCCCAAAGATATTCGAAGAACTGTATCGCGGCGCCAATGCACGTGGCATCGAAGGCAGCGGGCTGGGACTGGCGCTCGTGCATCGTATCGTGAATCTGCATGGCGGCCAGATCCAGGTGCGCAGCCGTCAGGAAGATCCGCGCGGAACAGTCTTTACCGTGCGCTTGCCTGTGAAGAAATGACAATGTACGGGTGGTCTCGATATGTTCCTTCTGCTCTCGGTGGCGTCCCCGCCGTCGAGGACGGCGGCTTGGGAAAACTTCTGTTATAAAAGGATTTTCCGAAGCTCACTTAACTCGTTGGTCTTGATATGTCCCACGACGATCATATGGGATTACTCGACCAACGGAATAGGCGTGTTACAAAATTGTGACATTTTCGCCACAGGCCTGTAACAACGGGGGGATATAAATAAGGTGGGAAACGATTATGGACGAACAAACTTTAGTTCATGCCGCACAACGTGGCGACCTGGAAGCTTTCAACCAACTGGTCTTGCTCTACCAGGATTATCTCTTTCGGATCGCGCTGAGCATCTTGCGCGATGAAGATGCTGCCGCAGATGCCACGCAGCAAGCCTTCCTCTCTGCTTTTCGCAACCTGTCGAACTTTCGCGGCGGTTACCTGCGTGGCTGGTTGAGCCGCATTGTAGCTAATGCTTGTTACGACGAGTTGCGAAGGATTTCTCGTTCCAAAAATTTGCCTTTGCAAGTTTACAATCAAGATGACGAAGAGATGGAACCCGCCCTGCACCTGGCTGACCCGGCCCCATCGCCCGAAGCGCGCGCCGAAACGAATGAGTTGTTGGATGCGATCCAGGCTTGCCTGGAGGCCTTGCCCGGACATTACCGCCTTGTGGCCCAGCTTGTAGATATGGAGGGCCTGTCTTACGAAGAAGCTGCTAACGTATTGGGCGTCCCGACCGGGACCGTTAAAAGTCGACTGGCGCGCGCCCGCAACTCGTTACGCATGGAATTACGACGCCATCCGAGTTTACTGCCCACTTCCTATATCTTTGATTCTCCCCTTTCTGCAAACGTGTGCTAGTAGCCCTCTCAGGGGAATATGAACTTTGTTTGTGGAAACCAGATGAAGAAATTTGTATATATTTTGATCGGTCTGACGATGTTATTGTCTAATTGGCCTATCATCCCCGCGCGCAAAGGACGCCACCGCTGCCAATAGGGCTACGCCGCTGGCGAACAGCAGCCCGGCGTCAAAAGCATGCACGAGCGTGGTTGGGGCATTGGGATTCCCTTGTGACAGGAAGGTCGTGAAAATGGCGCCGGTCAAGCCGATGCCGAGCACCATGCCCACGTTGCGGGCCAGCGCCAACACGCCCGCTGCAATGCCCTGGCGACTGCGTGGGGCATCCCCCATTAGGGCGCTGTTGTTGGGGGCCACGAACAGACCGGTCCCGAAGCCACCGATAGCCAGACCCAGCACGACCAGCCAGAAGGGCGAATCCAGCGTCAGACGGCTGATCATAAACAGGCCGACTGCCATGATGAGCATCCCCAGCGTGGTCGGGATGCGCGAACCGATGCGGTCGGAGAGTTTCCCGCTGATCGGGGCGGTTATGGCCATGATGATGGGCTGCGCGGTCAGGATCAGTCCTGCTTGCGCGGCGGACAGTCCGCGGGCCTGGATCAGATAAAAAGGCGTCAGGAACAGCACGCTGTAGACGCAGATGTAGTTCAGGATCGGGCTGATGGTGGACATGGAAAAGACGCGCCGCTTGAAGAGGCTCAGGTCCAGCATAGGGGTTGGGATGCGCATCTCGATCCAGGTAAACAGGCCCAGGATCAGGAGAGAAGCGATAAAGAGCCCCAAGATGAAGGGCGAAGTCCAGCCCAGGGCATGTCCCTGGTTCAGAGCAAAGAGCAAGGCCACCAGTCCGACTAAAAATGTCAATGCGCCCGCCAGATCGAATTTTTCGGTCTGACCGGAAGGCGTGTCGCGCGGGATGATGGTTACACTGAGCCAGATGGCAAGCAGGCCGATGGGCACATTGATGTAGAAGACACTGTGCCAGCCGAAGGTATCAGAAAGCCAGCCGCCCAGGAAAGGACCGGTGGTCAAGCCGAGATAGGTCATCGCGCCTTGCAGGCCAAGCGCCTGCCCACGCTGCGAAGCCGGGAAGTTTTTGGTCAGGATGGCGGGCGAATTTGCAAACAGCATAGCCGCGCCGATGGCCTGCAGACCGCGTGAGGTGATCAAGAAAGTGGGAGAAGGAGCTGAGCCGCACAACGCCGAGCCTGCAACAAAGATGACGAAACCCCAGATGTAGGCCACTTTATTGCCGCGCAGGTCGCCAAGACGCCCGACGCTGAGCAGCAGGCCGCTGACCACCAGCAGGTAGGTAGTAACAACCCATTCAATAGTAGCGACATCGGTTTTGAAATACTCCGTGACCACCGGCAGGATGGTGTTGACCACACTGCCATCCAGCGCGGACATGAAAGTGCCGATACCAATAGCAAGCAGAACGAGCCATTTGGTTTCGATATTCAAGAAATGTGTGGACTGAGAGTTGGCAGATTCTTCCTGTGGCTTTGAAACATCGGTCATTCGAGCATTATCCTTCATTTGGGTATTTTGTGCGGTTTTGCGTAAATTGCGCCGGAAGTGAGTCTGTCACTGATCCCTGCGTCCCTTCATCACAATGCGAATAGGTGTCCCCAGAAACCCGTACTCCGCTCGCAACTGGTTTTCCAGGTATCGGCGGTAAGAAAAATGCGCCAGTTTCGGATCGTTAACATAAATCATGAAAGTCGGCGGGTCGGAGCGCACTTGCGTGCCATAGAACATTTTCAACTGCCGCCCTCTAAGTGACGGAGCCGGGTGAGCGTCCTGTGCGTTGTGGATTATCTGGTTAATCTTAGATGTGGTCAGGCGTGCCAGCCTTTCCTCCTGCACCTGTAGCGCTAACGGCAGCACCTTGTCCACGCGTTGGCCGGTCTTGGCCGAGATGAACAGCAACGGCACGTAATCCATGAAATTCAAGTCTTGCCGGATGCGCTTGGAGAAGCCCTCCATCGTATAGTTATCTTTCTCCACCGCATCCCATTTATTCACCAGCACCACACACGACTTCCACGCATCCAGGACGAATCCGGCGATGTGCGCATCCTGCGATGTGATGCCGGTGGTAGCATCGATCAGCAATAGCGCTACATCAGAGCGTTCGATAGCCTTGAACGAGCGCAGCACGCTGTATTTCTCCACGCCGGGCTCGATCTTACCACGCCGCCGGATGCCAGCCGTGTCGATCAGGGTGATGTCGATGCCTTCATATTGGATGTTCATATCGACTGCGTCGCGGGTTGTTCCGGGGATGGGACTGACGATAGCCCGTTCCACCCCGACCAATTTGTTCAGTAGACTGGATTTGCCCGCATTGGGCTTGCCGACGATGGCGATCTTGACCGCTTCATCCTCGTCCTCAACTTGCTGAGGCGGAAATGACTTGACCAGTGCATCCAGCAGGTCCCCCGTACTCGTTCCGTGTAGAGCTGAGACCGTGTAAGGCTCGCCCAGTCCCAACTCGTAAAATTCGCCTACGCCCTGGCGACGGGCTTCGCTCTCACATTTGTTGACTACCAGCAGGATCGGCGGCCAGAACTTCCCGTCCGGGAGTTTCTTCTGGTAACGGCGCAGGATGTCAGCCACTTCGCGGTCAGCTGCGGTCACGCCTGTTTCGCCGTCTGTCAGGAACAGGATCGCGTCCGCATCCTCGATGGCGAGCATGGCCTGCTCCTTGATCTGCTGGATGAAATCAGCCGAACCGACCGAAAGCGGGCTCTTGCCTCCGTGGGTCGGGTCGATCCCGCCCGTGTCGATCACGTGGAATTCGATGCCGTTCCATTCAGACTCTGAGAGCAAACGATCGCGGGTGGTACCAGGAGTACCATCTACAATTGCCAGGCGTTCGCCCACCAGCCGGTTGAAGAGCGTGCTTTTCCCAACGTTGGGACGTCCAACTAAGGCTACAACGGGTTTAGACATAGATCATTCCAACTTTGGGCTATGGGATTGGAGTGGATGCAGCAGCTGTGGGCGTTTTGAGTGGAGACTTGCTCAATACCACCTCCACGGTTCCTGGCAGGATCGATTCGACTGTGATATCCGATACCAGCACGTCCACCTTGGGAGTCAATTGATGCGTACCTTCGTCCAAACCTGTGACGTCAACGGTCACACGCACCTCTTGCGATGAGAGCGTATCCAGTAAGGGCAAAGGACCGGAGAGAATGACATCTACGTTGGTTGGAGCGATCTGGGCAAACCAACCATTTTGCAAGCCATCAACCTCGATGGCTTTGTTGGAAAGCGTAAGGCTGCTTTGGATGGGGGAGATGTTAACTCGTACTAATACAGTCTGATCGCCGACCAGCGATACACCTTCCGGCAGGTTGATTGCCAGACGGGTAGTCACTTCGTCGTTGGCATCCTCCAGATCGAGCGGTTGCGTTTCCAGGGCACCGGGCAGCGAATTAACCAGTGCCGGATCGCCAGAGAAAACGGTCACAACCGGTGGAAAAACGGAGATATTTGCCAGTCGATAGCCGCTGGCGACCTGCCCGGTGACGACAACCTTAACTGCCAAATCGCGGTAACCGCCCTGCTGACTGATTGGCAACGAGACAGACACCTCTGATGGATTAAGCCCCAGACCTGCAACGATCTGATTGTTTTCGTCCAGGGGTTGCACCGTCACGGTTTGTTCAATGCTTTCGCGTACTGCTGCCAGGTTGATTGGAACGCGCACCTTTGCAACTCGTTCAACCTGGGATTGCGGGCCGGATATGACGATTTCTTTAGGATCCAAAGTTGGGTCTCCAGCCTGATAGCCGGTAGCAGGCTGGCCTGAGATGTTCAGCTCAACAGGAAATGCACGGGTTGCGAGTGGCTCCAGGGTAATGGTGGCAGTTCGTGGGGTCGCAGAAATGATGCGCACCGGGCGGGTGGAAATCTGGATTTGAATATCGAGCGTATGTTCCCCGACGCTAAGCCCTGAAAGGTCCAGAATGGCGTGTATGTCGCCCTCACCGTTGAGCAGTTTTTCCCACACGGAACTCGGAGCGCGTAACGTCAAACTGACCTGCTTGGGAACATCCCCCGTAATAACGAGGCCAGGGTCTTGTCCGACAGTCTCTATTTGGATAGGGTTCGGATACGGACGGACTTCGTCGGGATCCGAGGCAGAAACAGCAGCCACCCAAACAGCCAGGGCCATGACGAGTGCCCACAGAAAGGTGCGTAGATTAGTTGCCAGCCAGCGAATCATCTGTCTTCATCCTTACGGCTGAACAGGTAGGGAAAGAATTGTTGGTACCATTTGCTGCGTTGTGTCCCGCCATTGGGTTGGAAGAAAGCGGTCAGGATATTTTCCAGTCGCTCGGGGTCCAGCCGTCGGATCATGCGCCCGGAATGGGCAATGGAAATGGAACCGGTCTCCTCCGAAACGACCACAGCTATCGCATCGCTGACTTCCGAGATGCCAAGTGCGGCGCGGTGGCGCAGCCCCATCTGACGCTCCGGGGAGCGGGTCAGGATGCCGCTGGCAGAGAGTGGCATGACACAGGATGCAGCTAACAGACGATTGTGACCGATAATTGCTGCTCCATCGTGCAGCGGGGTGTTGGGATAGAAGATTTGCAATAGGATTTCCGGTGTAACTTTGGCATTCATGCGAACGCCAGTATCATTATATTCCTCCAAACTGTCTAACCTTTGCAACACGATCAAAGCCCCGTGTTGGCGGGCGGAGAGCCGGGCTGAAGCGCTGACGATAGCGCGTATCGTGTCCAAAGTTTCCTGATTGCCCGCTTTCCCGCCTGGAGACGTGAAAGTGCCCGCACGCCCGATCCGTTCCAAACCGCGTCGAATCTCGGGTGCAAAAATGACCGGGATTGCCAGTAACAGCGCGGGCAACGTGCTTTGAATGAGCCAGGAAAAGGCAGGCAAGTCTACCAGACTGGTGAGCAGCGCCAGCAGGATTACTAGAAATAGCACACCACGCAGCAATACCAGCGCCTGCGTATCGCGCAGCGTGTAGAGCACGATAAAGAAAATCAGCGTAACCAGCAGAATGTCTACAACATTCAACCAGTTTAAGCGCTGGAATATGAAAAGTAGGTCGTTGAGAAAATTAGTCACAAGATGTACCGCAGAGAGCACCGAGAGCGCAGAAAGCAAGCTCTGCGCGAATTCGCGCCCTCGGCAGTGTGGACTAAATCGGCCGCAATACGCGGTCGACGCGTAATTGTTTGAACATTAATACCGTGCCCGGTGGCTTTGACTCGATTGCAGCATCCTGCCAGGCCTGCACGCCCAAACTTTCGGGCGTACGTTTTTGATAGCCCAGAGAATTCCAGGAGGCTTCATAACCAGCCAGATCGGGGAGCGGAAAGACCAGAGATGCTTCACATTGTAGATCCATCGAAGCGCGTTCCACTTCGGAGATCAACGTTTCTAAAGCTTTGTCACTCATGTGCGTAGGTTCAACATACAAATCGGTCGTGCGAGCGACCAGGTTTTCCACCTGCCAGCCGGCCAGGCCAATGGTTTGTTCGTTCAGTTGCAGGAGTAAGAAAGCCTTGTCCCCAAACGCTTCCATGACATCCAGTTTTGACATTTTTTGCTTCCCATTGCTCAAACGAGAAATGATGTCAGCAATCACTTCCGAGTCGCGTGGTCGCCCGCGTTGCACGGCAAAATGGCCAACATCGGTTTTTTGCACCAATGGCATGGTGTCAGATGTCGGTGAAACTTGCTTCCAGGCAACTGTCACCTGTTTCCACAGTTCATCGTACGAGCCGGTATTGCGGATGATTACATGGGCGCGTTCGATTTTTTCACTTTGGGCTCCTTGCGTATGGATGCGGTTCACAGCTTCCTCATGACTGAAGTGACGTTTACGCATCAAACGCTCTATCTGGATCTCTTCAGGAGCATACGTGACCCAAATGCTATCACAGGCATTCCGCAGTGGGCTCTCGATCAGTTTGATCGCCTCGATCACAACCACCCTCTGGCCTGCTCGCTGGACCAAAATATCTATCGCCTGCTCGACGAGTGGATGAACGATATTTTCAAGCTTGGAGAGGGCATCCGAGTCGCGAAACACCAATCCGCCTAGCCTGGTGCGGTTGACCTGCCCGTCCGAATCTAAAATCCATTTGCCGAATGTCTCGATGACTGGTTTATAGCCCGGTGCGTCTTTTGCGATGGCACGATGGGACAACGCATCTGCATCGATGGTATAAGCGCCGAGATGCTCCAGCATCCGCCGGACAACGCTTTTACCGGTTGCAATATTGCCTGTCAGGCCAATGATGTACTTTCCGGGCCACTTGCTCACAAGGTCTCCTTAAATTTGATGTAATTCGCGTATATATTTTACTGTCTTTTCTTAAAATTTGCACCTTTTAAGCTTTCAGTTACCTTATCAGAACTTTACGAAAGTCGAGAGAATACCCCCTAATTTCGGGCTTCTACCAGTTATTTCGTGATCTGCTGATTGTAGTTGACAATTGACGTTCAAGCATGATGCGATTATGATGAAAGCGCCTCAGGTCGGTCGGGCGATCGCGGCCCTGCGTTGTCGGGGTCGAGGAAAGTCCGCACTCCATAGAGCACGGCGTCGGATAGCACCCGGGGTGGGGAAACCGCCGAGAGGCGTGAACCTACCGGAAAGGGCCACAGAAACAAACCGCTGCCCCGTAAGGGGCGGTAAGGGTGAAAAGGTGGTGTAAGGGACCACCGGCGCGCGCAGTAATGTGCGTGGCCAGGTAACCCCCGCTGGGAGCAAGGCCAAGCAGGGACGAAGTCGTCTGCGGACGGCGGGAGGCGGCTCGCCTCCATATGTGCACCCTCCACCGGGAGGGCGCCAGTCCCGGGTAGGCCGCATCGAGCGGCGTGGCGACATGCCGCCCAGAGAGATGATCGCCCAGGCAACCTGTTGCTGGACAGAATGCGGCTTATAGACCGTCCTGAGGTATTTTTTTAAAACACGACTGGACAGAACCCCCATTCAGGGGGCAATGTGCGGCTTATAAACCGTTCTGAGGAAAAAGGCAGTTCTCGTTATCAAGAACTGCCTTTTACTTACCTTTTCAGCCATCATCCGTTTCTTGCGGAGTTTTGAAATGGATGATGGTTAGGTGAGAGAATTCTGGTTGGACAAATAGTTGGGGATATTCCTTCTTACGCCGCCAGTAGGTTTTGAACAGCCAATGGAAGAGTGACTCTTCTGACCAGAGTTTCAGCTGTGTCCATAAATGCTCCCGGTTACCATTCCATAATTCTTCTTTACCGAAAATCCGCTTCCAGGTGCGCCGCCAGAGGCGCCAGAAGATGACCCATAACGAATAATCCAGCCAGATGATAACTTCAGCACGCGCCCAGGTAACCGGGCGTGTTTTGCTGTAATTCCCGGCAACCACCCAGCCAGGGGAGCGAGTGGCTTCTTCAACCCGGGCGCGCAGCAACTCATCGCCAGCCGGCGTCCAGTTGGGACCCCAGTTGAGCGCATCCAGTTCGATGAAATCACCGCCAATTTTCTGTGCAAGCTGTTCTGCCAGTGTGGATTTCCCTGAGCTGGTTGTACCGATGACGACAATTCTTTTATAGGGGAACGATTCCATGATTTCCCTTGTGAAAAACGATTGAGCAGGGGCAGTATAATCGGAACAAAGAAAAAAGTCTGCATTTCAACCTTTTACTTCCCATTTTTCACTACCTTCGAGGCAAAATGTTTGATCTCTCCGATGACGAAATTCTCCCGCTTTCCAAAGAGCATGTTTTTTACACCTGGTCGGCGCAGGCCAGAGTCAACCCCATCCCGGTGAAGCGCGCCAAAGGCGTTTATTTTTGGGACATCGATGATAAACGCTATCTGGACTTCAACTCGATGACCATGTGTGTCAACGTCGGCCACGGCGATGAGCGCATCATCAAAGCCATGCAGGAGCAAGTAGCGGAATTGCCCTACGCTGCACCCGGCATGACGACCAAAATCCGGGCGATTGCCAGCAAAGCTGTAGCGGACGTTACCCCGCATCAGGCCCTGACGAAGGTTCTGTTCACGTTAGGAGGAGCGGATTCTAACGAAAACGCGATCAAGCTTGCTCGTGGCTACACCGGAAAGCACAAGATCCTTACCCGCTATCGCTCCTACCATGGCGCAACCATGGGCGCGATGGCTGCTACCGGCGATCCACGCCGCCAGATGTGGGAGCCGCTGACCATGCCGGGCGTGGTGCATTTCCTCGACCCGTATCGTTACCGCTCCACCTTCCACCGCACCAATCCCGACATCTCCGAAGCGGAGTTTGCGCAAGATTATCTCAACCATCTGGAGGAGATCATCCGTTATGAAGGGCCGGAGACCATTGCCGCTATCTTGATGGAGTCGGTTACCGGGACGAACGGCATCATTATCCCGCCGGAAGGCTACATGCAAGGCGTGCGCGCTCTGTGCGACAAGTACGGCATCGTCATGATCGCGGATGAAGTCATGGCTGGGTTTGGCCGCACGGGCAAATGGTTTGCGGTCGAACACTGGGATGTGGTGCCCGACATCATGACCATGGCCAAAGGGTCTGACGTCCGCTTATGCGCCGTTGGGCGCGGTGGCGATGAAGCCGGAGATCGCGGCGGCCTTCGACGAGCGCGTCTTTCAATCTGGGCTGACGTACACGTCGCACCCGGTTTCGCTGGCGGCGGCGGTGGCGAATATCGAGGTCATGAGACAGGATAAACTCGTCGAGCACGCAGCAGCCATGGGTCCGGTTTTGAAGCGCATGCTGACCGATCTGGGTGAAAGCCATCCGTCGGTCGGGGAAATCCGCAATATTGGGTTGTTCGGCATCCTTGAGTTGGTCAAAGACAGAGAGACGAAAGAGCCGATGGCCCCCTGGAACGGTTCGTCGCCTGAGATGTCGGCGTTGAAGAAATTCTGCCTGGATAATGGCCTGTTCCTGTACACGCACTGGCACACGGTGCTGATCATCCCGCCGCTGATCATTACGGAGACGCAATTGCAAGAGGGCATGGAGGTGCTGGACAAAGCGCTGGAGATCACGGATAAGGCCAGATGACCGGTATTCAGTAGCCAGTGACCGGTAGAAAAAAAGACATCCGAAGCTTCACTGATGCTTCGGATGTCTTTTTGTGTCAAGGGGAGAATGGGTGTTACCCAAGCTAACTAGCCGCCGGCAATCGCTCCGATGATTAAAAGAGGCTCCGTTCCCGACACGATTGCTTTGGGCAGGGGAGTGTCAGGTGACTCGTTGGATAGGTCCTGTCCGCAGGCGAAAAATCGCAGAAAGGGGCGGCGTTGCCCCGTGACATGGTCGCGGATCGTCCCGCGCAAGACCGGATAGCGCTCCTCAAGCGCGTCAAGAACCGAATTCAGCGTGACCGGCTTTTCGACTTCCAACTCCACTTCCGGGCCGACCTGTGCCAGAATGCGCAGGTGGTACGGGATTTTGATTCGGATCATGGCAGGGTCTGCACCTCCACGGACAACACTGCTGGTAGGTTCTCGACAATCGGGGACCAGTTGTCACCTGCATCAGGCGATACATACACCTGTCCGCCGGTAGTGCCGAAGTACACGCCACACGAATCGAGCGAGTCGACTGCCATCGCATCACGCAGCACGTTGACATAACAATCACTCTGGGGCAGACCCTTTGTGAGCGCTTCCCATTCTTTCCCGCCTGTACGGCTGCGATAGACGCGCAGTTTTCCTTCAGGTGGATAGTGCTCCGAATCGCTCTTGATCGGGAGGACATAAATGGTATCTGGCTCGTGAGCATGTACGTCGACTACAAAGCCAAAGTCGGAAGGCAGGTTGTCGCTGACCTCGTACCACGACTCGCCAGCGTTGTCACTGCGCATGACATCCCAGTGCTTCTGCATGAACAGCACATCCGGGCGGGAGGGATGCATGGCGATGCGGTGGACGCAATGCCCGATCTCGGCTTCCTGTTCGGGGAGAAATTCGGATTTCAATCCGCGGGTGATCGGTTTCCAGGTTTTGCCGCCGTCATCGCTCCGAAAGGTGCCGGCTGCTGATATAGCAATGAAGATCCTATCGGGATTGTTCTTATCCAGGAGGATCGTATGCAGGCATAATCCGCCTGCACCTGGCTGCCACTGTGGGCCGGTACCATGATCACGTAACCCGGCCAACTCTTGCCAGGTCTGGCCACCGTCTGTCGACTTGAACAAAGCGGCATCTTCCACGCCTGCATAGACAGTATCAGGATCGGTGTGGGATGGTTCCAAATGCCAGACGCGCTTGAACTCCCAGGGATGGGGTGTGCCGTCATACCATTGATGCGTGCCGGGGGTGCCTTCGTACTCGAATTTGTTGCCCACGGCTTCCCACGTCTGACCACCATCATCCGAACGCTGGATGATCTGTCCGAACCAGCCGGTGGATTGTGATGCGTACAAGCGGTTTGGATCAGCGGGAGAACCCTTCATATGATAGACTTCCCATCCTCCGAAATGCGGGCCGCTGACATCCCATTTCTGGCGCTTGCCGTCCGAAGTCAGGATGAAAGCGCCTTTGTGTGTACCGACTAAAACTCTAACACCGCTCATTTTTGCTCCTTTTTCGAGTGAATTGGAACGCTCAATTGTTGGCTAAATAAGACTAACTCTACCTATTTTAGAACATATATTCTATTTCGTCAATGATGAATTATTTCTTGAGTTGCAAAGGCGGCTGCTTTGTTTGAGTGATTGCAACGTGTGGATCATTTCAATTTAACGTTGTTTGTTTAGTTAGATGCTTCCATTTCGCTTTTCCTTTCAAGCTGGGTTTGTAGCGGCTTTCGCTGACGCTGGTATAGGAGGTACAAAGCGATCATTATGATTGGAAACAGAAAATCCCAATAAACGATAATACCCATGTTACTCGGCGAGAAGTTATTATGTTGGAACATGTGAAGGATATGTGTATATCCCGCACCCCAGCCAAATATGAATTTCATGATGATAAAGGGAAGCCAGTATGCCCGGTTCCAAAAACCGAGAAAGCCAACAATTCCAATGCCAATTGAGGCAAAGCCCAGTTCCATTTGAAAGCCGCTGTTCACAGGCCAGCCAATCCCTGACGCAACTTCATTTGCATAGAGGATATGGCCGAATAAACCGCTCATGATCGTGAACCAACCTGAAAGTCCGAAGGTGTATATTGCTATGATTTCAAGGAAGGACTCTTTTCGTTGCTTGTTGTGCGTGCCAAGCAGATGCCCCGCAATGGAAATAATTGTCACTGTGATTTGAATGTAAACGTTCAATCCTGAAATTTCAAAAAAGGCGCTCATTGGTTTCTCCCAATCTCAACATGGTCACTATTCAGATGCTTAACCGTCCGGATTGAGTAAATTCCAACGCCCGATCAGAACAAAGATCGACATGGCGGCAAAGTATAAGTTGAGCGGTAAGATTTTGAATTCTTTTTTGGGCAAATGCTCCGTAAAAATGGCCGATAGTTGAATTAACGTGAG
This sequence comes from uncultured Chloroflexia bacterium, assembly GCA_963785535.1. Classification (GTDB taxonomy): domain Bacteria; phylum Chloroflexota; class Anaerolineae; order Anaerolineales; family Villigracilaceae; genus JAABUE01. Next base: position 93,729 of record CAWAVQ010000041.1, on the reverse strand, counting down.
CCCAATCGCGGCAAGCGGGGTTAGCCAGGGGAGAGTACCGGTCAGCATCGGTAAAATGACCCCGATTGCCCCGAAAAGTTCGGAAATACCAACAAAGCGGACGAATTTTTCAGACCGATTTTGCGCCCACGACATCTTTTCTCTGGCGCTATCAGTCCAAAAAGTCTTATCAGACTCCATAAGCACCGTAAACACCTAAAAGTGAGTATTGAACGATCCATAAGCCGATTTCCATATGATCTCCCTTCTTAATTGGACGGGTACGTTCTTAGGGGTGGCTTTACGCTTAAGCCAGCATGAAAAAGTATGACAACGGGCAAGCTCATTTATTGGGTTTTCTTTCGTTCATGCTTTCCTCCTGACGAAATTGGATATAATTTATCCAAAAATTATACCCGATTTTGTGGTTACGCCCCTGGCTACTGGAGTTTCCAGAGTATTGCCAGAAAGGAGCTGTCTTCCGCTAAAAATCAGCGGTCGTGCCAGAGGATGTTAGTAGTACTAAAGGTTGGCATATATTGACGGACAAGTTCCTTCTTTTGTTCCTTTGTTAAAAGCTTACGAGCACTTGTGCAACTTTTCACCCCACATCGCATCTGATACAATGGATACGGTAATACCCTCGCCGATCGAGGCGTCTTGAAAGTAGAATACATCAATAACTGAGGAAGCAAATGTTCAATCTTGGAAGTGTTTCAACTCCATCTAAAACATCTGATGAAAAAGGAAAGCACGTCAAAGTATTAGTGCTTGGTTCTGGTCCGACTGGCTATGCTGCTGCACTATATGCAGCGCGTGCCCAACTGGAACCCGTCGTGCTGACCGGAATGCAGTTGGGTGGCCAGGCTGCCTTGACGTATACAATCGAAAATTACCCTGGTTTTCCAGAAGGCATCGGCGGACCGGAATTGGGCGAATTGTTCCAGAAACAGGCTGAGCATTTTGGAGCCGTGACTGAGTTCGACCTGGCCAATGCGGTCGATTTTTCCACACGTCCGTTTAAAGTCATGACGGATAATGGTGAATACCTGGCGGATTCGGTCATCATCAGCACAGGCGCCAGCCCGAATCACCTTGAAATCCCCGGTGAAGAAGAATTGACCGGAAGAGGTGTTTCATATTGTGCTACCTGTGACGGCTGGTTCTTCAAGGACAAGAGAGTTGTGGTCGTCGGTGGCGGGGATTCGGCGCTGGAAGAGGGACTGTTCCTAACGCGTTATGCCAGCGAGGTGACCATTGTCCACCGCCGCGATGAACTGCGAGCGGGTGCAATTCTGCAAAAGCGCGCCATGGAGCACGAGAAGATCAAATTTATCTGGAATACGGTCCTGACGGAGGTCGTCGGTGACGATAAAGTGACTGCTGTAAACTTGAAGGATGTAGTGACGGGCGAAAAATCCACTCTGGAAACCGACGGTGTGTTTATCTTCATCGGTCATACGCCCAACACCCAGATTTTTGAAGGCCAACTCGATATGGACGACAACGGTTACATCAAAGTCAACAATCTGATGGAGACCAGCGTACCTGGCGTTTTCGCAGGCGGCGAGGCGGCCGATCCACATTTCCGGCAGGTGGTCACGTCTGCAGGGATGGGAGCGGCGGCGGCCATTCAGGCCACGCACTATCTTGAGGCCCAGGAAGCATAATCGAGGTCCGATTTGAAGCGATAAGAGACTTTACCATTTGTGTTGGTAGAGTCTCTTTTTTATCCTGATGTCATCTAATTAGACTACAATTGGTGACAAATTGAACTTTCAACTTCTTAAAGTCTGAAATAAAATACAACCATTCATTTGAATTGGAGGAAAAATGACTAATAAAATCTCGATCATTGGGGCGGGCATGACTGGCTCTACAACGGCCCATTGGCTGGCTGAACGTGAACTGGCCGACCTGGTTTTGGTAGATATTGTTGAAGGTATGCCGCAAGGCAAAGCACTGGATATGCAAGAGGCCATGCCGATCATTGGGAAGGATGTGGAAATCGTCGGTTCGAATGATTATGAGGCCACGAAAGGTTCTGATATTATCATTATCACCGCCGGTTTACCGCGCAAGCCGGGCATGTCTCGCGACGATCTGCTAAGCGCTAACGCAGAGATCGTTGGGAAGGCTGCCACCGAAACGCTGAAATATTCCCCAAATGCTTACTACATCATCCTGACCAATCCGCTCGATACCATGGCGTACCTGACCCTGAAGAAAACCGGTTTACCGCGCGAACATGTAATCGGGCAGGCGGGGATTCTGGATTCTGCTCGCATGCGCGCTTTTGTTGCCATGGAAACGGGCGTGAGCGTGGAAAATATCAGTTGCTATGTGCTGGGTGGGCATGGAGATACCATGGTCCCACTGACCCGGCATTCGAATATCGCCGGCGTTCCCTTACGGGACTACCTGCCTGCTGACCGTTTAGATGCGATTGTGGCCCGAACGCGCAAGGGCGGCGGCGAGATCGTTGGCCTGCTCAAAACCGGTTCAGCATTCTATGCTCCCGCGGCGGCCTGCGCCCAGATGTCGGAAGCGATTTTGAAAGACAAGAAATTGATCATCCCGGCGGCTGCATACATGCAGGGAGAATATGGCCTGAACGACATTTTCTTCGGCGTACCGGTCATGCTGGGCGCAAACGGTATGGAAAAGATCATCGAATATGATCTGGATGCAGAAGAAAAGGCCCAACTGGAAAAATCAGCAGATGCGGTTAAAGAAACGCATGATGCTTTGAAAAAGCTGGTGAAATTTTAATTTTCCTTCGCCCTTTGCCCTTTTACCTTTTGACTTGTGGCCAAAATGTAGAGAGGTTAGGGTAAGGGAATGTTTCGGAGGTGTTAAATGACTTTGCACGATAAGATTGCTGCCCAACTGCCCACGCAACGTGAGCGCTATCACAAATTGGCTAAAGACAATGCCGATGTTGTGGTTGCCGAAGTAACGGTTGGACAGATCACGGGTGGGATGCGTGGTATCAAATCCCTGCTGACTGACATTTCGTTCGTCGACCCGGCGGAAGGCATCCGATTCCGCAGAATGACGATTCCCGAAGTATTGGCTGCGCTGCCCAAACCCGAGGGCGTAGATATGCCTTACGTTGGTGGCCTGTTCTATCTGCTATTGATTGGCGAGGTTCCTACCAAGGAAGAAGCCCTGGCGGTCGAGGCGGAATGGATCAAGCGCAGTGACGTGCCCAAGTATGTTTTCGATACCCTACGCGCCATGCCCAAAGATACACATCCTATGACGCTCTTCTCGCTGGCGGTGCAGTCTTTGCAGACCCAGTCTGAGTTTGCACGCCGCTATCAAGAAGGCATGCACAAAGACGAATATTGGGAACCTGCGCTGGAAGACACGCTCAACCTGACGGCCAAGTTGCCGGTTGTAGCGTCTTTCATCTACAGCCTGAAATACAAAGACGGGGAAGAACCTAAGGTTGATCCCAACCTGGATTATGGCGCCAACTTTGCTCAGATGCTGGGCGTGGAAAACCAGAAGGGTTACGCTGATTTGGCGCGCCTGTACATGATCATCCATTCCGATCATGAATCTGGGAACGCTTCGGCTCACGCCACCCATCTGGCTGCTTCCACGCTCTCGGACATCTACTATGCCTTTTCCGCTGGCCTGAACGCCCTGGCTGGACCCTTGCACGGACTTGCCAACCAGGAGTGCCTGGGATGGCTTCTGGGCGTACGCGATATGTTCGGCGGTGTACCCACCAAAGAGCAACTGCGCCAGTATGCCTGGGACACGCTTGAAAGCGGTAAGGTTATTCCAGGGTACGGTCACGCTGTGCTGCGCGTGCCCGACCCACGCTTCACGGCACAGATGAAGTTTGCCAAAGCGCGCTTCCCGGATGACACCCTGGTCCAGATCGCGGACATGGTCTTCGAGGTCGTTCCGCAGGTGCTCAAAGAACAGGGCAAGGCCAAGAATCCCGCTCCCAATGTAGACGCTATTTCCGGCACGCTCCAGTATTACTATGGCGTGCGTGAATTCGACTTCTACACCGTCTTGTTCGGTGTCAGCCGCGCGTTGGGTGTGACTGCCAACTACGTCTGGGCGCGCGCCCTGGGCCAGCCGATCGAACGCCCCAAATCCTTGACGATGAAAATGCTCGAAGATGTGGTAGCAGGCAAATAGTCCGGTTCGATGCGATGAAAAAAAACAGCGGGATTTCGAATCCCGCTGTTTTTTTGTCAGTTTAGTCTCGTTGCATGAACGGTTGATAGTCTTCGTGGTCGGGGAAAGGATACACAATCCAGCCGTTCTTCTCGACTTGTAGCTTGGAATAGAACATGGGGTGGATGACACATTCATCATCATGTGCGAGTGTCAGCCTGTCTTGCATGGCGTATTCGAAATCAGCCTCTACAATTCCAGTTTCCTCGCTCTTACTTCTGACCTTTCCAACGATACCTAATTCAGCTACCAACCTGCGGAAATTGTAGAGTGAATACCCTTCTGTCCAGATGTCAGAAGTCTTTTTTGCGACCTGGTCGAGGTAATTGCCCTGGAAGAGCATAGGCGCTCCAGTGAGAGCGGTGACGATCTCAGATACACGCGGATATATCAAATTGTATGAGTTCAAGACTTCCGCTGCAAGTTCATGTTCTACATGCTGAACTATCTGTTGGATTTTAATCTTTTTGAAGTGCGGGAATTTTCCTTCCTTTTCTGTGGCGCGAGCGATTTCATTGCACAATATCACAAGCTGACGAGGGCGCATCTGTGTGTGCCGCAGAATGTAGGGGAAGCTTTTCTCTTCTATGCCACGCAAGTTGAAAATAGTCTCACCAAAGTATGGGTACCATAACTTTTTCAGCAGGTTATCGAAATTATCCCAATTCACATCCCTGGCAGGGACGGTATCGCTGCGTGCTTCCAAGTAACGTTGGAAACGCCACGAGATCAGGCGGATCAAGTCCTTTGGGCCGCCAACTCATGTAAAGCGGGTGACGGATGAATTTGGCCGGGTTGGTAATGATGGTTTCTCGAATATGTGGAAAGATTTCCGCTGAGACAAAGGCTTTGATGTGAATGCCCCTGTGTGAATAAGCGATATTGAAAGTGCTGGCGCTTTGAACCAGCGCAGCGGTAACAGCCATCATAGCCATGTTTTCTCGGTCATAGCGTTCGAAGGTGTCGATAGCGATAATAATGGGTTCAGCGTGCGTGAACTCAAGCACTTTTGCCTTGGCCTTTGTAAAAATAGCAGAAGCAAGTTGGTCCGAAAGCTCGTCTAATACCCGACCTTTCTCATCTACATATTTCATCAGCAGGCCGCTTAGCACATTGCGGATAAACTGTAACGGTTTCCCTTTTTGCCCGGATGCAATGCAAGCCTGGTTGATTATCGGATCCCGGTCTGCGAATTGATTGAAGATGATCGACCAGATCAAGAACTCCCAGATCTTGTAAACATCATTAACTGCCATATCGGGTGATAGATAGGCATGGTCGGAGATCTTCTGGATGATGCTGTTGTAGATGACGGGTTCATCCACATCGATGCTGTGTGCGTTTTTGTAGCGTTCCTGGAAGTTGAAGTATTTGGTCAGCGAGGTTTTCCCCGAACCGCGCCGTCCCACAATGAGATAAGTGTCTGCGTCCAGCGCCTCAGCATTGAAGCGACTTTGCTCGTAATAGTATTCTTTGTAATGGTCCTGTAGGGCTTCTAGTTCATGTTCGCAAGACTCTGCGCCAAAGGGCAATTTAAAGCCGGGAGCAATTGGGTTCATCATTCCACTCCTTACAAAAGTATGAGTAGTATAAAGCAGTTTGCTTACTGACGCAATTCGGAGCAGGAGTCTCTTTCTGTCGGTCCACAATCTTTCGATATGATAGATGAGAAAATTTCTTTATTGAAGCAATAGATATTCCCCGGGGCAATTGCAAAGATTAACAATTCGATTAAAAAATCTTCAGAGCTTGCATGAGAAAAGCTACAAAATTCTTCATAAACAGCACTTTGTAGGGGTACTTAGTCTAATTTTGTTTTCATGTAACCCGTTCTGCGGAGTGCTACACTTTTCGTTGTGGGGATAGCCAAAATTATCGAAAAGGAGGTGATGCCTTCGGACACTTAAGCACTATTGGTAAATTCGATAAACGATCTATCGTTTGTTTAACTTTAGATATAGGAGATAAAAAATGAAAGCTCGTTTGTTTGCAACCATATTTATGGTGTTTGCTCTACTTGCCAGCGTGGGAGTCCAAGCTGGTTTTGCCGCTTCACCTAAATATGATATCAGCACGCTGGCCGGTAAAGTAGCTTCCTTGAATGGTACTGCTGGTTTGCAGATCCGTTTTTCGGCCTTCATCGAGGAAGAGGCAAATTTGGAAGAGCCGAATATGACGCCTTCCGCACCGATCACTCCATCCTTCGTATTGTCAAGCCCACTGGACGGGAATACGGTGACCGGCCCGGCTGTCACTGTTAACCAGGACACAGCCGGTGCGCCACAAAACGAGACGGCGATCGCTGTCGATCCGAATGACCCCAATCGTGTGGTTGCCGCGGCCAACGATTACGTGACCCGCACCTGGGCTTGTGACGTCAATGGCACGCCCTGTAGTGCGTTGGGCGATGGTTATTCCGGTACATACTACTCGAATGATGGTGGCCAGACCTGGGCCGGTGTCAGCAGCGATCCACAGCACTTGGGAACGTTAATTCCCGGTGTGACGCGTCTGGCCGGTGGTCAATATGATGCTGGCGGTGACCCGGCTTTGGCTTTCGATAGCCAGGGAAATGTGTTCTACGCAGGTCTTGGTTTCAACCGCACTTCGCCTGAAAATACCGTGACAGTGAATAAGGGTACGTTCGATGGTAGCGGTAACTTGACCTGGAATATGCCCACCTTTATCAATCAGACCAAGGCGCCTTCTACCCTGAACGACAAGGAATGGATTGCTGCTGATTGGCATGTTTCCAGCGCTTACCGCGATCGTGTTTACGTCAGTTGGACGCGCTTTATTTTCAACCCTCAAAAGGGCAGCTATGTCCAGTCGCCGATTTTCTTCGCCTATTCAACAGACGGCGGACAAACTTTCAGCGATCCGCAGAATATTTCTGGCAATGTTTTGTACGATCAGGGCTCACGCCCGATTGTCGGATATGACGGCACAGTTTATGTGATCTTCGAAGGCGCGACCCGGTTGGCTCACCTTGATAGCACTTACATTGTCAAGTCAACGAATGGTGGCGCGAGCTTTAGCAAGCCAGTAAAAGTTGCTGAATTGCAGGATGTGGTTCCTCTGGCCAATACCGACTTCCGTGTCAATAGCTTCCCAGCTGGAGCCGCCGCCCCGAACGGTGACCTGTACGTTGCGTGGTCGACCCTTCTGAACGATAGCAATGGCAATTTGTGCGCGCATCGCACGAACAACGGCTGCCATTCCGTGACGGTTTATAGTAAGTCGAGCGATGGCGGCGCAAACTGGAGCACACCTGTGCCAATCTTCCCGACCTTGGATGCCTCGACCCGGACGGCTGTTGGTTACCCGGTATCTCAACCGGACGGTAGCGGAGATTTGAATGCGCCGGCTGCCCGTCGTGTCGATACTCTCTGGCCAGGCGTGGCTGTTTCGCCTTCGGGTGATGTCTACATGTCGGCTTATGGTGCGGATGTCGTTTCACCGTGGCAGACTTGCGCCAGTGGCCCGGTTCCTCCGGTAGGAAGAATTGCCTGTGACACATTAGGCAACTATGTCCATAACGCCCGCCTGGATTACTATGTGACCAAGATCGGCTCTGGGACGGAGCAAACGGTCAGCACGCACCCCATCAATACCCGCAACGGGTTCGGCGGCGGTTTCATCGGCGATTACACCGATCTGAGCGTTGGCTCGGATGGTGTCTATCATGCCTTTTGGACCGACTCAAACAACAAGCAAGATGTGGTCTGGTTCTACGGTTTCGAATTCACCCCGACTTCGATCAACCAGGAGGACGTAGTTACTGCTTCGGGTACGATCCCGTAAAGAAAAAATTCTGTCAAGTTAGAGATGCTATAGAACTTAATAACGAGGGTCAGGTAAATGCCTGACCCTCGTTATATTAACTGGATGTTTTTCAAATTGAATACAGAAACCAGATGTGTTTTGCCACCCTGTAGAGCTTCCACTTCCAGGTCCAACTCCACCCAGTAGAACTGGCGGTGGCGGGAGTACGGATCGATGCGCACGACAGTCCCTTCGAACCAGCCCTCGCTTCTCCAAAATTTTGAATCGAGGTAAATCTTGACGCGGTCGCCTACGCGGATCGATTCTGCCATGTTCAATAATATTTCTCGATGCCGCCGAAACCGATCAGTTTGTTCTCGCGGGCTGTTTTGATAAAGTAATTCAAGCGCTTTTGGAACTCTTGCGGTCGATTGCGAGCCCCTTCGATAAAGGCCACGCGGATGCGTTTGTAAGGTTCCGAAAAAGCTTGGTAGTTTTCCCAGGCCTGTTCATCCGCTCGAATTGCGTCCAGAATATCGGCTGGAAAGACGAATTCGCGCTCCAGCACATCTCCCAGGGATTCCAAAACTTCATCCACCACCATTCCCTGTGAAACCAGGTATCTCAATCGTTCGATGTTGGCTTGCGAATATCCGCTTTTGGGTTTCCTGGGAGAAAAGCGCTGAGCAGTACGCTCTTCATCCAGTTTCTTGGCGGTGCTGTCGATCCAGCCAAAACAAAGCGCCTGCTCGACCGCGTCGTTATATACGATGCGCGGTTTGCCAGTCGCTTTTTTGTAATACACCAGCCAGATTTCACTCTCAGTTTTATAGTGCGCTTCTAACCATTCCCGCCATTCTTCTGGATCCGTTACGTGTAAGGTTTGGGTGATCTCCATTGATTACAATCCTCGTTCGTCGAGCCACTTCAAAATCGTTTCGGCTACCTTTTCCCAGCCTGCTTCCAACATGACGTCATGCGCCATATTCGGGAAGATGACTGCTTGCGTGCCATATAGGTTGGCCGTGCGGCGTATCATCCAGTGTTTAATGACCGCATCATTTTCAGCGCCGATGACCAGTAAAGGCGTTTTTACGCGTTTTGTACGGACAAGGTTCAGTCCTAATTCATCCAGATAAGAGCGAAACGATTCGTCTTGCATCATCGCATGATACTTTCCCAACAATTCAGTTGGGAAGTCATCCGAGAACAACGACCAGCGCGCCACCTCCGGGGTCTCGACAACCGGATATAAGCTCAAGCTGGCAAGCGATTTAAGGATAACTAGAGGACGCTCTTTCAAGATAACAAACGTCGACGGCCACAGCCCGGTCGGGGGAACGGGCGTCAGCAAAACGGCAGCGGGATGCTCGTGATGTTTTTCCAGGTATTTCTGAGCGATGAAGCCGCCCATCGAGTGAGCGATGATGACCGGCGGCGCATCGAACTGCCCTGCAACCTGCTCCACATCCGAGACATACTCTGCAATCGACGACCAGCGCAGCTTCTCGCGGCCCTCGCTGCCGGCATGTCCGCGCAGACTGAGAGCGGTACAGTCATATCCGTGGCTGGCGAAATAGGGCAAGAAGTGCTCATCCCAGCACCAGGCGCCGTGCCATTTGCCATGTACAAAAAGCAGTGGCGTAGCCTTCGATTTGCCCTGCGGGTTTTCTGGTAATCAGTTCTAATTTCATCGGTTTTACGTGGGGGAAAGGTCTCTGCTGTTTATCGGTGGCAGGCTAAAGGTCCGGGCGGACGCGCGTAGCGATGTCACGCAGTCTGGTGATCCCATGTGTCTTCAATAGAACATGTTCTACGTGACCTTCGAGTTCTTTGGCCGTGTACAGGTCAGCGGTCATGACAATTATCGTGGTCTGCTTGAAGCGCTGGTCCGCCTGGATTTGCTTGAGGAGCTCCATACCAGAGACGTAGGGGAGATGAATATCCAGCAAAATAAGAGCGGGTGCAAGCGTTTCTAGGCTTTTTTGCGCTTCTTTTCCCGATTCAATCGCCACGGTCTCGTACTGGCATTGCTTTAGGACGGTTTCATAAAGTTCGGATAGCTTGGGATCATCCTCAAAAATGAGCACCAGTGGCAAGCTCATTCGATGGCCTCGGTGTTGAGAGGCAGAATGACCGTAAAGGTACTGCCACTGCCGACTTCACTTTTGACGGTGATATTGCCATCCATCAGGTTGGTTAGATGTTTGACAATGGAGAGCCCCAGGCCGGTGCCGCCAAATATGCGCGGAATGGTACTGTCCGCCTGGCGGAAGGGCTCGAATATGCTCTCATGCGCTTCCTGCGGGATGCCCGGCCCTGTATCGGTGACTTCCATCGCCCACTGGTCTGTGTTATGCCGATAGAACCGGATGCATACCTTGCCTTGTTTCGTGAACTTGATGGAATTACTGGTCAGGTTGGTCACCATCTGGTTGATGCGGTTCGGGTCGCCGATCAGTTGGGACGGCAGGTCGGGATCGAGTTCTGCGGTGAGGGCCAGTTTCTTTTGATCAGCCAGGACAGATAGCTTTTCTTTGACATCTTCCAAGACTTCAGCGGGATTAAAAGGCTTGATCTCAAGCTGTACAGCTCCGGCTGCAAGCCGCGCTTCATCCAGCAACTCACCGACCATGCCTGAAATGCGCTCGGTACTGTCGATGATCTCTTTGACGGCTTTGGTTTGTAGCTCTGAAAGCGTCCCGTAGGCGGGTTCGGACAACAGGTCTGCATAGCCGCGGATGACTCCCAAAGGTGTGCGTAGTTCATGGCTTACCCTGGCGAGAAATTCGCTTTTGACGCGGCTGGCTTCCAACGCCTTGTCCCGCGCCAACGCCATGGCATTTTCAACTTGTTTGCGGTCTGAAATATCGTGCAAGATAACCGCCCGCCCAAGAATTTTATCGAAGCGGTCGCTGAGAGGCGAAATCGATAACTCGTACTGTCTCTTTTGCGGCTCTTCTCCGATTGTTAATTCCTCGTGGATGTTCAAGGCATGTTGATACACATCGAAGATATCCGTCTGATCTTTAAAAACTTCATTAGTGCCGTGCCCCAGAATTTCGCTGCTCGAAAGCCTGAGCATTTGTTGCCCAGCCGCGTTGACATTCACGATTCTATTCCGCATGTCCAAAATGAAAACGGCGTCACTCATATTTTCGATCACGGTCTCAAAGGGATTTGGCGGGCTCTCGAACAGGTGATACTTGTATATACTCCAAGCAAAAGCAAAACCGGTGAAGATAAAAGCAAAAGGCGTCAAATCGATATGGTAAATGAGATTTGACACCGCGTTTGTGGTCCATGGGATTACGATCCCAACCAGGACGCTTACGATCTGCCCACGATAAACTTTTGGACGGCGGATCAGCGCTTGGAAGATCACAACTGTGCTGGCTGCCAGCAGAACGTAGCCATAAGCTACAAATATCCAGAAGGCCGAGCCATACCCAAATTTCAATGCGGTTGTACTGCTTTGCAGATGCCATTCAGACCAAATGAGATGGTGCGAGTCATTCGAAAGCGCTAGAATCAATGTGATAAGTGGAAGGGCGGCCAGTGCCAGAAATTTTGGGATTGTCAGCCATAAATGCCAGCCAGAATACTCAAGGGCAAACAGGAGCAAGGCCACTGGTAGAACCGCGATGCCAAAATATTGAACCTTTGCCCAGAATAATTTCGTCGCCAGATCGGCCCCCATGAATTCCAATAGATAACCCGCACTCCACACGAACACCGCTACCATGAACACTGACGCAGGCTTCGCGCCGGGCACCTCACGACGATCCCAGACATAAATTGCCAGTATTGCCGAAATCAGAGCGGCAAGCGCAAGGAGGCTAGCGTAGGGCGTATATTGAAAACTCTGCAAAGATCACCACCTCAAAAGCTACAATCCCATTATATTGTATTTATTTCGGAATTTACGCAAATTAAGTGTTACAAACCCATAACTGCGTAGGCCCGCACTGGGAAAGTTCCAAAGGCTTTTACTTTGACTGGTACAGCATGGAAGCGGAATCCATCATCCGGTAGATTCTCCAGGTTGCACATATGCTCGCAGATGGGAATATTTGCATGCAGCAACTGCGTATGGACGGGACGAGAGCCATCCTGTGTATCGTCGATGTTGTACGAGTTGATTCCAACGAAGCTCGCGCCTGCCTCCACTAAATAAGCCGCTGCATCGCCTGTCAGGAAGGTGTGCCCCTCGAAGTACTGTTCCGTGCGCCAGTGGCGTGCCCAACTGGTATGTACCAGCACCGCTTTGCCTTTCAAGTCCAGGCCGCGGAAGGCTTCTGCGGTGACAGCTCGTCCTATATCCTTAGCACGTACTACGACGCCGGGCAAATCTGCCAGTGACTCGAGTGGCAACTCCGAAAGGTCATTCCCGTCCGCAAAACGATGGAAGGGACTGTCCACGTAAGTACCGGTGTTGGCCACCAGTTCGATCTTGCCGATATGGAACTCGGTTCCGCCTGTGTAATGTGAGCGGGACTCTTCCCTGCTCAGATAATCGCAAATGATGGGTGCAGGCAAGCCTTTATAAGTAATCAATCCATCTTCAACGGTATGACTTAAGTCGATCAGTTTGTTTTGCATGGTTATTCCTCGGGCGCGCTCAAGTTAGCAGGAGTGAAAAATCTCCTGATTTTGCCACCAAAGTCTGGAGACTTTGGACTCCACTTCCAACAATTTTCTAGCGACAGCGCGTAGGACAAATTGCTATTGTTCTACACTAAATTATATGCTATGGTTTCAACGCTTGGGTGGCGATATAGGTCGGCATGTATTTGCCAATGATCCATTCGCGATGATAATCTTCGTACAAGCCAATGATGTGAAATCCAGCGTCCGTCTGGCCGCCGAGCTGGTCGGCCAGGGAGTGGCTGTGTTCGAGCGCATCCCCAGCGGCTATCAATTTTTCTGCCACTTCAGGATGCTCGCTGTCGGCATAAGGAAGTGTGTATTTTACTTCCAGAACACCTTCGTCTGCTTTGAACAGATCGAAAATATATAAGGCTGGGTTCAGGAAGCCGGCCAACATCGTTCCACCGTGGCGCAACACACGATACGCTTCGCGCCAGACCGGACGTATCTCATGGATGAACAAATTCGAAACGGGGTGGAAGATGAAGTCGAATGATTCATCCTCGAACACGGACAGGTCGCGCATGTCGCCTTCGACCGTTTTTAAGTTGGTCAGCCCTTCGCGTTCGGCCACGAACCGGTCCTGGTCGAGTTGGCGGGGCGAGTTGTCGAACACGGTCATGTTTGCGCCAGCGGCAGCCAGCACGGGTCCCTGTTGACCGCCGCCGCTGGCCAGGCAGAGCGTATCCAGTCCATTTAACGGAGGAAACCACTCGCGCGGCACTGGTTTCTGTTCTGTCAATAAGATCGAGAAATCCCCTTTACGGGCCCTGGCGATGATCTCTGGACTGACGGGCTGTGTCCACAGACTTTCTCCTCCGTCAACGTACCGGTTCCAGGCATTGCGGTTGTAAGCGCGTATATCCACTAAAGGCTCCTTGTGTCTGGTGGGATTCTACACCAAAGAGGTGCGCTTAAATGCAAACATCCGGAGGCTCCGCTCCTCCGGATGTTCTTGATACCTACGCGGATAATTCCGCGGATGGTATTTCTGTGTTTACCGCTGGCGTGCGCATGCGGTGCAGGAACAAGAAGCTGACAGTTGCCAGCATCCCGCAGATGCCGCAGGCATACCACAGCCAGTCGGGGTTGTAATTGTCCATGATCAGGCCCGCTAGATAGGGACCGACCATAGAGGGCAGCATCCAGGCCAGGCCGTAGACCGCGCCATAGCGTCCGCGCATATCTTCAGGGGCGAAGTTGATCACTTCTGCGTTGGCAATCGGAACGGTGACCATTTCGCCAACGGTGATGATAGCCATAGCGACCATGAACCAGGTGTAGTTGTCGAAAATGCCGTACATGACGAAGCCAAAGGAAAACAACAGTGTGCCAGCGGCCATCATGAGCATGGACGGGTATTTCTCCAAGCGGCGAGTGATCCAGAACTGGAAAGCCACCACCATGATAGCGTTCAGACTGATCAGCGCTCCATAGCCGGCTTCACTGATGCCTTGCGCATCCCGCAGGTAAACGCCCAATGTGGTATTCATGTTCAAATAGGTCATCCAGGCCAATATGGAGGCCAGCATGAACAGCACGAAAGCGCCATCGCGGAAAACGCGGAAGTAGCCTTTGAAAGATTGCGTTACGGTTTCTTGCTCCACGCCTGGTTGCAGTTCCGGTTTGGTTTCTGGGATGGTGAAGTAGACGATGACAGCTACGATGCTGCTGATAACGGCATCTGTGACGAACAAAGCCAAATACGAACGAGCAGCCAGCAAGCCACCGATGGCAGGGCCGATAGCGGCCGAAACGTTGAAAGAGACGCGCAAGATGCCAAATCCAGTGGCGCGTTTTTCGTCCGGTAGCAGGTCTCCGACAATGGCGTTGTAGGCTGGACCACCGGTATCGGTGAAAATGCCGGAGACGATGGCGATGATGTAAAAGGCGTGCAGGGAGTTGACGAAGCCCATCGCCAGCGTGCTGAACGCAGACGTCAGCAGACTGAAGATGATCATGTTGCGGCGGCCCAGACGGTCGGTCAATGCCCCGCCGATGAAACTCCCAATAAAACTGGAGATCGAAAACAGGGCAAACAGGATGCCAACTTCGGTCATGCCAACGTCGAACTTCTTGGTGATATACAGGGCGAAGAAGGGGAACAGTAGGAAACCGCCCAGCTTGTCGATAAAGGTAACGACGACCAAGGTCCAGAAGGTCTTCGGATATTCGGCGTAGGTTTGTTTTACCTTTGCGAGTTGGTTTTGCATTTTTACTCCAATAAAGTCGGGTCTTCCGACATAGATGCACTGTTTTCCGGAAGACCCTTCCTGCCTGTTACAAAATGTGAGGAGTTTTTTGCAACAGGTTATTTGGCGACTTTGAAACTTTGGTACCAGCGGGGAACAGGAGCGGGATTGTGATACTTGCGGTGTAGGCGTTCGCCTGTCGTTACCATCCACATACTCAGAGCGTGCATCCTGTGATCCACCCAATTGGGTTTGTGTGGTTTGGCGCTCATCGCTTCACGTTCCAGCCGGAGTTGTTCCATTTCGCGCTCGAAATCGGCGCGTCGCTCTTCCATGATGATCTCTAAATTTGAAAGCCAAAGGGTATTCATCGAAATCTCCTTTTTCGAATGAGACGGTTGGTCAGGTACCTAGCAAGAACTTGTGAACAGCTTTAAGGGTTTTTTCAATTCGATCACGGTTGAGGTCATAGGCTTTCGCGCCATTGATCCTTCTTTCTTGTAAATAACCGGTTACAGTAAGTTGCGTTAGATAGCGAGAAACGCTGGGCTGGCTCAAGCCAACGGCCTCGATAATATCCTGCGAGCGCATTTCGCCGTTTTCAGCGATCATTTGCAGAATGCGCAAGCGCGTATCATCGGAAAGCGCGGACATTCTGGCAACAATCTCAGCCCGGTCCAATTCGGGGATGCGGATGCTTGCATCTTCCGGTTGGCGCGCACCGAAGATCACACCGATGGCATTTTTGAAATGGATGCGCGTCACATACGGACCGATATGCGGATTCGGTATAAAAACGATTCGCTCAGCCCCGGCCAGTATTTTGCCCCAATGGTCTTCGTCGAGGTCTTGCCCGGTGACGTAACGAGCCATTTCGAGACGGTTCATTTTGTCAAAGTCCGTATGCCGGAATGCCTTGACGGATTCGCGTAGCAGGGGTTCGGTACGCGCCCATTCTTGCGACAGGTGTTCATCCCAAAACCAGCGCAAGTAGTCCACAATCAACTTTTGCATGGCGGGCGGATCGATCACGTATTCGTAGGCCTTGGTTTCCAGGTCTGCTTCGACCATTTTTTCACCAAAGCGTTCAATCAAGAAGCCGACATAGTTTTCAGATGAACTCAGCACTTTATCCCAATCGACGCCTGCTGCTTTGAGCTCTTCATCACAGCCGATGCAAATTTCAGCATAGGTCTTCAGCATTCTGTCTCGCAGCGCAACGGGATCGCTCTTTTCCAGGTCGTCCAGGTAATCGGAGAATGATACATAGTCGCTTTCGGGTAGGATGGCGTGGAAGAAACCAATAATAACCAGCCTGTTTTTGAACAATTCATCTGCGGACAGTTTTTCGCGTGTCTGTGTCACCCAGGCACCGGAGCCAAGCATTTCATGCTCTTTTACGAGCAACATCATGCTGGCAATAGCATTTCGGACAGGTTCGAGGGCGATGCGGTATGTCTCGTGGACTGGTTGTTCAATGGTAGCTGGTAAGGGCATGATTATTCTCCGTAATTAAAGATTGAATTATTTGTATTATTCATAATATTGAATAACTATTCGTAGTATACAGAATTTTGAATAGTTTGTCAAGGGCTTTTTGTGGATTTGCCAGAATCAAAATCCCCGCCAATTTGACGGGGATCTGTTTGTTGAGACATCGTGTTATTTATGGGGACGGTGTGCCCTGCGGCGCGGAACCGACCCAGGTAAAGACCCACTTCTGGCTATCTGCTCCAGCGGAGGTGTATATGGGCTCTCCCTGTTCATCCGTACTGGTCTGACGGACAGTGCTGACCCACCAGCGGATAACGTGCGCTACGTTGTCCTTCGGACGGAAGGAGGTTGGAACGATATACTTGGTGTCAGTCACATAGTCTGTGAGGCGGCGAGCCTGGCCCTCGGTAATGTCTTCGACGGTAACCCGATAGAACTCGTTATCACGCAGTGTACCAACAGATGACCATTGCAAGGTAACCACGTCATTGGCCAGGGTAAAGGCGCCGCCGTCCGCAGGCAGGAGCAGGTTGGGGGCGGTGTAAGGAGGCGGCGGAGTCGGGGTGCGGGTGGATTGTCCCACAGGGGTAGCGCGTTCACAAAGGGGGACAAACAGCGTTTGTCCGATAAATACATTATCTGTGGACAGACCGTTGTATTCTTTGATCGCGGTCATTGAAACTGCATAATTCGCAGCGATGCTGGAGAGCGTGTCATTTTCTTGAACGGTAATGGAAACCTTCTCGCAGGCATCTTCTGTAGCTGCTGAACCACTAAGTGTGGAAGTCGGTAACGGCGCGGGCGTTGCAGTGGGGTAGGGAACCTTGAGCACCTGGCCGATATACAGGTTGTTACAAGAAACCGGCAAGTTATTGAGAATAATCAAGCTGTTGACAGAGATACCAAAGTTAAGCGCGATCAGCGAACAGGTATCTCCGGACGCAACGGTGTAATCGAAAGGCGGCTGCTCGGTCGGGGTGGGAATGGGAGTATGTGTAGGCGTTTCGGTGGGCGTCGCTGAAGGGAGCGCTGTTTCCGTAGGAGTGAAGACGGCCGTTGGTTCAACCACCCGACCACCCACGTTTAAGGCAGCGTAAACTACGCCTGCACCGATCAACAGGATGATCGCCATTAATCCCAGCGCAGCAGGCAAGCCGAGCGTAATTTCTGGCATACGGCTGGCCTGCACGGCCTTTTCGACTTTTTTGGCAGCTTTTTGCTCTTCTACGGCTTTCCCGGTCAATTCTGCCCCACAAACCAGGCAGCGAGTGGCGCTTTCACTCAGGCGAGTACCGCAAGTCGGGCAGACTTGAGTCTTTTGAGAAGGTGTCTCTGAAGTCATACGGGCGGGTATTATACCATTGAACAGGGCCGCAGTTTCCCTACGTGCCCTCGACGACTGCTATATCGATTCTTGAGCATCGGATTGGATTTTTGAGCGAATTGGGTATCTTTTAGGCTGAGACGGGACGAGCAGGAAGTGTAGTGACCAACACTTTATCCACGCGGCGGGCGTCCATGTCCACCACTTCGAAGCGCAAGCCTTCCCACTCGAACTGGTCAGCTGGATGCGGGATTTTGCCCAGCGATGTCATTACGAAACCGGCCAGGGTTTCATAGTCATCTTCGTTGGGGAGTGCTCCCAAGTGGAACAATTCTTTGAATTCATCTATGTCCAGCATGCCATCCAGCAACCAGGAACCATCCTGACGCTGCGTGACCTGTGGCTCACCCACCTCGATGTCGCCGACAATTTCTTCCAGCACATCGTTGATGGTCAGGAGACCCGTTACGCCGCCGAATTCGTCGATCACCAATACCAATTCTTTGTTGCTTTCTTTGAAGATCTCCAGCGCACGCGAGGCGAAGGTGGTCTCCGGGATGAATAGCGCAGGCGACAGGCATTCTTTCAAATGGATAGGTTCACCTGCCAGGCTGCGAGTCAATAGTTCGCGCGATTTGACAATTCCCAGCACATTGTCCAGACTGCCCTGGCAGACTGGAAAACGCGAATATGGACCCTCATCCAATTTCTTCAGGATTTCCTCGGCGGTATCACGCACATCCAGCCACAGGATTTCAGTGCGTGGGGTCATCAGGGAGTAGACGCGCCTGTCATTCAAACGGAACACGCCCGCGACCATATCCTGCTCGGCCTCCTCGAATACCCCGGCCTGTGTGCCTTGATCTAAAAGAACGTGGATTTCTTCCTCGGTCACCGGTGGTTCGTTGGAAGAATGAGCGCCGGTCAATCTCAACACCATGTCTGTGGAGAAGCTCAAGAAACGGACTACCGGCGATAGAATTTTCGACAGCACCAGCATCGGCGGGGCGAAGAAGGATGCGATACCTTCCGGATTTTGGATTGCCAGCCGTTTGGGAACCAGTTCTCCCAGAATGATCGAGAAATAGGTGATCAGTAAAACAACGACGAATAATCCAATTGTTTGGCTGTATGGCGCCAGGAGCGGGATTTTTTCCAACTGCATTGACAGGAAATCGGCCAGGGTTGCGCCAGCCACTGCGCCGGTCAATACGTCGATCAATGTGATACCGATTTGAATAACAGACAAAAATTGATTGGGGTTTTCCGTTAACTTGAGAGCCGACTCCGCCTGTTTATCGCCTTCATTGACCCGCTGCTGCAAGCGCGCCTTGCGGACGGAGAGCAGGGCTGCCTCCGTCATTGCCAGGATATTGTTCATGGCAATCAGGAAGGCAATAAACAGGAGTTCTGTGCTAAATTCTGACATTATTTTTTCTATTGTACCTGATGCACAAGCACATCGATCACTTCATGGACCGCGGTACCCGCATCCTTCCATTGACGTAGTTTTCCTGTCTGATATAAGCGCTCGCCCAGTGCCACGCCTCGGGGAACGACCTGCCTCCAGGCTTCCAGGACAACGTGCCCATGAGCATTTCCGTTAAGGTCATAAAGCTCTTTTTCCACATAAAGAGCCATAATGATGGTTTCGAGTTCCGGGGATGTTGGCCCGACGATTTGAATGGTTTTTACGCTTAGATACGGAGTTGTTCCTAGCAAATTAACGGAGCCGGCATACGGATCACGGGATGCATAGTGCAATGTCCGCAAGCCAGACATGTAAAATGTTCCCAGACACATTGGACACGGTTCGGTAGATGTATACAGGATACAAGCATGGCGGTCTACGCTATCATAGTCCAGGTTATTTAATGCCTCGACTTCTGCATGTGCTAGCCTATTCCCCGACCGGAAACCCTGCGGGCTGGTTCGCTTGCTGCGAATGCGGTTGCGTCCACGGGCCAGGATAATCCCATCAACGTCAGTGATAACCGCTGCAATAGGAATACAATCGTCACAATAGGCCTCCCAGACAAGCTCCATGGTCGCTTGCCAGGGAGGCGAAAGAGAATCCCACATTATTCTTTGTTGAGTTTTTCTTCGATGCTTTTAACTTTGTTGTAGATCATATACAAGAAAACTAGTATAGCAATCGGTAATCCTAGACCAAGTAAGCCGATAACGCAACTGATTAAAAGTTCAACAGGTCCAATACTTGGTTGCATGCTTTTCTCCTAACTTCGAACGTGAATACCATTGCCCGCGCGGACTTCGCCAATCACCCAGACGGGTTGTTCCAGTTCCTCGGCGCGCTTTTGGAAGGAGTCCAGTTTTTCCTGTGGCACGCCCAGCAACAGACCGCCGCTGGTTTGCGGGTCGAAGAGCAGCATCTGGGCCGCTTCATCAATAGAGGCCTCGAATTCTACATGCGGACCGAAATACAGGCGATTATCAGATGCGCCGCCAGGGAAGGTGAACATCTCGGCGTATTTGCGGGCCCCGCTCACAAATGGAATCTGCGCATAATCAAAATGTATCGCAACGCCAGACGCAGCAGCCATTTCCATGGCATGACCAAGCAAGCTGAAACCAGTCACATCTGTCGCGCCGGATAGGCCAAATTCAACGGCCAGCAGGCCTGCGGTCCGGTTGAGGCGTTTCATCCAGTTCACCACTTCGAGTACGTCAGCTTCGTCTGCTTTACCTTGTTTGAGGGCAGTAGTGGTGCATCCAAAACCGAGTGGTTTGGTCAGAACCAGTGCTTCACCGGGATGCAAACCGGCTTTTGTCAGCATCTTGTCTTTGTCAGCAAAACCAAGCACCACCAGGCCGTATTTGGGTTCTTTGTCTTGGATGGTGTGACCGCCAGCAATGACAACGCCCGCCTCTTTGGCTTTTTCCGCGCCGCCACGCACGATTTCGCTGGAAATCTCATTCGGCAAATCCGGCGGCAGGGCGGCGATGTTAAGCGCCATGAAAGGCGTGCCACCCATGGCGTAGATGTCAGAGAGACTGTTGGCCGCAGCGATCGCGCCGTAATCGTAGCCATCGTCCACTACCGGTGTGAAGAAGTCAGTAGTGGCAACCAGCACGCGTTTTTCGTCCAACTGCCAGACAGCGGCATCGTCCGGGCCATCCAGCCCGACCAGCAGGTCGGGATAATCGGCCGCATCGAAGACATTTTCTACGGGGCGCAAAACTTGCGCCAGCGTTTCCGCGTTTAGCTTGGATGCTCAACCGGCACAAGACGATAGGCTGGTCAGTCGAATTTGTTTGCCTGTAGGATTTTTTTCGGACATGGTTCTCAACACTTTTGATATGGCAGTTACTTTTGCGAAGCATCCCGTAGCGCAGCGTAGGGACAAAGTAACTGTCACATCACATAATGGGGATAAAAGTTTACGGTGTTACAGTTGGTGTAGTGGGAGTGGGTTGCGTAGTTGTATCCGGCAACGGCAGGATGAATTGGTTCCCACTCGGCACAAAGATAGTTTGTACACCCGGAGACAATTTCTGAATGTACAGGTAGGAAATCAATTCCGGGTTTCCTCGAATGGAATCGGCTATTAACTGGTTGGCTTTGGCTTCCGCTTCTGCCTGGACAACTCGCGCCTCAGCATCACCCTTGGCATTGATAACCGTTGAATCAGCCTGACCCTGCGCTACCTGACGGGCCTGCTCGGCTTCCTGTTTCTTGGTCTCGACCACGAACTGAGCTTGTAGCGCCTGTTGTTCAGCGATCTGCTTCTGTTCGATAGCGGCGGCATATTCATCGCTAAAGTGAATATTACGCAGAATGAAATCAACCAGCGTCAGGTCATTTTCGGCCATTTTGGTGCTCAATTGATCGGTGATGGAAGATTCCAACTTGGAGCGCTCGCTACTGACAATTTCCTCCACGCCATATTGTGAAGCCGCATCACGGATGATACCGCGCGCCAGTGGGCGCACCAATCCTTCAGCATAACGATCCTGCCAGTTGATATGTAGTTCCACGACTTTGGGCGGGGCAATCGCGTAGATTACTGATGCGTCGATATAAACCTGTTGGCCATCTTTCGTGCGCGCCAGAATGGAATCGTCGCCCTCGCGCTGTCCCTCTCCAGTCGAGGCTGACATGGTGTAGGTTTGCCGTGAGATGGAATATTTTTCTACATGCTCAAGAATAGGCACCACAAAATGTAAACCCGAATAGATGGGTTGTTTGCGGTATCCGCCTTCTGCGAGGTAAGAAACCACTACACCTGCTTGATCTGGCGGAACGAATACGATCGCACTTGATATCACCCCGATAACCAAGACTACTACCACGATGATCAAAAAGAGGCGGCTGGCGTTTCTGTTGATCCCAATGTTTCTAACGTTCCTAACGTTATTCATGCTCTTCTCCTTCTTTCTTCTTTCAAAGTATAACGCAGCAATTATACATGGAGATGCTTGTCGGCTTATATGAAGCGTGTTAACATCCTGTTATGAGGCCCAATAAGCGCGGGACAGGTGAACTGACCGAAGTCTATTTAGAAAATGGATTGACGGGTGGACGGTTGTTGTGTCCGCAGAATTTGATCCCCGAACCAGGACAATATCTGTTAGCTCATGACGGTTCCAATTCTCCTCTGCCTGCTCCCGTTTTCAATGCCGGTCCTGTTTCCGGCGGATTTTTGCTGGCCCCTCCCATCCCATCGACGTGGCAACCAGGCACAACTCTGTCCCTGCGCGGCCCACTGGGAAAGGGATTTTCTCTGCCACCTTCTGCCAGACGGGTTGCCCTAGTCCCGCTTGGCGAGACCTCGGCACGGCTGAGACCTTTATTGGCAACTGCATTGGAACAAAGCGCAGCGCTCGTTTTGGTCAGCGATTTGGATTTGCCCGATCTCCCGCCCGAAGTCGAGATCCAGTCAGTCTCTGCCTTGGCAGAAGTGGCCCAGTGGGCCGATTACCTGGCCATTGACATAGCCCGCGAAGCCCTGCCGGAGTTGTGTGAGATGCTGGGGTCTAGCAAACAAGCCTGGGTCGCGCTCGAGGCGCAGGTGCTGGTCGTCACGCCCACGCCCTGTGGCGGGTTGGCCGAATGCGGAGTCTGTGCTGTTACCACCCGCCGTGGCTGGAAAATGGCCTGCAAAGACGGTCCCTGTATTTAATTTGAATGAATTCATATAGAACCCCTCTCCCTATTAGGGAGAGGGGCAGGGGTGAGGGTCAAATCCTAATACCAAATCCTGAATGACGTTGTCGTTTTGCCCCCCAAATTGTTGTACGACACACTGATATCCACATAGACAAGTTGGCCGTTGGGCTGGTTCTGGAAGGCGAACGTCAATGCGCCGACACCGTTGCCGTTGACCTGGAATGCCTGTTGTAAGGTGCCACCGCTGGCAAGACGAATGGTAGCAAAACCACTGGCGCCTGCGACCGGCTGCAAATTCTGGTCTTGCACCAGCACGTAGACAGTTTGCTGGTCATTTGATGTGGCAACAGCCTTGGCCGGAAAAGCGCGCACCCGTAGGCTGAGCACCACTTTCTGCCCTGCAACTTGCGTTGCAGGTCTCAGAAAAGCCGGATCCTCGCCGAGCTGGTCGAAGTAGATGCGACCCAGGTCCGTCAACCCGATGCGTTGGCCTTCAGGCAACCCTGGTCGCCACTCGAAGCGCGCGTTCTCGAAATATTGCACGATTTGATTGTTGCGGAATTCGAAGGGCGAAATGGGATAACCGAAACGTGCTACCCCACCGTTGGCATCGAAGAATTCCAGGAACGTGAAGCAAACAGAATAGCTCGTTTCTGTGAAGGTACGACAGGCAAAAGCGTTGTTGATCACCAACTGACGCCCAGGGGAATACATTTCACGCCCAAGGGGGGTCAGTTTCACGCCCAGTGGAGAATCGGTCGTTACCTCGAAACGGGCGCGCTGGAAGTATTGGACTGTTTTGCCGTCTTTGCTGGTAAATTGTTCTGTGAGCGGGTAGCCAAACACGAGTGTTGGATTGGCAGCGCTTCGAAAGTAGCGTAAAAAATTTCCCCTGACATAATGACCAGTTTGCGCAAAATACTCTACTTCTGTAGTCTGTGCCTGAACAGATCCCCAGAATGTAAAAAGTAGACAAAATGCCGCGATGATGGCGATCCAGCGGCTTGTTTTTAACATGCTTTCATTATACCCAAACTAAAATTACAACACATTGCAATTAGCTAACGGCCTGAATATGCTTGAATTGCCTCGATAATACGTTCTGCAGCATGACCGTCGCCAAATGGATTAACAGCTTTTGCCATTTCCGCGTGCGCAGACGGATCGTCCAGCAAGCGCTGCGCCTCGCGGACGATATTGCCTGCTTCCGTTCCAACTAGCTTTAACGTGCCCGCTGCAACTCCCTCCGGACGCTCGGTCACTTCGCGCAACACCAGTACCGGCACGCCGAAAGCAGGCGCCTCTTCTTGGATGCCGCCTGAATCGGTCAAAATAACCTTGGATCGTTTCTGCAAATGGACCAGCGGCAGGTAATCCAGCGGTGGCAAGAGATTCACGTGTGGCACCTCCCCCAGAATTCGCTTGACGGGCTCCTGCACATTGGGGTTGAGATGCACCGGGTAGACGATTTCCACGTCACCGCGCCTGGCCAGTTCTTTCAGCGCCAGGCAGATATTTTCCAGCGGCTGGCCGAAATTTTCGCGCCGGTGCGCTGTAACGAGAATTAAACTTTTACCTGTGTCATTGCGAGCGACCCCTTCGTCTATGCTCAGGGCAGGCTCCGGGAGCGTGGCAATCCCCAAATTTTCCAGCAATTCCTCGATCTCATGCGGCGCGGGCTGCTGTGCTACAAACTGCAAGGCGTCGATGACCGGATTGCCGGTCACGGCAATGACTTTAGCGGGGACCCCTTCGCGCAGCAGGTTGTCGCGTGCCTGTCCTGTAGGTGCGAAGTGCAAGTCCGCTACCACGCCGGCCACCCGCCGGTTGATTTCTTCGGGGAACGGCTGCCACTTGTCGTGAGTACGCAGCCCGGCTTCCACGTGCCCTACCTTGATGCGGCGATAATAGGCCAACAGGGAAGTGATCGCAACCGTGGTGGTATCGCCCTGCACCAACACCCAGTCCGGTTCGAATTCCGCGAAAACGGGATCAAGATGGGTAAAAATAGACGCGCTCAATT
Source organism: uncultured Chloroflexia bacterium (assembly GCA_963785535.1). Classification (GTDB taxonomy): domain Bacteria; phylum Chloroflexota; class Anaerolineae; order Anaerolineales; family Villigracilaceae; genus JAABUE01. The sequence continues at coordinate 68,968 of CAWAVQ010000041.1, read as the reverse complement.
CCGCCAGCGACTGGTCGTCGCGCATCAAATCCAGGTCGTAATCCGGCTGAATATCGAACAGGTTCAGTACCTGGTCGAGCATCTGACGGTGCTGCGCTGTGACGCATACGCGCGAGTCCATGCCCGGGGTTTGCGCCAGACGCTGTACCACCGGTGCCATTTTGACGGCCTCAGGCCGCGTGCCAAAAACCGAAAGGATACGCATTGCCTTTACGTTTTATTTCCTACGCCCAATCGGAATACCTGGAAACCTGCCACTTCCCACGTAGATGTGTCCCAGGCGTTGACCGTGTCTACGATGATACGAGCAGGTGTCAGTGCTGCGACCTCGGATGGAGTCAATTCGCAAAATTGTGTGTGTCTGACCAGCAACAAGATTGCGTCCGCATCTTTGAGGGTTTCTTCTAGCGAGGTTGCCATCGGAATGCCTGGCAGCCCGTCCGATTTGAAGGGCTCGAACGCCCGAACGTCTGCTCCCGCGTCGAGCAGCAGACGTGCCACCTCGGCAGCAGGACTCTCACGCAGGTCGTCTACGTCTGGTTTGTAGGCCAGGCCAAGTACTGCGATCTTCTTGCCGCGCAACGAGCCAAGCGCCTTTTGGAGCAGCGACATGACAAAATGTGGCTGCTCATCGTTGACCTTGCGCGCTGTGTAAATCAGTGGCGTCAAGTCGGGCGCGGTCTCGACGAAGAACCAGGGGTCTACGCTGATGCAATGCCCGCCAACGCCCGGCCCCGGTGTCAGGATGTTGATGCGTGGGTGTAGGTTGGCCAGGCTGATGGCTTCCCACACATCCACGCCGAAGCGCTCGGCGAGACGCGCGAATTCATTTGCAATGGCGATGTTGACATCGCGGGTGGTGTTCTCCATCAGCTTGACCATTTCGGCGGTGGTGGCGTCGGTTTGAATGATTTTGCCTTTCACAAAGGTTGCGTAAAGCTCTGCACCTGCTCGCGCGGATTCGGGTGTTACGCCGCCGATGACGCGTGCGTTCTCGATCAATTCGCGCAGGATCTGGCCGGGCAGCACCCGTTCGGGCGAGTAGGCCAGATGAAAATCGGAACCAGCCTTGAGCCCCGAACGCTCGAGGATCGGCTTGACCAGGTCGACTGTGGTGCGCGGCGGGGAGGTCGATTCGAGCACCACCAGGTTGCCCTTCCGTAAAAAAGGAACGACAGCTTCGGCGGCGGATGTCACGGCGCGCATGTCGGCCAGTTTGTAGGTCTCGCCTTCGTGCTCACCGGTCTTGTCCAGATAGAAGGGGGTAGGAACAGCGATCAGGAACGCATCTGCTTCTTCGGGCTGTGCTGAGACGGTCAGCTTGCCGGATTTGAGGGCGGCTTCAACGAGTGTACGCAGCCCTGGCTCATGGATGTGAATGCCGCCGTTGTTCAATGTTTCGATAACCCGTTGGTTGACATCCACCCCAATGACTTGAATACCGTGTGTGGCGAAGGTGCTGGCTGTCGGCAAACCGATGTAGCCCAGTCCCAGCACACAGATCTTTTGAAAGTTCACACAAACTCCTTGGTTGTGCCGCAACTCCACCCGGTTTGGTGGGACAATTCCATGAAACAGGGCTTGAGTTTTTGATAAACGGCAAATTGCCCTGCGTTAGCTTGGTGCGGTACTTGGATATTTTTTCACGAACCCCCGTATTATACAACGATGTAACGACCCAATTTCGTACACAACTTTCCAGACCCAATAGCGTAGATTAATAAGAAAGATGTTCTTGTTGTATAATGAATTGGAGGAACTATGGACTTCCTGCTTGACCCCAATATTGCGTATCTGTTTTTACTGGCAGGCGTTTTGCTCGGGTTAATGGCGATCATCGCACCCGGGACCGGGATGTTAGAAGTGGGAGCCTTTTTCTGCCTCGCTCTGGCGGGATATGCGGTCTATAACCTTTCCTTCAACCTGTGGGCGCTGATTGTTTTAGCCCTGAGTGTCATCCCCTTTCTCTATGCCATTCAGAAGCCCAAGAGAGAATGGTTCCTGGCTCTCTCGATCCTGGGGCTGGTGGTGGGCTCAGTATTTTTGTTTGCGACCGATGGCTGGCAACCGGCGGTCAATCCAATGTTGGCGCTCATTTCATCGACCCTGTACGCAGGTTTTTTGTGGATCGCGATTCAAAAGACTTTACAGGCCTCTCATATGCGCCCTTTAAACGATCTTTCTGCTCTAGTCGGGCAGATTGGCGAGGCGAAGACTCGTATCCACACAGAAGGTTCTGTGCAAATAGCCGGGGAGCTTTGGAGCGCACGTAGCGACAAGGTGATTCCCAGTGGTAGTTTTGTTCGTGTGGTTGCACGCGAAGGATTTATATTGATCGTAGAAAAAGAAGGCAATTGAAAACTGATAAAACAAAAAGGAGATGAATTATGAATGCTACTACCAGTCTTGGACTTTGCCTAACCGGGGGCGTGGTGCTGATCGTCTTTGTCTTTCTTGCCAATGCCATCCGCATTGTGCCCGAGTACCAGCGCCTGGTCGTGTTTCGACTGGGGCGTTGTATTGGGCAGAAAGGCCCCGGTCTAGTTATCCTCATCCCGGTTGTGGATCGCGCCGTCAAAGTGGATTTGCGCGAGCAGGTGCGTGAGATCCCGCACCAAACCTCGATCACGAAGGATAACGCGCCTATCTCGATTGATTTCCTGTGGTATTACAAGGTGCTCGATCCGGCGGAATCGGTTCTGCAGGTTGGCAATTTTGAAGTGGCTGCTCAAGGTATGGCAACTACTACCCTGCGTGCTGTCATCGGTGGTATTCCGCTGGACGATGTACTCTCCGAACGTGAGCACATCAATACCATGTTGCGCACCCGCCTGGATGAAGTAACCGAGCGTTGGGGCGTGAAAGTGACCAACGTAGAGATTCGTGAGATCATCCCGCCGCGTGAAGTACAGGAGGCCATGAACCGCCAGATGTCGGCAGAACGTATCCGTCGCGCGGTGGTGACCGAGTTCAACTGGTACCCGCGAAGCAGCCGTCAACGTGGCTGAAGGTGAGAAACAAGCGGCCATCCTGCGAGCCGAGGGTTCAAAACAATCTGCGATTCTGGAGGCCGAGGGTCAGCAACAGGCCCAGCAATTGAAGGCGCAGGGTTTTGCCAAAGCATTGGAAGAAATTTTTGCGGCTGCTAAGACGATCGATCAGAAGACCATGACCCTGCAATACTTCGATACCCTTAAAGCGCTGGGTCAGGGCCAATCGACCAAGTACATCTTCCCGATGGAATTCACCAGCATGATCGAGAACTTTATGAAGGGTGAAAAAGGCTAAAATACGAGAAGTAAATCGTAATACAATAAGGTCTCTCGCTAAAATGCGGGAGACCTTCTATTTTCTTATGGAAATCATTCCTGCTACTCTCCGTGATTTGAATGCCCTGCGCAGATTGGAGCGCATTTGCTTCGAAAAGGATTCGTGGCCGCTGTTTGATTTAATCGCCGTGTTGACCTTTCCGGATGTTATCAGGTTGAAGGCAGTGGAAGACAACAAAATGGTCGGCTTTATCGCCGGGGACCCGCGTCCGTCGCAGGGCTTTTCGTGGATTGCTACCATCGCTGTGCTGCCTGAATACCGACGCAAGGGGATTGGACGGGCTTTATTGCATGCTTGCGAGGCGCAATTGAGAACGCCTAGACTGAGACTGTCGGTCAGGGCGACCAACCAATCCGCGATTACTTTATATGAACAAGAAGGCTATCGCACGCTGGATATTTGGAAGGCCTATTACAACGACGGGGAGAACGCCATCGTGATGGAAAAGCCTCGCCAAGCGGATGTACTATAATATCGGGAATTAGCGGTATGGAAGGATTTACGAAGGATTCGAATGAACGATCAAATCACGCGACGTGATTTTCTTAAATTAGCCGGCTTGCTCCCAATCAGTGTAGCTGCGCCTCGTTTTCTGAACTCACTGGATTTGATAGGAGCGGCTCAAAGCAATCCACAAAACGTCATCGTGATGGTTTTTGATGCCTGGTCTGCTTACCACTTGTCGTTATATGACTATCCGCGCGAGACTGTGCCTACCATTACCAGGCTGGCAGATCGGGCGGTGGTGTATCACAATCACTATGCAGGCGGGAACTTCACCACGCCAGGAACTGCCTCTATCCTGACCGGTTCGCTTCCCTGGTCGCACCGTGCATTTCAACCCGGTGGCCACGTAGCCGAAGATTATGTCACCCAAAATGTTTTCTCTGCTTTTGAGAATTATTACCGTGTTTCTTATTCCCATAATCTATGGGCGAACATTCTGCTAAGGCAGTTCCGATCTGATTTGGACAACTACATCCCAAAGAGCAAGTATTTTCTCACTGGAGATGATCCTGCTTCCGATCACGGTTCCTTTTTGTCCAGTGACAAGGTCATCCAAACCTTCTTTAGCAACGACGAAGATATTTCCCTGGTGAGTTGGATCCGGACGATGGAGAAACAGCAGCAAGGCTATGCCTATTCTCTATTCTTAGCGCCGCTTTATGAGGCCTACCGGAACCATTACTATGAGTCCAAATTCGCGGACTTAAAGGCGCTCTTCCCGCGCGGACTCCCCAAAGACGATTACGATAACTTCGTGCTCGAACAAGCCATCGACGGCATCGGAAGCGTGCTCGATACAACGCCGCAACCCTTTATGGGATATTTCCACTTCTGGCCGCCGCACGCGCCCTATAATACACGTAAAGATTTCAACCGGCGCTTTTACCAGGATGGTTATACTCCACCTGTCAAACCGCTTGATCTTTTTGGGGATAATGGACCCAAGACCAAAAATTTTACGGAATACGATGAGTACATTCTCTACGTTGACGAGGAATTTGGCAGGTTCTACGATCACCTGGAGCAGAATGGTTTTCTGGAAAACACCTGGCTTGTGCTGACTGCCGACCACGGCGAGTTGTTCGAACGCGGGATCGAAGGTCATCGCACGCCTGTGCTGTATCAACCAGTGGTACGCGTCCCCTTGGTGGTCTTCGAACCGGGTCGAACGAGCAGGACCGATATTTACTCCAACACCAGCGCGGCTGACTTGTTGCCGACGCTCTTACATGTCAGCGGACAGAAAAAAGCGGATTGGACAGAGGGATTTGTGCTCCCGCCTTTTAGCGATGGTGAGCCTGACCCCGAGCGCAATGTGTATGTTGTGCAGGCAGAGAGAAGCGAGCAGTTCGGACCGTTAACAACTGCGACCCTGGTCATTGTAAAAGGGGATTACAAGCTGATGTATTTCTATGGCTACAAGGAACTGGGAGCCGGTGTCGAACGCATTGAACTTTATAATGTCAAAGACGACCCGCAGGAGTTGAATGATCTTTATGAGGTAGAAAAAGAAATTGGGCAAGGATTGCTCAACGAATTAAAAGCGAAGTTGAAGGAAGTGAACGCCCCGTACCTTTCGGCTTCTTAGCCAAGAGAAAGAATGATAAGTCCGATATGTCGCAGCCTCTATCGCCGCCGGTCTGGGTGGCAACCCAAAAAGAACTACGCGCCCTTGTAAAAGAGCTCTCGCAGCATTCCAGCGTTGCGGTCGATACCGAGTCCAATAGTCTGCACGCTTATCATGAGCAAGTTTGCCTGATCCAATTCTCTACCCCTGAAACTGATTACCTGGTCGACCCGCTGGCGCTGGATGACCTGGCTTTACTGGGGGAGATCTTTGGCAGTTCTAAAATCGAAAAAATCTTCCACGCTGCCGAATATGATTTGATCTGCCTCAAGCGCGACTTTGACTTTTCGGTCACCAACATTTTCGATACCCGCTGGGCGGTACGCGTGCTGGGATATGCCAGGGACGGCCTGGAAGGCCTGCTGAACGAGAAATTCGACGTTAAGGTCAATAAGAAATATCAAAAAGCGGACTGGGGCAAAAGGCCCCTGTCTGACGAGCAGGTCAACTACGCGCGTTTCGACACCCACTACCTGCTTCCGTTAAAGGAAATGCTCCAGGCCGAATTGGAAGAAAAAGGCCTGCTACAACTGGCTTGCGAAGACTTTGAGCGTGCCTGTGACGTGGAAATCCCCGCTGGCAAACCGGTGCTGTGGGAACGCATGGCGAACAATCACAGTTTCACGCCTCGTGAGTTGACCATTTTGAAAGAGTTGTACGAGTGCCGGGAGCACATTGCCGATGAATTGGACCGCCCGCCGTTTAAAGTGATGGGCGATAAGCAACTGTTCGAGATCGCGCGTCTGACGCCCCAATACCTGGATGAGCTCTTCGGGCTGGGGTTAAGCAACCGGCAGGTCATGCGCTGGGGCAGGGCGGTTTTGCAGGCCGTCGAAAAGGGGCAGGCGGCGCCCATTGTCAAGCCTCAGCAGCCCGAACGTCCGGATGAGGCGTTTTTGTCCCGCCTGGACGCCTTGAAAACCTGGCGTAAGAATGCGGCTCGTAAGATGCAGGTCGAGTTAGATGTCGTCCTGCCCAGGCAATTGATGGAAATGATCGCTGAAAACGGGCCGCGTAGTATGCCGGAGCTATCTGAACTGCTGTCAGATTCTCCATGGCGGATGGCGCGTTTTGGTCCGCAGATATTGAAGGTAGTGAAAGGCAAACGATGAAGATACACTTTCATGGCGCTGCTCAGACGGTGACCGGCTCGCAACATCTGCTGGAAGTAAACGGTTCCCGCATCTTGCTGGAGTGTGGGCTGTTCCAGGGACGACGGAGCGAAACCTACGAACGGAATCAGAACTTTCCTTTCGACCCAACCAAGATCGATGCGGTCATTCTTTCGCATGCGCATATAGACCATAGCGGCAACCTGCCGCATTTGATAAAGCATGATTATTCTGGCCCGATTTATGCTACCAAAGCGACGGCTGACCTGGCAGACGTGATGCTGCGCGATTCCGGTCACATCCAGGAAGCGGACGCCATGTTCGTCAACAAGAAGCGCGCCAAACGCGGCGAGCCGCCCATCGACCCCTTGTACACCATCGCAGATGCTGAACAGGTGGCCAGTCACTTCCGCCCGATGGACTACGACCAGTCCTTCGAAGCGGCCCCAGGCGTGACTGTCACTTTTGTGGAAGCCGGTCATATTTTGGGCTCGGCGGCGGTAGTCCTTGATATCGAGGAGAATGGCCGTAAAGTACGCCTGTGGTTTTCCGGCGATATTGGCCGGCGCAAACTGCCCTCTGCTGCGCGACCCGGTGCTGCCCTCATGATGCTGATTACATGATCATGGAATCGACCTATGGCGATAAACCGCATCGCGACCCGGATGCCGCCTACCAGGAATTCCGTGAGGTTGTCAAACGCACCATCGAACGCAATGGCAAGATCATCATTCCATCCTTCGCGGTTGGCCGCACGCAGGAACTGGTCTATTTCTTGAACGAGATGGTCAATGAGGGCTTTATCAGACATATTCCTGTCTTTGTGGATAGCCCCCTGGCGGTCAACGCCACGGAAATATTTGAAAAACATCCCGAATGTTTCGATAAAGAAACACACGAGTTTATCCGGGCACACCGGCATCCGGCCCTGGAGTTCAAGGGCTTGACATACACCCATTCTGTGGACGAGTCCAAAGCGCTGAATGAGCGCAAAGACCCCATGATCATCATCTCCGCTTCGGGCATGGCGGAAGCCGGGCGCATCTTGCACCACCTGCGAAACAATATCGAAAACCCGCGCAACACGATCTTGATCGTGGGTTGGCAAGCTCCTTATACGTTGGGGCGTCGTCTGGCAGAACGTGAGAAACATATCAAGATTTTTGGTGAGGCCTTCACGCGTCGTGCCGACGTCGAGACCATCGGCGGCCTGTCGGCGCATGCCGGGCAGGATATGCTGGTGGAATATGCCCTGGCGGTAAAAGAGCGGGTCAAGAAAGTGTTCCTGGTGCACGGCGAAGAGAGAGCCGCCTTGCCCTTGCGGGAAAAGCTGGCGGAGCAGGGTCTCTCGCAAGTGTATTACCCGGAGCTGCATAGCAGCGTGGAAATTTAATAGAGTGTCTAAAAACTTTACAATTAAGTCACCAAGACGCGAGACGGCAAAAATTAATTTTCTTTGAGACTTTGTGCCTTCGTGGTTTAAAAAACGGGCATTTCAGTCACTTTCTAAGGTATAATTTCGCGCGCATCACTGGAGAGGTGCCGGAGTGGTTGAACGGGGCGGTCTCGAAAACCGCTGTAGTCCTTGTGGCTACCGAGGGTTCGAATCCCTCCCTCTCCGCCAGAAAATAAGACCCTAAGGGTTTCTAAAACCCTTAGGGTCTTTTCTACTTCTGAACATTTGGGAATTTGAAGATACTGGTTCAATTTCCGCTCAGAGCACAATCGTACGCACTCTGCGCGCCATCGCTCTGCATCGAGAGCACTGGATCGCTATCCTCTCCCCAAAGAGTGTAGGAATATTCTTGTGCGATGTCGTTGATAGCGTAAATATCGATGTACCCATCTGAATAGGGGAACAGCCCCCAGACAGCGGGGAGTGTCCCTCCGGAGTTGATATCATCCCCATAAATTTTTGCAGCAACAAACCAGAGATTCTCGGCCACGTTGGACTGGACTGTCCATCCCGTTTCCACAGTGTAATTGTAATCGCTATCAAAAATTGCCTCGCGAATAGCATCTATATACTCCGAAGAGGCAGGAGTACAGCTTCCCGATGGAGTTGTGGTATTCGTCGGTTTGATGGTGGGGGAGGCTACTTTCGTCGGAGTTGCAGGTGACGCGGGTGTGGATGTCGGCTCTCCACCAGAAATCGGAATCTGGGCAACTGCAGTCGGCTGCGTGGGAGTCGAAACCACGCCAGTTTCGCTTGATTCAGGCGTCAGAGAAGGTAATTCGGTAGCAGCTAATCCGGTAGAAGACAATTTAGCAGAAGGAGATCCACCAAAAGCAGGGAAATCTGCAACTTCAACCACTTGTGCGGCTGGCGTCTCAAGGATTGGAGGGGCGCTGACCCTGGATATCAGCGAAGCCGTGCCGACTCCGATAAGAAACAAAGCAGTGAACACGCCGGCCAGATTCAACAGTGTAACAAATTTCTTGTCCGATATCTGCACCGGATTTTCGTAAACATGGAAGTAAGGTCGAAAGAACTCGGGATGAAACCAGAGGAAAAAATTGAGGACCACAATCGGGACGCCAATAATCAGGAAGGAGAGCTCTAGGTCGGGATGGTCCCACTGCCAGTCGGGAAAGAGATATGTGTAAACGATCATCCCAAGCGGGATGATCAATAAGAATGTCAAAATTCTGCGAATTGCATTCAAATTCATCTTTTTCGCTAGCTACCTCAGAATCATATCAATCCGATCAGCCGCGGTTCCACTTCTATTGTAATCTTTTTTCTCTGTAACATCCGAATTTATAGGATGTATCGGGGATAAACGTACGTTTGGGCGGGCGCATTTCTGCTTCTTTACCACGTTTCTGCCGAAAACCTGACAGGTCTTATGAGCAGCCTTAATAAACAAGAGGCTGGCGCGGACAAAAGTGCGATTCCGCCAGCCTCCCTCTGAGACCTGTCAGGTTTAGTTCCTTCCTACATCGCCTCGTAAACCAACTCGATCAAATTCTTGACCTGCAACTTATTCTCATATCCCGTGGTTTTGACCGCATCCTGATACATGGTCACACCTTTGGGGCAGGCCACCACCAGCGCTTCGACGCCGTTCACAGGGGCGGCTTCCCGGATGCGGGGTTCGCTGGAGCGTTCGCTCACCTGGCCTTCCTCCAACCAGATGCACCGCAGCAGTGGGCCCGGTCCGCGTGGCGGGGATCCTGGCCAGCTTGCAACTTTGTGTAAGATAGATTCGTCTGAAAAGCGCTAAAACGGCCCCAATGGGAGAAGTCCCGTTTATAATGGGCCTTTCAACGTATATCAATCAAGGTGCTTTTGTATGAAAAAAAGGATCTCACGGCGCGACTTTTTGAAGCTGGCAGGCCTCGGGCTGGGTGCGATGGCGTTCAGGTCTTACAGTCCGTTGGATAGGGAGATTTTGTCAAGCCCCAAACGGCTGCCTGCTTTCCCGGACAGCACCATCATAGGGCGTGTCGTGGATACGAACATCGACCTGCGTAGCCGCCCGACCAACGACCCGAGCTTGAATACCTCCATCCGCAAGCTGGACCCCGACACGCTTGTGCCCTGGGAACGAGAGGTGGTTGGCAGAGTCGTGGGTGGCTTGTCCAACCAGCGTTATGTCGAGACCCCGGAAGGCTTTATTTATGGCTCGGCCCTGCAGCCCACGCGCAACCTGCCCAATGTGCCTATAACGGAAATTCCTGCCGGGGGACCCGGCTTCTGGGCGGAAGTAACCGTCCCGTATGTGGACCTGGCGCATGAAGGCGACATTGCCTCGCCCTGGCTGAAAGACCTGATTGCCTACAATTTCCCGCCGCGCTTGTACTATGGGCAGGTGGTATGGATGGATGGAATCCGTACCAGCAATGGTTTTGTGGAATACCACTGGAACGAAGACGCCAACGGACGGGGGTATGGCTATGGGGCTTACGGCGAATTTTTCTGGGCGGACGGGGCGGGCTTTAAGGTTTTGACAGATGCTGATGTATCACCCATCAGCCCGGAGGTAGACCCGGCCTCAAAGACCATCCTTTTGAACCTGTTTTACCAGACCTTGTCCTGCTACGAGGGCAGCACCGAAGTCTATTTTTGCCGCGTCTCCAGCGGAATGATCCACGATCCTGCCACCGGCCTGGTGAGCGATGAATATGCCACTCCCGCGGGGACGCTGTTGACCCATTGGAAAATCATTTCCAAGAACATGACCGCCGGAGATGATACGGCAGGTTATTCCACTCCGGCGGTGCCCTGGTGCACTTATATTCAAGGTGGGATTGCCATCCATGGGGCGCACTGGCACAATGCATTTGGCGAACCGCGTTCGCACGGATGCGTCAATGTCAATTCGCAAGATGCCAAATGGATTTTCCGCTGGACGACCCCCTATGTGTCCCTGGCCGCCGGCGAAGAGCGCCGTACCCTTCCTGACCATGGCACGGTCGTAAATTCAGTATAGCTTGTGAAATATTTACCAAAAAACCTGACAGGTCTCATAGAGAGGCTAGCTGATCCATGCCTTTGTCCACGCCTGCTCTTGGGTTGTTATGACTCCTTGTAAGACCTGTGGTTTCGTTTCCCCAGGGAATTTAATGTTGTCCCAGCGTCCCTAACCTGCGCACCCGCCGTTCCAGTGACCGGAAGGCCCAGCTCCCCAGCCAGAGCATTACGACCATGAAGATAACCAGCAGGGCAAGTTCCCAATGGATGGGCAGGATGGTGTTCGTCTTGAGCAGAAAACCACGCACAGCATCCAAACCATAGGTGAGGGGCAAGGCCAGGGAAATCGGCAGCAGCCACCTGGGTAGGGAGTTGACCGGGAAATTCGAGCCGGAGAACAACTGCACCAGGAAACTGCTCATATCTACCATGGTGTTGGCCTCGCGTACCAACAATACCAGCGCGGCGAAAGCGAAACCGAAGCCATATAGTCCGATCAACATCGGGAGTACCGGCAGGAAGGCATTAACCACATCCCCTGAAGCATGGAACCCAAACACCAGCGTTGCCAAAAGCAACATCATCAGGGAGGTGGCAAAGGTCACGATTAAGCTGGTGAAGGAGCGTCCCACCAGGATCAACAATCGTGGCACGGGGGTCAACCAGTTGGACTCCATCACGCCCGCATCCATGTCATTCTTGAGCGCGTAGCCCATGCCCCAGAAGACGGCATTGATGAAGTTCTCCAGCACCGTGCCGATCAGGATGAAGGACATATAGTCTGCTGTGCCGCTGTACTGGGCGAAACCTAGCGCCTGCCCGTTGAGGCTGAAGGCGCGTCCCATGAAATAGACCGGGGTGAGCCAGATGATGGGTTGGAAGATCGATGAAACCGCATTCAGCGGGTAGCGCCAGTACTGCTTCCAATCCTTTTTGGTGATGGCATACAGCGCTCGCAGGTTGGAGACAAAACTCGGGCGGGATAAGGAAATTAGGGTTGTTTGCATAGGATTACCTTTAGAAAGTGTCGGTGATTACCACAAAGGCACAAAGACTCAAAGACACGAATAAAAAAGTTTGTGACATAGTGGCTTCGTGACTTCGTGGTAAGAATCCATCTTTTAGTATTGTCCGATGGCGCCGGTTTGACGAGCACGGCGTTCCATCCAGTTGAAAGCAACGTATCCGATCACTAGCCAGGCCAGGCCAAAGAGCAGCAACATCCCCAGGTCATGAGAGACGGCGCTCAATCCGGCATTGGAGAGCGTGGCAGATCGCATGGCGCGGATGATGTAGGTCTGTGGCAGCCAGTTCGTCAGGGACTGCATCCAGGTCGGCAGCAGGCTGACCGGGAAGGTGATGCCGCAGAAGATCATCACAATGCCGCGCACGAGAAAGACGAAGGCGTTGGCTTCCTTGGCCGTGATGACCAGGCTGGCAAAGGCGAAGCCCAGCCCATAGATCGAAGGGATGGCCGCCAGGATGACCAGCAGTGCCAGTCCCAGGCTGCCCTGGAAGTGCACCCCAAACAGGAAGACATATTCCAGGGCGGAGATGGTCAGGAAGATCAGCATCGAGAACAATTGTGGGAAGCTGCTGCCCAACAGGTAGGCAAAGCGCCAGGTGGGGGAGAGCCAGTTCGACTCGAGCGTGCCGCGCAGTTGTTCGTTGCGCAGGCTGAAACCTACGTTCCAGAGCACCACGTTCTGCCACATCCAGATCGTCGTTCCGATGGCGATGTAACCAACATAATCTGACAAACCCGTATTGATCTGGAACTGCGCCAGGCCGCTACCATCCACGCCCGAGAGCGCCCGGGCGGTCAAGATGTATCCCAGCGGGAAGATGATCGGCCAGATGAACAGGGCGATAATCCAGCTTGGATAACGGACGAAGATCAGCCATTCCTTGCGCACCACGGCCCACAGCGAGCGCATGTCAGCGCCGGGGCTGGGATTTGCCAGGGAACGGGTAAAGGGTTGGGTTGTCATGGCTTCTCTCAATCTCGTAGGGCTTTCCCGGTCAGGTTGATGAACACGTCTTCCAGTGAAGGCTTGACGATGTTCATATTCAGCAGGTGCGTGCCGTTATGGTTGACGGTCTCCACCACGCCGGGCAGGATGGCGCGCGAGTCCGCCGATTGCAGGCTGACCTCCCAGACGCCGTCCGTGCCGGTGTTATGCGTGGACAGGTTCTCGACACCGTTCAACTGGCGCAACTGCTCGCCAATCTTCTCGTACCAGCCCGAGACTTCCAGTTTCACGATCTCGCTCTGACCGATGCGCTGCTTCAGGCCATCGGGCGTGTCCAGCGCGATAATCTTACCGGTGTCGATGATGCCGATGCGGTCGGATAGCAGGTCGGCTTCTTCCATGTAGTGCGTGGTCAGCAAAATGGTGTGGCCTTCCTTCTGCAGGTCGACGATCAACTCCCTTAAATTGCGAGCAGCCTGCGGGTCCAGTCCGAGCGTAGGTTCGTCCAACAGCAGGATAGGGGGGCGAGCCAGCAAGGCCTTGCTGATGGCGATGCGTTGGCGCATGCCGGTCGAATACTTCTCGACCAGTTCATCCGCCCGTTCCTTGAGTTCCATGCGTTCGATCAGTTCCTCGACGCGCTTCTTGGCAATAGCGGGCGGGATGTGATACAGCGCCGCGAAATATTCCAGGTTCTCGCGTCCGCTCAACTTCCAGTAAATGCTGCGTTCGCCAGCCAACACAGTGCCTAAATTGCGGCGTACTTCGTTAGCCTGTTTGACGATGTCAAAGCCGTTAACACGCGCCGTGCCGCTGGTGGGCTCCAGTAATGTGCACAACATGCGAATGGTGGTGGACTTGCCAGCGCCGTTGGGACCGAGCAAGCCGAAGATCTCGCCGCGCTCGATTTGCAGGCTGACGCCATCCACAGCGGTGAACAATTGTTTGGGTTCGCGTTTGAAACGCGGCCAGTGGAGCTTCTTTTCTTTTTTGCTGTTCGTATCCTTGCCGTTGCCCCGTGTAGCGGGGTTGCCCCGTTGAGGAAACTTCTTGACCAGGTTTTCAGCTTCGATTGCCCAGGTAGTCATGGGACCTCCAAATTTTGTTTTAATTAAAGAAATCTTTCTAATTATTAAAATTATTCACTGTTAATATTCATTATTATAATCATATATTAAATTTTGTCAACATTATAATTAATAATATTAATGAGCAATTGATTTTCCTGAATTTTCCGGGTTAGAACTTACGCGGTTTGAGAAAGGGTGCCGAAAATAAGGGGGGCGTGCGGCCGCACGCCCCCCTTATTTTCGGGTCTCTCTCGTTCAAGTGCGTAACTCCTAAGGGTATGATCTTCGTTGCCAGATTTGTTTCTCGGCAGCCTCTCGCCGCTATGGTAAGATTGCATCGAATACGATGAAACTCAATCTTGCCCTTGCCCAAATCAACACCAGACTTGGCGACGTCCAGACAAACCTCGAGAAACACCTGGATTTGATTGCTCAAGCCAAAAATCAGGCTGCTGACCTGGTGGTTTTCCCAGAACTTTCGTTGACGGGATATGTCTTACAGGATTTGGTTCCGATGGTCTCGCACAAACCGACGGAGGATGACCCCGTCTTCAAGCATCTCTTCGAAGCGAGTCACGATCTGGACCTTGTGGTTGGCTTTGTGGACGAGGACGTTCGTCACCGCTTCTACATTGCCTCCGCCTATCTGTCCGGTGGAAAGCTCTTGCATGTGCATCACAAGGTTTACCTGCCAACCTATGGCCTGTTCGACGAAGGTCGCTTCTTCGCCTGGGGCGACTCTGTGCGCGCCTTCGATACCCGCTTCGGGCGCATGGGCATCCTGATTTGCGAAGATTTCTGGCACGCCTCGCCGCCTTATTTGCTTTGGTTAGATGGCGCAGATGTCTTGCTGTTCATGTCGGCTTCTCCGGGGCGCGGCCTGAACGAAGGCGAAAAGTTGGAGTCGGCACACTGGGTGGAAAATGTGAACCGTTCGTATGCCAACCTGTTCACCTGTTTCGTGGCGCACAGCAACCGCGTGGGTTATGAAGATGGGCTCAACTTTTGGGGCGGGGCAACGGTCTTCGACCCGAATGGGGAACGTATTGCACAGGGTCCCTATTTCGAGGAAGCCTTGACCGTGACCACGCTCGACTTGAATCAACTGCATCGCACACGCGCCCGCCTACCGTTGCTGCGCGACGAGCGTACATCCTTGCTCGTGCGCGAACTGCGCCATATCACCAGCGATGACACGCTTTATCAGCCCGACGGAAAAGGCTAATTTCCTTGTTGAAGGGCGCAGCGGCCTGAATTTAATATTTGGAGAAAGGAAAATACGTGAATTTTAGGGGTAAGAATATACAGATCTCTTCTGGATTTATAAAGGTGTTATTTGGGGTCGGGTTGGCTGCATGCCTGCTCTTTTTGTGTGCAGATGTGTTCGTGCACCCCGGCCACGCAATTCAGGAAAGCAATTTCATCATCACTGGACAATTGAATGATAGTCTGGGCCAGCCTGTCGAAGGGGCGCATATTACGGCTTCGGTTTCCGGAAACGATCAACCGCTGACAGAGACTGAGAGCCGCGATGACGGGAGTTGGTCATTACAGCTAAACAGCGTTCCCTCTGCAAATTTGATGATACAGATCGAGCGCCCTCATTATGTATCCCAAACCGTTATTCTGGGACAGGCTAAACTGACCGAGTTGAAAAATACCAGCATTTACCGGACGGAAGCATCGACCCTGGAACGCAAGATCGATGGTGGTTTCTGGGTGGCCACGGTGGTCTTTTTGGCGGTTCTATTGCTGATCGCTTTTGAGTTTCTGCATAGTGCTACTGCCGCCCTGGCAGGGATTTCAGTCATCATGTTGGTGTCGTATGTCGGTGGAGCATTCCATCCGACGCTGACGATTTTTACCTTTGAACGCGCATTGAGTTACATCAACTGGGAAGTGATTTTCCTGGTGATGGGCATGATGATTATCATCGCCACTATCGAAGGGACAGGGATTTTCCAGTGGATGGCTTTTCAGGCATACCGCTTGAGCCGCGGGAGAAGCTGGTTGTTGGTGTTGATCTTGATGGCTATCACCGTGATCGCTTCGGCTTTGCTGGATAACTTCACTACGATGCTCTTGATGGTCCCGATCAGTTTGCAGATTGGCATGGCCTTGGGCATTAATCCGCTGGCGTTGATCATCCCGGAAGTACTGGCTTCGAACGTAGGTGGGATCACTACGCTGGTCGGTACGCCAACCAATATTTTGATTGGCTCATATGCGGGTATCGGCTTCAACGATTTCCTGGCAAACCAGACGATTGGCGTGCTTTTTGCCATGCTTGCCATGGGCGCTTACGTGCTTTTCCATTACCGCAAAGAATTGAGTAAGCAGGCTGGTGGCCTCTCACCAACCTTGTATGCAAAATTGCAAGAGAACGCCAGGATCGAAAACAAGGGCGATCTGTGGAAATCAATGTTTGTGTTTGTCCTGGTGTTTGTTGGGTTTATCCTTGGGGAAAGGATTCACCTGGTCCCTGCGGTGTCCGCAATTGCGGGGGCAACTGCGCTCCTGATCTGGCTTAATCCGGATATCCATAAGATGATCAAGGCCGTAGACTGGACCACGCTGGTCTTTTTCATGGCGCTGTTCATGATCGTCGGAGCTATCCAGGAGGTCGGGCTGATCAGCTATATTGCGGGTTGGATGAGTCGCGTCGTTGGTGACAATCTGATATTGGCGATTTTCCTGGTTGTTTTTGGGGTTGGCACGCTTTCGACGGTGGTGGCCAATATCCCGCTGACCGCTTCTATGCTGCCCATTGTGCGTATCCTGTCCAACAGCATTCCTGGAGCACATACCCAGGTGCTGTACTATGCGCTTTCGATGGGAGCTGCGATGGGTGGAAACGGCTTTTTGATTGGTGGCGAAGCCAACCTTGTCACTGCCGGGATTACCGATCAGACTGATTATCCGATCTCATTCAAGGAGTTCCTGAAGGTCGGTTTGCCGGTTACTTATTTGACCCTGGCAGTTGGCTTTATCTGGTTGTTGATCCGTTTTTAGATAGCTTTTGGGAGGCTGACAAGAAATGAGTACCATTCTCTGTCCCACTCGTGGCGGTAAAGAAAGCCACGCAAATCAGGATTTTGCAATCAACCTGGCAAAAGAGCGCGGGGCTGAACTGCTGTTCCTGTATGTATCCAATATTCGTTTGATTAGCCGGGCTGGTCCTCCCATTGTCGTAGACATTGAGGAAGAACTGGACGAAGTTGGCGACTTTTTGCTGTCGATGGCCAAGGAGCGCGCCGAAAAATCCGGTGTTGTTGCAAAAAGTGCTGTGCGCCGTGGCGTTTTTTCGGAAATTTTGAAAGAAGTGATTGTCGAGAATGGAATTAAAACCGTGATTTTGGGGAGCTCCCCTAAAAATACCACCGGTGTTGTCTCTTATGAGCATTTACAGGAACTGAGCACAGAACTGAGCACAAAAATGGGTGTGGAGTTTATTGTCGTTCAGAACGGGAAGGTAGCATTTCAAACAGCAACTTAGAAACTTTGCAACCATCAAGGTTATTGGTGCTCAAAGGTATAATATCGTTATTCTTGTGAGATCAACTCGCTTACCTTCTTACTACAAGTTGTTGCAAAGTGACAATTCCTGAAATCGATCTTTCCATAAATCCCGATCTGGCCCGTAAGATTCTGACGGGTTTCATCAAGTCCGAAATCAACCGCGTCGGCTTTACGCGTGCCGTAGTGGGACTATCCGGCGGTATCGACTCAGCCTTGTCCTGCGTGCTGGCGGCGGAGGCCCTCGGTCCGGAGAACGTTCTGGCAGTGCGTATGCCGTACAAGTCATCGTCTCCCGAATTGCTGGAACACGCCCAGATGGTCATCGAGCAATTCAAAGTCCAGAGTGAGACGATTGAAATCACGGATATGGTAGATGCGTTGATTTCCCGCGATCCCGAAATGTCGAAAACGCGCCAGGGCAATATTATGGCGCGTGCACGCATGATCGTCCTGTATGATCAGTCGGAGGCATTCAAAGGGTTGGTGGTCGGTACGGGCAACAAAACCGAGATCTTGCTAGGTTACAGCACTCTGTGGGGCGACTCGGCTTCGGCGCTCAACCCGATTGGCGATCTGTATAAAGCTCAGGTGCGCCAGCTCGCTCGCGCGTTAGGCATCCCATCCGTTATTGTAGAGAAACCGCCTTCGGCCGATTTGTGGGTGGGCCAGACCGATGAAAATGAACTGGGTTTCACCTATGACGATGTGGATAAACTGCTCTATTTGCTGGTCGATCATCGTTACAGCCCCGAAGAATGTGTCGAAGCTGGTTTCGACCAGAAGTTTGTAGAAACCGTTGTGACGCGCATCCGTCGCAACCAGTTCAAACGCATGCTTCCCCCGATTGCCAAACTCAGCAATCGCACGATTGGCTATGATTTTCTTTACTTGAGAGATTGGGGCACTTAGGAGTAGAATAACAACCCTCCGCAGGTTACAGATGTCAAGTCTGTAACCTTTCTCTTGTCTATATGGTAGCCCCATGCAATTGCATATTCCCCCTGCACTAAAACATCGCCGTTTCTTCTATTTGTGGCTTGGCCTGCTGATTTCAGTGGCCGGTTCCCAGATGCAGATCTGGGCTATCTTCTGGCACATCCGTGAATTGACCGACCAGCCGATTGCCCTGGGTGGCATCGGCGCGGCACGCATCCTGCCGGTGATCGTTTTCTCGCTGATCGGTGGCGCTGTTGCGGATTCGTACAACCGACGCACGATCCTCTTCATCACGCAGACGGTCGCGGCGCTCACAGCCGTGGCCCTCGGCCTGCTGACCCAATTCGAGCATATCACCATCTGGCACATTTACGCGTTAACTGCTATACAGGCGGTAGCGATTTCCTTCGACGGACCGGCGCGTCAGGCGCTGGTCCCCAACCTGGTCCCGGAAAAAGACCTGCCCAACGCCTTTAGCATGACCTCCATCGCCTTTCAGACAGGTTCTATTCTCGGCCCGGCCTTGAGTGGTGTCTCCATTGCGGTTGCAGGGCAAGCGGCTGTCTACTACATCAATGCCATCTCTTTCATGGCGGTCATCCTGGCTTTGGTTCTGATTGGCCATGTTTCGCAGACGTTTGATAAGAAGACCAGGGGCGTCAACCTATCATCCATCAAGGACGGGATTCGTTTCATTTTGAGCAGGCCGATCATCTTCTCGACCATGATCCTGGATTTCATCGCCACCTTTTTTGCTTCGGCCAACACCCTGATGCCGATTGTGGCCCGGGATGTGTTGCACGTTGGAGTGGTGGAGTACGGCTGGCTCTCGGCAGCGGGTTCGGTGGGGGCGGTGCTGGCCGCGCTGGTCGTCTCGCAGGTGCAGGAACTTAGGAAACAGGGGGCGCTATTCATGGGGGCCGTGATCGTCTTCGGGGCGGCGACCATCCTTTTTGGCCTCAGCAGCTTCCTCGTCCTGGCATGGTGCGCGCTGGCCATCACCGGCGCAGCGGACTCGGTCAGTACCATCATCCGCAATACCATCCGCCAGATCCGCACGCCCGATGAGTTGCGCGGACGGATGACCAGCGTCAACCAGATTTTCTTCCAGGGTGGTCCGCAGTTGGGAGAGATCGAGGCCGGACTGGCGGCGCAGTTCTTCGGCGCGCCGTTTGCCATCATCAGTGGTGGGATTGGCTGTATCCTGGGTGTATTGTGGATCTCACGCAGATGGCCGCAGTTGACGGCTTATAACGGCGATGAGCCCGCCCTGGCAGGCGCAATGGCCGATTAGGCGGACCTTACATTTGTGTGAGATTCATTAGAATATGACTTTCGGGTGTTGACTTTGGGTTCGAATCCTTATATACTTTTTACAAGGTAAACAGTCCTATGCGAGTATCACCTACCAAGAGTTTGACGTTCAATTGCTGAAGGCACGCGTCCGCACGCGTGCCTTTTTGCATCTTTTGATAAAGGAGACAAAATCATGGACTATGGGATGATCGGCAAGATTCAGAAATCCAAGCGCTATGCTGAGGAGCGACATCGTTTTCAGTTCAAGAAATTCGAACTGACCTTCGATGGCGACAACAATCCTCACAGTGTAACTTTTGAAAATGGGGTCTTCCAGTGTGATTGCGAGTTCTTCCTTACACACCAGCGTTGTACCCATACGATGGCACTTGAGATTTTGCTCAAAGATATGATCCCTGAAACCACGGCAGCATAAGCAAAAGATTTGCATCCGAAGGTGCCGCCCCACGCGATCGCGTGGGGCGGCTTTGTATACAGGCTTATGGCTTTGGGGTAAAATACCCTCATGATGTCTAAATTATCGAGACGAGACTTTCTAAAATTGAGTTCGCTGGCATTGGGCGGATTGGCGTTTTCGCCTTTCAAACCCGATTCCATCAACTTTGACGATAGCACGATTGTACGCGTGGCGACCAAATCCGTCAGCGTCTATAGCGGGCCGAGTGACGAGAACAGAATTACCGGTACCTGGTTCCGTGACGAATTAGTGCACGTGTACGACGAAGTGATTGCCAAAGAGCCGAAATACAATCCGGTCTGGTATCGCGTTTGGGGCGGATACATGCACCGTTCCCGCCTGCAGCGCGTCAAATTCCTCTATAACCAGCCGCTGGAATATATCCCGGAAGGGACACGGCATCTGGCAGAAGTGACGGTCCCGTTCACGCAGCCCTGGCGCTTCACCAAGACCTATGGTTGGCAACCGTTGAATATGCCACCCGACTTGAGCACCAATCCGCCCATTTACTACGAATCCGTGCATTGGATCGATGGGGTTTCTGAAGGTCCGGATGGCGGTCCCTGGTACCGCCTCTTCGATGACCTGGATGGCGCCTATTATGTGTCCGCTCCCCATTTGCGGATCATCCAACCGGAAGAATATTCGCCCATCAACCAGGATGTCCCCAGTGAAAACAAGCGTATCGAGGTCAATTTGACCACGCAAATCCTGTCTGCCTACGAAAACGATAAGGTTGTCTTTCACACCCACATCGCTTCGGGAATTCCTGGCGGCCCATCGGGTCCCAACCAACTTGCAACCACCACACCGAACGGCGATTTCCACATTCAGGAGAAGATGCCTTCCAAGCATATGGGCAGCAGTTACTACGGTTCCACACCGGGAAATTTGCTGGCCGATGCGGATGGCTACGTGTTGCCCGGCGTATCGTGGACCTGCTTTTTCACTGAAGTAGGTCATGCTTTTCACGGCACCTATTGGCATGACAACTTTGGCGTGCCGATGAGCCATGGCTGTGTCAATATGCGCACGGAGGAAGCCAAATGGCTTTTCCGCTGGTCGTCCCCGGTTTTTGACCCGGCTGAGGGCAACATCTACAAGCGCGGCCTGGGCACGCCGGTCAAGATTTTCTACGCCTAATTCCATGCCTATCCTGACCTGGCCCGGTAAAAGCCTCGTTGACCCCACGCCTGCCAACCTCCTGACCGAGGCCATTATCTATCCACAGGGGCGTGGATATCCGGATGCACAGCCTGAAAGTCGTTTGATCCTGGGGGACAACTTGCTAGTGATGGCAGCCCTGTTGCCTGAATACGAGGGCCATGTGAACCTGATCTACGCCGATCCGCCGTTTTTCACCAACCGTAAGTATCCTGCTCGCATCGGTCGCGGGGAAGATTCGCGCAAGCCGGATGAATGGCAGTTGACCGAAGGCTATCGAGATTACTGGCCTGATCTCGATGCTTATCTTGATTTTCTTTATCAGCGCCTGGCGTTGATGTATCGTCTGCTCGCCCCAAACGGAACCCTGTACCTGCATCTTGATTGGCATGCTGATTCGTACGCCCGTCTGCTTCTCGACGAATTCTTCGGCGCTGAAAACCTGCTCAATGAGATCATCTGGACCTATCATGGCCCGTCGCCCATTCGGCGTGCTTTTAATCGCAAGCATGATACGATCCTGGTCTACGTCAAAGGCAAGGATTACACCTTCAATGCGGATGCTGTCCGCGAACCATACAATCCCAATACTGTAAAAACGTTTGAAGCTTCTCCCAAAGCTGGCTTCGGTAAAGTGCCCAATCTGGAACGTGGCAAGGTTCCGGAAGATTGGTGGTATTTCCCAGTCGTAGCGCGCTTGCATAACGAACGCACGGGCTATCCCACCCAAAAACCGCAGGCCTTGTTAGAACGTATCGTCAAGGCTTCGTCCAATCCTGGTGACTTGGTTGCCGACTTTTTTTGTGGATCGGGAACCACTCCTTTGATGGCTGCCAGTCTCGGACGAAGGTTTATCGCCACCGATGCCACTTTCCGCGCGGTTCATACCACCCGCAGCCGGTTGACCGTTTCCCAGACTCCCTTTACGCTAGAGCGCGAACTCCACTTCTCCCTTTGAATCTACCCACAGGGAAAGGAAAAATCAGTGCAGGAAGAAGGTATTGTCCATCTTGATACGCCCCTTACGCTGGATTACTGGGAAGCGGACCCGGCTTGGGATGGAAAAACCTTCAAAAGTGCTGCGCAGGCTGTTCGTCCGGTACGAAGCGACAAAGTCCCTTGTAAATTAAAAATCGAAACCGGAGGCAATATCTGCATCCGGTTGGTCACGGTTCAGGGGGAACACTTCCAATTATTACACGTCTAAGCGATAGCCCGCACCCCGGATCGTTTTCAAGAATTTCGGTTTGAGGGGGTCAAGCTCAATGGCGCGACGTAGCCAGGAAATGTGCACATCCAGCGTGCGCGTATCACCGGTATAGTCGGTTTCCCAGACCTGTTTGAAAAGCTGTTCACGTTCCACAACTTCGCCGTGGTGTTCCATCAGGGCTTGCAGCAACATCACCAGACGCGGGGTGAGCTTGTTGTGTTTGTCCAGGCAGTGCACGCGGCGGCGATCGGTATCCAGGCGAATGGGACCCGCTTGTATCACGTTATTGCCGTCACCTGGCAATAACGGCTTGATGCGGTTGGAAAGCTTCTGCACGGTGAAAGGCAGGTTAAGGACCACATCGGCCGAGTTTTTCGCAACGATCTTATCTTTTTCCAGGATAAGGATGATGGGAAGCTTGTCGTTTTTATCGCGCAAAGATTGGCAAATGCGCACGCCGCTGCTCCGCAAAGAAGCTGCATTGACAACGACTAGATCAGGCGCCACTTTGTTCATACGGGAAGTAGCGTCGCTGCCGCTCTTGGCACTGACAACATCGAAACCCTTCTTTTGCAAATCTGCTGCAAAAGAAGGGATTTCTGCGTGTCGGCCTTCGATAATGAGGATAGTTGCGTCTGTCATTTCGGTCAATCTCTAAGTGTTGTGCCGCTGGCAGACTGCCGCATTCTGAAGTTAGATTGAAATAATTGCGTGTGCCCGAGAACTCCAATGAGATGGATTACCGTTGTGTACAGTAACTTCATCGCCCGTTTTCATGTTATTCGGGTACTGGTGAAAGAATTTTATGGCAGCCCGTGAATGTTAAAACATTATACACCAAATCTTAACAAATATTCCGTAACGCCAAAGTACTGTTTTTTAACATTTCTCATTCACCTTTCAGGTTCAACTTGACTCTATATAGCAGGTATGGTAATATCTGCGGGCTTCGATGCGGGGTAGAGCAGTGGCAGCTCGTCGGGCTCATAACCCGGAGGTCGCAGGTTCGAGTCCTGCCCCCGCTACTAAAAAGGCACCCAATCGGGTGCTTTTTACTTTAAAATCTGGCGTCTATAGGACTGGAACTCATAACCTTGGGGTCTCAGGTGCGAATCCTTTACGCACAAATTCCAATAAATATAGTTTTTCATGAACCTTAGATCGTCGGGTTCAATGATGGTTAATGGGTGGACTCTTGAGATGGGCTTTTGCAACGAATTAGGATATTATCGGTGTGATTTGCACATCTCGAAGTTATAATCAGTACATACTGACGGCGATGATCTGAGTGTGGAGCTTAACTGACGCTTATTATGAAGTCCAACGATAGAACGAATAAAACCAAGCGACTGATAAGTCAAAAAGCAATTGTTCCTATCGGGAATCTTCCCATTCCCTTGAGTTCATTTATCGGGCGGAAGCACGAGATTGAGAAAGTAAAGCAATTAATCCTGGCTCACCGCTTGGTGACCCTGACCGGCGCTGGCGGGTCTGGGAAAACCCGCCTGGCGTTGAAGTCTGCGCAGGAACTGGCAGGGAAATTCAGACAAGGTGTTTGGTTTGTGGGTCTGGCTTCATTGAGAGATGCATCTCTCATCCCAGACAAAATTGCTTCTACATTGAATGTAAATAAGCAATCCAAAGAGAAGACATTGGATTCGCTGACAACGTATCTTTCAAAACGGCAGCTGCTTCTCATCCTGGATAATTGCGAACATCTCGTTGCAGCGTGTGCAGAGATAACCGAATCGCTTTTGCAAAAGAGTCCCGAACTACATATTCTTACAACAAGCCGCGAGCTATTGGGCGTCCCCAGTGAAGTGACCTGGGTGGTGCCTCCGCTTACATTGCCAAACCAAGAGTCATCAGGAAAAACCACGAATCAAAGTAACACTTTGAAACAAGTTCAGGCTTCTGAATCAGTTCAATTGTTTGTCGAACGCGCGGCGTCAAAAAATCCTGATTTCGAATTGACAGTTGATAACTGCGAATCAATTGCAGAGATTTGCAGTCGGCTGGATGGAATGCCGCTGGCGATCGAGTTGGCTGCTGCTCAAGTGAGGAGTTTGTCTGTAAAGGAAATTGCACAGCGCTTGAACCAGCGCTTCCAATTTTTAACAAGTGGAAGCCGCAATGCGCCATTACGACAACGAACCCTCATGGCTGCCATTGACTGGAGTTATGCTTTACTCACCACAAAAGAACAGGTGATGCTGCAACGGTTGTCCATTTTTGCGGGCGGTGCATCTCTTGATGCAGCAGAAGCAATTTGTATTGGTGGAGAAATCAAGTCGGAAGAAGTGTTGGATGCAATATCTCATCTGGTGGATAAAAGTCTGGTGATGGCAAACAGGCTTGAGCGTGGTGAGACGCGTTACCGTCTATTGGAAACGATCCGCGAGTATGCGCTTGAAAAGTTGGCAGAGTCACAAGATAAGATAAATGTCCAAAACAAACATCTGGGTTATTTTGTCCGGTTTGCGGAGGAGGGAGACCGGAAGATTAAAGGGGCAGAGCAGATGGTCTGGTTTGAGAAGTTGGAAGATGAATATAACAATTTGAACGGTGCGCTCAGGTGGGCTTTGGAAAGTAAAAATAGTGAGGCAGGATTGAAGCTTTCAAACAGCCTGGTCTATTTTTGGTTTGTTCATGGACATATCATGGAGAACGTAGTCTGGTTGGAAAAGTTTCTGGATCAAAAACAGAATGTGCCGCCCGCTTTGAAAGCCTGGGCTCTCTTAAATCATGGTGTCATGCTCAGAGCAGGCACAACGGTTGATAACAAAAGTACACTGCTCCATGAACAAAGTCTGCGCATGTTTCGAGAATCTGGATGACCACCGTGGAATTGCCTTTGCCTTAAACATGATGGGAGTGATTGGGCTTCAAAAAAATGAACCCGTGAAAACTGAAAAACTTCTGACTGAGAGTCTGGCATTACAAAGGGAGCTGGGTGATCCCTGGGGCATTGCGTTCACCATGCAGAATTTTCCCCCTTTGGCTTTGCAAAAGAACGATCTTGAGAAGGCAAAGAAATATGCCGAAGAAACTGTCCTTTGGTTCGAGCGGGCAGGAGATCAGCGTGGTGTTGCCAGGTCACTGGATGGATTTTGCTGAAATTGCACAACTTGAAGGTAATCCTGCTCATGCTGTCGAGTTGATGGCAAAATCGTTGCCCAAATTGATCCCATTGGGGGATAGAGGCGCAATTGCCGGTGTATTGGAAAGTTTAATTATTTCATTTGCTGCCTTACGCAAGTACCAAATGGGAGCACTTTTGGTCGGCACAACAGAAGCGTTGCGTGAGGAGATGGGAACATCTCATAATAGGGCGGAATATGAAAATTATCATGAGGCTGTATCGAAAATAAAAAAGAACTTAAGCGAGTTGAAATACAATCAAGCTCGGTCAAAAGGGCGTGGAATGCCATTGGAAGAGATCGTAGATTACGTAACGGGAGAGACTAATCCGCCTGTGACAAAGCCTGAAATTACAGCCGAAGAAAATGTTTGGTTCCAGCTAACAGCCCGCGAGCGTGATGTGATGCGGTTGCTGGCGGAAGGCCATTCCAACCTTGAGATTTCTCAAAAACTTTTCCTGAGCGAAAAGACGGTTCGTAATTACATTTCCAATATTTATCAAAAATTGCAGATCACCAGTCGGGGAGAAGTGATCCTTTTGGCACGCAAATTGATTTCCACATCGGAAGAATAAGAACAACTTAATCGGGACAAAATCGGGACAGGTGTCCCTGTTCGTGGGGAAAACTCAAAAGTATTCTAAATGACACAGTAATCGAATAACTGCTTTAGAAAGGATGGAGGTTGTTATGAGAAAAGCTTTGTCATTTTTCTATGGTGTTGTCTGCTATCTGGTGTTCTTTGTTGTGTTCCTGTACCTGATCGGGTTTGTTGGCGATCTATTCGTTCCCAAATCGATTGATACAGGTACCGAGACAGCCAGCCGCCCAAAGTGTGATGTAAACCTCGCTCTATTGGGCTTGTTTGCAGTTCAACACACCATCATGGCCCGCCCTGCGTTTAAGCAATGGTTGACGAAGATCATCCCCGAGCAGGTGGAACGAAGTACATTTGTTCTCGCTTCCAGTCTTATTTTGGCGCTGCTTTATTGGCAGTGGCGTCCCATGTTGGGAGTGATCTGGAGCGTGGATAACCCAACAGGCAGGGCGATGTTGTTTGGTCTCTTCTGGTTTGGATGGGGCATCGGACTATTCTCTTCATTCATCATCAACCACTTCGATCTGTTTGGGCTGCGACAGGTTTGGCTGCACCTCACTAATCGGGAATATCATCATTTGGAATTCCAGGCGAGAAGCCTTTACCGACTCATTCGTCACCCTCTCATGCTTGGAATGATCATTGGCTTCTGGGCAACGCCTCATATGACTACGGGACATCTGGTCTTTGCAATCACAGCCACCGTTTACATCCTGATCGGGATTCAGTTCGAAGAGCGTGACCTCGTTCGTTTCCATGGAAAGGACTATGTTGATTACCGGCATCGGGTGCCGATGCTCATTCCACTTGGGAGAAAAAGAATTTAGCAGCAAGACAAACGTCTGGAAAGAATATAAATTCTGTACAAAATTACGAAAGGAGTTTCACATGAATTTCAATGGAAAAGCCCAATTATCGTTCATGATCATTGCGCCTCCTGAGCTGGAAGCTGAGGGGGATCGCCTCTTCAAGCTCCATGCAGAATGGATGGAGAAAACGCACCATCGGGAGGGTGAAAAAGCATTACTCCAATATACTCTTTCCAAAAGTCCTAACTCGGATGGCAGGGTCATTTTCATTCTGACGGAGGTCTACGAAACTGTTGCTGGCATTGAAGACCATCGCAAACAAGCTCATAATGCCGATTTCTTTAATGATTTGATGAAGTTCAACGATCACTGCCAGGTTATAGGTGGAGGAGATGGAATGGTCATCCACTCATTGTGATAAGAGAGGAATGCATCTCATGAAAAGCGGATATATCGATACGAACGGTCAGCAAATTTATTACGAAATGCATGGTGAGGGAGAACCGTTGATCCTCATCATGGGCATCGGCGGTGATTCCACGATGTGGGCACCGTATCAGGTGCCTGCATTCTCAACAAAATATCAAGTGATCGTGCTCGATAATCGTGACGCAGGTCGTAGTTCCAAAGCGACATCGTCTTACACGATCTCTGACATGGCAGATGATGTCGCGGGTCTTATGGATGGTCTTGGGCTTGAACGTGCCCACATCCTTGGCATTTCCATGGGAGGCATGATCGCTCAGGAATTTGCATTGCTCCATCCGGACCGTTTGAACAAATTGATTCTCACCGGTACCGGAGCAGCAACAGGTCGAGCGAAGTTTGACCCGATCATGGCTTGGAATTTTGTGAAGCAACATGATACTGATGGTCTGGCGTTTGCAGCACAACAATTCATCTGGTTGTTTTCCACCGATTTTCTTCGTAACCATCAGGCTGTGGATCAAACGCTCGCTTTATTCGCAAGCAATCCCAACCCATTCTCACCCGAAGCATATGCACGTCAGGCAGAGGCATACCTAAAACATGATGCACTCGACCGCTTGAAGGACATCAAGGCGCCAACGCTTGTCATCAGCGGAGAACAGGATCGTTTAGCGCCTCCATGGATCGCCCGCGAATTGGCAGATGCCATCCCTGGCGCGAAGTTCCATCTTGTCGAGGGCAGCGGAGCATCTCACGCGTTGATACTGGAATGCCCGGATGATTTCAATAAGATCGTGATGGACTTCTTGGATAAAAAATAAAGAGGTGATTTTCATATCCATCTAAAACCAACAAATCGAAACCTTTTATTTAAAATCAATGAAAGAAAATGATGACCAATTCCATTAAAAATCCATATGTGACCAAAACAGGCATGGCGGTAAATCCATCCCGTGCCTTTTTCAAAATTCCCATCGCAAATAAACTCTTTAAACCTTTTAATGTCAGCGAATATCATTCCTTGCAAAAGGTATTGTCAAAGGGTTGGGTGGATGCCGAAACCGATCTTCTGGTCTTCGAAGTCAACGGGCAAACGCTGACACTTCTCTTAAAGCAAATGGCCCAGGATCATGTTGCCCAGGGAGAGTTGGGCTGTGCAGCATGGGCATTCTTTTTCTGTGCGTGCTGCCATATGGGAGGTAGTGTAAATCCAATCGTAAACGGACAACATCTCCACTTTCGCGTAACTGGCGTCTATAACAGTATGTCCATCATGAGCGATTATGAGACCAGTTCATACTGGGAAAACGCTACGGGGGAATGTATTGAAGGTCCGCTTCAGGGCACACACCTTGAAACACGATCTGCTCAGTATTTGAAAGTGGGTCAGGTTCTGGAAATGGATCCCAAAGCGATGGTCGCAACCAGAAAGTTTTCACTGGTCGATCGCTTCTCTGATGCAACAGGCAACCAACGTATGTTGGGCTCTGAGGGTTTCATACCGCCCCCCTTCCGTATGTCAATGACAAAAGCAGACGAACGTTTACCAGAGTTGGATCTTGGTTTGGGTGTATGGATAGGCAAACTGGCACGTTATTATTCGGTGAAGACGATTCGAGAACACAACAATGTGATCGTTGATACACTCGGTCAGGAGCAACTTATTGTTTATATTGACCCCATATCAGGTACTCCAGCAGCCCACTTATCCAAGTTAGCTATAAAAGGTTGGGAAGATGGCGCACTAGTGCTGGAGTCTGGTGAGCGCATCGTAAATGGATTCGTTCTAGATACCAACGCCGAAAAGCGCCCGATTTCGCGTCCCGAACAACAATTTGCTCGCTGGTATAGTTTTTCCTATTTGCACCCTAACTGTGAGATCTTTGCTTTTCAAATTAAGAAGGCCTAAGGGAACAAAAGCCTTTAAGCAACCAGCGCGCAAAGCAGATTAAAAACTTTCTACGCAATGAATCGTTAGACCAGCCAGTTGAATTCGTGTACTTTGGAAGGAGATGCTACTGAAACTGGGAAGCGAATCGTTTAATCTTAGGTTATAATCCTTGCTAATAATCTGCCACCTTTAGTTCCTTGTGAACTGTAGACCGTTGGGTTAGCTTATTAGCGAAGTTTTTCCTTCTAAGTTGGCTTCCACAAGACTGGAACTCATAACCCGGAGGTCGCAGGTTCGAGTCCTGCCCCCGCTACTGAACACCAATCAAGAACCACCAGGCATTAGCCCGGTGGTTCTTGATTTTAGGAATAGACATTCACATTACAGATGAATCTGTTTCTGACCTTTAATAAAATTGACCGGCTTCATAAAAAGTCGGTCAATTCTTGAAATACTAATCCCGATTTGTCTAACACTGGTCATCACACCCAGGGCGAATGGCTGTTCGTTGATCCAAATGTCCGACCCTCTGCGAAACGGTCCATCGTGAAGGGTTTCAACTCTGGGACGTCATCCCCCATAAGATAACGCGAAAGAAGTTTACCGACCCCTAACATCTTAAAACCGTGATTGCTATCTGCGATCATATACACGTTCGGTAACACCCAATCGAAGATCGGAACATTATCCGGCGTGAAGGCGCCAACCCCGCCATTGCGCCGCTCCCGGAATTGAGGCCGAATGCCCTCGAACCGCTTCATGGTTTGACCCATTGCAGCACACATGTAGTCCGCAAACCAATCGTCTGCCTGGTATTCGTCATTGGCATGGCCATACGGATCGGTAACAGCTTTGGGACCGATCTTTACAGGGGTGGTCCCACCCTGCAAACCGGCCTTATCCATGCGCTCATTGCCGTTCTTGTAATACACGTATAAGTAGTCTTTGAGTTCTTCCCCTGTCTTTTCGTTGACTACGGGGGTGTTCATTAGTTCCACATGTAGCACGGGGGGATTCAACCCGGAGGCTGTCAGGTAGGGTTGATCGTAATACACTTCACCTTCCAACAACCGCCAATATGTCCACATATCATGGTCTTTGCGCACCGTACCATCCGGATAATGCAGATCCAAGGTCATAGGTTTGCCAAGTTTTTCCCAGTGTTTCGGCGTCCAAGCTCCCAGCCCCCAAATGACCATATCACATTTGATCTCTCCCAAATTGGTCACAACGGCTTTCACCTCTCCGCCCTGCACGACGTAATCCGTTACCTCCACACCGCTGATGATCTCTACTCCTTCGTCTGCACATTTTTGAGCTAATCCCTTCATGACCTGGCGCGTTCCAGCGTAACCGCTTACTTTTTCGTGGAGCGCCACTTCAATGTCATCGGTCTTGAAATCTGGCCAGATGCGCTTGAGGAAATCCTTCGCATCTTTGCCGGTATAAACATCTGAGGGGTAGCCAACACTGTTTTGACTCTTCTGAACGCGCTCATAATCGGCAATTTGGTTCTCTTCACCTACTGAAACATACCCAACCTGTTGAAAACCAAAAGCTACCGGGTCATACATCCAAACATCCACGCTGTGACGTAAAATAGCGTGAATGGGCTCGGTCATGTAGAAATTTCGTACGCATCCGCAGGCAATCCCCGAAGCTCCTGCTCCAGGGCCTTTTTTGTCCAACACAACCACATCCTTCCCACTACCGCGGCCGCGTTTTCTTAATTCCATGGCCAGGTGCCAGGCGGAACTCAGCCCGTGGACCCCAGCGCCGATAACAACATATTTTTTTGAATCGGGTATTTTATCCATGCTTGATCTCCTTACTGCTTTTTGCAAATTCTCCTGAATTTTCATCTAGCAAAATGCCTTCATAATTCAGGGTTACGGTTCAAATATTTACGCAGCACTTCGTAAATTCTAAAAATAAGATACAGTAGATTCTTGTTTCCTCTTTTCAACGTATTGCATTAATTCTCCTTGAACAGTTGATGGAAGGTCGGGTTGTTCGTAGGTTTCCAATAGTTGGTTGGCGATTTCATAAGCTCGGTGGAAAGCGTCTTTTGCGCCATGATCAACCCACGTTTCGTAATTTTGCCGGTCGCTGACCGTTGGCCGGTAAAATGCATCTTGAAAGCGTGCCATGGTGTAGGCCGTCCCAAAGTGGTTTCCACCGGGGCCCACCTCGGTGATCTCGTCCAGCGCCAGAGTTTCATCGGTGATTTCCAACCCGCTCAAGAAACGACTCATCATTGCTAAGCCTTCTACGTCAAGAACGAACTTTTCCAGAGAACAAACCAGCCCAGAGTCCAGCCAACCCGCGCTGTGGATGATCAGATTGGTGTGGGCCAGTACAGCTGGCCAGAGCGTCATCTGGGTTTCGTACGCAGCTTGTGCATCGGGTGTCTTCGCGTTATTCAAGCCCCCGCTCCCCCGGTATGGCAAACCATAGGAACGAGCAAGCTGCGCACCGGCCAGCAATGCCAGCGCCCCCTCAGGCCCACCAAAAGCAGGACTGCCGGTCTGCATGTCGATGCTGGTTGCAAATCCGCCGTAAATTACCGGTGTGCCTGGATTCACCAGTTGTGTAAGCGTAATCCCGGCTAGAGCCTCTGCATTCTGCTGGGCCAGTGCCGCGGGGAGCGATATAGGGCTCATCGCCCCTGCCAGGATAAATGGGGTAATCACCACAGGTTGGCGGTATCGCGCATATGTCAACAAGCCACCTAGCATGCGCTCGTCAAATCGTAACGGGCTGTTGACGTTGACCACAGCGGAAAGAACCGGATCACGCCGGATTTCTGTCTCCCCTCCAAACACAATACAGGCCATGTTCACATGGTCTTCCGCTATCTCTCGTCCGTGGGAGGCCACCAGATGAGCTTTATCGCTGAGGGTGTAGACGGTGTATCCCTTGACCAGGTGCCGCTGCGGAATCGGGATATCCTGTGGTTCCAGCAACATCCCTTCGATCACATGAATCGGACCACAGACCTGCGCCAGGCGTAGCATCTTCTCAAAAGCCTTCAAGCTACCCGGTTGCCGACCAGTTTCCAAATCCGAATAATATGGTGCACTGGCAACGGTGGCAAAATTAATATAATTTTCGCCAATAATCACGTTCCTGTCCGGGTTGCGCGCTCGCAAGGTGAAGGAGGCGGGGACAGTTTTCAATGCCTCCTCGACCAGCTTCGCCTCAATCCGTACTCGCTGACTTTCCCGATCCACCAGTGCCCCGGCAGATTTCCAAATGTCCAGGGTCTCCTCATCCAGAAATTCCAACCCGATCTCTTCCAGGATTCGCATCGAAGCTTTGTGAATCTCTTCGACCTGGTTCGCGGTTAAGATTTCAAAGGGCGTATAGGGATTTCGGAGGGTCTGGAACGGGATAGATGCCAGGGGCGGCATTGAACGCTCCTGTTGTCTGGCTCTTCTACCGCCGTTCCTTCTTGATGCCATCGCTCAGTCTCGTTGCAGAATCAGTTCTGGGTAAGCTCGCGAACTGCTTTCCAGGGTGGGTCTTGCTCGAAATCATAATATTTGACCCGCGTGATCTTAAGCGAATCAGGCTGCATGATCCCTTCAGGAAGCATTCCGTTATTGATACGGACAAACTGGTAGTAATCGGGCGACAATGCTACGGCTCGGCTATGGATTTCGCCCTGCATCCATTTCAATTTAACTTCCTCCTCTGAGAGCAACACCAGATTTCCAAAACTACCATCGGGTAAAGCCATTGTGCTGTAGCTTAAAATTTCCTGGAATGTAGGGAGTTGCTCAATTAAGCGGTCATCGAGATCGCCAAAATGATTGGGGGCCGCCGCTGCCTGTTTGTGACTGAAGAAACCGACCAGGTAAACGTTTTTTGCCTGTGATAACACATTGGGTCTGGGAACAAAGAAACGGTGGTAACGTTTATCTGGTTCTTGGATAAATATCGTTTCGTTCTCTCTCAACAAATCAGCTTGCTTTTCCAAAACCAAGCTGGCCTCTCTGGCCATATGCACCAATATCTCCCGATCCTTCGCGATGTGGTCTGTATGAGTAAATGGCTTTTCGGTGATCAATTCAATTTGCCCCAATGAAATCGGGAGCGTTTTGGGCATCGTCTGATCCTTCAATTAAAAACTATATTGTGACTAATTCTATCATATTCACCCTTGTCAACATTCCAGGCTCTCAGTGTTCTGAAATTTGCCACGGTAGGTAATGAATCTGATCCTACATCGCATCCCATCCTACAGGTTGTATACCGAATTCCCTGCCAGCATCCAGGATCGCATCCCACAGATATTCGCCGTAGGAACGGTCAGCGAAAAGTTGAAATGCGGACGATGCGCCCTGATCATGGCGGATGATCGTAGCCCGTACTTTTGCAAAACTACTCTGCGCAACATGCAAATTGGGAAAATCTTTCGAACCGAAAGTTATTGCGCATAGCTTTCTCATCACCTCTGTACTCTCTAATCCTGATATAGAAAAACCAACCAGTCCCGAGGTCTGATCGATAACACTGACAAAACTGTCTTGGGAGGCAATTTCAGTGTCCAACGAGGCTGTTATTTCCCTTTCCACACCTGGAGGGGTAAGAATTAAAAATTCGTCCGAGGTTAAGTTGGCCACCAGAATATTATTCGCTTCGATCGCTATGACAACTCCCGCTTTGGTGGGAGATTCCCCAAGCGATGCAGAAATTACTGCGCCAGCGTGAATGCCTTTAAGGGTTAGTTTGCCCATAGCGCTTATGTCTGCCAGGCCGACGCTTTCCTGCAATGCTTTGGCCTCGTCTTCAGGGGTGGCATAAACTTCCGGGACCAGCCAGCCGCCCCGAAGGTTGAAGCGTGCACCCAGGGTTTGATGCTGGTCGTGCAGCGGGCTGAGTTGTTTTGGTTGGGTATTTACTTCCATCGTTTCTCCATCTCAGCTTCTCACTCGTTTTCCTTCCGGATCGTAGAATGGCACATTGACAACGGTAGCCTGAGCCAGGCGACCATTTGCTCCGCAGGTTCAATTTACTTCCGACAGCGGTGTAATCTGACTTGACCCAACCGAGCCCGATAGAACGTTCCAATGTAGGGCTGTAGCGGGCGCTGGTCACCCGACCGACTAGTTGACCGGCCTCTACGAATTGTTCCCCCTCTGCGGCTACAACGCTTGCTTGATCCATTTCAAATCCGACAAGCTTTTCGTCCTGGATTTTTTGCTCCCGGCGAACCAGCGATGGTTTTCCGATGAAATCAGGTTTGTCCAGTTTGACAGCCCAACCCATCCCGGAGCCGTATGGGTCTGCGAGCGCATCGGTATCTTGCCCGACGATAATGTGACCTTTTTCCAAGCGCAGCACTCGTTGGGCTTCGACACCAAAGGGTGTAATGCCGAATTCCTTGCCAGTTTCCATGAGTGTTTCCCACAGGTGAGCACCGTATTCGGATGGGATGTGGATTTCATAGCCTGTCTCGCCCACGAATCCGATGCGCATCAGCCGGGCAGGGATGCCAGCCCCCTCTCCCTGACGCATGTGCATGTAGGGAAAAGCCTCGTTGGAGACATCGATATCCGTCAGTTTGGAAAGTAGCTCCCGAGCGCTTGGCCCGGCCAGGTTAACCGCAGCGTATGAAGCCGTTTGGTCGGTGATGTGAACTTGTGAATTCCAGGCGGTCGCCCACCAGGTCAGCCATTCGTAAACGCTGCCCGCGCCTCCGCTGGTGGTTGTCAGATAGAAATGGTTATCGGCCAGGCGAGCTACCACTCCATCATCGAGAATGATGCCTTCCTCGGTACACATCAGTCCGTAACGCAGCCGGTCCGGTTTCAACCCGGCAAATTTGCCCGTGTAGATGCGTTCCAGGAAGGCCACCGCACCCGGACCACGGACATCGATTTTGCCCAGCGTGCTCACGTCAATGATCCCGACCTTTTGGCGCACAGCACGTACTTCTGCTTCCGGATTACCGTAATGCTCGGGCCGTTTCCATTCCCCGGTATTCATCATCTTAGCGCCCAATTGGAGGTGGCTGTGATGCATGGGAGTCAAGCGCACGGGATTGAGCGGCCGTCCAGCCAGAACCCCCAATTTGACGGGCGTGAAAGGTGGGCGGGAGGTGGTAGTTCCTGTTTCAGCAATTCCCTGATTTGTAAGATCGGCCAACAGTTTGATAGTGTTCTTGGCACAAAGCTTTCCCTGCGAAGGTCCCATGGAGATGGTACTGTAGCGCTTGAGGGTTTGGATGTCGTCGAAGCCCTCCGCCACCGCAGCATGTACATCTTTTGTGACCACGTCTTCGCAGAAGCACACAAATGTTTTATTTCCATCTGTAGGGAAATGATAGGATCGGATGGGTATGATCTTTTGAACGGTTTGCTCTTTTGATCGTTTCCAGTCGCTCTCTCGAATCTGACAAGATCCCCTGCGCATCTTTATACCCAACCTCTGTGGCTGCTTCCAGTCCGGCTGCATACCCTTCCAGGATGATAGCTTCCAGTTCACGAGTCCCAACAGCCTGACCGGCTCCCAACACGCCGGATGCATACGCCTAATGGAACAAAATCATCGCAAGCGGGATCGTACTCGATTTTGCAACCGCTCTGATGGAGCAACGCGTTGTTGGCCGACCATCCACCGGAGACGCTGATCAGGTCGCAGTCGAGTGTGAGCGGCTTCCCCGTCCCCATCGATTTGTGTCAGTTGCACGCCGTGGACGCTTTTTCTTCCCAGCGCTTTCTGGATCGTCATTCCCGTTTTGACCGGCACGCCAGCCTCCCGGATTTGTTTTGTGATCTCGTTCTCCGCGATCTCGGTGCGAGCATCTACTAACATGGCGACCTCGACCTCATGGTCTAGCAAATCGCGAGCTACATACCAGCCCTGGTCATCCACGGTGACAACCACTGCCCGTTTCCCAGGTTTGATGCCATACTGGTTCATCAAACGTTGCAGGCCACCTCCCAGGAAGATCCCGGGCAAGTCGTTGTTTTGGAAGACCAGGGGTTGTTCGAAGCCACCTGTGGCGACAATCAGTTGATCGGTGCGCAGCTTGACCAATCTCTTTTCCTGGCTCACGCCGATAAAATTGCCCTCGTACCAGCCAAAAGCGGTTGCATTGGTTAGAAGCCTAATATTCGGATGAGCATGTACAGCTTTTGTGAGACCCTCGACCAGATCGAAGGATGAATTTACATGCGTGAGTTCAAGTTCTTGGAAAACCCCCAAATCTACAATCTGAAATCCAAAATCTGAAATCTTGAGATGCCCTCCCAGACTGGGCTCTTTCTCGATTAAAGTGACCTGGGCACCGAGGCCTGCCGCGGCCAGTGCTGCCCCCATCCCGGCGGGACCGCCGCCGATCACGGTCACTTCCGCGTGGACGTATTCTTTATCAAAATAGGATTCTTTGAATGTGTCCGGATCAGGATCGATGCTTCCCAACCCGGCCGCGTTACGTAGTACCTTTTCATAAAGAGGCCAGAATGCCCGCGGACGGATAAAGGTTTTGTAATAAAAGCCGACCGGCAATAGAGCACTGGCTGTATCGAAAATGCCCATGAGGTCAAATCGCACCGACGGCCAGGCGTTCTGCCCGCGCACTTGCATGTTTTCACGCAAAGGCGTGCTACTGGCGTGCACGTTCGGGGCACCATCCACCGTGACCAGATCGTTGGGGGAGCTGCCGTCCAAAGTCATCAGTCCGCGTGGACGGTGATACTTGAAGCTGCGGCTGAAGATGCGTACCCCGGCCCGGTATAGCGCCGAAGCAACCGAATCCCCCTGGTAGCCGGTGTATGGTTTCCCGTCGAAGGTGAATTCCGAGCGGCTTGTCGAAATTTACGATGAGAAGCTTATTGTGAGTCGTTTTATCATTCATAAAAAGTATAAATTTTCTGCTCAGATAGCTTCTGAAGCTTCGTTGCTCAACGTATCGCGTTTCAAGCGGAACCAGCGCTGGCAGCCCATGCGGTGATACCACCACTCGGTTTGAACGCCTGCCGGATTGGTACGCAGATAGAGATACTCCATCCAGGCCGCGTCATCGCTGAAATCCTTGGGCCTGGCCAGCACCTGACCGCCGAAGCGGAATTCGCTCACGTTTCGTTTTCCGCAATTAGGGCACTCAATTTGGAACATCGATCTCTTCTCCTAATGGCTGACCGAGGCCGCCGCTTTTTCGCCGACCAATTCACCAGTCGAGAAACGCTCCAACGAAAAGGGAGCAATCAAATCGGGAGTCCGATTCGTGGCGATCAACTCAGCGGTGGTCTTCCCGGCAATCGGGCTGGCCTTGAATCCGTACGTTCCCCAGCCCACATCCTGCACGAACCCTTTCACCGGCGTGAAGCCCATAATGGGGCTGTAATCAGGGGTCATGTCACACACGCCCGCCCATTGCCGCAGCACCTTGACCTCCGCCAGGGCCGGCATCAGCTCCAGGAGATGGTGCGCCGAACTTTCCATAAAGGACAGCGTAGAGCGATAGCTATAGGAGGCATACGGATCGATCTCGGCCCCGATCACCAGTTCCCCACGGTCGGTCTGGCTGACGTACACATGCAGGGTGGCCGAGACGACCACCGCGTCCAGGAAGGGCTTGAGCGGCTCGGTGACCATGGCCTGCAGGGGATGAGAGACGACGGGGAGATTCAACCCCACCATCTGGGCGACCGTAGAACACCAGCCGGATGTGACGTTCAACACGACTCCGGTTCGGATCGCCCCTCGAGTTGTTTCCACCATGGAGACATGCCCATCCTCCACTTTGATCCCGGTCACCTCCGTCTGCGGATGCAGGTGCACACCTCGACGAGCAGCCTCGCGGGCGTAGCCCCACACGACAGCGTCGTGACGGATGACCCCGCCCGGCGGGTGCCACAAGGCCGCCATGATCGGATAACGCGGACGGTCGCTCACATCCAACGAGGGCACCAGGCGCTTGATCTCGTCCGGCCAGATCATGCGGCTGTCCACGCCCAGGATCTGGTTGCGTTCCGCCCGCTCGCGCAAGCCATTGATGGAGCGGTCCGAGTGGGCCAGGGTCATGTGTCCGCGCTGGGAGAACATCACGTTGTAGCCCAGTTCCTGTGAGAGGCTCTCGTACAGTTTCACGCTGGCATCGTAGAAGGGGATGCCTTCCGCGGTACGATAATTGGAGCGCACGATGGCCGTATTGCGCCCGCTGTTGCCGCTGCCGATGTAGTTCTTCTCCAACACAGCTACATTCGTGATGCCATGATCTTTCGCCAGGTAATAGGCCGCCGCCATGCCATGCGCGCCACCACCGATGATGACCACATCGTAACTGTCCTTCAGCGGGTGTTGAGGCCACATCTTTTCTCTGGGTCCCCAGGGTAGCCAGCTTTTGGGTTGATCGATCATAAAATAATCCTTATTGGTTGAATGGGCTTTACCGCTTTTAGTGAAATTTTTGCCACCGAGACACAGAGTCACAGAGATTCATCAGGGGAACGTGTTCAATTGGATCGGAACCAAAAAAATATCTATTTCTCCGTGTCTCCGTGACACTGTGGCTATTATTTCCTTAATTATCGCCAGAAATGGTTGAATAGAATTAAGAGACTTGTGGAAGCAAAATCTCAAACCGTTCTCGAATGGCTGCATCGATCTCTGGCGGGATCGGTTCGGGATGGTGCGTTCGTAGAATCTCCTTCGCTTTGAGCCTGGCGCGTTCGCGCATGTCCAGGCTGCCATCCTCTTCCCAGTTGTCCCTGCGCTGACGGTCGCTGGTGCGCGGGTAAAAGTACTCGCTGGTCATCAACTCCAGGCTCTGTTGAGTGCCCAGAAAGTGACCTTCGCCGCGGCAGACCTGGTCGATCAGATCCACGGAAAGCGTTTCATCGTTCACTTCGATCCCGCGTACGGCGCGAAGAATTGACCCGTTGATGTCATCGTCGATGACATATTGTTCGTAGGCCACAGTCAGCATCGATTCCAGGAAGCCAGCCGAGTGATGGATGAAGTTCGATCCGGCCAGCGCGGCGGCCAGCCCAGTGATGCCCTTCTCGTATCCGGCCTGAATATCGGGCAATTTGGAATCGCTCAAGCCCGAGGAATTGTAGACCGGCAGATTGTAGAACTGCCCCATTTGCGCCACGGCTGCGTTCATCAACCCAAACTCCACTGCACCGCCCACAAAATTCCCGGTGCGTAAATCTGCGACGGAGGGAACATATCCCAAGACAACCGGTGTTCCAGGTTTGACCAATTGACAGTAAGTAATGCCTGAAAGCTCCTCCGCGTTGATCTGAACCAACGTGCCAGCCAGCGCAGCAGGACTTGTTGCGCCAGCCTGGGGCGCAGAGGACAGGAACACAGGCATTTCCTGGCGGACTATTTCGGTCAGCACCTCGACAGTTTCAGGTGCGTAACGCAGCGGACTGACCGTCCAGGATGTGACAAACGAGATGAAAGGTTCTGCCCGCAAAGCCTCCACACTCCCGGCGATCATGGCTGCCATCTCGATCACGTCCCGGGCCGATTTCACTGTGAAGCAATTACCCGTCACATGCTTAGTGGTGCTGGTGATAGCGGCGTAATAGGTGTTCAGGTCGAGCTGCTCGTTGGAAATATCGCGGGCTACGCAGGCTCGCAGATAAAAATGGATGTTGTCCAGCGCATCCACCAGACGGCCGATTTGGGCTACATCTGACAGCGTGGTTTCGCGCACTTGCTGAGTCTCCAGGTCGAGCACTTTGACCGCTGCGCCGCCGGTGCCCATATGCACGCGTTTGCCTCCCAGGTTCAGGTTGTGTTTGGGATCGCGCCCGTAGAGCGTGACTTCGTTCTGGGCCGTTGCCAAAGCGTCTTCCACCATCGACCGGGGGATGAAAACGCGGTCCTTCTCTTCGTCGATCTGCGCACCTGCCCCTCGAAAAATCTCACGCGCTTCTGAAGCGACGACTTCGATGCCGGTGCGCTCTAACACCATCAGCGAGGCCTCGTGAATGCGTCCCACATCTTCTTCTTTGAGCGGACGGTATTGCCCGCCAAGCATGCCTGCCGGAACGACATTCGGCTGGTCTGTTTTGGACCGGGTCGGGCGCTCTCTATGTCTCCTTATAGACATCTGTCATTTTCCTCCTTCGAATTGCGCAGACCACAAACGGGTCATCTCCCGGGCCAGGACTGCGCCCAATGCTACATTTGCAATCGGCAGGAATGGACGGGGCAAGGCAGGCAGGGTCAAGATAGCTGAAGCATCCACGCCTTTTACAGCAGGAAGAGTTTCGTTCCCTTCCGGGACCACTAGAATCACCGGCGCGTTGCGAGCGCGGTAAACCTGGGTGTCCACCATAGCAGTTGACTGGAAGAGGGGATCGGTAGCCAGAATGATCATCAACGTGTCGTGCTCGGCATCCGGGCCGCCGACAGTGGCTAACGGTCCGTGCCAGGCCGAGTCGGTGTACAACGCTTCGGCCATGAAGCCGCGCGAGCGCAAGGAACGGGCCATGCTGGCCGCTGCTGTGAAGTCCTGCCCGCCGCCAATAATCTGAACTTTGTCATACCCATCTCGTAGGAAGGGAGCTAGGATCGTACCAACCTTTTGTGAATAGTCTTCGTTCCCCAATATGCCCGCGACAATGAGCGGTAGAGCAGCGATGCCCCGTTCCCATAGTTCCGTCTGGAATACCGCGTTCACGGGCTAAGCGCACCGCCAGGCTAATCAAGTAGACTGTGCCTAACAATTCCAATTGCAGGGGCGAAATATCCGTTGGGAGGGCGATAGTTTCAGAGTCCTGGACTTTTAGGATGGCTCCGGCGCGAATAAAGTGGATTAACTTGGTTCCTTCGCTCGAAGGGGGAAGTTCCTCGAGAAAACGGCGGAATACGGTGATCTCCAAGCCAAGCAGTTCTACCCAGGCGGCGCGGGCCATTTGCCCGGCGTTTTCAGTCGCTTCGCTATCTGTCACCAAAAGCAAATGTTCGTCCGGTGACAGTGCCAGACGGTTCGGAAGTGGGTCGTTGAGCACGGCCAGTGCGGACCTGAGAGATGTGCTGGCCTGTAGAGCAGCACGGCTGGGTCTTTTCGCATCGGCATCCCAGGCCTTTCCTCCGGAACCATTGCGGGCAAATTCTTCCAGGTTGATAT
This sequence comes from uncultured Chloroflexia bacterium, assembly GCA_963785535.1. GTDB lineage: Bacteria > Chloroflexota > Anaerolineae > Anaerolineales > Villigracilaceae > JAABUE01. Next base: position 27,359 of record CAWAVQ010000041.1, on the reverse strand, counting down.
TGGAAAATTCGTAGCGCGCTTCAACGTCCGATCTCTTTTCAGCTCCGGTAGTGGTAACAGACTTGGCCAAATTACGAGGCCGGTCGATTTCCCGGGGGGAGAGACCACGTCCGTAGGCCATCGCAACCGCAAAGTCGAAGAAGAACGGTGCGTCGATCAAGGGTTGAAGCACTTCCGAAACCTGTGGCGATTGAAAGATTTCTACATTCTCAAACGATTCCCAATTTTCTGAATACTCGGGTGTTGTATGTACAATACAAAAAACGCCCAAAGCGTTCAAGTAACTGACCACAGTAGCCGCTTCTTTGCGTGATTCTTCCGAGGTTGCGTTGATGATGAACAAAGTACGCTGGCGATCATCTCCGACAATGGCACTATGCTCCATCAAAGAACGCAGGCTGGGGCTGTAGAAGTCGAATGGACAGGCCACAATTTGGGCCAGTTCCTCGATTTTCAATTCGGCTTCGATGTCGATGGGACTGTTTCCCACGATGGCGACCTTGTTGTAGCCACAACAACGCCTGGCTACCCGGCTGATGTGCTCCCGGCGTTTCCTGTCCTCGATCACGGCACGAACATGTTTTGGGATCAAGAGGATTAATTCGTCATACAAACGGGATAACTCGTCCTACAGAAGATATTTTCTGAGAGGCAGAGGCCAGGTATAGCGCGATCAGATTCAAGGTCATCAAAATGGCTTCGAATCCCTTAACGGTGGCAACCGATACCTCCACGCCCGAGTGCACATCCAGGGTGCCTCCGCTATCGGCTGTGCGCCGGCCCAGGTCGCTTTGGGGACGGCCGGTGATCCCGAGCCGCAATACATCTTCTTCAGCCAGCCAACTATCCGATTTCAATACGGAGTCTGTTGTACCAGACCATGAGATTTCCAGGATCAGATCCGTTTTCGGGTCAGTGGATTTCCCCAAGTTGAGCAATTCCACGGGACGGTAAATGACGGTGAGTATGTTTGGAAGCAGGGCGCGAAAGAGTGGGGCGGCAGCCTGGGCATCACGCCAGGAACTACCCTCACCAACCAGCACCAACCGTTTGAGTCGCTCCAGTCTTGACCCAAAGCGATCTTTCAACTTGGCGATATTTATCCCGGGAGAGAAGTTTTCCTCATCTATCTGGATACTCTCCAGGTGAAGTTCCCCTTCTTGGGCGTATTCATCTACAATGCTGTCGAGCACATCGGGAATTTCTGCGATATGGAATTCTGTATAGGATGGAAAACCGTGCTGCCCCGCCATGGAGGGGTTGATCTGGATTTGCTGGGGCGTAACAGCCATGAGTGTGCCATCGTAGCGAGTCACTTCCACCTTTGGAATGATCTGGCCATCCTCGAGTTGATTTTCGATTCTGGCGAACAATTCTTTGCCCCCATTTAACCCCTGATCCAGAAAAATTGCCTCTGCACTAAATTGGTTCAGAAGGGCCTGGGTTTCTTGCTTGGCGTCTTCTTTATCAATTTTATCCTCTGAGAGGGACTTCTGAAGCGAGGCAATCCGTTCGAGCGCTGCCTCAACCTGCTCCCCGGACCAGAGCATCAGGGCGGCGTTCACATCCGAGGCGACCATGATTTCATGACGTTGAACCCCAGTATCCTCGCAAGTCGTCTCCTTTGTAATGATTGCGATGGGTTTGTTGTGACTGCTGACATATAACACGCCTGGATTTTGACGGCTCTGAAATGCGCAGGCATGTGCATTGCCTGAACGCAGTCGCCAGAGCGTTAATCGCAGTGCTTGCTCCTCGATATCTTCAACTTCCCATTCTTTCAAGCGATTGAGATATGCGAGACTGTCCTCGTCAAGTTGATTTTCACTGATCTGATGGACCGTCCGCTCCCATTCGTATACTATGACCTCGGTGGTGTTCTGTGAGCGATGCACTGGTTCGCCCTCGGAGAGGCCTCGAGCGTGCCACCAACGTTCCTGCTGCTCACGTATCCCTAAAAGCAAACTGGCGTTGTGTGAGCCGTTCTCACAAACCACACGCGTCCCGCTGCGATCCAGGAAGGGGTGGGCGTTGTTTTCGGTGACGGCACCGACCATAGCCCAACGTCCGTGACCAATCACGATCTGGGACATCGCGTTTGCCGTTATTCCTCCGAAACGTTCCCAGTCATCAGATTCGAGCTGGTTAGAAAGCCCTGGAAATGTATTCTGAAAATGCCGGATTGCCACTGCAAAAGCCTGCCCAGGTGTGTTTAGTTTGACCTCTTCAGTCCAGGCTTGTTTCCAAGACTCATAGCTTCCTTCAGGAACACGTTCTTGGAGTGCACAAGAAAGCGAATTCATGAGGTCAGGGTTCAGGTCGGCACGACTGGCAACATGGGCGCCTACTAAACGAAATGCATGACGAACGGGATCCTGATCGAAATCGGGCGAAGGAAGTGCCCCCGTTTCCTTCAGCGCGCGTTCCATCTGGGAGGAGAATTTGCGCTGGATCGCATCCGTACAATCAAAGCCACAAGCACCTCGATCCCCGATGCCGATTTTTAGCTTTCTGGAGTTATAGATGTCTTCTAAGGTATACCCTTGCGTACAAGAGCAATCCCGTATCTCGCTCAAAGCCAGGTTCAGTCCTTGCTTTGCAAACAAATCTTCAATTTCAAGATCAATTTTCTCGTTTGGATATACTGGTTTGTGCGCTATCTCTGCGATCAGTTGACGCGCCGTGCCCACACTGCGACGGACGGAATAGGTACCTTCCTCAGTGATGACTGCCAATCCCGAGGAATCGGGTGCTCTGTATTCAAGCAGACGGAGAGCTTCTAGGATATGTATCACTCCCTGAGTTTGGCCAAAATAACAGATGATGCCACACATTATTCGCAACATTATAATGTAAAATAACCTAATACGACCAATTTTAGTGGAATAATCGTGCTGCTTCGCAGCAGAGCTTTAAAAAAACCAGATAGATTTGAATAGGATAATACGGCGAACAGGCTTGGAACCTGATGATATCAAACAGGGTATATTTGTTAGAGGAGTTGTAGTGTAAGGAGATTGTTATGAAGCTCAAATCCTGGTGCTTGTTCATTCTTTTGGCCCTAGCGGTGCTCGCGGTAACAAAACCGGTCATGGCAAAAGGTCCAGTAGATAAAATAACCATTGAAGGCCCCGGTCTTGCGGGTTCATTTGAAATCACCAACTCGGTAATCCTGAGCCGGTTTGATCCATGGGGAGGCCAATTCATTGGCACTGGTGGACCATTGGTCGGCCCGCCACCGCATGTCAAGGAGCCATATCTGGTCAAGTTTTATCTGGAGAACCAGCGAGGTGATCTCACATTGAGATACATGTTTTATTATTGCTTCAACCCTACAGGGAGGCACTGGCTATATTTATCTACCGGGGCCAAGCGAACCTTACTATCCGATCAACACAGGTACCATCATTCGAGAGACATCTGACGGCCAATGGTTTAAAGCTATGCCTGGCTGGGACGACGTTATGGCAGATGTTGTTGCAGAGCCTCAGACAGGATTTTTTGGCTCCAATGGTCTGAATCCTGCACAAGTTGCTGGTGTTTTTGTAGGGATAGGGATGCTATTGATAGTTGTGATAGCTTCTCGTCGTTGGCTTCAAAAGCGGTCTGGTCCAACTGGTAGGGTTGTGTCAGAAAGATGACCTTGTAATCAAAGGAGTGATGATGGGGCAACTATCGGGAATAATTTATGCGAATTGACAAAATCTCTACTAGAGTGCTTTCAGCCCAGTTAGACAACCCCGAATTCATCCTCCTGGATATTCGCCCTTCCGCAGCCTACAATGGCTGGAAACTCAAAGATGAAGCGCGCGGAGGGCATATTCGTGGAGCAGTCAGTTTTCCACTCTCGTGGATCAAGAAATTATCCGGTCAAGAATTGGAATTGCTCTTCGCCTCGAAAGGGATAACTTCGAAAAATACGATTGTCGTTTACGGGTATAAGGGTGATAACTGTTCCGAAGTGGCGAATTTGCTTTGGGATCTCGGTATCCGGAAAGTTTTTGTTTATGAGGCAGGTATGCAAGAATGGGCAGCCGATCCTGGCTTACCTATGGGTCATTTGGCAAACTATGAGAAATTGGTTCACCCAGAATGGGTGGAGAATCTCATTTCGGGCAAAAAACCGGAAAATTCCTCCAACAGAGACTATAAACTCTTCGAGGTCAGTTTTAAAGGGTTCGAAGAATACAAGGCCAGTCATATTCCCGGGGCTTATCATTTCGATTTGGCCTCAATCGAATGTGCACCAGCCTGGAACATATGCTCGGAGAATGAACTCTTAAAAATCCTGTTGGCTCAGGGAATTACGTGCACATCGATGGTTGTCTTATATGGCCGAAACATAATGGCTACAGCCCGAGTTGCAAGTGCTTTAATGTACGCCGGGATTGAAGACGTCAGATTATTGGATGGTGGCTTTGATGCCTGGTTGATGGCTGGCTATGCGGTAGAAACGGGAGTGCGACAGCCCATCCCAGTGGAAGATTTTGGACGCGCCGTACCCGGTCGCCCGGAGTACATCATTGATATGGATGCAACCAAGGCGCTTTTAGCCGATGCTCAGGGAGCGCTTGTCAGCGTGCGCAGTTGGGACGAATACATTGGAAAAACAAGCGGCTATGATTACATCCAGGCCAAGGGGCATATCTCTGGCGCAGTTTGGGGGCATTCCGGGTCGGACCCTCATCATATGGAAGATTACCGTAACCCTGACAGCACGATGCGTTCCTATCATGAAATAGAAGCCAATTGGCAGAAGACGGGCATCACCCCGGACAAAAAAGTTGCTTTCTACTGCGGATCAGGTTGGCGAGCAAGTGAAACGTTTTTCTATGCTTACCTGATGGGCTGGCAAAATATTGCTGTCTATGACGGGGGCTGGCTCGAGTGGAGTCGAGACGAAACTAACCCGATATCACTTGGAACGCCGTAATCCGTTCAGGATATTATTCCATTACACGCGCTTCTTCTCTTTCGAGAACCGCATTGATCTTTTCGAGTATTTCCTGTGGGATTTCTGGGGGGGTGTGGTGGTTGAGAATATCCTGCAATCGTAAATGGATGCGTTCATCCATGGAAAGGCCTCCAGTCGCCTTCCACTCCGCATAGGGCAGGCGGTCTGAGAATACCGGTACCCAGACTTCCTGCCGGCATAATCTTGCAGATTCCGGTTGGGAGATGAAATAGCCACCTGGCCCTACTTTTTCGATCAATTCCAGCATGATGGTTTTTTGATTGACTTCGATGCCCCGCAGTATACGCTTGACATATCCGATGACTTCATTCGACAGAATCAACAGTTCCAGGGAACCAATGTCCGCGCAATCCAGAAACCCAACGTCATGTACGAGTCCAGCGCCGCTCAAAGCTGACATCAGAATCTGAGCCGTGATCTCCATCCCGGTCTGGGCATCCAGCAGCTTGCTTTCGGTCGCTCCCGCAGTTCCCATAAAGGGCAGGTCCAGGAAATAGGCCAACTCAGCGGCCGCAGCCGTATTCATGCACATCTCGGGCGAGCCATAGGCCGGGCGGGCGGTGAACATATCCATAACCATGGGGAGTCCGCCAATGGCCATTGGTGCCCCCGGGCGTTTAAGCTGAACCATCGCCAGCCCGCTCAAGGCTGATGCCAGGTAGATGACCAGTCCGCTGGCGGCGGTCATTGGCGATTCTATTCCCACCGTAGGGCCGCCCAGGTAGACAACCGGAATCCCTTTTTCTGCCGCCCATAAAAGGGTAGCAGTTTTCTCGTCCAGGTGTTGAAGCGGGGAGTGATAGGTCGAGAAGTAAACGAAATTCGGTTTTTCTATCAATTCTCGCTCGTCCCCTCGTACGCATTTGGCAATCTCGTAGATCGCCTCTAGAGTTTCAATATCATTGGCCCAGGCCGCAATCGGTTTGCGGGTGTTGGTGATCATGTCGGCAAACTCGTAGACAGGGGAGAGAACCGGGGTAACATCGTCGTAGATACTGAGACTCATGACAAAATCGATGTGCTCCAGTGCATCACAGACACGAGCCGTCAAACCAGCATCACCTTTTTTGGCTCTGCGCCGTTCGCCAGTTAGCGGATCGTTGAAATAGGTACAGGATGGGCCGGGGCCGAATTGGTTTTGATGTGGCGCAACCTGGAAAGAGGACTCCCCATCCCGACCCCATAGCCTGAAGGAACTGGGAGCTTGATCCAGCGCGCCCTGGATGATATTTCGGGGAATCTTGACCAGATTGCCATCCACGTGAGCACCGGCATTTTCCAGTAACTGAAGTCCTTCTTTGTTATGAACGATCACCCCGATACGTTCGAGACACTCCAGGGTTGCGTGGTAAAGTTCCTGACATTGTCCTTCGGATAGAACATTGAGGTGCGGGGTTTGGTGACTAACGGGAGTTTTATCCATGTTTACCTTCTACAATATTTTCTCAACAAGAAAAATCACAGATCAGATTTTTGCCAGTGCCTGGTCGAGATCGGCAATCAAGTCGCCTGGGTCTTCGAGGCCCACGGAAAGGCGGATGAGACCATCATCGATTCCGACGGCCGCGCGTTCTTCAGGCGTCATGTGCTCGTGAGTGATGGTGGCCGGGTGCATGCAGATGGTGCGACTGGTACCGAACGTGACGGCATGACAGATCAGCCGAAAACTGTCCATCACTGTAGCAGCGCTTCCCATCCCGCCGGAGACAACAAAGGACATCAATCCGCCCGGGCCTTTCATCTGTTTTTGCGCCAATTCAAATTGAGGATGATTCTGGCAATCCGGTGTGATTGACGTGGGTAACCTTAGGATGGTCCGCCAGGAATTCGGCAATATTCTGAGAATTGGAGGAGTGGCGCCCCATGCGCATTCCCAGGGTTTCCAGATATTGCAAAGTCAGCCACGAGTCAAAGGGCTGCATGATGGCTCCCAGGAACTCAGTGGTATTCCAGCGCACATCTTCGATCAGTTCTTCCGGACCGACAATGGCTCCGCCTAATACAGTAGCGTTCCCGGACAGGAACTTGGTGATCGAGAGCAGGATAATGTCCGCACCCAACTCCATAGGAGTTTGCAGGGCGGCGGTAGCGGTAGTATTGTCAACCATCAAAGGCACTCCACGGGCATGGGCTACCTCAGCGACAGCGGCGATGTCAGTCACGAAGAGCGTCGGGTTACTGGGCGTCTCGACCCAAACAAGTTTGGTTTTGGCGTCTATAGCCCCATCCCAGGATTTGGGATCGCCTGGGTCTTGGACGAAATGAAATTCCACCCCACAGCGTTCGGGAAAGATGGTCGCAGCCTGTTTATAGCCTTCCCCAAAGATGTTCAGGGAGGTGACGATGTTATCGCCAGGCCGTGCGAGGTTGAAGATCAGGTTAAATAGGGCCTGGGAGCCGGAGGCAGCCGTCAGGCAGGCCTCGCCACCCTCGAGGGCGGCCAGACGCGTTTCCAGCAGGGCAGCGGTAGGTGTCTTTGTGCGGCCGTAAACCGGGTAGGGGATTTTGTCAAACTGCTTATAGGGGTACGTCATGGAGGGGACGATCGGGGGAACAAAGGCGCGGTAGTCCTCCATGTCCATCAAGGGGTGAAATCCGGCATGCAGAGCGCGAGTGTCAAATCCCTGTTCGGCATATTCGGATTGAGAACGTTTGCGTTCAGGGTCAAAAACCCAGGGTTTCCGCATAAAAAAACGATCATCGTCATGCATGATATGCGACCTTTCTTGTCACAGGTGGGGGAATTAATCCGGGTCTATCTTTTCGATCCAAGCCTGCTCTCGTTGGACGATCTTTTTGAGCGCCTGCTGCACATCCGCAGGCAGCGGTTCTGGCCGGTGTTTTTCCAAAATCGAATCCACCATTTCTGTGGCACGAGCTTCCATGGTTTTGCCGCCTTGTTCCAGCCACAAGGAGTATTGATTTTTGTCCGCCAGCTTGGAATAAAAGGGTTCTTTATAATGGCGCATGGTGTGATCGTGATCCAGGAAGCTGCCGGTCGGACCGAGTTCTTCGATCACATCCAGGGCCAGGGTCTCATCGTTGACTTCAACACCTCGGGTTGCAGCGCGCAGGAAACCCAGGATGTCATTGGCAATAGCAATGATCTGTAGGGAGCCTTGCATGCCCGAGTCCATGAAACCCACATCGTGAATAATGTTGGCACCATGCAAGAGCGAGGTCATCAGGCTGAGGGTGACTTCGAAGCCACATTGCTGGTCGAGCACCTTTGAATCGGTCGAGCCGCCCAGGCCGAAGACCGGCAGATCGTAATATTTGCCCATCGAGGTCGGTACGCCCTGTTCATCCGCAAGTACGTAATTCCCGACCATGGTCTTTCAAATTGTAGGGGCCGCCGTTCCAACCGGGGACGGCAATCGGCGAACCCGGGCGGACCAATTGCGACAACACGATTCCCAGTAACGTACCCGCATTCATGGAGGCCATACAACCCGCCGTGGTGGCCGGTGAATTTACGCCAGCGGCATTCAAGGGAATGTACAGTTGTGGCAGGCCTTTCTCGGCCAGGAACATGCACTTTTGCAATGCTTCCGCGTTGGCGATCATGCCCGAAGTGACATTGATGTAGCAAGTTGCGAAGGGTTTATGCTGGAAAGCCTCCGCGCCACCTGAAACGGCCTCGCACATCTCTATGGCTGCCACGCAACCTTCGAAATCCGGGGTGACGAAGACAATCGGTTTGGTAGTGTTGTTCAGCATGGTTTCCATCTGATAACGGTCATAAACGCGACCATCAACATCTGATGGCAGGAAGGCTGACATCACAAAATCGATCTCGGGCAGCGCATCCATTAAACGGGCGGCCTGCGCTACATCTTCCAGCATCGGCTTGCGCCTTTCGCCAGTGTGGTGGTCCAGGATATTCAGGCAGTCCGATCCACCTCCAAAGTAAGAGTTGTAGCCCCCGGCGCGAATGGCGACCTTTCCATGGCGGTTGTAAAGGGTAAGTTGTTTGGGCGCTAACGATAAAGCGTTGGTTACCATGTAGGCGGGCATCCGCACCCGCAGTCTGTCGGCTTGCGCGCCGCCTTTTACCAGGATATCCCTGGCTTTTTCGTCATGGACATCGATCCCAATGCGTTCCAGGATTTCAAGACTGGCGAGATGGATTTTCTCGCACTCACTCTCGCCCATTCGTGAGTAATGAGCGCTGGACATTTTGGTTGCATGGGTTGTTATCATGGAAATTCCTTTCAGGCGCAATCATAGCATCTAATATTTCAGATGTCAATTAAAACGATAATTGATATATCAGTTATTGCAAACTGAAATATCATGTGATAATATTTGAGGAATGAACCAATCAGCAATTCCAAACGAAAATGGGAATGCCATTTCAAAAAGTCGCATATACAAGGATCTACGGCGTTCTATTATCATGGGGCATTGCAAGTCAGGAAGCCGCTTGATCGTTAAAGATATCACCGGGCGTTACAATACCAGTATCACGCCTGTGCGTGATGCTCTTCAGATGTTGAGTCACGAGGGTTTGGTAACCATTAAACCTCGTTCTGGCTACTATGTTACCGCCCTGACCTTAAAGCAATTGCGCGATCTTCTGGACATGCGTCGAATTCTTGAAACGGCGGCAATTGAAAAAGCGGTTTTGAGAATTACGCCTGAGCAATTAGAAGAGTTGCGCAAAATCCACGCTGGTTACACCGGTGAAGATGACGCTTCCTACGAACGTTACACCGAAGAGAACCGGAAATTTCATTATCTGCTTGCGGTTGCCTCGGGAAATCTGATGCTGGCAGATGAAGTGAAGAAACTCCATGACCGCCTGGCGAGGTTCATGGTGGTGCAAAAGATTGGAGAAAGACAAATCCGAATGCACAACCGGATCATTGAAGCGCTGGAAGAGCACGACATTGAAAAAGCCCGTCAAGCCATGGCAGATGAAGTGAACCCATCCCAAGAAGCCATCCTTGATACCGTTATGGGTGATGGGGCGGATCAATGGCAAGTGATTGGGTAAATCGATATCCGGGAGTTAGTCGAGAAGCAATTGGGGTAATCTGTTCTACCCTTTGAAGGAGGCGTGAACATGACAAGCGTAAACACAGTTTTATTTCAAAGCCCTCAATTCTCAATCCTTTCTGAAAGCCAGATGAAGGATCTCCATATGGCGGCTTTGGAGGTGCTTAGACATACGGGCTTGCGGTTTCACCACAAAGGTGCAGTAGAACTGCTCAAACAGGCTGGAGCTTTTGTCAGTGATGGGAACCTGGTTAAAATTCCTGCCCGGATGGTGGAAGATGCAATCTCTACAACACCCGGTCGAGTGGTGATGTGCGATCGTAACGGGGAGCCGGCGGTATTCCTGGAAGACAGAACGGTCAACTTTGGCACGGGTTCTGATTGCATCAATATTCTGGATTATGAGACCGGGGAGCATCGTAAATTTGTTACCCAGGACATCATTGACAGTTACCGTTTGTGCGATGCATTGCCAAATATCCATTTTGTCATGTCCAATGGCATCCCCACGGATGTTGATCCTGATCTGGGTTACGATACCCAGATGGCTCTGATGCTGGAACATACCACCAAACCGATTGTCTTTGTTTCTAATGATCTGGATAGCTGCCAGCGGGCTATCGATATGGCCGCGGCTGTCGCAGGCGGACATGATGCGTTGCGCGAACAACAACATATTTTGCTGTATTCCGAACCCAGTTCGCCTCTTCAGCAATCGGAGACTGCCGTGGATAAGTTGATGCTCATGGCCGAATACGAACTGCCAATCGTACATTCTCCAGCTCCATTGATGGGTGGGACTGGTCCTATCACAATGGCCAGCGGATTGGCGATGTCGTTGGCCGAGATCTTCAGCAGTCTGGTGGTGCATCAATTGACAAAACCAGGCGCGCCCTATATCTTTGGGGCAGGCTTGCATCACATGGACATGAAAGCCGCCCAGATTTGCTATGGCTCGCCCGAGTTCCAACTTACGAAATCGGCCCTGGCGCAACTCGGACGCTGGTACGGAATCCCAACCTGGGGATACGCGGGTTGCACCGACGCAAAGGTAATGGATGAGCAAGCTGCCTTGGAATCGATGTTATCCGTGATGATGGCAAAATTCAGCGGCGCTAACCTGATCCATGATGTGGGTTATATGGAAAGTGGCCTGACTTGTAGCTTTGAAATGATCGTCCTGACCGATGAATTGATTGCCTTGACCGACAACCTGATGAAGGGCATTGAGATCAACGACGATAGCCTCATGCTGGACGAAATCCACAACGTCGGTCCTGGTGGTCACTTTTTGAATACCCAGCAAACCTTGAACCGCTTCAAAGATTTCTGGTATCCCAGCCTGCTGGATCGCAGCTTGCGCCCAACCTGGCTTGAAGAGGGCGCCACCACCCTGGGAGAGCGCCTCAGTGCCAGAGTGAAGGAGATCATCAAAGAACACATACCTGAACCTTTGGATGAGAACGTAAAGACCAGGATTAACGAGATCCTGTCTCAGGCTTCACATGAATGAATTTGACGGTCAGCAGCCTATCGGGGGAGAGATCCGTCGTGTCGACGCGTACGATAAAGTGACCGGACAGGCGAGATATGTCGAAGATATCTTGATGCCCGATCTGCTACATGCCAGGGTACTGCGCAGTCCTTATCACCACGCACGCCTGCTTACTCTGGATACCAGCGCAGCCATCCAGGTTCCGGGTGTCATCCGTATCATTACAGCTGAAGATATTCCAGGTGTAAACGGATTCCCGGAGTATAGTCACGATGAACCGTTGCTGACTCCCGTCGGCGATACACTGAAGACCAAGGGCGCTCCTATCGCTTTGATCGTTGCTGACACGCTAGAATCTGCCCAAGCCGGGCTGGATGCCATCCAGGTTGAGTACGAACCGTTACCCCATTTTTTTGAACCCAACCAAAGCGATCCGCCTATTTACCCGGGCGGAGACAAGCTGAAGGAACATCAAGTCATTCAAGGGGATGTAGAGGTAGCCTTTTCCACGTCTACAACTATCCTGGAGACTCGCTATGCCACCATCGTATCAGGAGCATTCTGCCCTGGAGCGCGAGTCGGTCTTGGGCTATCTGGATGAGGCTGGCAGGGTGACTGTGATGGGAGCCACGCACGAACCTCATTGGCAGCGGAATTGGATTGCAGATACACTGGCTTTACCCCGTGAGGAGGTGCGCTTCATTACGCCGCCCACAGGTGGCTCCTTCGGCGGCAAACAGGATCCCTGGCCCCTGGTTGCTACCGGGTTAATGACTCACCTGACGCGAAAACCCGTCAAATTGATCTATTCTCGACCGGAGTCCTTCGAGGCTTCCCCAAAACGGCATCCCTACCAACTTCACTACAAAATCGGGGCCAATAGCGACGGAAAATTGACGGGAATCCAGGTGCGCATCGAAGCCAACACGGGGGGATATGATTCTGCTGGATATTACATTCCAGAATACGCAGTCATGGCAGCGGGGGGCCCATACATCTGGGAAGCGGCGGATATCTATGCCCAAAGTATCTACTCCAATGGCCCAAAAAGTGGTCAATTCCGAGGCTTTGGCAGTCCGCAATCCACGTTTGGACTGGAATGTGCGTTGGATGAAATGATTCAACTTTTGGATGAAGATCCAATAACCTTCCGCCTTAGAAACAAGATTGAGCAGACCTCCAACCACATTTCTTGGTTACCCAGTGGCAGAAACCCTCGGATATACGGAAGTATTGGAGGCCTTAAACCCGCTATGAAGATTTTCAGGAGAGTGTTCAAGCCTTCAATGCCAACAATTTAGGCAGCACTTCCATCCGTGCGGGGGTTGGGGTTGCCGGGATGTGGTATCGCTTTGGCAAGTCGGGCACCCTGCGAATCGAAGCGCATGCAGAGCTCGGTCTGGATGGACGCTTTATCGTTTACTGCTCGGCCCCGGATTATGGCCAGGGGATCAGCACGGTGTTCCTGCAGTTAGCGGCCGAGACCCTGGAAATTCCGCGCGATCACATCGATCTGGTCAACGCAGACACCGCCCTGACCCCGGATAGTGATGTCCAGGGGGCTTCCAGAGCAACTTATTGGGTGGGCAATGCGGTTTGTCAGGCGGCCCGGATATTGAAAGCGGACATTTTGGGAACTGCTGCGGAGGTTCTCGATTGTAGCCCTGATGCTCTTATTCTGAATGCTCATGAAATCCTTGACCCCAATAATCCCTCCCAAAAAATTTCACTGAAGGATTTGGCGAAAGAATTCGATCACATGGGAAAATCTCGCAAAGTGCGAGGTTTCTTTGACCCATCTCCTCTATTTCCGGAAGCGAGCCGTCCCTCGTACACGCCGCATTTTGTGACCGGCGCGCATATGGCCGAGGTGCATGTTGATATGGAAACCGGAGGAGTCAAAGTCGTCCGCTATGTGGCAGTACATGATATCGGGCGGGCGATCAATCCAATTGGCGCTGAGGGACAGGTGGAGGGAGCAGTTATCATGGGGTTGGGGGCTGCGCTGACAGAAGCCTACATACCAGGAAAAACCACTGGGCTCAGTGATTACATCTTGCCAATGGTCAGTGAAATCCCAGAGATCGAGGTCGTTCTGGTAGAAGTTCCAAGCCGCCAGGGTCCGTTAGGGGCCAAGGGATTGGGTGAAACTGCTATGCTCCCTTCCACCCCGGCGATCATCAACGCAGTGTCCCGGGCAATTGGTGTACGCATTCGCGAGATCCCCGCCACCCCAGGGCGTATCTTGCATGCCATATCCCGAAGCGGAACCTGATGAAATAACCACGAAAATCAATTGATTCAAGAACATAAACTATGGAGGCAGAAAATGACCCAGCAATTACCTATACCTACTTTACAACCTTCCGTTCGGATGATTTCTGAACAACAGGTTCGGGAGCTACACTATGCCACGCTTGAGATTCTGAGCCAGACTGGGGTTAAGATGCAAGATCCCCAGGGCCGTGAGTTGTTGCTTGAGGCCGGAGCTCGGGAAACGAACGGACGTATCAAGATTCCGGAGAACCTGGTCACGGATGCTATTGACAAGGCTCCATCGCGCATCCCTATGCATAACCGGTTGGGAGAGTTGACCATGCCCTTGGAATTAGGTAAGGTCTTTTTTGGCACCGGTTCCGATACCACCTTTACGCTGGATTTGGAAACCGGAGAGCGGCGCCGGGCTGTTGCTCAGGATGTCGAAGATATGGCACGCTTGGGAGACGCACTGGATAACATCGATTTTGTCATGTCGATGGGTAACCCCTCGGACGTGCCGACAGATGATCTGTATATTCATGCTTTCATCCGCATGTTGCGTGGGTCAGTCAAACCCATGGTTTATACGGCTCAAAACCGGAAGGATATGGAGGATATCTACCACATCGCGGCAGCAGTCATGGGAGGCGAGCAGGCTTTACGCGAGAAACCGATTTTGTTACACTACGCTGAGCCTATTTCGCCCTTATTCATTATCGAAGAGTCCCTGCAAAAACACATCTTTTGTGCGGAGAAAGGCATCCCGGCGGCGTATATCCCTTCCACCAACACAGGCGGCGGTGGGCCGATCACCCTTGCTGGCGCAGTGGCCCTGGGCAATGCTGAGAGCCTGGTAGGCTTGATCATCACCCAGTTGGTCAATCCTGGCGCACCCTTCTTGTATGGCATGAACACCGCTGCCTTGGATATGAAGACCACCATTGTCAGCTATGGTAGCCCTGAATGGAGCCTGGGCATGAGCGCATGGGCGGAGCTGGCTCGCTATTACAATTTGCCGGTTTGGGGATACGGCGGGGCAACAGACAGCAAAGTCGTCGATGCACAGGCAGGAATAGAAGCCACCTTCTCGATCATGAACGCGTATTTATCCCGCATTACGCTTGTCCACGATGTGGCTTATATCGAATATGGTTCGACATCCTCTATGGAGATGTTGGTCATTGTTGATGAAATCATCCGCATGACTCGTTCCCTGATGGGAGGAGTCCCCGTAAACAAGAACACTCTTGCTCTGGATGCAATCGCTCGCGCCGAACCTGGGGCTGGTTTCCTGGCCGACGACCACACGATGGACAATTTCCGCACTGCACAATGGGCACCCAGGGTCATCGACCGCAACCAGTACGATATCTGGCAGGCCGCGGGTTCCAAGGATATGTTCACGCGCGCTAACGAATATGCCAGACAAATCCTGGCAGAGCATGAAGTGTCTCCACTACCCGAAGAGGCCGAAAAGGTGATTGCCGAGGTCTTGGCCGAGCGGAGTGCTGAGAAGCAATAGCCCAAAATCAGAAAACCGGCTTTTCGTAAGCCGGTTTTCTAATCTTTTAGTCGCAACTTTCTATTTTAGGAAGTTTCACGGGCGTCCATCACTTCCTGTCCTTCGACTTTCTTTAAGGCGGCCACTAACTCGTCTTTGGGCACATTGCGAACTTTGATGACCATATCCCAATATCCGGGTTTTTTGGGCGATGGCAAACCGCCACTAGCACAGATTCCCCATCCCTGCTCGGTAATGGCTGCTGTCACTTTGGCGTATTCTCCAACCTTATCTGGCATCCGCATAACCACACGAACGCCTTTGACATTCCCACCTAATAGATTAGACAACTCGGCCAGCATATCTACTTCAGTGATAATGCCCACAACAATCCCATCTTCTACCACAAGCAAGCTACCGATCTTATGCTGACACATTAATTTGGCTGCATCTTCAAGAGTGGTATCGGGACTGATGACAAAGAGATCATTGAGCTTTATCATCACATCGCTTACCTTCAAGTGGGATAAGAGGCGGCTGATCTCCCAGACATTCAGACTGGCGAGGTCAGTCGGAGGAACTCTCAACCTTTCTCGAGTGACTAACCCTATCAATCGCTTGCCATCTCCAACTACGGGCAAATGACGAACGTTGTTTTCGATCATTATTTTTTGTGCCTCGGCTGCGGGCATCTCAGGCGAAATCATGATGGGATGGCGGGTCATATAATCTTTGACTAACATGGCTAGGATCCCTCCTTTGGTTGAGTAATTACCGGATCAAAGGTGCTTAGTGTTTCTAGTGGTAGGTGGCAGAAGATGCGATGACCTTCGGCCGCCTCTTGCCAGGGGGGGATTTCTGTCTCGCAGATTTTGCCACCGTCTGGTAGCATATCCCGCCGTGGACAGCGTGTATGGAAACGACACCCGCTGGGAGGATTGATAGCGCTGGGAACGCTGCCTTCCAGACGGATGTGTTTTTGCGCGGCTGAAGGATCAGGGATTGGTACGGCTGAAAGCAAAGCCTCAGAATAGGGATGATAAGGTGGCGCATAGATGGCTTCTGCCGGGCCTATTTCCATGATCTGCCCTAAATACATCACGGCCACTTGATCGGAGAAAAAGCGTACCACGCTTAGGTCATGGGCGATGAATACCAATGTGGTATCGAAATCCTGCTGTACTTCTAATAACAGGTTCAGAATAGCCGCTTGCACCGAAACATCCAGGGCGCTAACTGGCTCGTCACACAAGACCACATCTGGATGGCTGGCCAAAGCTCGGGCAATACCTACGCGTTGCTTCTCGCCACCGCTCAACTGGCGAGGCAAGCGATCATAGTAGTTCCCACCCAGACGCATAGCATCCAGGAGTTTGATCACTTCGCCTCGAATTTTATTCTTGGGGACAGTTTTAAAGCGCCGCATCGGCCGACCGATCTGTTGCCCAACAGTATAGGAAGGGTTCATGGTCGAATCAGGATTCTGAAAAACCATCTGTAGTTCCTTGATGAGTTTTTCATCTCGTTTCGAAATATCATCAGTGATATCGAAACCCAAGAATTTGGCTTCACCTGAAGTCGTATCTTCCAATCCAATCAGAGTTTTGATCAGGGTACTTTTACCACAACCCGATTCCCCCACGATACCTAGTGTCATACCCTTAGATAAATCAAAAGTGGCATTTTCCACAGCTTTGACATAACGCTTTTCGCCAAGCCCAATGACATCCTTAAGCGAACTGCCCTGGACTTCGTAATACTTTTTCAGGTTATTTATTGAGAGTATCGGCTCTTGAGCGGCTTTCTTCTCCTTTATAGAGGGCGGCATGATGTCTTCTGAAGGTACCCATTGCGAAGCATCGATCTCTCCAGCAAAATGACAACGCACCCGAGTTCCCTCAGTTAATTGCAGCAGTTTAGGCTTTTCCTCGCGGCAACGCTCTTGCACATAATCACAGCGGGGGCTGAATACGCAGCCAAGCGGCCGATTGTTGGGAGGTGGCACTCGCCCGCGAATGGGATAGAGTATGCTTTTAGCTTTATCAGCTCCTAATTTTGGTACACAGCGAATCAAGCCCTGTGTGTATGGGTGCTGTGGATGCTTGTAAATTTCTTCCACCGAAGCTTGTTCCACCATTTCGCCGGCATACATCACTCCCACACGAGTCGATACGCGAGCGACCACACCCAGATTGTGGCTAATGTACATGATAGCGGTATCAAAGTCTCGCCGAAGTTCAGCGATCAGATCTAGCACAGCCGCCTCAACAGTCACATCCAATGCTGTCGTCGGCTCATCCATGATGAGCAAGGCCGGATTGTTGAGCAAGGCCATGGCGATGACCACTCGCTGTTGCTGACCGCCGGAGATCTGGTGAGGGTAGCGCTTCATCACATTGGCCGCGTCAGGCATGTAAACGCGGTCCAACATCTCAATGCAACGTTTCTCAGCCTCTTTTTGCTCCATGTTACGGTGAACGGTCAGCACCTCGGACATTTGGTCGCCCAGACGCATCGATGGATTGAGAGCCTGCATGGGGTCCTGATAGACCATGGCGATTTGGTCGCCTCGCAACCAGCGCAATTCCTCGCCGGTCACGCCGACCATCTCTTGACCCTGGAATTTGATGCTGCCACGTTTTACATACCCATTCGCACCCAGAAAATTAAGCACAGCCCAGGCAACGGTACTCTTTCCGCAACCGGATTCGCCGACAATACCAAGAGTTTCGCCGCGCATAATCTCAAAGGAGACATCTTGAACGGCCTCGATTTCACCGCCACGCACCTTGTAGGCGACGGCCACATCTTCAAGTTTTAAAACAGGGGTTGATGGTTTTAGATCAGTCGTCATGCCATCCTCACTTTTGGTATCTGGTGAGCTCTTCGCGCAACCCATCTGCAAAGAGATTCAACCCAATCACCAGCGAAGCGATGGCCAATGCCGGCCAGATAACTGCCAATTGGTTTGCAAAGATATTTCTACGAGCTTCGTTGACCATATTCCCCCAGTCAGGATCCGGTGGTGGCAGCCCAATACCTAAGAAGCCAAGCGTGCCGATGGCGAATATGGCATACCCTACTCGCAACATACCATCTACCAATAAAGGACCACGCGCATTAGGCAATATCTCCCGAAACATGATGTACCAAACACTCTCACCACGGGTTTCTGCAGCCCGAATGTAATCGCGAGTTTTGATATCCAGTGCCAGGCTGCGGGCCAAACGGGCCACGCCTGGTGCTCCTGTAATGGTTATTGCCAGGATGACCACCAAATCTCCCTGGCCCAAAGCAGCGATCACCACCAGATAGAGCACAATACGTGGGAAGGCGATCAGCGCGTCTAAAACCTGCATGATGGCCTGATCCCACCATCCCCCGCGATACCCGGCATTCAAACCTAAAACCGCGCCCAAGGTTAGCGAACCCAGCACCCCCCAAATGGCTACACCGCCAGGAATAGCGATCCCCGAATCTCCTGGTAGACGGGTTTTCAGCAAAATGACCTGGGTGCCCTTCATCAACCGAGAAAGAATGTCACGGCCCAGGTGATCGGTCCCCAGCCAATTCTGGGCATTCGGACCTTGGTTTTGCAGGAAATCAGAAGCATTGGGATTGTAAGGTGTCCAGAAGAGAGATATGAATGCCAAGATTAACCAAAACAATACAATTGCCATACCTACGGTAGCAACCCTGAGACTCAAATATTATTGATACGCTCTTCCACGTTTTTTGGAGGCGAGACGGGCGAGGTTGTGCCATCGTTTTTATTGCCATAATCTCATCTCCTTATGAGTAACGAATGCGCGGATTCAACAGTGTGTACGCCAGGTCGCCAAGCAGGCGCGTAATGATCGCTATTGCGACTGTTACCATAGCGGCTGCTTCTATTGCGTTGAAATCCCCAAAAATGGCTGACTTGTAGATGTAGTTTCCTAACCCGGGATAGCCAAAAATCACCTCCACAACCACTAAACCTCCTACCAGCCAGTTGACATGCAACATGATAATGGTGATCGGAGCCATGAGCGCATTGCGAACCGCATGCCGCAGCACTACCCGCATCCTTGGCATCCCTTTGATAATCGCAGTACGGATATAGGCGGAATCCATCACTTCAACCATACTGGCCCTGGTCATACGGGCGACATATCCAAGCTCCACCGCTGTTAGTGTCATCACGGGCAAAGCCAACAATTTTGGGTCTTGAAAGATAGCATTTTCACTGGTAAAAATGGCTACCGCGGGGAGCCATTTAAGCCAGATCCCAAAGATCAGGATCAAAAAGACGCCAGTGACAAATTCCGGTGTGGCAGTAAAACCCAAGCTGGTAATCGAGATGAATCGATCAAGGGGCTTGCCTTCATTGATACCGGCCAGGATGCCAAAGAAAAGTGCCAGGGGCATAACGATCGCAAAAGCCACTGCTGCAAGAATTAGGGTATTACGTACACGCGAAGCTAATGTCACTGCCACAGGGCGTCCATATTGCAATGAGATACCGGGGTCACCGCGCAGTAGTCCTTTACGAAGAGGAATATATTTCTGAGGGCCATCCCCTTCTTTGCGCAGACCGGCCTTCGTCAAGGCCCAGACTTCGGCCCCCTGCCCTCGCACCCACATGACAGCGTTGTTCTTCGTATCAACTCCCCAGAAATATTCCCTGCCTTCTTTGTCAGTTTTCCAGTCCGCGCTGGCAAGATGGGACGTTACCGAACCGTCTTTCTGGCGATTTAACGTGAGCAATTGGCCGTTTTCCAATTTCCACTGTGTCAATTGACCATCAACATTGGCCCACCAATCTGCCTCACCAGTCTCTGGGTTGGCGGCAGCAACCAGTGGATAACCGACCAAATTTTTGGCTCGCCAATCGTTTCCGGCCAGCCAGTCGATATAGCGCTGCCAGGCTGGCGCATCCAGACCTAACTGGGCGCGGTAAGAGGCGCGCTGCTCCGGGGTGGAAAATACGCCCAAAATTTTTACGGTGATATCCCCACTGCCAATATCAATCAGGAAAAACAGGGCGATAGAAACCAGGAGCATGGTGACAATGGTTGAGACAATACTACGGATAATAAATCGAGCCATGGCTTTTTGCTCCTTTAGCAAGAGGCCCGGATTCAATAAGTCGGGCCTCTTGCATCTAGTTGTTAGACCGAAATTTACGCTTCTTTCCAGACATCGTAAAGCAGGTCATAAGCCGTGGGGTGAGCTTTGACATTCTGGAATTTTGAACTGGTAATGTTCCAAACTTTCTTCCAGAAGCTGTTGAAGATCGGTCCGCGCGTTTGCATGATGTCTTCGATCTGGCACATCAAGGCGCGGCGGGCCTCAACATCCAGGGTACCCTGAGCTTGGCGCAGAATTTGTTCGAACTCGTCGTCGGTCCAGCGGGTCTCATTCCAGGCACCAATGCCCTCTTTAGTATAAGCCAAGGGCAGCACCATGGTGGCCAGGGGCCGGTGCGTCCAGGAGGTGATGCCCAGATCAACCTCTGTCCAGCGATCCCAGTAACCAGCCGGATCGGTGATGTCCAACGCGATATCGAACCCGGCAGGTGCAGCCAGCTCTTTCAAAGCCTGGGCAAACTCAGGTTCTTGCTGGTCGTTCTTAGTGGCCAGAGTGACCTTGAGGGGCAGGTCGATGCCCTTCTCAGTGGCATATTCTTGAAGCAGTGCTTTGGCGCCTTCAGGATCATACGCAGGAATGGGCTTCTCGCAATAGGCCGGGTGTACAGGTGCGACGTGGGCATCTAACGAGAGGTCACCCTCGCCAAAGTAGGCCAACTGCAAGATCTTGGCGCGATCCTGGCACATCTTCATCGCATTGCGAACGCGCACGTCATCCCAGGGTTCCAGGTCTACCCGCATACGGCCAACCAAGCACTGTGCAGTGCTGACAGAGCGAATGGTCAAACCATCTACACCCTGTAAGGCCTGGAAGTCGGTGGGGCGTGGATCGTACATCGAATCTACCTGGCCTGATTGCAGCGCAGCGACACCAGCATCCTTGTCCGTTGAAACGTAAGTCAACTGATCCAGATAGGGTAGCGGACTGCCATCTGCACCCATTTGCCAGTAATCCTCGCGGCGCTTGAAGACTGCACGTTCTCCCTCAGCGTACTCTTCCAGGGTGAAGGCACCGGTACCGACCGGCTGCTTGATGATGTCGCCCTCGAAGTTGCGATTCAGGATCACAGCTGGATAGTGGAAAAGGTCTTCAGGTACAGAGATATTGGCGAATTGCATGTGCAACCTGACGTGATAGTCATCCACTTTCTCGACATCCTGCATGCCACTCAAATAGGACATCAATCCCAAAATCGAGGAGCCGACATCAGGGTTCAGCCACTCGCCAATAGTGAACATGACATCATCGGCAGTGAGTTCATCGCCGTTGTTGAACTTGATGCCCTTTTTCAAGTAGAGATCCCACGTCAGTGACATCTTCACTGGCTTCCCATTTATCGAGCAAATACGGGCGTGTAATATTGTCAACGCCTGTCAAGGTCAGGTATTCACAGATCTGGCGAACAATATTGGCACCTTCCACCCAGGAAAGGCGGGCGGGGTGATCGAGAAGCTGGAGCTGCATGGAGCTTGTCCATGTGCCACCACGCGTGATACTGGCAGCCGGAGCTGCTGTTTCAGCCGGTGCTGCTGCCGGTTGAGGCGCACCACAAGCGGCCAAAAAATATGCCGTTCCGGCTGACATACCTAGTAGTGTTGAAAAACGTAAGAAATCTCGTCGCGAAATACGGCCTTGTACCAGTTTTTCATAGGCTTCTGGAATAGCCGGATGCGTCTTCTCCATTTCTTTCATGTCTTTCAAGGATATTTGATTTTTTTTCACTTTTCTTCCTCCAATTCAAGGCTATTAGTGTATGGATCGAACAAAATCATGCTTAGTTTCGACAACCTCACCTCCTTTCAATTACGTATTTGACTTTGAGCGAAATATCAATCGAACAGCCCAGTGGACAGGTGGAGAACTGACCTATTCTGTTTGAATTTGCTCGTTCGCATACTCGGCACACATACATGAGATATATTCGGAATATATCAAGATAATCAAAATACTATTCTATAATAGCATAATTCCAATTGCGTGCAAGTCATGACTTTTGTTTTTGCATTTTTTTTACTTATCGTTTGCTACATCTAAGGGGTGATCACTACCCGTCCAGTGTGACTGTAAGCATCAAGCTGGTCAAAGGTATCGTTAATTAAATTTGCATTGAGGGGAATTGTATGTGAGATCACCCTCGATAAATCAAGTTTTCCTGATCGAACGAACTCGATAAGGGTTGGTATTTCCCTTGCAAGGTGATCTGATACACCAATGATCTTAGCTTCCTTGCTCAATAATTCGGCGTACGGATTGATCTCGATCGTTTTCTCATTCAAACCCACCAGTGCTATCCGACCAAATACCCCTATACATTCGATGGCCTGTCGCATAGTGACTGGCAGACCAATTAACTCCAATGCCACGTCCACGCCCTTGCCATGTGTCAGGCGTTTGAGCTCTTCAACGGCATCTACCTGACTTGCATTGATGGTGATTGCCCCGTACTCTTCTGCTAATGCTAACTTGTCCGAGTTGAGATCCACGCCGAACACTTGTAGCGCCCCCATAGCATAAGCCAACTGTACTGCCGACATTCCCAATCCCCCCACGCCGAAAACTGCCACCGTTTCACCGGCCTTTACACGCGCCTTCTGAAGAGCATGAAAGGATGTCGATGAGGAGCACATCATGATTGCCGCCTGCTCGAAGGGAATCTCTTCGGGCAACTTGAAAACACTTCTGGCAGGCAGGCCGATATATTCGGCATAGCCTCCAGGACGGTATTTTCCAATCATCGAGCCAGACGTACAGAATTGCTCACTGCCCATATGACAGTACTCGCAATTCCCGCAGGTGACCATATAGTGCAGACAGACGCGGTCTCCCGGTTGCAAGCCTGCCACCGTTTCACCAACTTCTTCCACGACCCCGGCAACTTCGTGTCCCAACGTCATCGGCAGCGGACGGACTGGCGAAACCCCGGCCCGGTAATGTGCGTCGGAATGGCAAATCCCGGCTGCCTTGACTTTTACTAACACATCCTGGGTACCAACTTCTGGAACAGGGATGTCATGTAATTCCAACGGTTGACCTATCTTCACCAATCGGACAGCTTTCATTGCCTCTCTCCTTTTCCCCAAAAAAGAACTACGCTTGCAGGCTAATCATTTCTATGGCATCTTGCGGACAGGAATTTGCGCAGAGGCCACAACCCCAACATTTTTCAGGGTCGAATGCAACTCCCTTCTTACTCTTTCCATCAACTTCGAGGATTGAGCCATCGTGATAAAAAGCTTCAAAATGGCAACGCTTAGCGCAAGCGCCGCACTGATTGCAGAGTTCCGTGTGATATTGCGCGATGTAATGACTCTTTGGCCAGACACCTTTTGTACCCAATTCCTGAGCGGCACGAAAAGGATAGCAATCACAAGCACAGCAGTTGCAGATGGCATGTAATCCACGTTCTCGCCACTCACTGTCAGCCGTGTGCATCAGGCCTTTTTTATCGGCCCGGCGAAGCAACTTAATGGCTTCTTCTCTTGTCAATTGGCGCCCATGACCGCGATCTAATGATTGGCGAGCGCCCTCATCCAACCAGATGCAAGTTTCCACAGGACGCTTGCAATTTTCCCCCAGCCTGCGGCAATCACAAGGTTGCACAACGATCTCAGAGGCAGCATTGATCATCTCCTCGACTTCACTCAACAGCATGACGGTATCATTAGGCAGTGCGTTTTCCGCTTCAAGCCCCTGCATCTTTCGCTCGATATTGTGTTTGTGTCTGGCGATGAATTCATCCAGAAAACGCCGATCTATGACTTTCCGATCTTCGGCCGGGATATCGTACCAGTTCTCGTACTTGGCAAAGTGATCCAAGACGGGCGTAGAAGTCGGAAATCTTATATTTTGTCAGGCCGTCTTCAATGACTTTATCCACGATACAACGCGAATAGGCCCGCTCGAGCAGATCGGCGGCTTCAGCGTTAGGCATAGCCAGTAAATCGGAAACCTGCTGGAGGTCCAAATGTTGATGCGCCATGCTGACGACCAGGTGCATCTCGGTCTCATCTACCATCAAAAACAGGTAGGGCCGTGCCTGCTCCCAGACATCGAAGATTGCAACGAATTCATTAAAAAGCATTTTCTTTCTACCTTCTTTGTGTAACGCTCTCCATTGGATTTTCCTGCATGGCAAAGTCATTCAATTTTTGAACAATATCTGCTGGCAAAGGATCAGCGCGATGACTCTCGATAATTTCCTTGACCTTTTCTTGGGCCCGTTCTTGCACCGTTCTGCTGCCCTGATCGGCCCAACGTTGGTAATCTAATCTATCAAGCAAGGCGGGCCGCCAATCTTCACGCACATGCTTATAGGTATGCTCGCTCTCTAAGAAATTTCCATCGGGACCGATTTTATGGATGAGATCCAATGCTAGAGTTTCTTCGTTGATTTCTAACTCGCGTAAGTATCGTTTGAGCCAGCCGATAATCTCGTTGTTGAAGTAAAGGAATTCTAACGAACCGGTCATGGCGCAATCCAGGTAACCAACATCGTGGATCAAGTTCACACTACTAATAGCGTTTTCGAACAAGGTCAGAGAAGCCTCGGCAGCGGCCTGGGCATCGAAGACTTTTGCATCGCTGCAGCCAGCCGCCCCAAAAGTAGGAACACCATAATGATGAGCCAGGTTCCCAGCCATAAGGTCCATTGTCAGGTGCTCCATAGATGCTAACCATGGAACTCATGTCCAACGAAGCCCCTGTGGGATGGCTACGCAAAAATGGAGATCCTTCTCTTTTTAGTTGGGAGAGCACTAGACCGCCTAAGTGTCCGGCATTTCCTACAGCTAATGCGCCAGCGATCGTGATCGGAGCGGTAACGCCTCGACTGAGACCTGGCGCATATATTGTGGGGAGGTTGCGCTCTGCCGCGTACAATAGGCGCCGCACGCTTTCATGGTTGTGATAGAACGCTGAGACAGTATTGACATAGTTGATGATAAAGGGATAGCGCTGTAATTGTTCTTCTCCACCGGCTACCATCTCGGCCATCTTAATCGCATAGACAGTGCTGTTTGCATCGAGGCCAACAAAGACAATTGGCTTTGTGCTTTCCTGCTAGCATAACGGCCATCTGACGGCGTTCGTAGCATTCGTCTGGCACATCGGATGGCAGGAACATCGACATCACAAAATCCAGGTGGGGCGAAGCATCGGCCAGGCGTATCCCACTGACCACATCTTCCAGCACAGCTTTGCGACGCTCGCCTGTTTCAAGATCATAGATGTACATACAGTCAGAGCCTGGTCCAAAATAGCTTTGATAGCCCCCAAGCTCCATAGCTTGTTTCCCGGTTTGATCATAGATCGTGATGCTTTTGGGAACCGTTTGCAGAGCCTGCTCAACCAGATGAGGGGGAATATGTACCAGGTTACCGTCCGAGATTTTCGCGCCCGCTTTCCTAAACAGCGCAATGGCTTCATCATCGAAGAAACGTAAACCGGTGCGTTCCAAGATCTCCAGGCTGGCTTCGTGAAGGATTTTGATTTTTTCCTTGGTCAAACTATGAAGCCGCGTGGTGTTAGTATTCAGATGGTCAATCGATTTTGCTGACATATTTCCCTGAACTATACATGTCCATAATAATCGCGGTGAACCGCCACCGAATAAGCGTAATCCAGGAGCGTGCCCCAACTGAAAATTGGGATATCGATCTCGCGCTGGATGGCGCGTGCAAAGGGTTGCATGCCGGTGCACTCCAACATCATGGCCCCCATATTGGGATGCGCCTCATAAAAATCGACCGCAACCTGGACAAAATCTTTCTCTGCTTTATCGTAATACGCCTGGGGTGGGTCCGTGCGAGCGGGAGCATACCACAGGTGTTCAAACTCCGGGCAACGACCATCATCTTCGGCCCCGGTGACGATATAATTACTTCCCAACTTAATGCCGACTGCCTCCAGGTGTTCGGGGAGCAACTGCTTTTGGCGAGCCACCAGGATGCCAACCACTTTTTCTGGGCCGATCAACTGTTGGGCAAAGGGCACTTGTAGCAAGACTGGACATAAACACAGGCACATCTACGAAGCCAGCGATGTCTTTCTGGAAGTAAGCAAAATAGCCACACTCAGCCGCGATAGCCCGGCAGCCCATGCTTTCCAGCTTTTTCGCAGCTTTTTTGATTGGCTCCAGGCAAGGGGATTTGTCCTCTTCGTGCACTAAAGCCCAGATATCCACCCCTTCTACGATTTCATACTGGACGGGAAACGGGAATGCGCTGGCATTACGCACATCGCCAGGAAAGCCCGGGTAAACATCATCCAAAATGATGATGCCCAGGCCCATGCCATAGCAGCGATGGTCTTTACGAGCCTTGATATGGTTGATACCGAGATCGTGGTTCTGATACATTACATTTCTCCTTTCAAAAACACTCACAAGCGGACAGAAATCTCAAAACATCTCCAATATAACCAGTATAGCGACGATAACTTGATTTTCTTGTGTAAGTCTTCCTGTTTTTTGTGGCTCAAACATCACCTTTGGAATGAGCTATGCGTGCATCGGGTATACTTTGACAACGAACTTATCCTATGGAGGCGATCATGAGCATTACCCAGAGCAATTTCCAATCGATTAACGCACCCAGATTTCAAAAGCTTTCCCAAGATCAACTGGAACGCATCCATTGCGCCAGTTTGGAAATCCTGGAGCGGACTGGAGTCCGGCTGCACTTGCCTGAGGCGGTTGAGTTGCTGAAGAAGGCAGGAGCAGATGTCAGCGAAGGAAGTCGCGTCCGGATTCCGTCCCATTTGGTGGAATGGGCCCTGAGCGTCGCGCCCAGACGAGTGGTTCTTGCCAATCGTCACGGGAAACGGGTGATGCCGTTGGAACGCAACAACGTCTTTTACGGTCCGGGCTCGGATTGCCCGAATGTGATCGACATCCATACCGGAGAACGGCGTTCCGGGGTCTTGCAAGATATCGTCGATAGCGCGCGAGTCTGTGACGCGTTGCCGAACATCGATTTTCTGATGTCGTTCACGATTGC
>CAWAVQ010000040.1:0-180774 GCA_963785535.1 uncultured Chloroflexia bacterium | reverse complement strand
TGCGGTCGTTATGCTGGAATATACCCAACAGACCAAACCTTCCGAAAGTTCCGAAACCTTCGGCAGGTTAGACGAGATTGAGATCCTGCGCGCCGTGGCAGAAGGCGAGAACGTCATCGCTATCGGCGAGGACGTCTCTCAGGGACAGGTGGTGCAGCCCAAAGGGAGTCTGATGCGCCCGGCTGAGATTGGCGGCCTGATGGCCCTGGGAATCACCCAATTGCGGGTATCCAAAAAGGTGCGCGTCGGCCTGATCTCGTCCGGCGACGAAGTTATCCCGCCCGAGCAAGCCCCGCGACCGGGACAGGTGCGTGATGTCAACTCGTACACGCTGGGCGCGCTGGTATCGCAATCCGGTGGCGAGCCGGTCTTTTACGGTATCGTGGGGGACACGTTCGAGGCCTTGAAAACGACCGCCGCGAAAGCCCTGGCCGAATGTGACGCGGTCATTATCACCGCCGGTTCGTCGGCCAGCACGCGCGACATGACTGCCGATGTCATTGACCAGTTGGGAAAACCGGGCGTGCTGGTGCACGGTATCAACACGCGCCCCGGCAAGCCGACTATTTTGGGTGTGTGCGCTGGCAAAGCTGTCATCGGCCTGCCAGGCAACCCCGTCAGCGCGTTGGTGAACGGTTACATGCTGGTTGTACCGTTGATCGAGCACCTGCTGGGTCAGTCTCCGCGTCCCAAAGCCACAATCCAGGCCCGGCTGACCGTCAACCTGCCATCCCAGGCGGGTCGTGAAGATTGGTGGCCTGTGAAATTAGTCCCTGAGCGGAGCCCCGTAGGGGCGCAGTCGAAGGGCAACGCGTTTGCGGAAAGTCGTCCTTCCCCCTTCGGAGACGGTGCGACTACACCTTCGCCACGCTCAGGCTCCGCTCAGGAACCATATAACGCAGAACCCATCTTCGGCAAGTCCAACCTGATCTTTACCCTGGCCGCCGCGGACGGCTTGCTGCGCATTCCGCCGGACGCCACCGGTCTGAGTGCGGGGGAACTGGTGGAAGTGTTGTTGGTATAATTTTATTGATTGTGTTGCATGCTGGTTTTGATCTATTCGAAATTTATTGCCACAATTGTGGAAACGATGTGAAAAGAATGTAAGGGCAAGAGAATGAGCAATAAAAACCTTGCTGGAAAAGCATTACAAATCATATACTTGTATTGGAAAAAC
Source organism: uncultured Chloroflexia bacterium (assembly GCA_963785535.1). GTDB lineage: Bacteria > Chloroflexota > Anaerolineae > Anaerolineales > Villigracilaceae > JAABUE01. The sequence continues at coordinate 179,597 of CAWAVQ010000040.1, read as the reverse complement.
CATGATCGTTCTTACCCGACTAGTGGTGAAGTTGCTAATGCATTAGGCGTAACTTCGCAGCATTGGGGAAATCTAAGAAAGTCAATGATTGAAAAAGAATTATTAAAGCCCTCTAAGGTATGGGGTATGGAATTTACTGAGGGCGCGCTTGCTACTCTTCAGAAAAACTATAATATTGGAAAAAAACTTGGTCAGTACAATAATAATGAAAATGACAAAACTACAGACGTCTCTATAAAAGACATTATTGGTGAAGTTAGATCAAACCTTCAAAGCACATTCAACTTTGTAGAAGTTGGTTTACTTGGTGGAGTAAAAGCAGGTTATGGAAACCGAGAAGATGATTTAGAGTTCTATTCAGGAGATGAAACTGTTTCTGTTCCAGACAAAATAGGCGATCCGGAAAAGTTTTATGCTTTGCTTGTAAAAGGTGAAAGCATGATACATGAGAATATTTTTCCAGGGGATTATGTAGTAGTTAAGAAGGTAAGCTTGTTAGATATTGGTGATGGAGATTTAATTGTAGCGAAGTATTTACCAAATGATTACATTAACAAAAGCGTTCCAAAGATTGAGCAAGCTGTTGAGGCCAGGAGAAATTCATGGACCAACACTAAAATATTTTACACGTCTAAGAAGGGGGGATAAACGACCAGTTTATCGCCTTAGTTGGAAAACTGGAGCGGAGGATAGTGAATACAAAATTGATACACCGTACATTGAGTTTGAAGAAGTGGGTAAAGTAGTTGCTGTTTACTCTCCAGAAAGGTTCCAGTTGATTTGGCCTGCAAAAATACAATAGCTTCACTTTAAAATCACAGTATTTCATAGATGCTCATTGTTTTACATTGTAATTAACGGTCATCATTATTGATGACCGTTAATTAATCATGAAAATCCCTTGATAAAGTAGAACATTAGTTCTATTATTGAGTTAAATATAGAATATATGTTCTATTCTAAAAAGGAGCAATAATGTTCTCCAACAATCAAAGGCCAAATGCAAAATCAAAAGCTAAGAGACGATCGAAGAAAAGAATTGGTATGAAATTGGATGGCGTAAAAATATTCTCAATACTTTGTCGAACAGCCGTTTTATTGTCCACACTTCTTGTAGCTCAAAATGCTATGAATACCCTAAATGGGCAAGAAGAATTTTTATGGCTTTTTCTCGGAACTGTTGCAGGCTGCGCGACACTTGCATCTAGCGGTCTGTCAAAATAGTGGACACACTTACAAGAGATTTGTTTCACCAGTGTATTGAATTTATTGGTAACTTGATTGAAGTTCAGACATTATTTTGGGCAGGTGAGATAGGAGAAGGATGTAAGAGTGAAAGAAGAGTAGGGCAAAAAATCTTGCTTTGAAATGATAAGTTTGAGTTTCAAAAACACAAACAGACCGGAGTACAATCTGTATTTGCGAGTACCTTAAAGAAAGAGTGTTGCGCGAAGGTTTCTCTCAACTAAAGACCAATTGCACGGACGATCAATAATAATGTCATTATTTTCTCTATATGATCCCGACGTTTATTCATCAGTTTTTTCAACCCCAATAAGCTTTTCATACCACGAAGATGCAATTAAATTACCCAGCCTAAATTTGACTCTGAAAATTCAATCCTTTCTCTCCAACCTCCTCGTCACCGCCAACAACAGCACCGAAACCCCCACCAGCATCACCGAAAGCGCCACCGCCACCCCCAGACTTTTCTCAAACCCTAAATAAATTGCCAGCGGCATGGTTTGCGTTACCCCCTCCAGATTGCCCGCAAACAGAATCGTCGCGCCGAACTCGCCCAGCGCGCGCGTCCAGCACAGGATCGCGCCGCTGATCAGCGCGCGTCCCGCCAATGGGAACATGACTTCGCTGAACAGTTGCCACTGGTTGGCGCCTTCCACATGCGCGGCTTCTTCGAGTTGCAGGTCGATCTCGGCAAAGCCAATGCGCGCCGCGCGGATGAACAGTGGCGCGGAGACGAAGGTCTGCGCCATGACTACTGCTGCAGTGGTGAACGGCAGGCTGATCCCGAAGGTGCTCAATGTACTTCCCAGCAGTCCCTGGCGGCCAAAGGCGATTAGCAGCGCCAATCCCGCTACGGAAGGAGGCAGACACGACTGGCAAGTCCACCAGCATCTCGACCATGGATTTCCCGCTGAATTTCCAGCGCGCCAGCGTGTAGGCCAGCGGTGTGCCAAAGATGACAGCGATCCCGACGCTGATCAGGCTGGTCAACAGGCTGAGTTTCAGCGCGGAAAGGGCCTCTGTTGAGAGCGCATACGACAGGAAGGTATCGCCGATTGCATTGAGGATCAAAGCCAGGATGGGCAGCCCGAACAGGCCCAGCAGTAGCAGACTGGGCAGCACGAACAGCCAGTCTTTGTGACCGTTGTTGGTCAGATGGTGGAAATAGCGACGGATCGTTGTCATTAGATTAATGGGTTTACCACTAAGACACCAGGACAGTAAGACACAAAGATTTAAAAAATTAGTGTCTTTGAGACTTCGTGGTCTATTGGGCAGGCGAGAAACCCCATTTCTGTAGGATGGTCTGTCCAACTGGCGAAAGTACGAAAGCAACGAACTCACTTGCCAGTTTGGGTTGGGGTGCATTCACCAGCGGGGCGATCGGATACATTGCCAACACGTTCCATTCTGACGGGATTTCGATCACAGGCAACTCCGATGCCGCCACCGCATCCGAGGCGTAGACGATGCCTGCGTCCGCTTCTCCGAGCTGGACCTTGGCCAACACCTGCTTGACATCCGCTTCGTTCGAGACTACGTTTGCCAGCACCTTTGTTTTGAAATCCGCGCCGGTGTTATCCAGCATTTGACGCGCATAACGGCCGGCCGGCACATCTTCAGCGGCCAGTACCAACTTCAAGCCGGGACGGGTTAGATCGTCGAAGGTGGATACCCCCGCCGGATTCTCCGTGGGTGTAATGACCACCAGCCGGTTGGTCAGGAAGGTTTGCGGCGCGCCCTCGGCTACTAAGCCGTTGCTGACCAGCGCGTCCATTTCTTTGGTGTTGGCCGAAGCGAAAACGTCCGCCTGTGCGCCTTGATCGATCTGTGCTCGCAGCGTGTTCGACCCCGCGAAATTGAGCGTCACATCTACGCCGGGATGAGAGGCTTCAAAGGTAGTTGCAATCTCGCCAAAGGATTCGGTCAGGGAAGCGGCCGCGAAAACGGTCAATTGTGTGAGAGCAGGTCGAGGCGCGTTCGAGGCGCAGGCGCTCAACAAGATCAGTGTCAGGGTCAGCGCAGGGATTCGTTTCATGGTGTGGTCTCGCTAGGGAATGTCGAATTGCGCCTGGATTTCATGCATCCAAGCCTGGATCAGCCGCAACTGGCGTAACCGCAAGTCGAGACTGAGTCGGTTGTAGGGTTGGTTGGGTGACAGGTGGGCCAGCAAACTTTCCAGACGTTCGATGCTGCCCCGAATCTCAACGCATTGTGTTTCATAGACCTGAGCGGTCTGGTCGGGGTAGTATCGAAGAGTGAAGTACAGGCGGGTCAAGAATTCGAGCCGGATGGCGCGCGCATTATGTCCGGCCTTGTACAACCATTCCTTGAAGCGGCCTTTTCCTGTGGGGGTGATGTGCAGGATTTGCCGCGCGGGCAGTTTATCCTGCTCGACCAGTTGGCTGGAAATATCACCACGCGCTTCCAGGCGTTTGAGGATGGCATAGGCCTGGCTCTGGCTGAGATGCCAGACGGCCCCAAGTTCGGTTTGGAATTTCTGGTGCAAATCGTAGCCATGGCTTGGTTCAGCAACCAGGAATCCCAGCAGGGCAAATTCGGGGGATATGTTGCTCATTGTATACTCACCGAGTGAGTATATCCGACTCTGGCTGGCATGGCAAGATATTATCCGATAGGGAGTCCAAAGTCTCCCGACTTTGGTGCAAAATCTCCTGATTTTGCACTCCAACTAACAAAATTTGGTTGCGAATTTACGCCATTCTAAATATTGACTATAATCATCTCCCGTATGGACTTCCTGACTCGCTTGAAACAACCTGAACCTTTGCTGCTGGATGGTGCGACCGGAACTGAACTGACGCGGCGCGGGGTAGATACCGGGCTGCCGCTCTGGTCGGCCAATGCCTTGCTGAGTGATGAAGGCGCGCGCGTACTCCAACAGATCCATGTCGATTATCTGGCGGCTGGCGCGGACATTATCACCGCAAACACCTTCCGCACGCACGTCCGGGCGCTAGCTCCTAGCGGAAACGGCCAGCGTGCGCTGGAACTGACCAGAAGTGCGGTGGAGATCGCGCGTGCGGCCATCGCCGACACACCGGGCGAGAAACCACGTTTCGTGGCCGGTTCCATTTCTACGCTCGAAGACTGCTACCGGCCCGATCTGGTTCCGCCGGAAGACGAGTGCCGCGCCGAACACTCCGAACGTGTGCATCATTTAGTTGCGTGCGGCGTAGACTTGCTGCTGCTCGAAACTTTCAACACGATTCGCGAGGCGCTGGTCGCTGCCAAGCTGGCGACCATCTCTGGCACGCCCGTTATCGTTAGCTTTGTGCCAGACCGTAGCGGGCGCATCCTTTCTGGTGAAACGTTGACTGAAGCAGCCCATCAACTGCTGCCGCTGGGGATCGTTGCGCTGGGCGTCAACTGCGGACCTACGCCTAACCTGTCCGCGCCGCTGGCTGAGTTGCGCGCCGCCTGTGGCCCCGATTTCCCGCTCATCGCCTATGGCAACATCGGCTACCCCGATGAGCAGGTTGGCTGGGTCAATACTGATTCTGAAGACCCGCTTGTCTATTGTCAACACGCTGCGCATTGGCCGGTCCATATCGTGGGCGGCTGCTGCGGCACCACTCCTGATCACATTGCAGAACTAAAGGCTATCTACTAATGTCTGTTTACCTTCACGATATCCCCTTGTCTCAAGCTCAAGCCCGCCTGGAATCGGCTTTGCGCGACGCGGATCTATGGCGCGTGCTGGGTGCTGAAACTATCCTGCTAGATGAAAATGCGCTCGGACGCACGTTGGCTGAACCGGTTTGGGCGTAACTTCTTCGCCGCATTATCATGCTTCTGCCATGGACGGCTTTGCGGTCCGTGCGGCCCAAACGTCGGGAGCCCTGCCCTCGAAACCGGTTTCGCTTCAAATCCCGGCCGAAGCCCGCTACCTCGATACGGGCGATCCTTTGCCTCCTGGCTTTGATTCCGTGATCCCTATCGAGAACACCGAAGCGCTCGACGAACACGAGAATCTGACCGATGCCATCCGAGACCCGGCTTCCATCCGCATCCGTGCCAGTGTCGCCCCGTGGACGCACGTCCGCCCGCTGGGGGAGGACATTGTCGCTACCGAACTGGTCCTGCCAGCCGGTCACGTGCTGCGTCCCGCAGATCTGGGAGCCATCGCGGCCTCCGGGCACACCGAAATCCAGGTGGCGCGCAAACCACGCGTGGCCATCCTGCCAACCGGCACGGAACTGGTCCCGATCGGCAGCAAGCTCAAACCGGGCGATATCCTCGAATACAACTCGTTAGTGTTGGCAGCGCAGGTCAGGGATATGGGCGGTGAGCCCACGCGCTTTCCTATCACCATAGATGATTTCGACCTGATCTGCCAGCACGTGCAAGAGGCCGCCCAGGACCACGATTTGATCCTGCTCAACGCGGGTTCCTCAGCGGGCGCGGAAGATTTCTCGTCGAAAGTGGTGGAGAAACTTGGTACGTTGCTAGTACATGGAGTAGCCGTCAGACCGGGGCACCCGGTAATCCTTGGGACCATAGACCGTGGACCGTGGACAGAAACCACTGTCCATCGTCCACCGTCCACCGTTCCAATAGTTGGTGTTCCCGGTTACCCCGTCTCGGCTGCATTGACCATCGAGATTTTTGTCGAGCCGTTGATGGCAAAATGGCTGGGAAGACGACCCAAAGAACTGCCGACCGAAACCGCACAGTTGACGCGCAAAATTACCTCCCCGGGCGGCGATGATGACTTTGTGCGCGTGGTAGTGGGGCGTGTGGGGGAGAAGTTGCTGGCCGCGCCGCTCTCGCGTGGGGCGGGGGTCATCACCTCGTTGGTCCGCGCGGATGGGCTGGTGCTGCTGCCGCATGGCACGCAGGGCATGGAAGCCGGGGAGCAGGTGCAGGTACGGTTGTATAGTCCGCGGTCTGAGTTGGATAAAACCATCTTCTGCATCGGCTCGCACGACATGACACTTGACCTGATCGCGCAATCCCTGGCCGGGCACGACCGGCGGTTGGCTTCGGCCAACGTTGGTTCGCAGGGTGGGCTGGTAGCCTTGCGGCGCGGCGAAGCGCATCTGGCCGGGTCACACCTGCTCGACCCGGAAACGGGAGAATACAATATTTCGTATATCCGTCGTTATTTACCGGGTGTAAAGGTCAAAGTGGTAACGTTGGTGGGGCGTGAGCAGGGGTTGCTGGTGAAACGGGGAAACCCGAAGAACATCAAAAGTCTCGGGGACCTCGGCAGGCCAGGGCCGAGTCCGCCCCGCTCGTCGGGCCGAGGATGCGGAGCGCGTCAGCTTTGTGAACCGTCAACGGGGAGCCGGCACGCGCGTACTGTTGGACTATCAGTTGAACCTATTGGGGATAGCACCCGATAGTATAATTGGCTACAATCAGGAAGAATACACACATCTGGGTGTAGCCGCGGCGGTCGCTTCTGGAAGGGCCGATTGTGGTTTGGGGATAGCGGCCGCAGCAAAAGCACTCGAGCTGGACTTTATTCCGCTCTACCAGGAACGTTACGATTTGGTTATCCCAAAAGAATACGCCGAAAGCGATTTGCTCGCTCCACTTTTTGCAGTGTTGGAAAATCAGGAATTCCGCGCAGCGGTAGCTGCCTTACCGGGTTACGATGTGAGCAAAATGGGAGACCTGGTCGTGGAGGATTAGAGAATGACTGCCCTTATCATTGACGACAATCGACAGACCGCTAATGCCCTGCAGCAAATGCTGGGCGTGTTAGAAGTAGAAGCTCGCGTTGCATATGGCTCCAGCCCTGCCATAGAAATCTTGCGGAAGTTTACCCCGGGGGTAATCCTCCTGGATATTAATATGCCAGGTGTGGACGGCCTGGAAGTGCTGGCGTATCTGCGCCGGGAACCTCGGCTTGCTCCCATTCCCGTGGTCGTGATCACGTCTGACGACCAACCCGAGACGCGCGAGCGGGTTCTGAAGGGCGGTGCGATGGCCATGTTGGTTAAACCAGCTACACTAGAAGCATTGGAAGGCGCGTTGAAGAAAGCAAAAGTTTTATAGGCGTTTATTTTGTAATTTGTTGCATAAGCCGGGATATACTGCCCGGTTTATCTTTTTAACACTTGATATAATTGTCTTGGAGGTGTTTATGCCAATCGAAAGCGGTATTCCCGCTCCTGACTTTGAATTGCCAGATGAAACCGGTACGCTGCAACGCTTATCCGATTCCCGCGGTAAACCAGTGGTGCTTTATTTTTACCCAAAGGACGATACGCCCGGTTGCACGACCGAAGCTTGCAATTTCCGGGATGACTATTCGGCTTATAAGAAAGCGGATGTCGTGATCCTGGGCGTCAGCCCGGATACGGTCAAGTCGCACGTCAAGTTCAAGGAAAAGTACAGTTTGCCTTTTCCGTTGCTGGCAGATGCAGATCATAAAATCTGCGAGTTGTATGGAGTTTGGGCCTTGAAGAAACTCATGGGACGTGAGTATATGGGCGTCCTGCGCACAACCTTCCTGATTGATGAGCAGGGGAAAATCGCGCGTGTGTTTGAAAAGGTCAAGCCTGCTGAGCACAGTGCCGAATTGTTGGCAGTCTTAGCGTAGACGAATACCATCATTCTATGCCCATATTTGACTTTGTAACCGACCTGACGATTATCATCTTGCTCGCCGTAATGTTGGGCGTTCTTGGCGTGTTTGCTTGGCGTAGTCGTTTGCGGCGACAAAAGGTCGAGCACGAGAATCAGATTATCCACAAGAATTTGAATGCCAGCTTTGCGCTGGGTGGATATTTGTTAGAGGCCCATGATGAAGAGTCTGCCATCCTGGCGGCGATGCGGGCCGGTGCTGACTTGTTGGGCGCGCAAGGCTGCGCCTTTGTTCCATTCAATGAGTGGAAACAAACTGTAACGGCTTTGAAGCATGGGGACTTACCCATTCTGCAAGGGCCAGACTGGCAAACGCGTTTATTGAATCCGGCGACCCGGCATGCCTGCCGGAATTGTACGAGTCGACAGGCTGGTTCGGAGTGCATCTTGCTCGAGAAGCCAGTCGACGTGGAAAATGTGTATTGTGTGCCTCTGCGCTGTGGCGGCCGGGAAATTGGTGTTATCAGTTATCTGTTTCCGACTCCTGCGCGCGTGACAGAGGAACAACAATTTTTCCTGACCGAGCTGGTACGCCTGACTGACCTTGCCCTGGATGGTCTCCGTATTCACGAGCAGGAAATCTCGGCCTTGCGCCATATTCAAAACCCTGCTATCCAAAAGGAAGAAATCTCCACGTTGCTAGGGCGTTTGTTAGATGATATCCGCCAGGCAATGGATATAGACCTGGCCTTGATCTGGGTGCCAGCCGAGGAAGGTTTACGGCAACCGTTGCTCCTGCAAAGCGCCGGCCCTGAGAATGTAGACGGACCTTTCTGGTTGGAAAACCCCAGCATGCTCGAAGGCGTCTGGCAGACGGTTTCGAAGTCGAATAGGACGCTTTCCTTGGAAAGTGTGACTCTACCGCGAGAGCTTGCCAGTAAAAGCGGCTTGAAACTGCTGGCCCTGCCGGTTGCCTGGCGCGAGGATGAACCCTTGGGGTTGTTGTTGCTTGGCAGTCAGCCACTCCACAAGTTCACCCGTCGCCAGTTGCTGTTGTTGCGAACGGTTTCCGGGCAGGCGGCTCTGCTCATTCAAAACGACCTGCTGATGACACAATTGGAATACCAGGCTGTTCTGGATGAACGCACCCGCCTGGCTCGCGAGATCCATGACGGACTGGCGCAGACGCTGGCTTTCCTCAAGATGGAGGCGGCGCGGATGCAAAGTTACGTTGCGAAAGGTGACTTCCCATCGGTCGACCGGACTCTGCAGGCCTGCTACCGGACCCTGTCTGATGCTTATCTGGATGCGCGTCAGGCGATCGATAATTTACGCCGCGTTCCGCAGGAGAATCTGGTTGATTGGTTAGCGATGACAGCAGCCGATTTCGAAACGTTGACAGGTATGCAAGTCAGTGTTACCTCCGGCGAATTTGGACAAGCTTTTTCACCAGCGGTCAAAGCGCAATTAACTCGTATAGTGCAGGAGGCGCTGACTAATATTCGCAAGCATGCGCAGTCACGTACGGTTTCTATTTCGGCGTTCGGGCACGCTGGAGGCGTTGTGGTCGAGGTCAAAGATAATGGACGCGGATTCTCCCCAATAGAGAAGCAGGCTACATCTCAACATGGCTTGCGAAGTATGCGAGAACGAGCTGAATCTATTGGCGCAGATTTTCAAATTATTAGCGCGCCCGATATGGGAACCACCGTGCGGCTGCAAATCCCAATTCGTGAGCGGGCGAAACTATGAGCGAAGAAATCCGCATCGTTGTGGTGGATGACCATGCGCTCTTCCGTCGGGGTCTGGTAGGTTTGCTCTCTGAGATGGAAAATTTTAAAGTGGTGGGAGAAGCTTCTGATGGGGAGCAGGCGTTGGGCGTCATCGCAAAACAGGCCCCTGACGTTGTATTGCTGGATATCAACATGCCAGGTATGAGCGGCATAGAAACCCTGTCTGCCTTGCAGAAGCAGGGCCTGAAATCCCAGGTGTTGATGCTGACGATTTCACAGCAGGAAGAAGATCTGTTGGGAGCAATCCGTGCAGGCGCACAAGGCTATTTGCTCAAAAATGCGGAACCGGAAACCCTGCAAAACACGATCAAGCAGGTGGTGGCCGGGAAGTCGGTCCTGGCGCCTGAGGTCACCGCGCAAGTTTTTCGTCTGGTGCGAAACGGGCAGTTAGGCTCGTCCAATGTTTTGACAGGTCGTGAGGTCGAGGTTTTGCAGTATCTGGCACGCGGCCTGACCACATCCCAAACTGGCACAGAAATGTTTATATCGGAAAATACAGTCAAAACACACATCCGTCACATTCTTGAAAAGCTGGAAGTAAGCAATCGCGCTGAAGCTGTTGCGAAGGCCTCGCAATTGGGCATGCTCTAACAGACGTGACAAACGGGTGATGACAGCGGGTGATAGCCATATCACCCGCTTGTGTTTTAAAAAATCCCTCGCTTGGAAAAGAATTATTACTGACAAATTGGAGAATATTTGGTAAATTATTAAAGTCTTCTCATCTTTGAAATGGATACTTGCCAGTGGGCCAATCTTTTGAACTATCTCGCCGGGTTTTGATCGCTTCTGCCAACCCTTTATTCCGAGAAGGGTTGCTTAAGATTTATAGGGCCCGTTGGGAAGACCAAAAAATCGGTGTTGATGTGGCTAAGACCATGAAAGAAACACTCGATTCTCTTGAAAATAATCAACCCGATCTAGTGATCGTAGACCATGATGATATGACGATCAACCGCAGTGAATTTTTGAATCGATTCGTGACGGGTGAAATGCCTATGAAGGTTATCCTGGTTTCGCTGGCTGCTTCCGAGCCAATCGTGATTTACAACCGCATGCGACTGACCGCGGCCCAGGCAGAAGACTGGCTTGCTAACCCATGGGACGAGTAACCCAACACTTTTATTCAGGAGAGTATATATGCGCCACTTTGTGATTGTAACAATCCTTGTGCTCGTCCTGTCGGTCCTGCTCTATTTTGGACTGACGGGATTGCACTTGTTACCGGTCGAGGCAAGCGCACAGGCAATTTCGATCGACTGGCTTTTTGATTTGGATATAAGAGCTATCTCATTTCTGTTTGCCTTGATCGTAGTGCCGATGTTCTACAGCCTGGTGGTATTCAGACGGAAAAAAGGCGAAACCGGGGATGGTGAACGAATTGCAAGTAATACGCCACTTGAAGTTGCATGGACGGTCATCCCCCTGTTTGTCGTGCTGACATTTGCCTACTTGGGCTCTTACTCGCTCGGCGAGATACGCCGTGTCGACCCGAATGCAATGACTATCAATGTCACCGCACAACAGTGGGCCTGGGCATTTGAATATCCTGACTACGGAATTTCAACCAAAGAATTGTATTTGCCGGTAAACAAGCAAGTTGTGCTCCTGATGCAATCCAGAGATGTTATCCATTCCTTCTGGGTTCCTGAGTTTCGTATCAAGCAGGATGTTGTACCCGGTCGCATTACTGAGTATCGTATCACGCCTTCACTGGCGGGATTCTATAAGGTACGCTGCGCAGAACTATGTGGCACCTCCCACGCATATATGTTAGCGAATGTCCAGGTGGTGTCCCAGGACCAGTTCGACTCCTGGGTCAAGGACCAGCAGGCTGCGGCTTTAGCCGCTTCGCAAACGCCCGAATCGCGTGGTCAGGCGCTGGTTGCCCAGAACGGTTGCACGGGCTGTCATACGACTGATGGCAGCGCCCTGGTCGGCCCAACCTGGTTCAAGCTCTATGGTTCACAAGTCAAATTATCGGATGGCAGCACGGTCACCGCAGATGATGCTTACATCACAGAATCTATCAAAAACCCATCTGCAAAGATCGTGGCTGGGTTCGAAGGGGTACAGATGCCGAACTTTAATCTTACTGACGCGCAGATTTCAGACATCATCGCGTATATAAAGACTTTGAAATAGGTGGAGGAAGAATGAAATCAATGAAACCTGTTACCCGTGCCCTCCTTTTCCTTGTTATTTGTGGGGCGATTGGATACCTGATCGGCCTGGGTTTAGACGCGCTTGTTGGTGGAAGGTTTGATTTTACAAGTCCGTTAGCGGGTCTGTTCGCCATGCTTGGCTCGGTTACTGGCTTTTTCACCGGGTTGGTCGGCTATTGGGGTATTACTCGTGGCTTGGTTTTCCAGTTAATCGGTACAATAGTCGGTGCTTTATTCATCACTGGCATCCGTGTCTTGTTGGGGCTGAAGGCTTTCGGCACATTCTTTTTCTCTGAACCGGCCTGGGTCTTTGGTGGGTTGGTTGGCGCGCTTTCGTTCCTGATTGGTGTTGGTGCGGTGAGCGATTGGTTAAAATGGGCCAAAGGGGAAGAAACTTCAGAGCATCACTCGGACCCGGAAGGCTTTGTGAAATACTTCAGTGTGTCACTTGACCATAAGGTGATTGGTATCCAGTATACGATCACGGCGCTGGTGCTTTTGAGTGTGGGCGGGCTTTTTGCATTGATTTTCCGCACGGAGTTGGCCCATTCTCAGTTGCAGTTCCTGACGACCACTTTCCGCGCTTTCGACCAGACCGGTCTGCAATTCTATAACACTTTGATGAGTTTGCACGGTATGGTCATGATCGTCTCCATCCTGTTAGGGATCGGTGGCATGATGAACTACACCGTTCCGTTGCTGTTAGGCGCGGACGATATGGCCTTTCCTCGCCTGAACGCTTTCTCTTTCTGGGTCGCTGTCCCCGCAGCGGTGTTGTTACTCTCCGCCCTGTTCCTGGGTGGCTTTGACACTGGCTGGACGGGCTATCCGCCACTTTCGGCGCGTGCTCCGGTGGGCGTACAAATGTTCTTCCTAGGTGTGATCTTCGCAGGTTGGTCATCCATCTTGGGCGGATTGAACTTACTGGCTACGGTCATGCGCATGCGTGCCAAGGGCATGACAGCTTTCCGTTTGCCCATCTTCGTCTGGGGCGCAATTGCTACCTCGCTCATATCGTTGACGGCCACGCAGATGATCGGCCTGTCGTTCCAGTTGGTTCTGTTCCAGCGCTTGTTGGGGATGGGTTTCTTTGACCCCACCAAAGGCGGCAACCCGATCCTGTACCAGCACCTGTTCTGGTTCTATTCACATCCGGCGGTATATGTCTTCATCCTGCCTGGTCTGGGGGTTATTAGCGAACTGCTGCCCGTTTTCGTGCGTAAGCCCCTGTACGGTTACAAATGGATTGCAATGTCCTCGCTGGGGATTGCTTTGGTGGGCTTCCTGGTTTGGGCACACCACATGTTCACCTCTGGTATGAACGAATACCTGCGAGTCCCGTTCATGTATAGCACGCTGCTGGTGGCTGTCCCGACTGGTGTCAAGTTCTTTTCCTGGGTTGCGACCATGTGGAAAGGCAAGATTTCCACGCCTACACCGATGCTCTTCGTCCTGGGCGGGATCATCGTCTTCCTGCTGGGCGGTCTTTCTGGACCTCCAAATGCTACCGTTTCGACAGACCTGCATCTGCACGATACCTATTGGATCGTCGGCCACTTCCACGACACGATGTTCGGCGGTTATATCTTCCCCTTCTTTGCGGCACTCTACTACTGGTTTCCCAAAGCGACCGGTCGCCGTATGAGCGAAAAATTGGGCAAGCTGCACTTCTGGTTGATGACGCCCTCCTTCCTGGTTTTGACCTTGGGCATGATGCGCATTGGTCTGCTGGGGATGCGCCGCCGTATCGGTGACTATGATCCGGCGTTGGGCTTCGACACAACGCACCTGATTCTGACCATTGCAGCCTACCTGATCGCAACCTCGGTGATCATATTTTTGTACAACTTCTTCCACAGCATGAAGCACGGCGAAGTAGCGGATGGCAACGTCTGGGACTCTCGCTCTCCCGAGTGGCAGGTCCCCTCGCCAATGCCCGTTCACAATTATGACCGGCCCTTGGAAGTGGTTGGGGAACCTTACGACTATGGGTCTGCCGGGATCTGTGTATGTCCGTTTCGCTATGGATGGAACAGAGAGCGAACCGGCTAACAAAGACGAGAAAGTAACAAAGTAGAGGAAGGGAGTACTTTTCATGGAACACTCAAACAAATCGGCCGCATTTAGTTTAGGCTTAATCATTTTCATCTTCCTGGCGGTATTGACCGGGCTGGAGTTCTTCGTTGCCATTGTGTTAGATGCAGTTCCGATTTTGGTTGCAATCGCTCTCGTCAAAGGTGGGTTGGTTCTTTATTACTACATGCACATTTCCAAGCTCAACGTTAAAGACGACAATGAAGACCATAAATCCTACGCTTATAAGACCGGCACCAATCGTCTTGGTTTATGGTTGTTCCTCCTGTCAGATTCGTTCGTGTTTTCGGGATTATTGGTCAGCCGCTTCAACTTACTGGGGTTAACCCGTCCGCACTTGAACCAATACCTTGGCCTGACAGTGACTGTTGTTTTGCTCATCTCTTCATTCTTCATGAATCGGGCAGAGATTTCTATGGAAAACGGTGATCGCAAAAGCTTCCTGACGAATACTCTGATTACCATCATCCTGGGCGCGTCATTCGTGGCAGGCGTGATCGGTGTGGAGTGGCGTCTGGCGGCCGCTGAAGGTGTGACGGCCAGCGCCAATGCAGGTGGAGCGATCTTTTACATGATGACCGGGATGCATGCTTTCCATGTATTGACAGGCGTCATCTTCTTATTGATTGTTTTCAACAACGCGCGTCGCGGTATCTACTCGTCGGAGAAACACTGGGGGGTGGAAGCCGCCACTGTCTACTGGCACTTTGTAGATGTGGTCTGGATTTTCTTCTATCCGGCGTTGTACTTGATTGGCACGCTGGCAAAGTAAAAACCTTTTTAGAGTGGGGCGGATTATGTGAGAACCGCCCCACATCGAGGAAAAATGAATACGAAAGAAATGCGGGTGGGGTTTGGGTTGGTTGTCTTGATTGGGGTGGTCGCGTTTTTGACATTTGCATTTCAGAAACCAGATAGTTTCCGTGGAACGCTCTACGATCCCGCACAACCTGCACCGGAATTTACCTTGACGCGCGCTGACGGACAACCGTTCCGTTTGAGCGCTGAAAAAGGCAGGCTGGTATTCCTGTACTTTGGCTACACCTCCTGCCCAGACGTGTGTCCTACTACGATGTCGGATTTGCGCCAGGTGCGACAGGCAGTGGGCGCAAAGGCCGATCAGTTCGATGTGGTTTTTGTGACCGTTGACCCGGACCGCGATACTCCCGACAAAATGCAGCAATATGCTTCTGCTTTCGATCCCGGATTTGTTGGCCTGAGTGGTTCCATGGATGAATTACAACCGGTTTGGGCTGAATACGGTGTATATCGCAAGATCGAAGCCTCCACCTCATCCACGAATTATTCAGTGACACACTCTTCGCTTCTGTACCTGATTGACCAGGAAGGCAAGCTGCGCCTATCCTATTCCTTCGGTACTTCGCCGGACGATATTGCTCACGATGTCAATCTTTTGTTGAAATAGATCCGAAGTGTCAGAGTAAAAACACCAATGATTAAACGCATCCTCATCTGTATATCGCTGGGCCTTCTCATAGCAACGATTTTTACCGAAGTATCTTACCGGATACTCAAACGGGAAAACCGCGCGCCGGAGCGCATCGAATTGGTCATCCCGGCCGGAACCGCGGAGAACATTGCCAAAGGGCAATGCCGCCGTCCATCCCGGAAGATATGACTTTTGTGGTTGGCGATACGCTGGTCGTTGTCAACCAGGATAGCGTCGATCACCAGCTCGGCCCGCTCTGGATTCCACCCGGAACTTCCGCCAGCTTGAACCTGGATACCGAGCAGAACTACGCCTTTCAATGTTCATTCCAGCCGACCAAAGTATTTGGCCTGGATGTCCACGAGCCGGTTACGCTCACTCACGCGACTGACTGGTATCCTGTTCGGGGGGCTCCCGCTGGGTGCATTGCTTTCTGTGTATAGCGTTTTGCTCGTCAAAGATGATAAGAAACAGGCCGATGTATGATCTTCCGCGCTATGCTTTCTCGCAAATGGATCCTGACCACTTTGCTGGTACTGGCTGGTGGTGTCTTGTGTGTACGCCTTGGCATCTGGCAATTGGACCGTCTCGCTCAACGGCGCGCCTTTAATGCTCACTTTCTTGCTATGGAATCTGCCTCGGCTCTGGATTTGAACGCCGAGATTCCGCAGGATTTGACGGATATGGAATACCGCCATGTGCGGGTGACCGGAACGTACGATTTTGCCAACCAGGTGGCCTTACGGAACCAATATCACGATTCGGAATACGGCTATCACCTGCTTACGCCTCTTCACCTGGACAATGGGTCTGCTGTGCTGGTGGACCGGGGCTGGGTGCCGGCGGATGGCAATGACTCGCCTGGGGGCTGGTCCCGCTACGATGAGGCTGGGCAGGTTCAAGTCCAGGGCATGATGCGCTTGGGTCCCACAAAACCAGACCTGGGCGGCGTTCCCGATCCGACTCTGGCACCGGGACAGACTCGTCTCGATTTCTGGAATTTTGCCAATTTGGAACGCATCTCGCAACAGATTCCATATCCGGTATTGCCGGTCTACATCCAGCCCGATGTGGATGCGAACGATGTTACCCCGCCGATTCCGTATCAACCTGAAATCGACTTAACCGAGGGCCCGCACTTTGGCTATGCTATCCAGTGGTTTACGTTTGCAACCCTTCTGTACGTGGGTTATCCGTTTTACCTTCGCCGACAACTAAAGGAGACACCATGAAGTTTTCACTTTCATCCTCTTTTGCCCGTTTGACGTTATTTGTATTGGTGGCCGTATTCTTCGTGACCATCGGTGGCCGCCTGGTAGCTTTGGGCGGCGCGACCGTGGCTTGCAGTGGCTGGCCGCTTTGTGATCCGCAAGGGACGAGTGGCTGGATGCAAGTATTTCACCGCGTGTCGGCAGGGTTTGCCGCCGCTTTGATGCTTTACTTGCTCTACCGTGCCTGGCGAGATGTGCGCGACCATCGTGTGCTGCTTCCGCTGGCTACGTTGACGGTGATCCTGTTCTTCGCGCAGGTTTTCGTGGGTGCAATGGTGACCACGCGCGGCTTCCCGGTTTACCTGATGATCTTGCATGCACTGACGGTTGTCGCGTTGTGGGTTGGGTTGTTGGGATTGGTGCTGGCATCTGGCTTCCTGGCGCGCGAGACGGTAGCGTTCCCGCCGCTTGACCTGCGCCAGCGCTCACGTGATTTTCTGACGTTGACCAAACCGGTCGTGGTTTTGCTTTTGTTGGTAACCACTTACGCCGGGCTGGTGGTGGGCGGAAAAGCCTGGCCGTCCGCCTCACTGACCTTTTGGACGTTGTTAGGCGGTTTCATGGCCGCAGGCGGCTCTTCAGCCCTGAATCAATACATCGACCGTGATCTGGATAAAAATATGCAGCGTACACAGAAACGTCCACTGGCCGCCGGGCGTATGATGCCGGCTGAGGGGCTGGCTTTTGGATTGGCTCTGTCTGTATTGAGCTTTTATATCTATGCCGGGTTTGTCAACTTGCTGGCAGCCTTTTTAGCGCTGGCAGGGATTATCTATTATGTGGTGCTCTACAGTATCTTGCTCAAAAAGGCTACAGTCCAGAACATCGTCATTGGTGGCGGTGCGGGTGCCATTCCGCCGCTGGTGGGCTGGGCGGCTGCAACGGGAAGTTTGAACATCCCCTCATTGTTGCTGTTTGCTATTGTTTTTATGTGGACGCCCCCGCACTTCTGGGCGCTGGCGATTGTCCGCAAGAACGATTATGCCCGCGCAGGCGTGCCAATGATGCCGGTGGTGCGCGGCGAAAAAGAAACCCGCTGGCAGATCCTGATCTATACGCTGGAGTTAGTTGCCGTAACGATGCTTTTACCTATCTTTAGATTTACTGGTACGATTTATTTGGTATCGGCGCTGGCGTTGGGTGGCAGCCTGATCTATACGGCCTGGAAGGTGTGGAAGGTACCCGGGAACAAGGTCGCCTGGACGATGTATCGCTGGTCGAGTATGTACCTGGCTTTTATCTTCCTGGCTCTTATGTTGGATGCAGTTATTTGACCGAAAATCCCTCCGAGACGCTCGGAGGGATTTTCGAATCCTTATGCCACCAACTGTTTTAATCATGATCATTTGAGTCTCTCGTTGTTCATTTTCTCTTATGGTATTTATCTGATTTTTTCAAAAATCTTACTTTGCTCATTCTGAAAAACCAGCTTGTAATTTATGTCTTCTTGCATGTAAATTGTGAGTGGAAAACGTGTTGGATTAGTTTGATTCCAGATGTAGACGTAGGATGATGATTCGCTTGAGTTTTGATTCCATTCATCCAGACAAGCTGTATCTTTGTATGCACAGGCTTGTAAGTTCTTGTAAGCATCAATCCGGTTTCCGAATTGACCATCGTTGACCCATTCGTAGCCGAATACTGTAGCCTGACTATGTCGTTCTGCCAGTACCGGAAACCATTCGGACTGGGCGTCGCGCAAGGGTAGTTGATCGGTCACTAGCAGGAATTCACTGTCTTGTGGGGTATTTGCTCGTACCCAAGCAAAGGCATCTAAATCTTCTGGCTGCAAACTGAGTTCCTGTTTTATTTTCAAACCAATACTGTATGCGGACATGGCACCATAAGCAAACAGGAATAAGAGAAAATAGCGCGCTGCTTTTCCGCGCAGGGTGTTTTCAAGTGCTTGTTTCGTATTTGCCGGGGCGTTGTCCCCCTTTGGATTCAGGACTGGTAAGATGACGCTATTCAGCGCATATCCAATCAATAGCGCCAGTGGAATTATCATGTAGAGAGGTCCGCCACGCGGCTCAACCAGGTGCAGAATAAAGATCCAGGCGGGCAACAGCGTTTGCTTGCGTGCCAAACTAGCAAACAATCCGATCATTCCTAACACTGCCAGAATAGTCAAGAAGGGCTCCTCGGTAAATCGGAATCCAAAAAAGGAGAACAAACCTACCAGTGGATTGAGACTATCTTGGCCTGCCGCAATCATGGATGCCAAGAAGGGATCGACCCAATGGCGGCTGATAACCACTATCCACCAGGGTGCTGTCAGCGTCAGGATACCTGCTGCCATGACCAGCGAGAGAAGAAAACCTTTCAAGGAACGGTCTTTCCACAGATAAAAGACCAGAGCTGTGATAGCAGTATGCACGGTCGCTTCGGGATGCGTGAGAACTGTCAGTGTGCCGAGCATAATACAGGCCAGGAGATGACGCGTTGCATGTCTGGTGTAAAAGCGGTAGGCGAAAGTCATGGTCAGTACGGCGAAGAGCAGCCCAAAAGAACGTGTGATTCCGCCGCCCATGATCAGCCAGGCAAAGTCGCGGGGCAGCATGGTAAACGCGAAAACTGCCAGGACCACTTGTACTTTAGAACTCGTAATTTCCTTGGCCAGCAAATAGAAGGCCGGGATGCTCAGTGAGCTGATGATAGCCGGAAGAAGGCGCACGAGATCCAGAACTGAGATGTGTAGCAGGTCCGATAGCAGACCGGTTATATAGAATGCAAGAGGAGGGTAGGCAAACGGAATAGTTGCAGCATTGTAGGTTGCGTAGAAAGGCAGTGCGTAGTGCGCATGTTGCAAATCCACAATCATGGCGTAGAACAAACCACCATCATTGAGCGGGAAGGTTGCTTGCAAAGGGGCGGACAGCCGAATAGCCAAGCCAATCAGGGTGAAGAAGAAAACTACACCTAACAGTGTGTGGTCTTGTTTTGAGGTGATTGCTTTGTTGTTCATGGTTTACTTCCTAAGTATGATCGCTGTCTGGTCTTGATAGAGAATCATCCAGCCTTCTTGTTCTAGTGCTTTAGCCAGTGGAGAATCTGTTTGTATTACTGCCCATTCAATTTGATATTTTGTCAAAATATCGTTTCGTTGCGGGGTTAAGGTGATCACATTTTCGTATTCGTGTGTTAACTCTCCAGTTGTGTCGGCCATGCTATCTACAAAAACTTTCTGTTCAGGCCATAGGTGAAAGGCGATATAGCCACCCCAGTTCAGTTCGTTGAACAACCTGCCTGATTGTTGGTTTTTTAACAGCCACTCTGTTGCCTGGATGGGAAACATCTTGTCGTCTAATTTGTACATTTGTCCAACGGGTGTTGTGTAAACACTGATAGCGCATAAGGCAAATGCTACCATCGGCCACATAACACCCTTCAGATTGGTTTCAATGTCGGACAGGTTATCTTCGAGTTGGAGGAGTACTCTGGGCAGGTTTTCTTTTTCAATGGCTCTGGCTAAAACAAACGGCGTCACTATGCCATATAGATGGATATTACGTCCGGCGATCAAGCTCATTCCACTGAAACCTGCCAATAAAATAGCGTCTCCCGTTGATAATCTCTGCTTTTTAATAGCGAGGAAGAAAATGGAGAAAGCTAACAAACCAAGTAAAACCATGAACTCCGGCTGTGAAAAATCTGGCTGGCGGACTTCATACATTCTGGACATTAGATAGCTGTTATTGACGAATCCAAACATTGTTTTCCAGGGTGCTATTCCAGCTGGATTGAGCAAGCTGGCAAAGAAGGAAAGTACTGTTACGACCAAGAGTTTTTTTCCCGTCTTTTTGGTTGTACGCTCTTTGGCGAACAAAAAATCCCAGACCCATCCTGCACCATACGCAAATAGGGCTAGAAAACCTGCAATGAATTCGCCGTGCATGTTACTCCATAACAACATTAAAAGTGGGAAACGCCAGAGTTGAATTTTTTTATTGTGGTTCAACTCATCCAGCCAGATGAGCCATAATGCAAGAAACAACATAGAGAACAAATATGGACGAGTTATCCAATTCAGGGATGTTGCGGCGGCTCCCCAGATTACGAGAAATAATATTGGTAAACGCAGATTTATCTGCTTGATCGTGTAGGAATATAAAATGAAAAATGTGGTCGCCAGTAATAAGGCTGAAAGAAGCACTAGTCCTGTCAAACCTGTGGATTGGTAAAGTAAATAGAAAAGGCTATCACTGATCCAATCGTGCGCATGTGATACAAAAGGTCTATTCTGGTAAGGATAGGCAAAAGGTTCTGTTACCGGAATAGATTTTGTTTCGATGATTAATTTGCCGGTCAACAGGTGGCGTGGCAGGTCACCGTCCATGTTGAGCATCAATGGGCCCGTTAACAAAGCTGCGATAAAAATTGAAATGAATAAAATATCTTGTAACCGCGGCAGGATATATGCTTGAGCTTTTGAATTGTTAGGACCCATTTGTTACTTTCTTTTTGTTTGCAAAATGCTGAGAAAAAAGCTTGACAAAAGGATTTGAAACCCCATAGCGAATAATATCGTTCCGGGGATCACTAAGCGCATGGAGAAAGTTGGGTCAATTGCACCAAACAAGTTTGCGCTCCAATAAGCAAGGGCACCAATCGAGCTCATAAGCCCCAAAACGATCATAGAAAACGAAATCATAATTCCCTTTTCCAAACTTCCCCATTTCAACAACGTTTGCAAGTCTGTATCTTCAGGTAAAAGGCCAACGCTAATTGCAAACACCCTGGTTAGCAAGGAAAAGAGCACAGCTTGCAGCCCGAGAATGGAAAGGAGGGCGGCGTACATAAGCGTATTGATATCCAGTGTTAGAGAGCCAATTTTTCTGGGCTGAGGAAGAAGCCAGGCAGAGAGAGTCAGACCGAGAACCATTAAAGCAATTCCAGGATAATAAAACAGCCAGCGTGGGCTGTAGAGAAGTAGAAATCGAAGATGTCTCCAGCCATCTGACCAGGTCCGTAGGTGCGGCGGACGGTTCCGTCCGTCCGGATACAGAACCGTCGGAACCTCTGTGATTTTGAGTCCTTTAAGCGATGCTTTGACAACCATCTCGCTGGCGAATTCCATTCCAGTCGTTTGAAGATTTAGACTCATGATTGCCTCACGACGAAAGCCACGCAAACCACAGTGGAAATCACCCACCTTGTTGTTGAAGAACAAACGCCCCAACCAACTGAGAACGGGATTCCCAAGGTAGCGGTGCAAAGGGGGCATGGCTCTGGGACGGATTCCACCCTGGAAGCGGTTGCCCATGACTATTTCATAACCTGCTTCGAGTGCATCTACAAATGGACTGAGAGCTGCAAAGTCATAACTGTCGTCTGCGTCGCCCATAATAACCCATTCGCCGCGCGCAGCCTGAATTCCGCCCATCAGAGCACTGCCATAGCCTCTCTCTGCAACATGGACAACCCTGGCTCCCTCCTGTTTGGCGACCTCAACGGAATTGTCTGTACTGCCGTTGTCCGCGACGATGATTTCACCTTCAATCCCTTTTGCTGACAGGAAATTCCTCGCCTTAGCAATGCAGGTGGCTAGGGTCTCTGCTTCGTTGAGACAGGGCATAAGGATGGAGAGACGGATACCAGGATTCATATCGCTCGATTGGATTTTAGCATATCGATTTTCCAAAGGTTATGCGGATAGAGGACTTCTGACTTTGTGATGCATATTGGTATGCAAATATACAAATGCCCACCATACAAGATATATGTTTAGAATTAGCCCACGCATACCAGACATCAAGTTTAAAAAGGGATACAGACTTTCTGGAAAAAAGCCTGCCTTTACAATCGAAGCCGAAATGAAGATGATTACCATCATGATTGGCGGCAAAAACACCCAGAACGACAAAATATTTTCCGGTAGAACTTCTTGAGATGTCAGATAGAGCAAAATGGGAATCATGACCATTGACATCGAGAAATGAGAATGCCAAGCAATTGCACAAGTCGCTGCAAAGGTTCCAAGATTCGCCACTATTAATTGCGTGGATGGTTTATCGAAAGGGATATTCCATATGTATAAACCGAACGCCATTGTTGCAAGCAGGCATGGAATTGCAATCCACCATCCGATATTTGTACTGGATAAGGCATTTAGATTTAGTGCTACCATGCGCCAATTCATCATCGCTTCTGGATAGTTGCTGGGAAGCCCCCCTGTATACCCAACCCAGAGTTGAAACATCTTTACCAACCCGCTCCAACTCCCTAGGATCAGCGATGTAATTCCTAGGCCAAAAGCGGAAAATGCAAATCCATATATTGTGGAAAAAGAACGTCTAATAAGCAAAGCGGGGATGATCAAAATTAGGATTTGTGGTTTTAATAATAAGCCGCCTAGCCAAAGTCCGGCTCGCTGTGGTCTGTTATCTACCGTGTTTCGAAGGTATTCACCAGTGCAAATCATAAGCCATAAATTTACCTGCCCCTGGAAAAGGTTCAAAAACACAGGAAGGGATAGAATGAGGAGTATCAAAGTTCGTCTTTTCAACAGCTTCCCAGAGCTTGTCATTTTGGCAAAGTAGACCAGGTAGATAAATGATCCAAAAGTGTTGATGATCGTCCATAACCAGAAGCTTAAATTCACATTCAGCCGAGCCAAGGGTTGGAATGGCACGATGAATATTGGTAAATATGGAACAGGGACAGGTGCATATTCTTCTGGCAACATGTATTTTGATACGATGGGTTTTTGGATTTCCCAAAGCCGTGCAATATCATATACACGAGCGTATCCGTCAAGGTTAGCAATTTTACCGGCGCTCCAGAATGCGCAGTAGTCGATTGCCAGATTCCCGCAATAGTTATTCCACACAACGTCAAAGAGAACTTGTCCGGCGTAGAATACCAGGAAGGCAGCAAGGATTAAGTTTTGCCATGCTTCCTTGGAAAGATTTTGGAATGGGGTTTTGTGCTTTTTATTCATAGCCAATGCTTTGTCAGAGTAACAAGGCATTTGTGCCCACTGGATGCTGGTAAACAATTGCTAGCATCCCAAGACTACAATAGAAAAGGATGTAAATTGGACTAGATATTCTTTAGGGATGTTATGCTATTTCTACCAGTTGACTATCATTGTATCCGAAAAAGATCAATGCACCTGGTTTGGCACGTTGCAGAAACATTTTAGATAAAAACAACGCGCCTGGTGTGGACGCGTTGTTTTGAAATTCGCTATCTATTCCCCAAGATAATCGCGCAATTTCCTGCGCACGGTGGGATGCCTGAGACGGCTCAAGGCCTGGGCCTCGATCTGGCGCACACGCTCGCGCGTCACGCCCATCTTGCGGCCGACTTCCTCGAGCGTATAAGCCTGTCCGTCTAGCAAGCCGTAGCGTAACTGCAGGATGCGGACTTCACGCGGTGGTAACCCATTCATCACTTCGCCCAAGTGCTCGCGCAAAAGGTTGTAGGTGGCGGTGTCATCCGGTGGCGGGGCTTCGTCATCTTCGATGAAATCGCCTAAAACCGAATCTTCCTCGTCATCCGTTGGCGTTTCCAATGAGAGCGGACGGCGCGCTACCTGGATCATGTTTTCCACCTTCTTGGGTGGAACCTCCAACGCATCAGCCAATTCTTCCACGGACGGCTCGCGTCCCAGACGTTGGGTCAACTGATGTTGTACACGCAGCAGTTTATTGATCTGGTCACCCATGTGCACTGGCACGCGGATGGTACGTCCCTGGTCGGCGATGGCGCGTGTGACAGCCTGACGGATCCACCAGGTGGCATATGTGCTGAATTTATGTCCGCGACGATAATCGAATTTCTTGGTCGCGCGGATCAAACCGATATTCCCTTCCTGGATCAGGTCCAGGAAGGGAACGCCGCGCCCCATGTACTTCTTGGCAACCGAAATGACCAAACGCGAGTTGGCTGTGATCAGGTGCTCACGGGCGGCCCAACCATCTTCGATCAGGCGGCGCAGTTCAGTACGACGGCGCAAGCTGACTTTGCCTTTTGCCAGTTCCTCACGCGCCATGCGTCCACGTTCGATGCGTTGTGCCAATTCCACTTCTTCCTCAGCGGTGAGCAGCGGCACACGACTGACCTCTTTAAGGTACAGCCCAATGGTATCGTCCGTATCGATATTGGCAAGATAATCTTCAAGAGCGAGCGTTTCATCTTCTTCTGTTTCGGCTTCAGCCTCTTCGGCGGCCAGTTCATCTTCGCTTGGCTCGCTGGTAGCGACATCCTCCATAAAGGGAATGCCAGCGCTCAGAAGAGCCGAAAACGCCTCTTCCAGTTGCTGAACATCTTGCTCGGCCTCAGGGAAGAAATGCAATATATCATCCAGTGTGACATACGATTTCTGACGACCTAACTCGATCAGACGGGCAATCGCGGGAAATTCATCCTCTTCCACGATCAGTAATTTATCCATATCCATCAAAAAATCAACCTACCTTATTTAATTAGTTGAGTCCAGAATACTCTTTTTTGCGTTCAAATTCAATACCCTATTATTAACCTGCAACGGTTTCAGGTCTAATTCGGGTAGAAACAGGCTAAGGAGCCGGTGTCGGTGTGTTTGCAATGGGTGGTGACGTAACCATTGTGAGCAATGCGTCCAGACCGGTTTTATCCACAATCAAGATTTCATTGCTATCGTCGACACTGGTGTAGTAACCACTACTAGTCGGGGTGAGGTCGCCAATTCTTACGGTTTTCACTGCCCCGCCTGTCAATTTAACGGTCAAGACGTAGGAGGGTTGGACCAGGCCTACTTCATCGGGAGCAACATCCGGCTTGGATACGATGCGTAAAGCTGTCACTTGCGAGGCCGCTGCTTCCGCGGACCCCTGGTCTGCTTCCGCTTCGATTGGCTGTTTCAACAC
Organism: uncultured Chloroflexia bacterium; assembly: GCA_963785535.1. Classification (GTDB taxonomy): domain Bacteria; phylum Chloroflexota; class Anaerolineae; order Anaerolineales; family Villigracilaceae; genus JAABUE01. The sequence goes on along the minus strand of CAWAVQ010000040.1, from coordinate 154,169 downwards.
CCATGCGCCGGCATCGTTGCGCTGGATGGTGACCTGTTCGCCGGTCTTGCTTTTGATGTCAATACTGGTCGGCAAACCGTCGGTTTGGGTAAATAGGTTTTCGGCCAGTGCGGTTGGAGTGACGTCTGCTGTTCCCGTTGAGGGATTTTTTTGATTGAGATACAGCATTAATCCGACCAACGCCAGAAAGACGACCAGGAGGATCCCTGTTGAGCGTTTCATGCGTTAGCCTCTTCTACGCCGCCTCACCCAGGCATAAATGCCGGCGACGACAACTACTAACGGAATGATGCATACAGTACTGACGATTGTCAGAATGAACTGGAAGGAGCCGGGCGGGGTAAAAGTGCGCGTTTGTGCCGTGTTGGAAGTCAAGTTAATCAGGGTATCTTGCTCGGCAACCCAATCTATTGCATTGACGAACATGTCGCCATTGCCAGAGAAGTCGAAGTTGTCATCTTCTGCAAAGGATGAATTGCCAAAAACAACCACGCGGCTTTTCGCTGTTGTATTTTCGGCGGCGGCAGCCAGAGTCATTGGACCAAGCAAGTCAACACCTTCGTCATATTTCAACGCTTGTTGACTCTGCAACGCCTCGAAATCTGTTTCACCCCAGGACTGATCGATGGTAAGCACCAAGGCTGTCGGGGAAACTTCTGTGTTCGACGTATCCACTGTGATGCTACGCGAGTATGGAAAAATGGCTGCGATACCTTGCATTTTCTCCGTGATGGGGTGAGATGCGTATTGTGCGCCAACAGCGAAGAACGGCGACGAGGGCGAATTTGTATCTACAACGATATCGTTGTCCAATGTGATACCCCAATCCGATGCCAGATACTTGGCCAACAGGTCGGGCTGATCACCAAACTGTGTCAACGGTACGGGGTTTGCCAGAAGCATCAGGCTGCCGCCCTTGCCCAGGAAATCCTGAATAAGCGTTACGCTGTTTTCTGTGAGCGGGACGAGTGGCCCAGCCACGACGATCACGCGTGCATCGTCGGGAATGGCGTTTTGGGCCTGTAGGTTCAGGGTTTTGACCACATAATTCTTGCTTTCCAGCACCTGCCGGACGCGTGTGTAAGAGCCGTTGCCAGAGTTTTCCGTATCGTGTTCACCGTCGCCGGTCAGGAAGTAGAGCACCGGTTTATTCGGATTGAGCAGGCGGATCAAGCCATTGGTCAGTTCGCTCTCGGAGGCGGTAGTGACGATTTCCTGTTTGTCGCCCATTTGCAGCAAAATTTTGCCGTCGCCGGTGATCCCGAGTTGCTTGACCAATACCGGATTGGAGTCTGGATCTTTGAACTGAAAATCGAATTTGCCATTGCTGTTCGTTTTGAAATCTTCTAGCAATTGATTGGCACTACCTGCATTGACACGCACACTGTAGAAAGCTGTTGCTTGGACTGGTTCTGGCAGGCTTTGTAAGGTCTGTATGGTTTCAGGAGCCAGTGTGTGCTGCTTATCTTCGGTCACGTCCCAGCGTTGTGGATATTGTTGTGCCAGGATGTTGATGACAATCAAAATGCCCGTGAAAGCTATGAACAGGATGAATGAGTTGCTGCCATACTGCATCTGTCGGCCAGTTAGAATTTTCCGAACGCGCTCAGGATCGAGCAGGGCATATACAGCTAAACCAACCACAAAGACGGCCACTGCAATAATGAGAATGCGATTGAGCAATTCTGCATCAGGTGGTGTATAGAGGTTTACCGCAGCAAAGCCTTTGACGATAAGGATGCCTATCAGTGTCAGGAGCCCCAAGCCGGAGAGCAACAAGCCCAGCGGTGCAAAACGTCGCGGATCGCTTTTCATTAGCGCCACCTCCGCGATTCTGTGGCTATACTGCCGATGAACAAGCCTAATGCGGTCACACTCAGGAAGTAGACGATATCTGACAAGTTAATAATCCCTTGATTCAAGGAATTGTAGAAGCGGCTGTTCATGTTTAGGTAATCAAATATTTCGCCGCCTGTGAACAAGATCTGTGCCGGGATACCGATCAGGAACCACAAGATGACCAGCAAACCCATGGAAAGGAAGAAAGCTGCAAACTGATTGCTGAACATGGCGGAAATGCTAACGCCGATTGACAGGAAAGCGGCTGCTACCAGAGTAATTCCCAGGTAACTGGAAAGCATCATTTGCTGGTCGATGCCCGGGGTAACCATGGTGTTTAGAGCGAACGGAAAGACCAGGGTAATTGCAATAATGGTCAATACGAACAGGAACGATCCCAGCCACTTGCCAACCACCAATTCCCAATCACGGACCGGGGCGGTCAGCATCAGTTCCAGGGTGCCCATGCGTTGCTCGTCGGCAAGCAGGCGCATGGTCAGAGCAGGAGCGGAAAATACCAGTAGAAAGGCCATCGGGCCCGTAACAATAGAAATGTCCGGCGCTTGATTCTGGCCGAAGGGGTTGCTGGTCAGGTTGACGAGATTGAGCGCAAAGATGGCGCCAATTACGCCCAGGATAATCAACATTACAATGTAGGCCAAAGGGCTGCTGAAATAGATTTTATATTCACGTTTTGCAATGGTCCAGATATTTCGCATAAATACCTCACGCTTCCATCTTTACATTCTCTTCGCGAGTGAGTTGCAGGAAGATGTCTTCCAGGCTCATACCGATGGGGCGCATTTCCAATAGGTCATATCCGGCTTTTATGGTTGCGCGCGCTACCTCGGCGCGGATATCCTGACCAGGCGCAAACTGAAATTCCAGCACTCCTTCTTCTTTGGATTGCACGTCGGTGATGCCTTTAATCTTGCTGATTTTTTTGAGCAAATCGTCGGCTTCGCCGCGCACGCGCAACATACCGCGCTCCGAGCCGATCAGGCTGGCTTGCAAATTGGCCGGCGTATCCTCAGCAACAATACGACCCTTATTGATGATGAGTACACGGTCACAAAGTTGCTGGGCTTCCGAAAGAACGTGTGTTGAGAGAAGAATGGTGCGCTCTTTGCCGATCTCACGGATCACGTTGCGGACGTCGACCACCTGACCGGGATCCAGGCCGATAGTTGGCTCGTCCAGGATCAGGACCTCGGGCCTGTGCAACAGAGCCTGGGCCAAGCCTACCCTTTGACGCATTCCTTTCGAAAGATTACCAATATACCCATCAGCACGTTCTTCAAGGCCGACCATTTCGAGTGTCTCATCGACGCGATCTTCCCCATCCGGTAGATGGCGTAAATCAGCCATGAACTTGAGATAATCAAAGACCGTCATGTCGGTGTACAACGGAACGGTTTCGGGCAGATAGCCGACACGGCGGCGCACTTCAATTGATTCAGCGACAACATCATAGCCGGCCACGTTCGCTTCCCCTTCTGTGGGAGGCATGTACCCGGTCAAGATGCGCATCGTAGTAGTCTTGCCAGCGCCGTTAGGGCCTAAAAAGCCCAGAATTTCACCCTGCTCGGCTTCGAACGTCAGGTTGTCTATGGCGCGGCGCATCCCATAATCTTTGGTAAGTCCGCTTACTCGAATCATCGAGCTCTCCTTGTTTATAAACTGACGAAACAAAAGGCACAGCAGCCCGGCGGCGGCGGTGCCAATCTCTCGTACCCTGAATACTATACAGTAATTCGAGGGGCAAAGTCAAGCAGGTTTTTATTTTCTAATAAAACACTAATATTTGTTGTTTTATTCACATTTTTGTTGTACACTTTTAGTCTCAAACGAAGGAGAAATCATGACAAAATTGCTCTACCAAACCGATAGTTACCTGAAAGAATTCGATGCTGAGGTTACAGCAGTGGACACCGAATCGCGTGCAATTGTCCTCAATCAGTCTGCGTTTTATCCTGGTGGGGGCGGACAGCCCAATGATGTTGGCCAACTTACTGTAGCAGGCGGTCAGGTGTATCCAGTTGTAAAGGTCAAAAAGCAGGGCGCGGACGTTTTGCATTTCCTGGGCGGTGACTCACCATTACCGGAAATCGGCGCACAGGTGCATGGCCAAATCGATTGGGACCGTCGTTACCAACTCATGCGCACGCATTCTGCGATGCACGTGCTGTGCGGAACGGTCTTTCGCGATTACGGCGCGCTGGTCACGGGTGGTAATATGGAGCCTGGTAAGGGTCGTATGGATTTCGAGTTCGAGCGCCTGCAAGGAGAGCTAGTGGGCGAGATCGAAACCGCGGTCAACAAGGAAGTGGAAGCCAGCCATGATATCCGTGTAAAAATCCTGCCGCGTGAGAAGGCTTTCCAGATCCCGGATTTGATCCGTACCAAAATCAACTTGCTACCAGAAGGTATCACCGAGGTCCGCACAGTGGAAATCGTGGGACTGGATTTGCAAGCCGATGGTGGCACGCATGTCAAGAATACATCTGAAATTGGGAAAATCAAAGTCGTGGATTACAAAAGCAAAGGCGCGATCAACAAACGTATTTATATAGAAGTTGTTTGATTCCGAAGGCGGCGCAAGTACTGTTTATGAGGAGATGTGAAATGAAGAAGAGTTTATCCGTACTGCTTGCATTGGGTGCACTGCTTGCTGCCATGCTGGCTTGTAACCTGGTCACAGGTACTCCCGCGGGAGTAGGTTTGGAGAATTTGCACATGGCTTTCGATGAGGGTGGCGATAACCCGACTACGGTTTTCTCTCCTTCGGATGTGTTCTATGTTGTGGGTGATTTGAAAAACGCGCCTGCTGGCACTGTCGTAGAGGCTAAGTGGCTTGCGGTGCAGATAGAAGGATACGATCCCGGCGAACTGATCTATGAGCAGACCATCAATGATTTCACGGATAAAAGTTTCAGTGGCGCAATTTATTTCCAGTTATCCAATGATAACGGCTGGCCTGCCGGAGATTACAAGGCGGATATTTACCTGAACGGCACTTTTGTGCAATCTGTTCCCTTTAGCGTCCGGTAACCACGAACTCACTTTAATATTTTGATTGCCACCGAGATGGGTGGCAATTTTATTTCGCTATAATGCACACATGTAACAGTCATCTAAACAATCATAAGAAGGAGATGTAATGGAATATCGCAATCTTGGGAAGACCGGGCTCAAGGTCTCTGCGTTGTGTATGGGGACCATGCAATTTGGCTGGTCAGTGAGCGAGGCGGATACCCTGCGCATCCTTTCACGGACCTTTGAGGCTGGTATTAATTTCATCGACACGGCTGACGTCTACTCGAAGTGGGTGGAGGAGAATTCGGGTGGTGTGGCGGAGGAGTACATTGGTCGTTGGAGGAAGCAGGCTAAAATCCCGCGTGATCGTCTCGTGATCGCCACCAAAGTACGCGGACAGATGGGCGAGGGCCCCAACGCTGAAGGCCTGTCGCGCGCTCACATCATGCAAGCAGTTGAAGACTCCCTGCGACGTTTGCAAACCGACTACATCGATCTATACCAGGCCCATTGGTCGGACGAATCCACACCTATCGAAGAAACGTTGCATACACTGGATGATTTAGTACGGCAGGGAAAAGTCCGCTACGTTGGCGCCTCTAATTACAAAGCATGGGAATTGATGCGGGCGCTTTGGACATCCGATAAATATGACTTGGTCCGGTATGACTCACTTCAACCGCACTACAACCTGATCAAGCGCGAAGAGTTCGAGCGCGAACTGCGCGTTGTATGTGAAACCTATGGACTTGGTGTGATCCCTTACAGCCCGCTGGAAGGTGGCTTTTTGACCGGCAAATATCGTCGCGACACACCCTTACCGGATAGTCGCCGCGCTGATGGCCGGCAGAAATATATGACCGAACGGAATTTTGCTGTGCTTGATAAATTGGATGAAATCGCTGCTTCACATCAGTCGACTGTGGCACAAGTAGCGTTAGCCTGGCTACTATCGAATCCGGCGATTACCAGTCCCATCATCGGTGCGACCTCGCAGGAACAGTTGGAAGAAAATCTGGACGCGCTGAATGTGAAACTGACAGATGAAGAAAGACAAGCTTTGGATAAATTGACGGCTTGGAAAGAACACTAAACTTATCCCCCAATTTTTACACTGTACCTTGCTATTTAGACATCAATCAACATTTTCACGCAGCAGGGCTTTGATAGTTGCTGCAAGTTCATCGATATCGTATGGCTTGATGATATAGCCATCTGCGCCAGCGCCAAAGGCAACAATTCTACTGTCAGTATCGTCCAGGGCGGTGACGATCAGGATGGGTGTAAAGATGAAATGTGCATCTGCACGCAGCATCCTGCATACTTTAAATCCGTCGGGATCTGGCATCATAAGATCGAGTAAGATGAGATCAGGTTTTGTTTCGCTCGCTACTTGAACAGCCAATGAGCTATCGTTAACCGAAGTAGTTTGATACCCCTTCCTGGAGAGGAGCATCTCTAATAAATTTGTAGTTTGAACATCGTCGTCTATGATCAGGATCTTTGCCATGCTATTCCTTTACACCACTGCTGCCAACTCCCTCAATCTTCCACTTTTATCGCTCGTTACATAGTGGTGTACCCTTGCATTTGGTTTGTTGTCGTGGCTAGGCTTGTTTGGATTGAGTGATCAAGGTTTGAATTTTATGCATGAGATCTTCAACACGGAAAGGTTTTGTCAGATACTCATCTGCACCTATTTCCAAGGCCGTTTTCTTGCTTTCATTATCGCCCATGGCAGTAAAAATAACGATTGGTGTCCGGGAGAACTTTGGATCTGCGCGTAACAATTTACATACCTCAAAGCCGTTTGGCTCAGGCATCATAAGGTCAAGAATAATGAGTGCAGGGTTTGTAGTATTTGCTACTTGAACGGCTGTAGCACTATCATTCACGATAATTGTTTCGTATCCTTTTGCTGTAAGGATTGTATTGAACAAAGTGGTAGCGTGAATGTCATCATCTACGACCAAGATCTTCACCATAACAGACTCTCAATCACTGTTTCCTCGTCCCAAAAGATGGTCTAAAGCAGACCCGCAGAAATTTTCGATAGAGTGATTATATTTGGTATTGAGAAATTTGTCATCAATGAGAAAGAAGTTCGTCCACTGCCGCTGCCAACTCCCTCAAATTTCCTACCTTTAACACATCATCACATAACGGTGCATATTTTGGCATGTCGCTATCGCCGTGCCACATTGACGGGGGTTCAGGATTTAACCAGATGGTTCGGGTAACGCGACGGGACATCTGCGAAAACAGATCCAGACGCGGATCGTTGTAGTTGTTGCGACCATCGCCAACGACAATCAGCATGGTTCCACTGTTGAGCGTATCCATGTACTCGTTTTGAAAATCGTTCAAAGACCAGCCCAGGTCGGTGTTGTAGTGTCCGCTGGGCATACGCCATAAAACGGAAGCAATTGCCTCGTCCGCGTTCGAGCCGGTGAATTCGTCCGAAATGAATTCAAGGTGGTCAATGAAGGCAAAAGCATGCGTCTTGCGTACCTGTCCTTGTAGTGCAAACAGAAAACTCAGCATCAACTCAGAGCAAAAGCGCATGGAGGTGCTGACATCACAAATCACCACGATCTTGGGCTTGCGCGTGCGGTCGCGATGGCGCAGTTCCATCGGTATGCCGTGATATTTCAGATTGGCGCGGATGGTGGCCTTGGGATCCAGTTGTCCACTTTTGGCGCGCTTCTGGCGCAGCGCAATGCGGGTGCGTAACGCCGCGGCCAAGCGCTGGACTTCGCGCTGGAGCGCTTTTTTGTCCGCGTCGGATAGCGCATCGAATGGACGGTTCATCAGCCCGTCCACGCCTTCAGAGGGCGGTTTCTCGCTCAAGTTTTCTGCGATGCGTTCCCCCGCGAACTGGTTGATCTGTTGTTCCAGGCCTTGCATGTTTTGCTGGATGCGTTCCCGGATTTGCTGGATGCGCTCGCCGCTCATGCCCATCTGAGCCAGTTGTTCCGTCAACTCTTGCATAGCCTTGCGGACTTCAGGGAAAGCCAGGGCGCGCATCATGCGTTGCGCCATCCAGTTTTGATGACGTAAATCGTCGCTCTGGTTCAACCCGACCATCTTCGCCAGCGCTTCCAACTCGGACCTCGATAGCTGTTCGCCGCTCATCAGCCTTTCCATGCGCTGACGGAGGCTTTCGGCCATTTGTCGCAGTGCATCCGCCAGCATCTGGGCTTCCTCGGGCGTCATATCATCCATCGGATTGCCGCCCATCATCGGCGGTTGTCCTTGACCGAAAAAGAGCGGGAAGAGTTTGTCGAATACGGGAATGTCGCGCACATCCTTGACGAGCGTCGCGCGCAGCGATAGGCGGAAGTGCTCGCGGTCCTGAATGCCCATTAAGTCAACCGCGGAGAACGCCTCAGCGGATTCTGCTAATGACACGCGCACCCCGCTGGCACGTAGGGCAGAGATTAACTGTAAGATGCGGGATTCCATATTCGTCTCTTTTCTATGTCGTTCTGAGCGAAGCGAAACCCGTCTTGAGCCGGGCCGAAGGGAATCTCGCCGCGAAGCGACGGAGACCCTTTGGTCGCGACGAACGCTCCCTCGGGGTTACACAACGATTAATTCCCAGAAAAGCTCCCAAAATCATCCGGACGCTGTCTCGGTGGTGGCGACATCAATTGGCGCCTGGCCTTTTGCAAATCCGCTTCGTGTTTGAGCAGCACGGACAATGTTTCATCCAATGTGCTCTTATCAATGTTCTTCGCATTAAGCGCCACCAACGCATTAGCCCAGTCCAATGTCTCGCTGATGGAAGGTGCCTTGCGCATGTCCGTTTTGCGCAATCCCTGAACAAATTCCACAGCCTGGCGTGCCAGCTTGGGGTTGAGGTCAGGTACTTTCAAGCGCACAACGGCCAGTTCGGCTTCGAGAGTCGGATAGTCGATGAACAGGTACAGACAGCGACGCTTGAGCGCTTCGGATAATTCACGCGTGTTGTTGGACGTTAGCACAACTACAGGTTTATGTTTTGCAGCCAGCGTTCCCAACTCGGGGATGGATACTTGAAAATCGCTCAATACCTCTAACAGGAAAGCTTCGAACTCAGCGTCGGCGCGGTCGATTTCATCGATCAACAACACGCTCGGCTGTTCGCTCAAGATGGCACGCAACAGCGGCCGTTGTAACAAAAAACGGTTTGAGAAGAATACATCTTCCTCGCGAGCGAGACGGTCCGCAGCTTCGGCCAGAGATTCGGCTTTGCCCAATGTGTCATTGAGTTTGTCACGCAACAATTGCGTGTATAGCAGTTGCTTGGAATATTCCCACTCGTAGAGCGCCTTGCTTTCATCCAGTCCTTCATAGCATTGCAGCCGAATCAACTCGTAACCGGTCGCTCCAGCGATAGCTTTTGCCAACTCGGTTTTACCAACTCCGGCAGGACCCTCTGTCAGCAATGGTTTACCAAGCTTCTGTGCCAGGTAGACAATCGTCGCGATTTCGTCTGAGGGAATATATTTTTGCGCAGAGAGCGCAGATTTGACAGTGTCTGTTGATGTAAACGGATTATTCATAAGCACCTGTATTGGAGTTAGTATACCCTTTTTAGATAAAAAGGTGTTAATGGCGCATGAGAATTTAAAATTGCTCTCATTTTGACGTACAATGGGCTGGTTGGGGCTGTTGTCTATCGCAGTTACGAGTCAGGAATTCAGAGTAAAATTATCTTATGGTTGCCAAAGTCATTTTGAACCCATACTCTAACCGCTGGCGGTCACAGGAGCGTTGGCCGGAAGCAGAAGCCGCGCTGATGGCTACTGGTGTGGAATTCGAAGTGGCGGTTTCGCAGTGGAAAGGCCAGGTTGTGGACCTGGCTGAGGAAGCTGCGCATGCAGGCTTTTCGCCAATTATTGCGGCAGGCGGTGACGGCACTATCGGCGAGACCGTAAACGGAATGGTGCGCGCCACTGCCTCTGAGCGGGATTTGCTCGGCCCATTGGGGATCATACCCTTAGGTTCAGCTAACGATCTGGTGGTCAATTTGGGTTTGCCAACTGACTTATCGGCTGCGGCGCAGGTCATTGCGGCTGGAAAGACGCGCTTGTTGGATGTGGGCAAATTAAATGAGCGCTGCTTTGTCAACAACTCGGCTGCGGGTTTAGAGCCAAGCGTGACCATCAAGCACGAGCGCATTCACTGGATCAAAGGCATCGTGCGTTATCTGGTGGCCGCCGTCTGGGCGATTATGGAAAAACCTGAATGGCATGGTCAAGTCAAATGGGATGATGGCGAATACAACGGTCCGCTTTCGCTGGTCTCGATTGGCAACGCGCCGCGCACGGGCGGCTTTTACATGACGCCGCATGCCGATCCGTTCGATGGTAAGCTGACCTTCGCCTTTGGCTATCGCAAAACCCGTTTGGGCCTATTTCTGGCGTTGCCGCGTGCCATGAAGCCCGGTGAAGGAAGTTATGTCGAAATGGACGGGATGCAGGAAGTCCACACAACTGGACTGAGCATTCATCTGGACAAACCCTCCCCGGCTCATACGGACGGGGAATTGTTCTCCGAATTTGTGCAGGATTTTGTATATTCCATTTATCCCGGACGGTTAAAGATTACTCTTGCCCTAATCTATGTCTGTTTCATCGCAACTTTCGTTTCATCCTCTGACCACTGACCTGTGGTCCGATTTCGAACGTCTCTTTGGCCCGCGCGGAGCTTGTGGCGGTTGCTGGTGTACCTTCTGGAAGTTACGCGGCAAGGCTTACGAAGAGAATACCGGTGAACCAGCGCACCAGATGCAAAAGTCTGTGGTGGATTCGGGCATCATCCCAGGATTGCTGGCGTTCAGCGGTGACGAACCAGTGGGCTGGATTGCTGTCGAGCCGCGCTCGGCTTATGAACGATTGGCATACTCGCGCATACTCAAGCCGGTGGACGAGGCCGAGGTCTGGTCGGTGACGTGCTTCTTCGTAGCGAAGCAGAACCGTCGTCAAGGTTTGACCGTGGAACTGCTTAAGGCAGCGGTGGAATACGTCAGGGAGCAGGGCGGCAGGATCGTAGAAGGCTATCCTGTCGATACGAATAAGGAGATGCCTGCCGCATTCATTTATCACGGTACCGCCGCCGCTTTCCACAAAGCAGGTTTTGTCGAAGTGGCGAGGCGTTCTGATACACGGCCCATCGTGCGCTATTCCATAGGGGACTGATGTCGTTCCAGGATTTTCAAAAGGCTCCAAACAGGCTGACTTCACGAGAAATCGTTCTTCTAATCCTTGCCGGGAGCTTTGTCATTCTGGCGCTTTATGTTCTTGTAGCGTCAAATTATTATCTGACAAACTTTCTGCCAGATGGTGGTGAATTTTATCTATTGCGAACAGGCGGGCGTTCCTTCCTGTACGATCATATCGAGCCTTATAGCGCTAATGTGCCGGAGCGAGTGCAAGAGCAAGTTTACGGTCACCCGGCAGTAAAAGGGGAAGATCTGTATATTCTGGATATTCCCTTTCATTTGTTGATTCTCTATTTCCCGCTGGCTGTATTTCCTGACGCCTCCATGACGCGCGCCGTCTGGATGACGCTTGTTGAACTTGCTTTGCTAGGGTCCATTTACCTTAGTTTTCGATTGGTTGAGCGACGTATTCCTTATTTTTTTATTGTCTTGATTGCTCTTGGTAGTTTTGCATCTTTCTATGCCTACAACGCACTCCTTGAAGGTTCTCCAACTCTTCTCCTTGGCTTTGCCTATGTAGGTATTCTGCTTTCATTGCGTGTTGGCCTTGACGAAGTGGCGGGTGCTTTGATGGCGTTTTCTGCTTTTCAATGGGAAATTGGTGGCCCCTTCCTGCTCTTTGTAGTTCTCTGGGTCTTTTGGGAAAAACGCTGGCGGGTGTTCGCCGGCGCTGGTATGTTGGCATTTGTCTTGCTGGCATTCTCTTTCCTTCTGTATCCAGGCTGGTTTGTGCCATTTCTGCGCGCGTCCTGGAATAGTTTCCGCGTTGGCTTTGGATACTCCGTACATGATATTCTTCGTCAACTTTGGCCACGGTTTGGTAGTCTGCTGGGCTGGACCCTGACCGCAACATTGATCGTTACGCTGGGCTATGAATGGCGCGCAGCTCGAGGTGCAAGCTTCAACCGTTTCATCTGGGTGGCTTGCTTTTCATTAGCAGCGGCGCCATTGTTGGGGTATCCGGTGGAGATGGACCAACTGGTTCCGCTTGTGATGCCCGTCATTCTCGTCATTGTATTTTCACGCGAACGCTGGCTGAAACTGGGAAACGGGATCGCTTTTTTGGCTCTGCTATTCCTTTTTGGTGTGCCCTGGTTACTTTTCACCCAAGGTGTGCCGCAAGGACTTGGATTGCGGGCAGATGAAGTCTTGTTCCTTTTCTGGCCTATTTTTGCCGTGATTGGATTGTATTGGGTTCGCTGGTGGGTGATTCGTCCGCCGCGTACCTGGTTGGATAGTCTCCAACGCAAGGGGCGATGATGAACAGGCGGACGTATTTCATCCTGTTTTTTCTCGGGCTACTTGTCAGTTTGGGGGTTGCTTCTTTCCAAAAGTTGCCTGGTTATCTTGATTCCGATTATTACTACGTGGGTGGTTTGCAACTGGTGGAAGGGAAAGGTTTCACTGAGCCCTTCCTGTGGAATTATTTAGATAACCCGACGGGATTGCCGCACCCCTCACACACATACTGGCTGCCGCTTTCTTCTATATTGGCTGCCATCAGCATGTACCTGACCAGTCAACACACCTATGTAGCGGCACGATTGATTTTCATTCTGATCGCTGCCAGTATCCCGCCGCTGACTGCGTATTTAGCGTACGATATTAGCGGACGCCGCGCTCTGGCCTTGACCTCGGGCATGCTGGCCGTTTTTTCGGTTTATTATCTGCCCTTCATGCCCGTGACCGATAACTACGCCCCTTTTATGTTGCTGGGTGGATTGATATTTTTGCTGGCGAAAAAAAAGAACTGGTGGGTGTTCCTGCTGATGGGCTTGTTGGCTGGCCTGATGAACCTGGCGCGCAGCGATGGTTTGCTCTGGTTGGGGTTAGTTGGCTTGTTGGCTTTGTGGCGTTCACTAAATTCTGATCAACCCTCAAACCGAAAAATTCAATCTTTTGTTCTTTCAGGGGTACTGGTTGTTATCGGTTATTCATTGGTCATGGGACCCTGGTATGCCCGTAATATGGTGGTCTTCGGTTCACCGATGGCACCGGGCGGCGGCCGTATCTTGTGGTTGACGAACTACAATGACACCTTTGCCTTCCCGGCTGATCGGGTAAACATGCAATCCTGGTTGAAGGCAGGCTGGGCGGCAGCACTCAAAGTCCGTTTGTGGGCCTTGCAGATGAACCTGCTGAATGCTTTTGCCGCGCAGGGTGGTATCTTGCTTTTTCCATTTATCCTGATCGGGTATTGGCATCTTCGTCATGGTGTCCGTGCGAGATTAGCTGCTGTTGGCTGGGCAATATTGCTGGTTGTAATGACGCTTATTTTTCCACTCGCCGGTGCGCGCGGCGGTTTTTTTCACGCCGGGGCCGCTTTTCAAACCTTCTGGTGGGCTTTGGCTCCGATTGGCCTGAACCGCTTGGTGGATGTTCTATACCAGCGTAATATTCTCACTGCAAAACATGCGGGTACGGTTTTTCAGGGATTACTGGTTGTTGTTACTGTCTTGCTGTCGGGCGTTATCCTTCAGGTGCGTATCCTGCAACCGGGCTGGCAACCGGAGGAGGAACTATACGTCAAGGTGGAACATTTCTTAGTCGATCAGGGTGCGAATCCGGATGCAATCGCTATTGTCCGCAATCCGGCAGGATATTACATTGTCAGCGGGCGTCCGACCATTGTCATGCCACCGGGCGGTCCTGATGTCATTCTGGCGTTGGCGAAGCGCTATCACGCCTCGTATTTTGTCTTGGAACCGGGCGGGGTTCTGGAAGAATATAAGGAGCTTTACGAGCAGTTTGATGTGAGTCCCGGCTTGGAATATCTTGGGGAGGTGGAAGATGCGCGAATTTATGCACTTCACCCTACCGAATAGAAGAATTGTCTGGCAACTGGCGCTGGCCAGCCTCATCAGCATGGCAGTGTATTTGGTTGCCAGTGCGCTGTATTATCATATTGGTTTTCCGCTTGATGACTCCTGGATCCACCTGACCTATGCCCGCAACCTGGCCGTCTATGGCGAATGGGCCTTTCAGCATGGCAAACCCTCGGCAGGGTCAACTGCTCCCCTGTGGACGGGGCTACTGTCTATTGGCTTCCTCCTTAAACTTGCGCCCTACATCTGGACTTATTTGCTAGGCGGGCTTTTGCTCTTGAGCATGGGGTTGTTGGGTGAAATGGTCGTCCGGCGCGTCAGTCCAGCCTATCAGAGCCGTTTTCCCTGGGTGGGGTTGTTCCTGATCCTGGAGTGGCATCTGGTTTGGTCAGCAGCTTCGGGGATGGAAACCTTGCTGCACGCATTACTCATCACGACAGTATTGGGTATGCTGATGAGCGGCTCGCGTCGTTTCATGACCCTGGGCTTGCTGGCCGGACTAAGTGTTTGGGTGCGTCCTGACGGGGTAACGCTGCTCGGACCGATCGCTGTCCATGCGCTGGCAGGCCAGGGGTCCGGGAGGGAGCGCTGGCGGGATGTGAGTCTTTTCGTGATTGGATTTGCATCCCTGTTCGTCCCATATTTATTGTTCAACTTGATCCTGGCTGGAACACCAATGCCAAACACGTTCTATGCCAAACAGGCTGAGTACGCCGTCTGGCAGGCAAATCCATTTTTGTCTCGGTTTGGACAACTGTCGTTACAGTTTTTGGCAGGCCCCAGCCTGGCATTGCTGCCCGGGGCGATTGGTTGGTTCATCGTCTCCCTGCGAAAGCGTGATTGGGGGACGTTGGCCGGGATGGTGTGGTTTGGCGGTTACTTGTTTTTGTATGTTCAACGTTTGCCCCTCTACCAACATGGACGTTATATCATGCCAGCCATGCCAATTTACTTCTTATGGGGTCTGGCAGCGATGGCGGAATTTGTCAAATCAAATAACTTTGGACGCTATCATTGGTTGATAGCTACCGGTTGGAATGCTTTTGCGGGTGTCTTGTGCGTGACTTTTTGGCTGGTTGGCGCAAACACTTATGCCCAGGATGTGGCTCTGATCGAAAGTGAGATGGTCGCGTCAGCCAAATGGGTGGCAGCGAATGTGCCCCGTAGTGATATCGTTGCTGCGCACGATATAGGTGCATTGGGATATTATGATAATCATGACTTGATTGACTTGGCCGGTTTGGTATCCCCCGAGGTTATTCCATTTATACGAGATGAAGAGCGTCTGGCTGACTTTTTGGATCAACGAGGTGCAAAGTATTTGATCGCATTCCCGGATTTCTACCCACTTTTGAGCAAATTGGCTAAACCGGTCTTTGTCACAGATGGAATTGGGCCAAAATTGGGTGGAGAAAACATGATTGTCTTTCATTGGCGTTGAATTGCAATCAATTCCCGTAACTGGACTCATGTGCTATACTCTCTAAAATCAAACTTGATTAGGGGTTGGGATAAAGATGGAAGATATTACTTTACTCATCGTCGATGACCATCCACTGTTCCGGCAAGGTGTTGCAGATGCGCTTGCGTTGGAGCAGGGATTTCGCGTGGTTGGGCAGGCTGCAGACGGGAAGCATGCTCTAGAGTTAATCCGTGATTTAGAACCCGACATTGCTGTTTTGGATGTAAATCTCCCGGAAATGAATGGTCAGCAAATCACACATTTGGTAACCCAGGAGAAACTGCCCACTCGTATCCTGTTGTTGACAGGATACGATGATATTGAGCAAGCCATCCACGCGGCCCATGCCGGTGCTGCGGCATATTGTGCAAAGGATATTCAGCCCCAGAGCTTGGTAAGCGTTATTCGTGAAGTCGCCAACGGCAAATATGTAATTGATGGTAATGTGTTCAATCGCCGTGAACTGGATGAGTGGCTGGAGGGTCAAATGGAAGGCGCGCGTCGCTCCTATAGCGAGCCGGGTAGCCCTTTCCATCCGTTATCCGACCGTGAAATGGAAGTGTTATCCTGTGTTGTGCGAGGCATGAGTAATAAGGAAATCGCTGGTCTGTTGGGTATCAGCCATCAGACGGTAAAAAACCATGTCACATCCATTCTGCGAAAATTTGGTGTCGAAGATCGGACGCAGGCTGTTGTCTATGCCTTGAAGCGCGGTTGGGTAAAGTTGCAAGATATGGATACGAATAAACCGCAGGAGTAATATCGGTATGACTTCGGAACTTGAAGACATTCAAGAACAAGAGCAAGTATTCGATGTAAAAGCTGAGTTGCAAGAAACCCAGCGCGCTTTGCGTGAAACTACGCTTATGATTGAGCAAAGTCAGGGTGAGGTATCGAAGTTGACGCAGCGTAACGCTGCCATTACTTCCCATTTGCAGCAGGTTCAAAATCAACTTGGTGCTACGCCCGTAGAAGAGATCCGAATGGCGTATGACTCGGCTTTAGATGCTCAACAACGTTTATTTGTTATGCGCGGTCAGCTAGAGAAGTTGCAAAGTGACAAAGTGCATTTTGAGCGTTATAAAGTTGGCGTTGGAAAATATGCAGAATGGTGGATTCGGAGCGGGCGCTTCTTCTTCGCAGGCAGGCAGCGCTGGTAAGGGTTCTCTTGCCAGCGTAGAAATGTTGGTCAATGCGCAGGAGGCTGAACGCCAACGACTTTCTCGCCAGATGCATGATGGTCCAGCGCAGGCGCTATCCAATTTTATTTTACAAACTGAAATCGCGATGCGCTTGATGGATGTGGATCCAACGCAGGCTAGGGATGAGTTAAGCAATCTCAAGATGTCCGCAATGGGAACTTTTCAAAAGGTAAGAAATTTTATCTTTGAATTGCGCCCAATGATGTTGGATGATCTTGGCCTCATTCCGACCATTCGTCGTTATGCGGATACATTCAAGGAGCAAACTGGCCTTGAGGTCAATGTAACTATCAGTGGAAATGAACGTCGTCTGGAGTCGTATCTTGAAGTGATGGTGTTTCGTGCGATCCAGGAACTGCTTGGAAACGCTGCTCGTCACAGCCAAGCTACGCTACTCAAAATTAATGTGGATTTGACAGATGATCTTATCCGTGTCAGTGTTGATGATAATGGTAAAGGGTTCGACGTGGATTCTGTTCAGGGACAGAACCTGGGTTTGAAGTTGATTCGTGAGCGCACTGAAATGTTGGGAGGAACGTTTGAGGTCGATAGTGCAATGGGCAAAGGGACACGAATTATGTTCTCATTGCCAGCGAGAAAGTGAAAGTGCGCTCCTCCAAATATGGATTTTGTGGGCTCTGTGTTAGGCAGAGCCCTACCTATTTACCAATTATGATATTGCTATTTTTCCTGTATAATCGATGTGATAAAGTTATTCTAACTATTGCCTGATATAGAGAGGAGTCCATATGCGTCGCGGACGAATATTCATTTTTCTGGCTCTGATATTGATCATCGGTCTGGCTGTTGTTGCCTTGGTGTTTCGCCAATTCATCCTTCCCGGAACACCGAGCCCTTCTTCACCGCAACAGGCCACAACTGTAAAGATCTTTATCGCGGGACAAAATATCCCTCAAGGGGAAACGATCACTGATGAAGTTCTCACTACTATCGATATTCCGCCGGAAAGTGTGGTCTCAGTTATGTTTACAGCTGATCAAAGGGCGGAACTGGTAGGTAAAACAGCAAAATATCCCATTGATCAGGGTGTTGTTATAACCCGTTCGATGATCTCTGATGGGACGGTAGCAGCCGGTGGTCCAGAATGGGCTTCTCAAATTCCCCAAGGTATGACAGCAATTACAATTCCGACCTCTAGACTGGATTCTGTAGCTTTTGGCGTGCGGGATGGCGCACACGTAGATGTGAACGCGTGTTTCCTGTTTATTGACGTCGACCCATCATATCAAACGGAACTGCCGAATCACGTTGGTGAATTGATAGCTCCAGGTACAGCCGCTGAAGGTCAGACCCCTGGCGTCACTATTGGGGTAACAGGTGATAGTGGCGTTCAAGGTCGTACGGAAGTTGAAACAGCTTTCCAACAGGGTATCTATGTGCTGCCTTCCGAAGCTCAACGCCCAAGATTGGTATGTCAGATGGTTTTACAGAACGTTTCCGTGCTGAAGTTAGGTAGCTTTGATTTACCGCAAGTGGCTACTACAACCACAGATCAAACAAATCCGGACACGCAACAAGTTGCTCAACCGCAGGAAGTTCCCGATGTTGTTACTTTTAATTGTAACTCCTCAAGATTCTGTAACTTTGTCGTATATGATTTATGGCGGCGCGAAAATAACCATGACATTAAGGAATGTAATAGATGATTCTCGAGTTGCCACAGAGGCGGCAACATTGCAGTTCCTATTAAGTCAATATAATATTCCTGTTCCTGCAAAGCTGCCCTATGCGGCACAGCCTCGTATTGATAAGCTATCTTATCCACCCCTAACGAACGACACAACGGCTCCTACTGCTACAGCACCGGCGGAGTAATAATAGATATTTGAGGTAAAACACATGGCAGCTGGCCAAAAAATTCGCGTTATTATCGTAGACGATATTGCCGAGACTCGCGAAAATGTTCGTAAACTTCTTCAGTTTGAGGCAGATATTGAAGTTATTGGTGCTGCAAAGTCAGGTAAAGAAGGAATAGAATTTTCGAAAGAGCAAGACCCCGATGTTGTCTTGATGGATATTAATATGCCTGATATGGATGGCATATCTGCAACCGAAGCAATTCTTCGCAGTCAGCCGCATGTACAGGTTATTATTCTATCTGTTCAAGGTGATCAAAACTATATGCGGCGTGCTATGCTTGCAGGAGCGCGGGACTTTCTAACCAAGCCACCAATGGCAGATGAGTTAATATCCGCCATTCGTCGTGCTGGCGAAATGGCTCAACATGAACGGGCAAAAAATGCGCAGATTCGTGCTGTACCTGCTGCGCCGGGGCTGCCAACTGGCGCTGGTTTTTCGCTCACGCAAGGAAAGGTGATTACTGTCTACAGCCCTAAAGGAGGGACCGGCTGTACAACGATTGCAGTAAACCTTGCTCTGGCCTTGCACAATGAGGACACCCGTACTACACTTGTTGATGGAAATTTTCAATTTGGTGATGTGGCCGTATTTATCAATGAGCAAGGTAAAAATACGATTATAGACCTTGCGACGCGTGTTAATGAGTTGGAACCAGAAGTTGTCGAAGGAGTAATGATAAAGCATGCGGCTTCGGGTGTCCATGTTCTAGCCGCCCCATCACGACCGGAGTATGCCGAAAAGGTAAGTAGTGATCAGTTTGCGCAATTGATCGATTACTTGCGCCAGATGTATGCCTATGTTGTCATTGATACAACGCCGTTGCTGAACGATATCACTCTTGCAGCGATCGATAAAAGCAATGTGATCGTGCTGGTGACTACACAAGATATTCCATCTATTAAGAATGCAAGGCTGTTCTTGGATTTGCTTCAAACAATAGGGATCAATCGTGAGCGTATTGTTTTTTGCATGAACAGATATGATAAACGAATTGCGATTACGCCAGAAAGGGTAGGAGATAATTTAAAGCAATCAGTAGCTGCGGTTATCCCTTTAGATGAAAGAGTTGTTGTGCCTGCTGTGAATCGTGGTGTACCATTTATCTTAGATAATAAGACACAACCATCGGCGCGTGGTATATTATCTTTAGCGGAAAGTGTACGTGAATCTCTGGCTGCCTCCGAATTAAATGAAACCGAAATGACGAAATGACAAATAAAAATTAGGAGTATAGGAGTATAGGTATGTCATTACTCAAACGAATAGAGCAAGGGCAAAGTTCGGAAACAGGCTCTAAATCGCAGGGATCAGGATCGTCCGGCAATAGCTCGGATAACTCGCGCTTATCTTCGTTACAAACTAGGCGAACGAATGCTCCAATCACTTCCCCCCAGGCCGGGTCTTACTTTGATCTTAAGACCCGGGTTCAAAATAAATTGTTATCAGAACTTGACCCTTCAATGGACATCACCAGAACTGAAGAGGTCAAACGAACAATCCAGGAACTTTTTGAACAAATTCTCTCTGAAGAAAATATTGTCCTCTCTCGGCCAGAGCGGGCTCGCCTTTTTGAACAAATTGCGGCTGAGATTTTAGGGTTAGGGCCTCTCCAGCCACTCTTGGAAGATGACACCATTACTGAAGTTATGGTGAATGGCGCAAAGAATATTTATATTGAGCGTAAGGGTAAACTCCATCGTGTTCCGGTTACATTTGAAAATAACGATCATGTTTTGCGCATAATCGATCGAATTGTTGCGCCGCTTGGCCGTCGTATTGATGAATCGAGCCCCTATGTGGATGCACGCTTACAAGATGGCTCTCGTGTCAATGCAGTAATTCCTCCTATTTCTTTGGTGGGACCGGTTTTGACAATTCGTAAATTCTCAAAGAATCCAATCACTGTTGAGCAATTGGTGCAATTCGGTTCAATTTCCATGGAAGCGCTCCAATTCCTAAAAGCATGTGTAGAAGCTCGGTTGAACATCATTATCTCCGGTGGTACGGGTTCTGGTAAAACTACGTTACTGAATGTGATGTCTGGTTTTATACCGGATGATGAACGTATTATCACTATTGAAAATGCAGCGGAGTTACAATTACGCCAGGAGCATGTTGTAACTCTGGAATCGCGCCCACCTAATATTGAAGGACGAGGTGAAATCACTATTCGTGATTTGGTTATCAACTCTCTTCGTATGCGTCCTGAGCGTATTATTGTAGGGGAATGCCGCGGTGGTGAAACACTGGATATGTTGCAGGCGATGAATACTGGCCATGATGGTTCTATGACGACCGCACATGCAAACTCACCGCGGGATACACTAGCCCGTATTGAGACGATGTGTCTGATGGCGGGTATGGACCTTCCGATTCGAGCTATTCGCGAGCAAGTAGCAAGCGCCATTGATGTTATAGTCCAGCAGGAACGTATGCGTGATGGTACCCGTAAAGTAGTTACTGTTGCAGAAGTGAGTGGTATGGAAGGCGATGTTATTACGATGACTGATATTTTTTCCTTCGAACAAACAGGCGTAGAATCTGGAAAAATCATTGGTCGACTACGCCCAACCGGTTTGCGGCCCAAGTTTATGGATCAAATTGAGGCAGCAGGTATTAACTTGCCACCCTCTATATTTGGCGTTGGTGAGCGACGCCGTTATTAAAGCTTGGTAGACAAATTAGGAATATTATGACCTGGATATTGTTTATTGGCGGCGGATTGGCTGTAATCTTGTTGATTGTCGGCGTCATTGATTCTGTTAATAGCGAGCGTACGTTGGTCGAACAACGCCTTGGTAGGTTCTTGGGCGACGATAAAACCGACGCTGACAAAGAAGCTGACCGCTCTATGGTTACTGACTGGGTCAATAGAAGGGTGGAAAAATCTTCATTTGGAGATCGTATCGCTCGTGAACTTGCTCGTGCTGATTTAAAGCTCAAAGTTGCTGAATATTTTGCTTTATATGTCATCACTGTATTTCTTGGAGCACTTATATTTGGATTTCTTGGAGGCTGGCATCCGGTTTCGTTTTTGGTCGGCGCTGTTCTAGGTGCATTTGCCCCTCGTTTCTATGTGAAGCGTCAACAACGACAACGCCTTAATCGATTTAATGACCAACTTGGCGACATGCTAAATCTAATGGTTAACGGTTTAAGAGCCGGTTATTCAACCATGCAGGCAATGGAGGCCATTAGCAAAGAATTGCCTGCGCCAATTTGCGATGAGTTCCGGCGTGTAGTACAAGAGATGCAGTTAGGTGTTCCGATGGAAACTGCATTGGATAATTTGCTACGACGTATTCCCAGTGACGATTTAGATTTTGTTGTTACTGCTATAAATGTGCAGCGTGAGGTAGGTGGTAATCTATCCGAAATATTGGATTCGATTTCTTATACAATTCGTGAGCGCGTTAGAATTAAAGGTGAAATCCGGGTTATGACCGCGCAAGTCCGGGCTTCGGGAACGCTTTTGTCAATTATACCGATGGCTCTGGGCCTCATTCTCTGGTTTATGAATCCTGACTATTTGCTATCCTTTTTTGATGGGCCTTCACCTTTGTGTGGATGGGCAGCCATTGGGTTGATTATTATTATGATTGCCGCTGGTTACTTCATCATGATGAAAATAGCAGATATCGAGGTCTAGTTATGGGTTCTCTTGTGTGGATCATTGTTGGCGTTGTGCTGGTTGCCGGGGCAGTAGTTCTTGTTATTGTAGGCAGGCGTGCCACATCCACATCACAAAGCGACGAAGATCCCTTGATGGCGCGTCTGGCGGAATTTACGGAGCGTGGAGATGTAGTCTCCCTCGAAGATCTAGAGTTGTCTCAGCCTTTCAGCGAGCGCGTCATAGTGCCAATATTGCGGGGGATTGGAGAATTCTCAACACGCTTTACACCTCAAAAGGTGTTGGAACAAACTAATCTGAAAATGGAATTGGCAGGCAATCCAGTCCGTATGGATGCCTCGACATTTTTGGCATCTCGCTTTGTTGTGGCCGGGCTATTTGGTGGCTTTTTGACATTGATTTTTGCTATTTCGCCCCCTACCTGGGGTCTCGGAACAAGAATCCTTGTTGTCCTACTTTTTGTTGTCCTAGGTTTTGCGTTTCCACAACTTTGGTTGCAGAGTAAGATTAATAGTCGGCAAACGGAAATTCGCAAGGCTATGCCTGACGCGCTTGACCTTTTGACAATTTGTGTCGAGGCGGGATTGGGTTTTGACGCCGCCATGGCAAAGGTGAGTGAGAAATGGGAAAACCATCTGTCAGTTGGATTTTCGCGCGCGATTCGCGAAGTACAGCTTGGCAAGACCAGACGTGAAGCTTTGCGTGTCATGGCTGAACGCATGGGCATTCCGGAAATGACAAGTTTCGTAGCGGCGGTTATCCAGAGTGAAATGCTCGGCGTTAGTATGGCGAAAGTCCTGCGCATTCAGTCTGACCAAATGCGAATGAAACGCAGGCAGCGGGCGGAAGAGGCGGCTCATCAAGCGCCCATTAAAATGCTGATTCCAATGGCTCTTTTGATCTTTCCGTCTATCATGATTATTTTGATGGTACCAGCAGTATTCCAGATCATGGGAGTATTTGGCGGGGGTGGAATAATTGGAGGCTAATTAGTATTATTGCCTGATGCATGGTAGCTGGTTGAAGAAGTAATTGGTATCTTATTGAACGCGACTTGGCAATATCACT
This sequence comes from uncultured Chloroflexia bacterium, assembly GCA_963785535.1. GTDB lineage: Bacteria > Chloroflexota > Anaerolineae > Anaerolineales > Villigracilaceae > JAABUE01. The sequence goes on along the minus strand of CAWAVQ010000040.1, from coordinate 131,017 downwards.
TCTATAAAAGTCTTTGGGTTGGAATTGATTGGCTGTTCCCGCCTGTTTGTGGGGGATGTGGAAGCCCGGGTACCCGCTGGTGTCAAGATTGTCAGAAAAAGGTTCAAGCAATAGACGACCCTGTTTGCGATGCCTGTGGTTTGCCGCAGGCGCATTCGGGTCTATGTGAGCGTTGCCAGGAAAAGCGCCCTTCGTTCAAATTATTACGTTCTTGGACAGTCTTCGAAGAACCGGTACGGAAAGCCTTACATCGTTTAAAATATCGTCGCGACATTGGATTGGGAGAAGCGTTATCGAACCAGATGTCGGGTTTTGTTGCGCAGTTGGGTTGGCCAGTTGATATGTTTGATGCCAATCCCTTTGGGGAAAGAGCGTCTTAAAGAACGAGGGTATAATCAGGTCGCAATGGTTGCTATGCCGCTTTCAATTCGATTGGGATTGGATTATCGGCCTTCGGCTTTAGCTCGTGCGCGCGAGACAAGATCTCAGGTGGGTTTGTCGGCTGTTGAACGACAAGAAAATGTTCGGGGTGCATTTTTCGCTGACGGGACGAAGGTAAGCGGACAATCTGTTTTGTTAATGGATGATGTTTCCACAACGGGAGCAACTTTATCGTCTGCGGCTGAAGCGCTTCTGGCATCCGGCGCACGCGAAGTATTTGCGGTCACGATCGCACGTGCCCTGCCGCATCACGGTCTAAAAATCGTTTAGTTCTTTTCGCCTGATTTTAGGGCGTTATCCCAATTACAAGGAGGAGGTTCTATGTCACCAGAATTAGATATTCAAGCTCGCAATATGGAAGTGACCGACCGAATCAACGATTATATTGAGAAAAAAGCTAATAAACTTGACCGGTTTCTAGCGGCCATTGAAGAAACACGGGTTGAACTTTCGTATGAAAAATCAGCTCGTAGTGCGGCCGACCGGCATATCGCGCAGATAACCGTGCGTGGCAAGAATTTATTACTCCGTTCTGAAGAACGCGCTGATGACATATTTGCTGCCTTTGATGCAGCGCTGGATAAGATCCAACGTCAGATCGATCGTTACAAAGGCAAACGATATCGTGGCCGCGGAGATGGTCGTACAGCGGCTGACGTTGCACCGGCGCCAGAAGTAGAAATAGAGGCAGATGAAGATGAAGATGAAGAATATGTGATTGTTCGCCGCAAAAAATTTGCGCTTGTGCCGATGAACGAGGCCGAGGCGATTGAACAAATGAGGTTGTTGGGACACGATAATTTCTTTATTTTCTTCGATGCGGATGCCAATCGAGTAAAAGTGTTGTATCACCGTCGAAATGGAACATACGGTTTGATTGAGCCAGAAGTTGGGTAGAGAAAGATAACGTAAATACCAACTGGCCTGGCGGGATGCTAGGCCAGTTTTTTTGGAGCATGTATGAAAGAGTTGTTTGATTTTGATGATGATTTGAGCGAAAAGGAGCTTGAAAGTAACGGGATTGAAAACGGGTTACTCGAAGAGGCTATTTCGAAACTGATTAGAGCTGTAGGCGAGAATCCTGCTCGGGAAGGATTGAAATTCACCCCCAAGCGGGTTGCCCGTATGTATTCGGAGCTGTTGAGCGGCTATCACGTTGACCCCGTTGCGATGATCAATGGCGCGTTGTTCAACATTACGTATGATGAGATGGTGTTGGTGCGCGATATTGAGTTTTACAGCTTGTGTGAACACCACATTCTGCCTTTCATGGGCCGTGTCCATGTAGCGTATATTCCCGATGGCAAAGTAATCGGGCTTTCCAAAATTCCCCGTATTGTGGATATGTATGCTCGGCGCTTGCAGGTGCAGGAGCGTATGACCCGTCAGATAGCGGACTTTTTGCGAGACTTGCTCAGGCCGCAGGGTGTGGCTGTCGTGGTGGAAGCCGTACATCTCTGCTCGATGATGCGCGGTGTTAAAAAGCACGACGCCCGCATGACCACATCTGCCATGCACGGCGCCTTTCGTGCGAACCTGGCAACTCGCCAAGAATTCCTGGACAATATCAGCCGGGGAGCTTCACCACTACGGATTTAAACGCATCTTTCGAAAACCAGGCCTGCCTCCATTTGTAAGACCGATTCTATTTCCGGGCGCGCTCCACCTCCACTCCCATTCCTGGGTGGAAGGGAGCGCGTTTCGTATTTTCACGATATTAATTTACCCCTCACTGCGTATAACCACTTCAGATAATGAATCTCTACTCCTTCTGTCTAGCAGGAAAAGAGAAATTGCCAATACCGCCCATGCAATGACTTGCGCCATTCTCAGGCCACCAAACACAAGTGTGCTATCCCCACGGAAGGCTTCTAAGAAGAGACGCGCGCCGCTTGTCAAGGCAGCAAAGCGCAGGAAGAGGATTCCGGGGCGTGTGTCCGCTTTTTGAAACCAGAGCAGACCCAGGATCAAGAGTGAAGCGAGAATTCTCATAGACCTGGCTGGGATGGCGCACTGCGCCCCACAGTTTCATCCCCCAGGGCAGGGTAGTTTCTTTGCCAAAGGCGCTGCCCGAAGCCAGGTGCGCCAGCCCCAATCCAACGGCAAAAACCGCAAAAACAGGTGTCAACGCATCTAATGTCGGCCACCAAGCTAGTTTCCGGCGTTGTCCATAGACTAGCGCAACGATAATTGCCACCGCCAGCCCACCCAAGGAGTCGAACAAGTCCAAGTTTAGCGAAATCAGACTTTGTGGGCTTCGTGTGAACGCAGACAGGTTTTCGAACGCAAACAGGAGTCGTCCGCCAAGCAGAAAACCGATCAGGGGGAAGAAAACGATGTTGTTCAAATCGTCGTTGTTTACACCGTGTCTCGCGCTGCGTTTTTCGGCCAGATACAGACCTACCCAGATGGCAACTACGACCAGGATCAGGTCGCGGGGAGGAGAAAACAGATTACGGAAGAGTGTCAGCATGTGATTGAAGAATTGATTCGATGCGTGTGCGTAAAAGCGCCTCTGACATAGGCCCGCCAATCACGACTTCCTGGATGATGCCTCGGCGGTCGATAAAGAAGCTGGAGGGAAGTGAGCGCAACTCGTATTGATCTGCCACTTTGCCTGTGTCCTCGATCAAAATGGGAAAGGTGAGCCCGTGTTCCTGTGTGAAAGGCACAACTTTCTGGGCGTTATCCTGATAGGTCATGTTGACGCCCAGAACAACAAGGCCTTGATCTTTGTATTCTTCGTATAGCTTCTGTATAGCTGGCATTTCGGCGCGACAGGGCGGACACCAGGTGGCCCACAGATTGACCAAAACAGCCTGCCCGTGTAGATCCGAGAGCGTAATTGTCTTGCCTTCGGTAGTCTGGAGTGTGAAATCCGGTGCCAGGAAACCTTGCCGTGGCGCAGGAATTTCACCAGCGGTAGATGTGCCCGCCCGGTCGGCACTGACGAATACCCAGGCCAGGGCGGCTACCAGGATAATGATGTAAAACGCGCGTCTTTTGGTTAGTTGCATAAGTTCCTTTTTTAGGCTACACTTTTACATATAGCGCGCTACTGCTTCTTGCTTGCATCTAACGAATAGTTGTCAAAGAACAGACTTATGGTTCGGATATTTACGCAGCACTCTGTAAAACATTGTTCATCTTATAAGGCTTTATCTTACTATGAATTTAAATGACTCCGTTTATATCGGGATCGACCCTGCCTTCGGCAATAAGGATTTCAGTTATGCCGTGCTGAATGGCAATTTGGAACTGGTTACTCTATCAGATGCAGACATGGATGAAATGGTTACATTTCTCGCCGAGCAGGATTCTGCGTTTGTGGCTGTAAATGCGCCTGCCCGAGTCAATCAAGGGCTGGTCAGAAAAAGGCTTGAAGATGAACGCTCCATTCCCGGGCGCACCTTACGTGGCGTGGACATTCGCTTGGCCGAATATGAATTGCACGAACGCGGCATTGCTGTAACTGGAACACCCTCGCGCGAAGAGTTTTGTCCGGCCTGGATGCAAGTCGGTTTTACGTTATATCAGAAGCTCGCAGATATCGGCTTCAAACTCTACGGTACAGACGATGTGGCCTGCCAGGTGCTGGAAACACAACCATACGCCTGCTTTTGCGTGTTGGTGGATGGCGTTCTGTTGCCAAAGTCAACCTTGGAAGGCAGACTGCAACGCCAGTTGATTTTATATGATAAAGGCTTGCGGATTACAGACGCGATGGGTTTCTTTGAGGAAATCACGCGTTTCAAACTGTTGAAAGGCATTTTGCCGACAGATGTGCTCTATTCTCCGGAGCAATTGGATGTGCTGGTGGCTGCCTATACTGCCTGGCTGGCGGCGCACCAGCCCGATGCAATCATTGGGATTGGTGACAGTGCTGAAGGAAAAATGTTCCTGCCTGCCAGCGAGTTGAAGGAGAAATATTAGACTACTCTTGTTGAGTTCATAAATTTCTGACGTAGTAATCACTCAGATATTTCTTCATCCTGCTCAACCAGAATTTTCTCGATTTTCCCGATTCGTTGTAACATTTCCTCGATTTCCAATTCAGCCTTTAAATTTACGCGATAATCCAGCTCGCTGCGCAAGCGGTCTTTGGTATCTTGGCGGTTCTGACTCATCATAATGACCGGCGCCTGGATGGCTGCCAGCATCGACAGGAACAGGTTGAGCAAGATGAAAGGGTAAGGGTCCCAGGGATGGGAAAGACTGGAATTGATGGTGACGTAAACAAGCAATATCACGCCGAACGAAATCACGAAACCCCACGAACCGCCGAATTTTGCAACATTATCGGCGACTTTTTCGCCCAATGTTTCTGCCTCATCTATTTCTTCATTGGCATTGCGCGCCACGCGCGTGCGCATCAACTCGTGTACGGTCCGCATTTGCTTCTCGACGATAGTCAGCATGTCCAACCCAGCCAATGGCTTGGCTTTGAGCAGCGCAGTAATATCATGCCGGTCTATTTCGATAGCAGTTGTATCTTCCTCTGCAACGGCGGTCGTTTGGTGCTTTTCACCCGCCAGCAAGGATGACATTCCCACCAGCCCGCCATCATCGGCGATGTCCACGATGATGCTCTCGTAGTTGGCATCCTGGATGGTGACATAGACGGTCCCTTTTTGCACCAGATAGGCCAGACCACCCGGGTCTCCTGCTTTATAGATTACATCGCCCTTTTTAAAATTCAATATCGAAACTTGTTCCGCTAACACCCTCTTCTCGTCTGCGTCCAACAATTGGAAAAGGGGAACCTCGTTGAAAAGATCTGGATTGACCATTTCGACCTCCTTGGTTTACAGAATGCGGTTACTGTACCCTTCACGGTCAAAAATTGCGCCTTTATGATGGTGTGGAAAGCGCAATTTGTGACCGGGGGCATTATATACCACTCTCATCCTGAGTGCACGATGGTACAATTTATGAGTTTCACTATAATCGAGGCATAAAAATGACAAACAATGATCTTCAAAATCGCGCGATTAACACCCTTCGCTTTTTATCAGCAGACGCTGTGCAAAAGGCGAACTCCGGACACCCGGGTTTGCCGATGGGAGCGGCTGCTATGGCATACACCATTTGGACGCGACATTTGCGCCATAATCCGCGCAACCCGCATTGGCCGGGCCGCGACCGCTTTGTCCTTTCGGGCGGACATGGCTCCATGCTGCTCTATTCCCTCCTGCATGTCACTGGCTATGATCTCTCGCTGGAGCAGATCAAGAACTTTCGCCAGTGGGGCAGCCTGACCCCCGGGCATCCCGAATACGGGTTGACGCCCGGCGTAGAAACGACGACTGGCCCATTAGGACAAGGCTTCGCGACCGGCGTTGGCATGGCAATTGCTGCCACGCATCTGGCTGCGATCTTCAACCAACCTGGTTTCGACTTGATCGATTCATACATCTACGGCATCGTTACTGATGGCGACCTGATGGAAGGTGTCTCCTCCGAAGCCGCTTCCCTGGCAGGACATCTGTCCCTGGGACGCTTGATCTACCTTTACGACAGCAATCACATCTCGATCGATGGCTCCACCGAGCTGGCTTTCACTGAAGACCGCGCCGCGCGCTTCGAAGCCTATGGCTGGCACGTGCAAAAAGTGGAGGATGGTAACGATGTGGAAGCCATTGACAAGGCCATTCAAGCCGCCAAAAACGACCCGCGCCCTTCGCTGATCGTTTGCCATACCGTGATCGGCTATGGCGCTCCGCACAAACAGGGCACCTCCAAGGCGCATGGCGAGCCGCTGGGCGAAGAAGAATTGAAGCTGGCCAAGGAGAATCTGGGTTGGCCGGTTGAACCTAAATTCTATATCCCTGATGACGTGCTGACTTATTACCGTGGAGCTGTCGATTGCGGGCGCGAAGCAGAAGCCGAATGGAAGGAGAAGTTTGAGACTTACCAAAAACAGTACCCTGAGCCGGGTGCGGAACTCAAACGCCGCCTGGATGGGGAACTTCCGCAGGGCTGGGACTCCGAGTTGCCCGTCTTCCCGACCGACGCCAAGGGGCTGGCAAGCCGCGCTGCTTCCGGCAAGATCATCAATGCCCTGGCCGTCAAGGTGCCGGAATTGATCGGCGGTTCGGCCGATTTGGAGCCCTCCAACAAAACCTGGATCGCGGACAGCCCGGCCTTCGAAAAGGATACCCCGCAAGGACGCAATTTCCACTTCGGGGTGCGCGAGCATGCTATGGGCGCTGCCGTCAACGGCATGGCTTTATATGGCGGCGTGATCCCTTATGGCGGCACCTTCCTGATTTTCTCTGATTACATGAAACCTGCCATCCGTATTGCGGCGCTTGCACACATCCCGGCCATTTACGTGTTTACACACGATAGTATTGGGTTAGGCGAAGATGGCCCGACCCACCAGCCGATTGAGCATCTGGCCGCGTTGCGGGCGGTCCCTCATGTGACCGTCATCCGTCCTGCGGATGCCAACGAGACGGTCGAAGCCTGGAAGCTGGCCCTTACGCACCGAGGCGGCCCAACCGCGCTCATCCTGACCCGCCAATCGCTGCCCACGCTGGACCGTTCGATAGCGGATTCTGCCAGCGAGTTGGCAAAGGGCGCCTATGTGCTCAACGATTTTGGTGAAAAGGAACCCGAACTGATCCTGATGGCTTCCGGTTCAGAAGTCAGCCTGATTTATGAAGCGGCGGCTCGCCTGGCGGCGGAAGGGGTCAATGTGCGCGCTGTTTCGTTCCCATCCTGGGAACTGTTCGAGGCACAGGATGAAGCCTATCGCGAAGCGGTGCTGCCAAAACGCATCCGCAAGCGCCTGGCCGTCGAAGCGGGAGCCAGCCTGGGCTGGGAACGATACGTCGGTTTTGAGGGCGCGGTGATCTCGATGGAACGCTTTGGCGCCTCCGCACCGGCCAAAATCCTGTTCGAAAAATTCGGTTTTACTGTTGAAAATGTGATCGAGAAAGCAAAGGAATTACTGTGAAAGTAGCAGTCGCTTGTGACCACGCTGGCTTCCCGTATGAAGCATGTCGTGTTAGAGGCGGTGCGTGCCGCAGGGCATGAAGTCTATCGACCTGGGCACGGATTCGACCGCAGCGGTGGATTACCCCGATTATTCTGAGAAAGTCGGCAAGGCTATTCAATCCGGGGAAGCCGAGCGTGGGATTTTACTGTGTGGTTCTGGCGTGGGCGCCTGTATCGCCGCGGGCAAGATGAAAGGCGTCTACGCGGCCGTCTGTCATGATACCTATTCTGCGCATCAGGGGGTGGAGCACGATGATATGAACGTGCTCTGTATGGGATCGCGCATTGTCGGCCCTGAACTGGTGCGTGAACTGGTTACGGCCTTTTTGGCGGCGCGCTTCCTGGGGAACGATCCCGGCCAGGAACGCCACAAACGCAGGGTCGCAAAGGTAAGAAAGATAGAAGCGGGCCAGTCCGTTTAACAGGAGTTATTTAATGAGCAAAATAATTGATGAGTTGACTGGCGTAGGCCAGTCATTGTGGTATGACAATATACAAAGAAAGCTGCTTGAAAATGGCGAGATGCAGCGCATGATCCAGCGCGGCGAGATCCGCGGCATGACCTCCAATCCCTCTATTTTCCATAAGGCGATTTCCAACACCCATGACTATGATTCGGCCCTGACCCCGCTAGCCTGGTCCGGCTGGGGCGCTGAAGATATTTTCTGGCAACTGGCGGTAGAAGATATTCAACAGGCCTGCGATCTGTTCCGTTCGCTTTATGATCATACGAACGGCGGCGATGGCTTTGTCAGCATCGAAGTCAGTCCTTACCTGGCGCATGAAACGGAGGAGACTATCGAGCAGGCCATTGCCCTTTGGAAGCGGGTGGATCGTCCCAATTTGATGGTCAAGATCCCGGCCACAAAGGAAGGGGTTCCTGCGATCCGGAAAGCGATTGCAAGCGGAGTCAACGTCAATGTAACCTTGATTTTTGCGTTGGCGCGCTATTCTGAAGTCATGGATGCCTACCTCTCCGGGCTGGAAGACCGGCTCGAAGAGGGAAAGCCTATCGATCACATCGCTTCGGTGGCTTCCTTCTTTGTCTCGCGGGTAGACACCAAAGTGGATAAACTCCTGCCCGAGAAGCCAGCCTTGCGCGGGCAGGCTGCCATTGCCAACGCGCGCCTGGCTTATATTGATTTCCAGGAAACTTTCAAAGGGGAACGTTGGGAAAAGCTCGAAGCCCAGGGCGCGAATTTACAACGTCCGTTGTGGGCCTCTACCAGCACCAAGAACCCGGCCTATCCGGACACCCTGTATGTCGATAAGCTGATCGCCCCCCATACCGTCAATACGGTGCCGCCCCAAACGCTGGAAGACTTCCGTGATCATGGCAGCGTAGAAATAACCATTTCCGATAATATGGATGAAGTGCGCGCTCTGTTCGGTAAATTGGAAGCGGAAGGCGTCTCTATGGATGTGGTAACGCAGGAATTGGAGGACGAGGGCGTTAAGTCTTTTGCGGATGCGTTCAGGCTTTGTTGGGTACGATCGAAGAGCGACGGGCTGCCGCCGCCTCGCAACTTGGGCCCCTGGCTGCTTCCGTTTCGGAGTGTGTTGCCCAACTGGAAAAAGATTGCGTTTCCAAGCGCCTGTGGGACGGCGATCCCGAGTTATGGACCACTGACCCTGCCGGACAAGCCGAAGTCAAGAAGCGCCTGGGTTGGCTGCGTCTGCCGGAGACCTCCAAGTCTCTATTGTCGGAGTTGAGCGATTTTGCAGATGAAGTGCATTACGATGGCATCAAGCGGGTTTTACTGCTCGGCATGGGCGGTTCTTCGCTGGCGCCCGAAGTCTTATCTTTTGTGTTTGCTGCGCCGGAACCGGTAATTGCAGAAGGCAAGCCCTGCCTGTCCATTCTCGATTCGAGCGACCCGGCCCAGGTTGCCCAGGCTGCGGAACAATACCCGCCGGATAAAAGCCTGTATGTGGTCTCCAGCAAGTCCGGCACCACTGCCGAACCCCGAGCGATGTTGGAGTATTTTTGGAAATTATCCGGCGAAGACGGTTCCCGTTTTGTGGTAGTAACCGACCCGGGCACTTCCCTGGAGAAGCTGGCGGACGAACGCGGTTTCCGCAAGGTCTTCAACGCCGACCCGAACGTGGGCGGCCGTTACTCCGCGTCTGACCGCTTTTGGCCTGGTCCCGGGTGCCTTGCTGGGCCTGGATGTGAAACGCCTGCTGGCGCGCGCGGCCTGGATGATGGCGCAGTCCGCGCCGGATGTGCCCGCTGCGCGGAACCCGGGCCTGGTGTTGGGCGCTGTCATGGGCGAAGCAACGCTCGCAGGCCGTGACAAATTGACCATCCTGGCCGACGCGCCGCTGGTCGCTTTTGGCTCCTGGCTGGAACAATTGGTGGCCGAGTCCAGCGGCAAGGAAGACAAGGGCATCGTCCCGGTCGACCGCGAACCGCTTGGGGAGGCCTCCGTCTACGGGCAGGACCGCTTGTTCGTCTACCTGCGCCAGACTGGCGAATATGACGCTGATGTGGCTGCTTTACAAAAGGCCGGACAGCCCGTGCTGGAAATCCCCGTCCCCGAGACCTATGATTTGGGCGTCGAATTCTATCGCTGGGAGTTCGCCATCGCAGTCGCCTGCCATATCCTGGGCGTGAACGCTTTCGACCAGCCGAATGTGGAGGACGCCAAGAAACGCGCCAAGGCCCGCATCGCGGATTACCAGGAAAAGGGACAACTGGAAAAGGGCCAATTCGTGCCCCTGGAAGAAGCCGGGCCGGCGCTTTCGGATTTCCTGAATGGATCCAAAGACGGCGATTACATCGCCATCGCGGCCTTCCTGCCGCGCAACGGCGAGATGGCCGACGCCTTGCAAGAGCTGCGCGTGGCGATCCGCGACAAGACCAAACGCGCGGTGACCCTGGGCTTTGGCCCGCGCTTCCTGCACTCGACCGGGCAACTGCATAAAGGCGGCCCCAACACCGGCCTGTTCCTGCAAATCACGGCCGACCCGGTCGATGATATCGATATCCCCACCCAGGGCCTGTCGTTTGGAACGCTGGAACTGGCGCAAGCGTTGGGCGATTACGAAGCGCTCAGCGCGCGTGAGCGCCGGGTGCTGCGTGTGCACCTGCCCAGGCCGGATGAGGTTCGAAAGTTAAAGGATCTGGTTGCAAAATAAGGTTTGAAAGGGGTCTCCCTATCATGCGCTGGCTCCCTTATGCCCTGGTTTGTTCCGCCTTCCTCGCGAGCGCCGACTTCTTTGTCAAGCTGGCTTCAAGCAGAATTTCAGCCAGCGTGGGAATGTTCGTCTATGGCGCGACTACATTTGCCGTCGGTTTGACCTGGGTTGGTTATATGATACTCACACATCAACCGCTTCTCATCACGCGGCAGGGCCTGCTGTATTCGCTTGCAGTTGGCGTGGCGTTCAGCAGTGTGACCCTCCTGCTCTATCTTACCTTCGCGCGCGTCGACGTTTCGGTTGGGTCTCCAACCATCCGCGTAACAGGCATCCTGCTTGCCAGTATGCTGGGTATCTTGTTGTTACACGAGCCGTTCACCTGGCGTTATTTGATCGGTTTGCTGTTGACCGTTGCGGGTGTCGCGCTGGTTGTTCTTCGGTAGGTGTAAGTATCATGCTCTTATCTAAGGTTGATCCTTGGTATTGATTTGTTCGTAGAGGATATGAGATGACAGATTTACATCAAATGAAATGTGTTGCCTGCCGTGGCGGCGAGCCAAAGTTGACCGATGATGAAATCGCTGCCGTACAACCCGAGGTGCCGGAGTGGCAGGTGATCGAAGTGGAGGGCGTCAAGCGCCTTGAACGCGCCTTCAAGCTGAAGAATTTTATCGAGGCCATGGCCTTTACCAACAAAATTGGCATGATCGCCGAAAAGGAAGACCATCACCCGCTGATCGTCACCGAGTGGGGTAAAGTGACTGTTTAGTGGTGCCCCACAAGTTTGAAGGTTACGCCTGATCGATTGTGAAAATTGAAATGTCTTTTCCCATTCTGCTTCTGACATCCTCATATAATACACTATGAGTTGATTACGAGAAATGTGCAAATGGGTTCTGTCCGTCTGGGGATATCACCAATTTATGAAGTTAGCGAGCATCATTGCAGACTTGGGAGGGAGTGAGGAAATCCAACCTGTGCATCTGGCGGATGCATTGCAGTACAGGCTGAAATTGATGTTGGGTTACTGACCAGATATTGGAAGCAAAGACGAGACAACATTAGAAGTTGGCTCGTCTTTTATATAGAATAGCCTTGCTAGATTCGAACCTAATTGTCCATCAAGCTACACCGAATTGATTAGCCACCGTTGTGTATCGTTATTCTGTGGTGGCCTGGTGACGAGCGCAAAATCTTTCTCTTGAATTTCATGCGCATCCATAAATCGCCCACTACTTTTTTGTTGAATTGTGTACGTGTTATCGATCGAGGGCATCACAATCCATTTTTGGGTATCGTTGTTTTGTGCTTCTCTCGTAACCACAGCAAAGTCTTTTTTAGCCTCGGGATCGTGGGCATCCACAAATCGACGATTGCTCATTTGCTGAAGTGTGCACACGACTGCAACAGGATTTAAAATCCACCGTTGTGTGTCGTTATTCTGTGGTGGCCTGGTGACGAGCGCAAAATCTTTCTCTTGAATTTCATGCGCATCCATAAATCGCCCACTACTTTTTTGTTGAATTGTGTACGTGTTATCGATCGAGGGTGTCACGATCCATTTCTGAGTATCGTTGTTTTGCGCTGCCCTCGTAACAAGAGCAAAATCCCTTCCTGCGGCACTATCATGAGCATCCACAAATCGACCGTTGCTCTTCTGCTGGATGGTATAAATGTTGTCGTCTAAGTGCATCAGAATCCATTTCTGGGTATCGTTATTCTGTGCTGTCCTTGTAACAAGACCGTAGTCCTTTCCAGCATATTCGTGAGCATCCACAAATCGGTCGTTGCTTTTCTGCTGGATGGTGTATATACCTCCAACAGGTCTTAGAATCCAACGCTGTGTATCATTATTCTGTGCCGCCCTTGTAACAAGACCGTAGTCCTTTCCAGCATATTCATGAGCATCCACAAATCGGCCATTGCTTCTCTGTTGGATGGTGTACACTCCTGGCTGCAGTATCAATGGGATCGAAAGGAAATACAGGAAGTTTATGGCTTGAATATCGCCATCACTAAGGCCATTTCTCTGACCGATTGGCTCACCGTGCCGAGTCTCAATCGTGGGCTGACCGTTACGCGAGAATGCCCATGTGGGATAGTGCATGATTGACCCAAAATCATAAGGACCGATGTCGTCACCATCGGTAATATGCTGGGCGAAGTTGTGCTCCTCGCCTGGCTCGATATTTTGCCAATTGATTTGTATGAATTGATCCCGATCTTCGCGACTCTGCTCATGCCAGAGACCGACGGCATGTCCAATTTCATGAATTACATTTCCCCTGTCGCATCCCGGGTCCAGTGTAATAGTGGTTGGCCCTGTTTGCATCCCGGTCGGTGATTTGCATTCATTTCCAGGTTTGAAAACCACAAAATGCTGCTCATCGTTGTGGCGCTCTACAAAAAGGATATGCGTACGATTGTGCCAATGGGCTATCGCCTCATGGATACGCGCGACATTGGGGAGAGTGTCGGCAATTGTAAAAGGCACAATGCCTCCCGGCCAACGGAATTGTTTGCCCGTGATTGCAATTGCACTTTCCATCTCAGTCTTATTGGTGATCTTGGTGACAATCTGTTCCATTTCGTCGACGCTACCCAATACGATATCGCCTTCAAAGATAGCCTGATCGTCAATGACAGAATATTGAACGGGACGGTATCCAAAAGTATTACCTTTTATGAAGCCTGTCCGTACTTCCGAACCTGAGTGAAATTCTTCTGATGCCATTTTATAAATTCCTCATGATTTGGTTGAGAGCTGTTTACATTACTTGGTGAACGATGATTGATACTTGATTTGGATAGCCATAGGTAATTACAGGATAGCTTTGCGTGTTTAGAAAGTCACCCGAGCTCACCTCTCCGTCTTTGTCAATATCTATATGCACACTTACGACATAGTTTGCCTGAGGGTCCGGCGCCTGACCAACGATTGTGAACGGTATGATGTTTTTGGTTTTTGGATTGAAAGATACATTTTGCTCAACATATTCAGCGATCACCTTGGAAGCTGCGTCAGTGAACGTTATATCTTCCAGACGTATATAAATTGTTGCTCCGCTAAATGGTTGGATATCCGTTTCAAATGTTATTTCACCTTTGACGAGTGGTATCATCTTCATTTTTGATCGCCTACATTTGGTAAGTTCTCATAAGGATTGAATAAACGATATACTAACCGGCAGTTTGAATCTGAGAGATACGATAAATTCTTCACGATCAGGAAATTATACTGAGGAAGGGGAGTTGACAAAACCAATCGACACTTTTGGTTTTTGCCGGAGCTCCGCTATGATCCCAGGTGTAAATTTCGATTTTCACATCTGCGAAGGAACCTCCTTTGAAAACAGCAGTGGTTCGGGTGGTTACAAATACTGGCTCCCGTGACTGCGGGGTAGCAACAAAGATAATGGGAAATGTGGCAATATTGCTGCTTCCGGTCTCGCGGGCAAAGAAACAGTGATAATCGCTTAACAGAAATTCCACTTTACCATCTGAACCCGTTACCGTTTGTCCACCTATGAAAAATACTCCTGCATTACCGCAAGCTTTAGTAGATTGTCCAGTGGTGCCAATCTCACGTGAGGTAATGTGACCATTATCATATTTTTCAGACCACACTGCTATCCTTTCTCTTAATGCTATTTCGCCTTCGAAGATATCTTCAAGCTCATGGCCAAGAATTGCCTCGAAGTGCCTTCTTAAATCTCGTTCTTGCGGTTTTTTATCCATCTTCTCTACTCCTTCTATTACAGTATTTAAGATAATAACAGTCTAATTACACTTCATTAGCACCAAGCGTGGAATTTTTCACCCTCCAAAAGTAAGGAATTGGGTATAATTATTGAAGATCCGATCCACTTGGCGATATAATTTCATAAGAGGGCGTATGCAGGACCAACTGCATCCACGATCTACCGCTTGAGCAAAAACATTTATGCTCTTGGTTACCGACTAGGTGTGATAGTTTGCTGAATTCCTACATAATTTACCGAAATAGGGTAATTCATGTAATGCGAAAAGTGATACAAAAACTGATACAAACAGAAGGACATGCAAGAAGAAAGCTCTTTTGGGGTTTGGCTTTATAAACAACGCCGTGCGTTGGACTTATCCCGGCAAGCATTCGCAGACCAGGTGGGTTGTGCGGAAGTGACCGTGCGCCGAATTGAGGGAGGAACACTTAAACCATCGAAAGAATTAGCGGATATTATTCTGGAAAAGCTTGGCGTACCTGCTTCTGAGCGCTCACAATGGATTGCCTTTGCGCGAGGTGTATCAGGGTTTCCTTATCCATCTCTTCCAAAATCGAATTTACCGGCGGTATTAACATCTTTTGTCGGTCGAGAAAAAGAACAAGCACAGGTGATCAACCTCATTAGCAAGCATCGTCTAGTAACTCTTACCGGTTCGGGTGGTGTGGGAAAGACTCGGTTCGCTAGAAAAGTAGGTGAACAACTTCTAGAAAATTATCCTAATGGTGTTTGGTTAGTGGAACTGGCTTCCCTGAACGATCCTACGCTGCTTCCACAAACTGTCGCTTCACTGTTTGGACTTACAGCGCAATCTGGCGTCTCACATACTGATCTGCTTATTAACTTCCTGCGCACAAAATCTGCTCTGCTCATTCTTGATAATTGCGAACACTTGGTTGATGCATCTGCCAATTTGGCTGATACCTTATTGAAGAATTGTCCCAACTTGAAAATCCTTATTACCAGTCGGGAGCCTTTGGAAATGACCGGAGAAGCACTTTATCGTGTCCCCTCACTGGGATTACCTGAATTTCAATATCGATTAGATACCTTGAGAGACTGTGAATCGGCCCAGTTGTTCGAGGAGCGCGCCCAGCTAGCTCAATTTGATTTTTCCCTTACGCCGGAAAATGCTGCCTCTGTTGTCCAAATCTGCCGCCGTTTGGATGGCATTCCCTTGGCGATTGAATTAGCTGCTGCAAAAGTAAGAGTATTTTCCCCAGTGCAAATTGCCAAACAACTGAAAGAGAGCTTCAACTTACTGAAAGGATGACCACGAACTGCCTTACCGCGTCACCAAACACTACGCGCCTCCATTGATTGGAGTTGGGGTCTGCTACCAGAATCGGAACAGAGGTTGATGAGCCAACTCGCTGTTTTTGCAGGCGGCTGGACTCTCGAAGTGGCACAAGCCGTTTGCGACGGTGATGTTTTTTATCTGCTCAATTCTTTACTGAATAAGTCATTGATTGTACGAAATCAGATAAGAGAAAACAACGAACGTTACTCTTTTCATGAGATAATCCGTCAGTATTCGCGCGAAAAATTATTTGAAACCGATGAGGCCGTGCGCATGCGAGATAGGCATTTGGATTATTTTATTCAACTGGCAGAACAGGGTTTTATAGAGCTGCAAGGTGCCAATGATTTGGTCTGGATTGAAAAACTTGAATTGGAGCATGACAACTTGCGTGCCGCGCTTAGTTGGTCGCTCGAATCGCCAGACGTTGACCCACAAAAAGCGCTGCGATTGAGCGGTGCGTTGCAGGATTTTTGGGATTGGCGCGGCTATACACGCGAGGGATATCAGTGGACGAGTAAGGCGCTAAAGAACGCATCTTATACGCCAACCAGGGAACATTGCAGAGCCTTGGCAGGTGCAGGACTGATGTGCCTTCGCCTCAGCCGAATCGAAGATACTCTTCTGTATCTAGAAGATGCTATTACTTTAGCGCGCCAATTAAATAACGCTCCTCTGCTCATTATGGGTCTTCTTTGGTCAACCTATGCTATTGAAGATGATGCAGAGTACAAGAGGCGCATTGAGGAATGTATAGCATTGGCGCGCGCAACACAAAATTCCTGGTATCTAACAGAGTTATTAGTCACATCCCCCTTGATTCACACTATCGGCTTTTCCGGGTCAATCCGGCCTCTTGAAGAGGCTCGGGCAATTGCAGAAGAACTGGGCAATGCCCGCCGACGTGCACTGGTTCTTCGAATTTACGGTGCCGCTGAGACGCATAGAGCCAAATACGATTGGCGACGGCTATGCTCCAGGAAGCCCTTCGGCTGAATCGAATGATCAAAGACAGACATAGTACCGCTCACACTCTTTTGTGGCTTGGCAGGGCAGCGACCCAGCAAACACACTATGATGACGCGGCGGGTTATGAAGAGCAAGCCCTGCAAATCCTCCGCGAACTGAGTGACTTCTATTGTTGCGCGTGGTCTCTGCTATGCCTCGGGTGGAATGCTTATTTGGCTGGCAACTCCGCCTCGGCTGTTTCGCACCTTGAGGAAAGTCTATCGCTGTATCGTGAAAAAGTCGACATTCAAAGCGCGCCGGCATGGCCAATGGTCCTGCTCGGACGAATCGCTATCTCACAAGCGGACATACCAAGGGCAAAATATATGTTCCGTGAGGCATTGAAGTTGTTAAAATTGCGGGAAGTTGCCTATTGGCTTGCCCAATGCCTGGAAGGTGTGTGCACGATGCCACAGATACAACATGAAAAAGCGGCGAGACTTGTAGGTAAAGCGGAAGCGATTCGTGAACAGGAGTCATATGTTATTCCGCTCTCAGAGCGACATCTGATTGACCCGATTCTCGAAAAACTACAGTTACAACTCGGAATAGATGTTTTCAACTCCGCCCGAGTTGCTGGAGCATCACTGACGTACCAACAGGCCATTGATGAAGCAATGAAAATGCTGCAATCCATCGGGTGACTGGAAAAGATGTAGTGAACCTGTTACCTTCTAGCACCGTTGTCTTCCTCTTCACTGGTATCGAATTATTAGGAAAGGAAATAAGATGACAGACTTACACCATATGAAATGCGTAGCTTGTCGTGGTGGTGAGCCAACATTAACCGATAATGAAATGGAAGAATTACTTCCACAAGTTCCAGAATGGCAAGTCAAAGAAGTAGATGGGATCAAGCGGCTTGAGCGCGTTTTTAAAGTAAAGAACTTTATTGAGGCAATTGCGTTTACAAATAAAATTGGATTGATTGCAGAGAAAGAAGACCATCACCCCTTGATTATTACTGAATACGGTAGAGTAACCGTCGATTGGTGGACACATAAAATCAAAGGTTTGCACCAAAACGATTTTATTATGGCCGCCAAGACAGACCAGTTGTTTTAATTGCAAAACTCACTTTTTTGCAAGGCTTAAACGATAAGTAAAAGTAAAGGGGTTTTGTGATTCCTGACCATCACTTAATTTAGAGTTCGACGTATTACCAAACGCTTGTGATTTCTGGCTATCTTTATGTACAGTGGTGGACTATGGCGGCCAAGGTAGATGCGCTTGAATAAACTCAGTAAACTGCGAAGCTAGTGTCGTTGCGAGGCCGTCCGCCCTGCGAGGGCATCGGCCCGAGACGGGGAGGCCGTAGGCCGACGCGGCAATCTCACGTTCGATAAGTCGATTTTGTCGAATGATTTTCACAATCTATGAGGAGATTGCTTCGTCGCAACGAACGCTCCTCGCAACGACACCTTGGGTGGATAAAGGTATCGAATGCTATAACAAACAATCCGCCCTTAGCATGCTCTAGGCGGCGTCCTCGCCGCCGGGATGGGCGATGGTCTCTAAAGGAAAGAGTGTGGAAGGAGTGCAAAATCTCCCCCGGCCCGACCGCCGGGGCGGGCTGATTTTGCCGCCAAAGTCAGGAGACTTTGGATTCCCGCTCACGAAAGATGTAATAACAAACAATCCGCCCGTCGTTTCGAAACGACGGGCGGATTGTTGTAGGGCAGGTTTCGAATGCCCCCGCTCATGTTGCCAACCTGCAAACATCGGGCTTTTTGCAGATTGCTAAATTACTTCTTCAACCAGGTCTTCGGGATTGGCTTCGTTCCACATGGCGACCAATTCCTCCCCGGTCTTGCCGATGTTCTCACGGTTGATGATCTTTCCGGTGAACATACCGGGGATGTTCAACCCGTTGACCAGCGCCGTGTCAGCCCGGTACTGGATATCCAGGCTACCATCCAGGCCGATCTTAGGCGTCCAGGTGCCCAATCCTTCTACCTTGACAGCGCGACCGGCACAGCAGAATTCGATGATCTGGTCACGCAGTTCCTTGATCCCCAGGTCCAACGTGCCTTCCACCAGGCCCGTAGCGCGGGAGGAGGAGCGCAGTAACTCGGGTTTTTGAACGGTATTACCTTGTTCGATGCGGGGACGATATGCCCCAATGGCTTTTATCTTTGGTGCCATTTTTACTTCTCCTTACGATTGTTTTTTTTTTGTCCATTCCAGGCCAAGCGCACGTGGCCTTTGCACGCCTGCCTTTTGGGACAGTGGGCAAATTATAGGAAAAAACGGCTTGAATGACATTTCATTTCTGTTAGACCACTTTGCAATCCCTTAACAAGCGCATGAATCGTTCTCATTTTTTCGCACAGATGTTCAGATGCGGGATTCCTTGGCGTCGATTGGTCGAAATCATCGACGATGATTCACTTGATCCTCAAGGGCGATTAACTCAATCCTCGGCGATGATTCGAGGAAACCTCAGCGAGGATATGGAGATTCATTGGCGTTAATATTGTCTTCTGCGGGGTATTAAATCGCAATGATTTCCTTATTGCCCAAATATATTTTTACTGTATACTTATAACAAGAACTTTGTCTGCAATATCGACAAAGGAATTGTGGGCAAAAAATAATATGAAACAAGTTGTTATCGAAAACCCGGTCATCAACTCACCTTTTGAAGAGCCTCGACGTCACTTCAAGTTTACGGAAGAAGGCATCACCGATGAGGTAGTTGGTGGCCGTCGCATCAGCGAATACTTCGTTCCCATCCCCAGAGCAAAAAAGAAAAATCCGAAACAACTTTCCTTCGAGACTGAATGGACTTCCGACCGGCTCGAAGAGAACAAGTTCATCAACCGTGTGCGCGGACGGATTGACACCTGGCGTAAGGGCGGCTACCAGGGCATTACAAAAACAACTGCACGACTATTAGAGTATTGGAATAATCCTGATCGGGAGCGGAAACTTTTCTTCTGCCAAATCGAGGCGCTGGAAACGGCAATTTATATTACAGAAGTAGCCAGCAAGCATGGCGATGCCTGGATCGAGGATACCCTCCGGCGCGTAAACCAGGAAGCGAACCCCTTGATTTTTCGGATTGCGTTCAAGATGGCGACCGGCTCCGGAAAAACTTTAGTTATGGCCATGCTGATCGCGTGGCACTCCTTGAATAAGCTGGCCAATACCCAAGATGCGCGTTTCTCAGATACATTTCTTATCGTAACACCCGGTATTACGATCAAAGATCGGCTGCGGGTTCTCCTTTCAAATGACCCAGATAACTACTATCGTAAACATGACCTTGTTCCGCCTGAATTGCTGACAGAACTGGGCAAAGCCAAGATGATCATTACCAACTTCCACGCTTTCAAGCTGCGAGAGAAAATCTCGGCTGGTAAAGTGACGAAGTCCATTTTGAGCCAGGGAGAGACCAGCCCATTTACAGAAACTCCTGATCAAATGGTACGGCGTGTATGTCGTGAACTGGGAAATAAGAAGAACATCATCGTGATCAACGATGAGGCTCATCATTGCTATCGCCGTAAGCCAGAGGGGAAGACGAAAAACTAACTGGTGATGATCGCAAGGAAGCTCAGACGCGTGAAGAAGAAGCCCGCGTTTGGATATCCGGGTTGGAAGCGGTCAAAGACAAGATTGGGGTTAAGGCAGTTTACGATTTGTCAGCCACACCCTTTTTCCTGCGCGGTTCTGGTTACGATGAAGGAGCACTTTTCCCCTGGGTTGTCTCAGATTTCTCTCTGATCGATGCCATCGAGTCGGGCATTGTCAAGGTGCCACGCGTGCCGGTGACGGACGATTCCATGGTTGGGGATCAACCCACCTACCGTGATTTGTGGCTGCGCATTCGGGATCAGCTTCCCAAAAAAGGCCGCAAGTCTGGACCGGGAGAAGGCGATCCGATCCTGCCGGCTGAACTGGAAGATGCACTGCAAAGCCTGTACAGCAATTACGAGAAATATTTCAAGAAGTGGGAGCAGAACATTGAAGGCCAGAAGAACGGATTGACTCCGCCGGTCTTTATCGTGGTGTGCAACAACACGAATGTCTCGAAGATGGTTTTTGATTTTGTCGCGGGGTGGGATAAGACCCTCCCCGATGGCGCGGTCATTCCTGTGCCCGGAAAGCTTCCGCTATTCAGCAACGTTGAAAACGGACGCTGGCTGCCGCGGCCCAATACGATCCTGATTGACAGCCAGCAGCTTGAATCGGGTGAAGCGATGAGTGCGGATTTCAAGAAGATTGCCTCTATCGAAATTGAGGAATTCAAGGATGAATATCGTGCTCGTTTCCCCGGCAGGGATGCCGAATCGCTGACCGACGAAGACTTGCTGCGTGAAGTTATGAACACAGTCGGAAAGCCGGGGAAACTGGGCGAAGGTGTGCGCTGCGTGGTTTCTGTCTCGATGCTGACCGAAGGTTGGGATGCCAATACGGTCACGCACGTATTGGGCGTTCGGGCGTTTGGGACGCAGTTGTTATGCGAGCAGGTTGTCGGCCGGGGTTTGAGGCGGCAGAGCTATGCCGCAGATGAGAAAGGCATGTTCGCCCCGGAATATGCCGAGGTGTACGGCGTCCCGTTCTCATTCATCCCCAGCGCTGGTTCGGCTGTGGACCCGAAGCCAGGCCCAACCCCGACGCGTGTGCGCGCCCTGGAAGACCGTCAGGAGTGCGAGATTTTCTTCCCGCGGCTGACCGGCTATCGCTACAAGCTACAAGGCGACCGACTCGAAGCGACATTTACCGACGATTCGCAGATGGCTATCTCGACCCAGGATGTGCCGACACGCGTGGAAATGTCATCCATCATCGGAGAGTCAAATTATCATGATCTGTACGGACTGAAAGAAGAACGCTTGCAAAAAGTGGATTTTCGTTTGGCAGCACTAGTGTTGGAAAAATATTTCAGTGACCCAGACGGCAACCCCCGCCCCTGGCTGTTCCCACAACTGCTGACCATTGCACGCGAGTGGCGCGAAACCTGCCTGCATTGCAAGGACAACACCTTCCCACAGATGCTGTTGATAGCTGAGTTCAAACACGATGCAGCTGAGAAGATTTATCAGGCAGTTGTAGCCTCGTCGGATGGGGAAAAGACCTTGCTACCTATCCCGCGCCCGTATGACACGCTTGGTTCCACTCGCTACGTGGACTTCGACACCACCCGCGATGTCTACCGCACCGACCCAAACAAATGCCATGTTTCCCATGTGGTGCTGGACAGTGGCTGGGAGGGCAAGCTGGCTGAAACACTCGAAGATATGGATGAAGTGCTGCGCTACGTCAAGAATTACCAGTTGGGCTTTACCATTCCCTATACTTTCAATGGACAGGAACGTGGTTACATTACAGATTACATCATCGAACTGGACGATGGTCACGGGTTATATGACCCGTTGCACTTGATCCTGGAAGTGAGCGGTGAAGCCCGCAAGGATAAGGCCGCCAAGGTGGCCGCTGCCCGCAACCTATGGGTGCCGGCTGTCAACAACTATGGCGGTTGGGGACGTTGGGCTTTCATTGAAATTTTAGATCCTTGGGATGCAAAGAATACGATTCGAGCTCTTATACAGGGCAAACAAGCAGACGGTATAGCGCCGATGTTCAGAGAGAAGTAAAGTATGACTTTGAGTTTAGAATTAGCTCCTGAATTTCTAAAAAGTGTTGATTGGGAAGCGCCCATAAAAGAGGTCTTTCCTATTACATGTGAACACTTTTACAGACGTTTTCTTGAAGCTGCAAGAACGGCTGAAGATCAAGGAAATACAACTGCTCAAGCAGCCTTCGCACTTCTTGGACAGGTAAGTTCTTTAAATTTAAAGCCGCAAGAAAAGCAAACTCCTTTTGGACCAATGCTGGTATATGAAGGTAGACGAAGTGCAGATGTTACTGATTTTACTGAAGATCACGTCGCCGCTCTCAAACTTTTGCTTTCAGTACTGAACAATAATGATTTGAAGGCGCGTGTGGCCGATGTTATTTGGACGGCCCGACGAAAAGATAATTTCAGTTACGCTGAGCAAGCCATTGATTTTTACTTGTTGGCGGGTGAAGAACTAATGAATGGTGAGACATTCACTTATGCAGTTGAGAGGTTTACCCGCGCCTCACACCTTGCCGCCTCATTGGGGCGAAACTCGCGTAAATTTCGACCGACAGCTCAAAGAATTGAGGCTGTCATTGATTCCCTTCCACCTAAATACAATCTACATGTGGGACAACTTATAGAGTTGTTGCTTGAGTACCAGACAGGCGATATTGCCAAATTTGCTAATCTGGCAGAGCTCTGTGCCCTCGATGCAGAAAAAGACAACAATTGGTATGTTGCAGGTCAGTATTGGGAAATCAAAGCGAAATGCCATCGAATAAAGAAGGAACCTGATCAAGAGCATCAGGCAATCCAAATGCTCGCTAATACTTATGCAAATACTGCTACAGATTCAGTAAAACAAGCTCGAGGAAGTATGGTGGCAGCACACCATGTTCAATCTGCAATTGAAGCTCTGAGACGGATACCGGGGACCAAGACACAACAGGATCAGCTTCATAAGTTAATGCTGGATTATCAACAAAAAGCTGTAAACGAGATGGGCAGTATTTCATCGGGAGAAATTGACTTAACGGAGCAAATCGAAAGCAGTATCAAACAAATTAAGAATAAAACGATAAAGGATGCAATTCTCACGCTTTCTTTTTTTACAAAACCAGTAAGCAGGACTGGAATGGCAAAATTTGTGGATGAGATGGCACAATCATCCCCCCTTCTAGCTTTCATGACAAACAGAATTGTAGACTCAAAAGGAAAAGTCGTTGGAAAGATTGGGTCGCAATTCGATAATTCCAAAGAAAAGGCAGATGAAGCCAAAGAAGCAGAAATGTTTCATTGGGCACAAATTGAACAAAATGCTCTCGCCGCGGTCGTCGAACAAACGCGACGTTATCTATTGATTGAACATAATCCATCAATTCGTATTATTTTGGAGCTTGTCCGAAATAATCCATTTGTACCGCCTGGAAGAGAGCCTATCTTTGCTCAAGGATTGCTATCTGGTTTGCAAGGTGACTTTGTAACTTCACTCCACTTACTTCTGCCCCAAGTCGAAAACTCAATTCGGTACGTGCTCAGTGCAAATGGCATCATTACCTCGGGGCTTAATAGTGAGGGTATTCAGGAAGAGTTTGACTTGAATAGGCTTCTTCAAATGCCAGAGACTTCTCAAATCTTTGAAGAAGATTTGATTTTCGGTCTAAAGGGCACATTAATTAGCAGAGCTGGTGGTAACTTTAGAAATCGGTTAGCTCACGGTTTACTTGATTATGATCATTTTCTCACTTACGATGCAGTATATGTTTGGTGGCTTATATTGAAACTCTGCTGCATACCAGTGCTGGTTACACAAGAGAGTCAAGATGCCTCAAAATAAAAAGAAGCTATCCACCCCACAACGTTCTCATACTATTGACTCGCTCAAGCACACGGACAAGCGTGCCAACATCCCGACCGAGGAACTGCGGGACTTTATCGCCGATGACGAGAAAGCGCCCAGGACGATGCTCTATCCCCGTGACCCGTCGCTGGACCCGCAGTTGGTCTGGAAGGGCAAGGATGAGCAGGATCAGGCCGACCTGGCTGTGCCGGCGGTGCCGATTTACATCCAGGAGCACATCAAGCCGCAGAATATCATCGAGCTGGTGCGGGCGGAGTCGAAGAAGGATGAGCCGTTTCAGCCCATGCTGTTCAACGATTTCAACGGGTTGGATTTCGAGGAACGGGTAGACTTTTACCATCACCAGCAAAACTGGACCAACCGCATGATCCTGGGCAATTCGCTGATGGTGATGACTTCACTGGCCGAGAAGGAGGGACTCAAGGGCCAGGTGCAGATGATCTACATCGACCCCCCTTACGGCATCAAGTTTGGCTCAAACTGGCAGGTTTCGACCCGCAAACGGGATGTGAAGGACGGCAAGGTGGAAGACGCCACCCGCCAACCGGAGCAGATCAAAGCCTTTCGGGATACCTGGGAACTGGGCATTCACTCGTACCTGGCTTACCTGCGGGATCGGCTGGTCGTAGCCCGTGAACTGCTGACTGAAACCGGCAGTGTCTTTGTGCAAATTGGGGACGAGAATGTTCATTTGGTTCGAAGCATTCTTGACGAAGTATTCGGAAGCGAGAATATAGTTTCTCAGATTCCGTTCAAAAAGACTGGCGGCCAAAGCAGCAATGAATTGGCTGGAGTTTGTGATTATTTACTATGGTATGTGAAAAAGCGTGAAGCTGTAAAATATCGTCAACTATATTTTGCGAAATCACCAGGCGAAGAAGGAGCAAAGCAATATAACTGGATAGAACTTGAAAACCAAGAACGTCGTCCAATGACTTCGGATGAGGCGAATAGTGGGATTCCTAAAAATGCCATCATCTTTCAACCTTATCCACTAGTTTCTATGGGCGCATCAAAATCTGACAAACCTTTTCATTGGCAAGGGCAAAAGTATCTGCCATCTCCCAATCGTCACTGGAGTGTTACCAATAACGGTCTAGAGAGAGTAGCATTAGCAGATAGACTTCTCGGAATAGGAAACACGCTAAGACTTATCAATTATTTATCAGATTATCCAGTAGCGCCATATACAAATCTTTGGACTGATACTCAAACAAGCGGTTTCGCATCAGACAGAGTTTATGTAGTTCAAACTTTGCCAACGGTTATCGAGCGTTGTATGTTAATGACCACCGACCCTGGCGACCTGGTGCTCGATCCCACCTGTGGCTCCGGCACTACCGCTTACGTTGCCGAGCAGTGGGGGCGGCGCTGGATCACCATCGATACGTCCCGGGTGTCCATTGCCCTGGCCCGCACCCGCCTGATGGCCGGGCGTTTCCCCTACTACACCCTGTCCGATTCGCCCGAAGGGACCCTCAAAGAAGCCGAAGTGACCGGTATCCTACCACCCACTCCGCTCCCGTCTACTGGCGGCGACATCAAAAAAGGCTTCGTCTACAAACGAGTCCCGCATATCACACTCAAAGCCATCGCCAACAACGAAGAGATCGACGAGATCCACACCCGCTGGGAAGCACCGCTGGAAGAACTGCGGGCTGAGATCAACCGTCTAAGCGGCAAACAGTTCCAGGCCTGGGAAGTTCCGCACGAAGTCCCCAAAGACCTGACAGGTCTCCGAGACCTGTCAGGTCTGCTAAGCAAATACTGGGACATGCGCCGCAAACGCCAGTCCGAAATCGACGCATCCATCGCCCGCCGGGCCGACAGCGAACTGCTTTACGACCAGCCCTACGAAGACAACAAACGCCTGCGGGTCACCGGCCCCTTCACCGTCGAAAGCCTCTCCCCGCACCGGGTGCTGTCTGCCGACCCCACCGACGCCGCAGAACAAACCACATCCGTCGATGGCTTCGTCCACATGATCATCGAAAACCTGAAAAAAGCCGGCGTCCAGAACACCTACAAAAACGAACGGCTCAAATTCGACCGGCTCGAACCCTTTGCCGGGCTCTACCTGCACGCCGCCGGGGAATACACCGAAGCCGGGGCCGGTAAACGGGTCGCTGTCCACATCGGACCCGAAAACGGCACCGTCGGCCCGAACGACATCAAAGAAGCCGCCAAAGAAGCCGTCCAGGGCCTGGGCTTCGATCTGCTCATCATCTGCGGGTTCGCCTTCGACCCGCAAGCCTCCGAAGAAATCAAACGCTACGGCACACTCACCGTCCTGCCTACCAGGATGAACCCGGACCTGGCGATGGGCGACGAACTGCTCAAAAAGACCGGAGCGGGTAACCTGTTCATGGTCTTTGGCGAGCCAGACCTCTCCCTGGACCCTGCGCCTGATGGCCGTTTAACCGTCACCATCCACGGTGTCGACGTCTACGACCCCACCACCGGCGAAATCCGCTCCAACTCCACCGACGACATTGCCTGCTGGTTCATCGACACGGACTACAACGGCGAACTCTTCATCGTCCGCCAGGCCTACTTCTCCGGCGCCGACGAACCTTACGACAAACTCAAACGAGCCCTGCGCTCCGAAATCGACGAATCCGCCTGGAGCGCACTGTATCAAACGACATCTTATCCCTTCGAGAAGCCCGAGAGCGGGAAAATCGCTGTCAAGGTGATCAACCATTATGGGGATGAGGTATTGCAGGTTTATGAAATTTGATGTACTATTATTCACATAAGGAGGGTACATCTTATGTCCTCTTCAAAAACTCAAGTTAATATTGGAGATCGCCTATCAGGGAGGGTTTCTCGCATCACACCGAACAAAGTTTTTGTAGAATTTCCTGCCGGGGAACGCGGTTTTATTCGACAACGTGAACTGAGTTGGAAGGAAACTCGACCAGATCCAAGCAAACTAGTCAATGCTGGGGAGGAGATTGAGACTGTGATTTTATCAATTGATCAAGAGAAAAATAGCTTTGAGCTTAGCCTGCGGTTTGCAGAACACGATCCTTGGGTTGCATTTCTTGAGGAGTATAAAGTTGGGGATGTTGTAGAAGGCATTGTGGAAGGGGTGAGACAGTATGGGGCCTTTGTAGAAATTATCGATGGCGTTACAGGTTTCCTGCCTGTTTCAGAGATCAGTCAAAGCAAAGTAAACAGTGCTCAAGATGTTTTATGGTTAGGAGACAAAATCAGGGCTGTAATTAAAGGAATTGAGGCGGATAAACGTCGTTTTCGAGTAAGCATCAAAGATTATCTAGAATCACTGCCTTATTCGAAATCAGAGAATGAGGACACGTCTCTCCGGGATCATCTTGATGCTTTCACGCTTCGAAAAATGAAACAATTGATGGGGGATATTGCCGATGAAGTAATTTGGCCCGAGCCAGATCGGATTCAAAACGTACTAATCATCGATGATCATAATGAATTTCGCAAGGAAATGGGGAAATTATTACAAGAATGGGGATATACGATCTTTGAAGCAGAAGGCATCCGTACTGGCCGAGAACAACTAGACAAGCAGCCCGTCGATCTAGTATTTCTTGACCTTTCCTTGAGCGATGGATCTACCATCGATTTTGCTACTGAAATCATTAGGGATGCACCATATACGCATATTCTAATGCTTTCAGGCATAGACACAGATGAAATATTAATAGAACAAGTTCAGAAGAACAACCTTTTACTCGAATATAAACCTTTTGGTGCAGAACCTCTTGCAGAATATCTTGTCAGCCTTGAAAAAAATGGACAACCCCATACCTCTGTCCAAAGTAGTAGCTCGACCATAAACCAGAATGCGAGTAACCAAACGCATATGGAAGGTTATTTCGACATTGATATTGAACAGGCTCTTCAAGAACTTGTTGATAAATCGGAAATAAAAGGTGCAGTCATTTTTCAGGAAATACCGGGAAGAAAGCGAGAGATTGAATGGCAATACCCGATAAACATTTCCATCGAAGATGATGAAGCACACGCACTTCTGTATTTTAGCCCAGTTGGGGATGTTATCCGTGATAGATTTGACTTAATTATTGACAATAGGTTTGATAATCCTAGTCAATCTAAATATCTTGCCCAGTTTATTCCGTTTGTGTCTTGTGCGGGCTTTGTACTTAAGTCCCCCTCATTAGAAAATACGGCTGCTTTATTTTTGTTTTCCGACGATGCAAATGCCTTTACCCTGCAATCTTTAAGTGGCACTGATAAATTGGGGTTAGAAAGCTACCTTTTTCGACAAACAATATTTAGAGGATTGTTAACGACTCAAAATGAAGTATTACGTTCCCAATTGCGTGCCGGGGCATTACATGATGTCAACAATTCACTAGGGAGCGTAGATTTCAAATTATCCCGACTTGCTGAGCGCTTGCGAGAGTTGGATGATGAATACTTACCTAATGCTGTTGCACAGGCAAGTTTACTAGTGAATGAGATTCAGGCTACTGCGACACAAATGAGAAAAACCATCGAAATCTTCCGTAAATTAGGCCGTAGCAACACATCTGAGAAAATGGATATTAATTCCATCGTTAGACGTAGTGTCGAACGCCAAAAACCTCTTGCTAATCACTTGAATGTGGACCTATCTTTTGCACCAGAGCAGAGTTTGCCGACTTTAAAGATAAACTCGCTGTACGTACAACAAGCTGTGGATAACATTATTCTCAATGCGATTCAATGGTCGGCTGGGAGGCGTCCCCATCGTGTAGAAATTACTACATCGAGCGAACAAGGTATAAATGGAAAACATATATCAATATGTGTACTGGACACGGGGCCAGGAATCCATGCACAACTTCAAAGAGATCGGATATATGAGCTTGGATATACCCGAAGAAAAAATGGCTCTGGGCTCGGTCTTTTTATCGCAAAAGCATTGATTGGTGCGGTGCACGGACAAATAAAAATCGAGCAAAGCATTATGGAGATCGGAACCACTTTTCGCATTGATTTACCTTATTGATTTAGAAATTTATCTTTTCAATTGGAGGGTATAGCATGGCTGAAAACTTGACCATATTACTTGTGGATGATCATAATGAATTTCGAGAAGAATTAAAATTGTGGTTGGAACAAAGTCTTGGTCACGAGGTGATTGATGTTTCTACTGGTATAGAGGCATATAATGTATTCCGGGAGAAACCTGAACGGATAGATCTGGTTCTTGCAGATTATTATCTGAGTGGGGAACTGAGCAACGGGGTTCAGCTGTTAAATCTAATGAAAGAAACACGTGAAAACATTCCCGTCATTATCATAACTGGCGGAGAAGATCGAGAAATTTCTCGAGAAGCTTTGAGGGCTGGGGCATACTGGTATTTGGAAAAGCCTCTTGACCGTACAGAAACTGAAGTGTTAATTAATTCAATAAGTCGCTTGCAAGTAACCAATCAAAAGGTTTCACAACTACGGAAGAAAACAGAAGAATATTATCACCCCTCTCTGATCACTTTATCCCAGGCATTGTTAGAGAAAAATAATATTAATTCGCTTGTAACTACTGTTAACCGTCAAGCAAGTACTTTTCTTGAAGCTGATAACTGTCAGTTAGTTTTATTCAACGCAGATACAGGGAAAATTCAAAACATAGGAGACGGGTTAGATTCAGATGTAATATTATCACGGCAGTACCTGGATTATGATTTAACCAAAGAAATTATTGCGACAGGAAAGCACCTCATAGTTAGAAATCTTAAAGATGAGTCCACAAGTGTTTACTCCAAACTCCTTGATTACAACATCCATGCGTTTGCTGTAGCTGCTTGTCCACAAAAGCCGGCTGCACCGGCCGCTCTATATGCGTTCTACAAAACTCCTCTAGAGAAAGCATCTGTGATTAGACTAAAGTCAAACTTAATAACATTAGCACGTCTTGTTGGTTTGGGAATTGAACGCATCCGCCAAGAAGATCTTGCACAATCAGTGGTACTGGCTGGTCGGGAATTGTTGTCATCTCGCACTCATGAAGACATCTATAATATTGTGAAAGAAAGCATTTCTAAATCCTTTCAAGTATCAACTTTTTACTTAGCTACATATGATGAAACTTCAAACAGAATTTCTTTCCCCTTGGTTTTGGATAAGAGCGAAAAGGTTGATGCTGCTGAACGATTAAACACAAAACGAGATGGTGGGCTTACTGGCCATATTATTCGCGAAGGGAAGGAATTAAATATTGATGATCTTAGTGAGCAGAAAAAACTACCTGTGCAGATGAAACCTCTTGGCGAAGGAGATCTTACTCAGGCATATTTTGGAGTGCCACTCCGGCAACCAGATGGAAAAGTAATAGGTACACTTTCCATTCAGCGATATGCGCCACGTCAGTTTTATGAACCATCTAAACAGGCGTTACGCAACCTTGCAAACTTGATTGCATTGGCTTTGTATCGCTTACGTGCTGAGGAAGACATACTAACAGGTTTATTACAACAACCACTCGTAATTACCCTCGAAGCTATAGCTCGTGAGGTTAAGGAAGCAACAGGAGCCGATGTAGTAACTGTACATCCTTATGATGCCACGCGCAATTTGTTCACACCTGAACGTATCCGATTAGGTCTTGTTGAAAAGGAGGCAAAGTCTCGTTACTATGGATCTGAAATACGAACATTCGAAAGGCTACTGCAAAAGGATGAACATTACGCTGATGATGCTAAAAGTGACCAAGTGTTTAATAGTAAGTTTTTAGATAAACATAATATAGTTTCTAGTGGGGGAGTTACACTAAAAGCTGGGCAATCAGATCAGCCAATTGGAATTCTCGTTGTTGATTTTAGATCGAAATGTTTTTTCGACAAAAAATTGAAAGAGACTATTCGGTATTACGGACGCAGAGCCGCCCTAGCTGTTCATACTGCGCGGTTAGCTCAGCGGGAAAGATTAGTTAACGCAAGAATAAAGGCCGAACACGAAGCTATTATTGCTATTCAAAAGGTTGAAAACCCTCAAAATCGAGAAGTTCGTAAACGAATGGTGGAGGAAGTTGTTGCTGCGATTGAATCAGTATGGGAAGATACCGATTGTAAAATCGTACCCAGTGTTTTATTTAGCGATGCAGCGAAGCGACAACTCGTCTTTGCAGAAGAAGTAGCAGAAAAATATATAATTGATGTCTTGCAAGAGAAAGGGAGAGATTTCATTAAATTCGGTGAAGGGATATGTGGTTGGGTTGCAGAAACTGGACAATCTTTAGTAGTGCCTGATGTAAACAAAGATGAACGATACCTTAAATTAATTAAAGATACTGTGTCGGAAATTTGCGTACCTGTAAAGTTGGGCAATCGCCTATTGGGGGTGTTAGATGTTGAGGCATCTCGAACAAATTTCTTTACTTCTAACGACCAAATCTTCCTTGAACGTATTGCAAATGAAATGGCTATCGCGTTGGGCGCATCAGGATATAAGGAGAGGGCATATAAAGTTGTTGATGCAGCATTGAATGCTGTTAAGAATCCGGACAAAGCATTGGAAATTCTTGTGCAAGGCGCTCACGAAATAGCAAGCATCAGTGATAAGGGCCCAAACTCAACCACCATTTTTTTAAGAACGCCCGATGGGCTTAAACCTGTAGCTGCATATCCTAATGAGATATTGCCAAAAGTTATAGAAAAGCTTGGGCCAGTAATTCCATTGGATGTTCCGGAGGGCCAACGCAGAGGTATTGTAGCTAGAGCAGCTAATGAGGAAAAATCACAATTCGTGCAGGATGTTTTAAACGATCCGGACTATTTATTGTTCAGCCCTGACACAAGGGCGGAATTAGATGTTCCAATTCTTTCAGGCAATGATGTTATCGGAGTATTAAATGTTGAATATACAAATGCCCAAGACTTAACAGTTGATGATCAATTGTTATTGGAATCCTTTGCCGCCCAAACTTCATTTATTGCAACCATTCAACAACAAAAAGGTGAAATTGCGGAAAAAGAGCGTCAAAGAAGCGAGGCAACGACACTAGCCTTAATGGGTATTGCCTCTGTGGATCAAGGTCATCGCTGGAAAACAGCCGCATCTACAGTAGCAGGTACAAGGGATTTGCTTGAGTCACATCTCAAAGAATTTTGGTTCAGAAAACATCCATGGTTAACTCGGAACCTCGCAAAGATGAAGCAAGGACCCGACCCTGACCAGGTGATGGAATGGCTAAATCGCATGAAGAGGAATATTCAAATCGCACAGGAAAGGCCTAAACACAACGTACTACCGGATCAGGAAAAAGATGAAATTAACGTTAATATATGGTTGGGTAGATTAATTGAACGGTGGCGAGAACTTGAAGAGGATGTAACTTTTTTGTTAGAACCTAGTGCTGAAAAAAATGATGTCGTTTTAGCTAATGAATTTTGGCTTACAAGAGGTCTCGAAAATTTAATCTCTAATGCAGCTCGTGCCGCTAAGTCATCCAATAGATCAAGGAAGCCCACCGTAATTCTACGGGGCAAACGTATCCGTGAAAGTATTCTTATTGAGGTCATCGACAACGGGGATGGTATTCCAGAAAAAGTTCGCCCATTCCTTTTTCTAGATACTATTCCTGATGAAATGCGAATTGGACATGGAGTTGGCTGCCTAACTACTCATTTTATTATGCGTTTTTATGGGGGACAAGCTAGATTAAAAAGTACTGGGGAGAACGGGACAATTATAGTGATTGAATTACCTCGCATACTGAGTTAGGAGATTTTTTATGCGAGCTAAAAACAAAAAAATAAAAATACTATTGGTTGACAACAATCTGGAATATAGAAGTACCGTGAGAGAGTTCTAGAAGATGCCGGATACGAAGTAGCAGAAGCTTCCTAT
This sequence comes from uncultured Chloroflexia bacterium, assembly GCA_963785535.1. Classification (GTDB taxonomy): domain Bacteria; phylum Chloroflexota; class Anaerolineae; order Anaerolineales; family Villigracilaceae; genus JAABUE01. The sequence continues at coordinate 98,090 of CAWAVQ010000040.1, read as the reverse complement.
CCTAAAGAAGCCTTGGGAATTGTCAATTCAAAAAAACATGGCATCAATATCGCCATAATAGATATTCGTCTAATTGACGATGAAGATCGCGAAGATCATAGTGGTCTAAAGTTAATTCGCAACCTGCCTTCAAATCTTTCGGTAATAGTGCTCACTGCATATGAAGACGCAAGAGTGGTACGGGCTGCATTCCGGCCCGCTCCAGGACAAGAAGAACCAAAAGGATACCTTTTCAAGGGAGACGGATTAAATGCTATTAAAGAATGTGTTGAAAGGGTAGTCAGTAAATCTGATCCAGTATCACGGCCTTGGTATAGGGAGCCTACTTTTTTCTATTTGGCAATAGTAACGGTAGTATTAATGATAGGTGGAGGAATATATATTGAATATGTCAGCCAAGGTAACCAAGTGTTAGGCGTAATCATGATAGGCGTGGTGATTGATATTTTAGCTGGATTGTTACTAAATTTTTTGAAAATCGGTAATTAAATTCAATTAATTCCTGAAGGAGAAAACCAAATGATACCTAAAATCCTAGTTGTCGAAAACAATAGTGACTTTCGGAAAACTATCTGTGAACATCTTCGCCTGGAAGGTTTTGCTGTCACAGAAGCACAAGTAATACTTGAGGCGGAAAGCGCATTAAAAAATATCGTTTTCATGCCGCCATCGTGGATGTCCGCATGAAAGATGATGAAGATAAATTTGATTGGAGTGGTTTAGTTCTGGCACGTTCGATTGCAGGGTATAAGATTCCAGCAATTATCTTAACTAGTCATGATAACCCAAATGATGTCGAACGAGCGTATTCTGTTGCACCAGGAATAGATCCACCTTATGCATTCATCTCAAAAAATAGTTCGAATTATTTAGAGCAAGTCTCAGAAAAACTAGGAGAAATTGTTGTCCCGAGAAAAACATTCCTTGGTTGGCTAAAACGAAATTCAGAAAGTCTCGTTGAAATCATCTTAAACATATTCAAAAAGGTTTCTAAGTCATAACCACAGATCACCTTCACAAAAAGCTGCGCAAAGAAATAAAAGAAGTGGTTCTTTTGAAGGGAATACCAATAAATCCAGGAGGGTCGCTAATGCTTCTTTGGTGCTGCTTTCTATTGCTCTTCTGTCCGTTTGGCTTTCAGAAATCCCCGGAAATAGATCGTCGCAGCCAGCAACAGTTCGGCGTTCAGCAGCGCTAACCGTCTGATTTACAAGTTTTCCTTGACCTTTTGCAACTCTCTCTTCCCCAGCCAAAATAATAACTTCAGCGCCCAGCTACGATTCGCCAGCCAGCCCATAAAGCCGTTTCCCAGCGCGTCCAGGCCACGTGGATGGGCGGGCTGTTTTCCAGAAAGGCGCATACTTCAGCGCTGTTGACCGGCAACCACGGTGCATTACGGGAGTCACATAGACTTACCCATGCTAAATGTACGGCTTCTTATCTGCCATTTGCAGTATACTTCTTTTGTGTCTCTGTTTCTTATACCCAGGGCGGGTGAAAATTGCGCTTTTTCACGAGAAGGAATGCGCAATTTTCACCCGTGGGTATTATATATGAAGTGGATAGTGGGGATTCTCCTGCTTCTGGGCTTTGGAAAACACCCGAAGTTTTATCTGTTTTGGAAGGGTAGTGGTGGCCCACCCGCTACCACTACCCTTCGCCGATAGGCGGATCGAAAGGAGTTTGTATGCAGGTTCATAAAAGAATCGCACAGTTGTCACTACGCCGGGAGCGCGGCAAAGCTTCCCTGCGCCGCGCTTGTTTATTGGTATGGATGGTCCTGTTGTTAACCGTTGGCTGCGGCCCTTCAAGGGGCAAGATCATCAGCGTGAACAATGAGAACACAGGTCAGAGCGTGGTTGCAACGGTTGGTGAAAAGATCGAAGTGACCCTCCAAACCGTCGGGCCTGGCCAGTACGGGGACCCGAGCGTATCGTCAGGGTCAGTGAAGTTTCTGGAGGAGTCGTCAGCCGGCACACCCAACCCGGGTGGGCCAAGGCAACTCTATCGGTTCGAAGCGGTCTCTTCTGGCCAGGCCAGCATCACGATTCCGCACACGGGCGGTTTGCCAAACGCGTTCACGATTACAGTAACGGTGAAGTGAACACGGGATTTGACATTTCATCATCCATCTAGTTCGCGACCTTGCTTGCCTGTGCAATCTCCTGGGCTTCCTTGACCATCTGATTGGTAAAGCCCCATTCATTGTCGTACCAGCTTAGGACCTTGACCAGATCGCCGTCTACCACCCGGGTCATGCCTAAATCAATGATCGAAGCCCGCGTATCTTTGACGATATCCGAGGACACAATAGGATCTTCGGTGATGCCAATGATGTCGCGATAGCGGTCAGTGGCGGCTTCTTCTACAAAAATCTGGTTGATCTCTTCGACGGAGGTCTTCCGTTCCGCCAACAGAACGATATCCGCCACGGAACCCACCGTCACTGGACCTCGTACCGCGATCCCATCGAATAAACCTTTAAATTGGGGGAGAGCCCTGGTTGTGGCCAAGGCGGCGCCTGTGGAAGTAGGCACAAAATTAGCGGCGCCGGCACGCCCTCTCTCGAGTCGTTTGCTCGGTCCATCTACGATGGCCTGAGAAGCTGTATAGGCATGCACGGTTGTCATGATGGCCTTTTTGATTCCGATCCTGCGACCAATAATCTCAACGACTGGAGTAATGCAGTTCGTGGTGCAACTTGCGCAGGCGATGATATGCGTGTTCCCGTCCACCCTGTTCACCCCATGCACTACAGTAACAATATCATCGCTTTTCGCAGGCGCAGACAGAATAACGTATTTGGCCCCAGCTTGAATATGTTTCTCGAGATCCTCTCGTTTTGTAAACACACCTGTACATTCCAGCACAATATCCACGTTAAGGCTGGACCAGGGCAGGTGAGCCGGATCCTTCTCATGATAGTAGTGGCAGGCTTTACCAGCGACGATCAGGTCTTCGCCAGTATGTTCAACCGTCTTTTCATATCTCCCATATACGGTATCGTACTTGAGCAAGTAAACGATATTTTCGATGGGAACAATATCATTGACTGCAACCAACTCCAGGCTGGGTGTGTCTAAAATGATTTTTAATGCGGCGCGGCCAATTCGTCCCAAACCGTTGATGGCAATTCTTGTCATGATTACCTTCCTTTCTAAAGGTTGACCGATACAGACTCTTTCCAAGAACCAGAGCCGGGTGCTCATATTTTGGTCGATGCTTCTGAGCCTGTTTTGATAGATGTGAGTGGCTTCTATCGCAGCGCTCACGGCACCACAGCACGTTGCATACCAATAAGGTCTTGTTATAGTGGATTTTTGGGTAGGCCAATTGGGATTGCGGCGTTTTTCGTCGGAGACGATCACCGTTGGTGTGTAGCGGCTATTATACCTCTTCGCAAGCGGTGGTCCTTGCTTACAGCGTGGAGGAGCATTCAAATGTTGTAGATTTGCACCGATCAACCCGCCCGGACGTAAACGTCTGGGCTATTTTTACGAAGCCCCGCAGGTGGCTTCCTACTTTTAGCCAGTCCCCGGCGATTGCTCCACAGAAACCTTGATGCGGGCTTTGAAACCTGGGATTATTTGGATAAAGCGCTATGAATGATCAGCTGATGATTTATAGGCTTTCCTTGACCTTTTGCAATTCTCTTTCCCCAACCAGAACAACAGCTTTAGCGCCCAACTACGATTGGCCAGCCAACCCATAAAGCCGTTTCCCAGCGCCTCCAGGCCGCGTGGGTGGGCGGGCAGTGGCATGGCCTGGCTGAAATCTACCGGGCGGCCATCCAGCGTAAAGCTGTAACGACCGCTGCGTTTGATTTCCGGGCTGCTTTCCAGGAAGGCGCGTACTTCTTTGCGTCCGTCCGCACTCAGCCATTGCGGCAGGATGGAGCTGGCTTTGTAGTTGCAGACCTGGCACAGGTCTTGTAACAAGCCTTTTTGTGCGTCCGTCATCGAAGTGTATTGCGAGCGGAAGTAGGCCACATCTGACCGGCTACATCCGGTCCCAGTTGGATGTTGCATGACATTGCCGAAGACACTCGGCAACCGGGCGTAGGGTGATATACTCAGAACGGCATGACATCGTATTATTCCGACACCCATCCGAAAATGGAAGCCCTGCAAATCCGCTTGTTGCGCGAAGTATCCCTTGTTCGCAAAATGGAAATGTTAGCTGGTTTGAACGCATCGGTTAGAACGCTGGCACTGTGTGGCTTGCGAAAACAATACCCCGGAGCTAGCGAGAGCGAACTGCGCCGTAGACTGGCAGGGCTGTTATTGGGTGAGGAGTTGGCTGATAAAGTCTATGGGGAACTTGAACATGCTGCTTGAACCAATTGTTGTCACAGCAAAAGTAACTTTCGTGCTGGAAAAGCTAGCGGTACCCTACTTCATCGGTGGCTCGCTGGCCAGCACACTGTATGGCATGGTACGCACAACACAGGATTCGGACATCATAGCAGAATTGCGCTCTGAGCACCTCCAGCCATTTGTCAATGCTTTGCAAGATGAATTCTATGTGGACAAAGAAATGATCGCCGAGGCCATCGCTCACAAATCCAGTTTCAACATTATCCACCGCGAGAGCATGTTCAAGGTGGATGTTTTTATTCCGCGTGAACGCGCCTTCGTAAAAAGGCAGTTTTCCCGGGCTTATAAAGAAACGCTCTCAGTGGAGCCTGAAATACGAGCAATGGTGTCCACTGCTGAGGATGTGCTGCTCGCAAAATTAGAATGGTATCGCATGGGAGGCGAAGTATCCGAACGTCAATGGCGTGATGTGCTGGGTGTGCTTAAGGTCCAGGAAGGTTCACTCGATCTCGATTATTTACGCCAAATGGCAAAAGGATTGAATGTGGAAGACTTACTCGAACGTGCACTCAAAGAAGCATAATTTTATACTGGGCATTATGCAGTTGTAGAAAGGATGTACACCCTTCATGGCCACAAATGCGGGGAGTGTGAATTGAAAAGGTTGCCAACCAGTAACTTGCCAAAGAACAAAGTTAGAGGCTTTCCTTGACCTTTTGCAATTCTCTCTTCCCCAGCCAAAATAACAACTTCAGCGCCCAACTACGATTCGCCAGCCAACCCATAAAGCTGTTTCCCAGCGCATCCAGGCCGCGGGGATGGGCGGGCAGTGGCATGGCCTGGCTGAAATCCACGGTGCGGCCATCCAGCGTAAAGCGGTAACGACCGCTACGTTTGATTTCCGGGTTACTTTCCAGGAAAGCGCGTACTTCTGCGCGCCCATCCGCGCTCAACCATTGCGGCAGGATGGAAGTGGCTTTGTAATTGCAGACCTGGCACAGGTCTTGTAACAAGCCTTTTTGTGCATCCGTCATCGAAGTGTATTGCGAGCGGAAATAGGCCACGTCCGGATCGGTGGCGACCAGGGGGCTCAGCCACAAGCGATTGACCGTGGTGCGGATGGCGTTCTTGACCCCCGGTGTGGTCAGGTTGTAGAGCAGGGTCGCGTCGCGATAGTTCTCCCAATTCCCGGCCACATCCGGCCCGATGCGCAGGGCATCGCATAAACCCAGCGAGGGGATGATCGGAGCCCCACAGGCCAGGAAGTAAGCCTCTGTGCCCATGGCTTCGCGCAGGATACCCAGTCCCTGGCGGTAGGCGGCCTCGCGCGGCACGTCAGCGTGGCGTTTCCCGGGCAGCGCACCCGCATACAGGAAGTCCAATTTCAGGTAGTCGAAGCCCCAGGCGCGCACGCGTTTCATTAATGCGGCCAGCCAATCCAAGACTGCGGGGTGGGTGGTATCCAGCGCGTAGAGCGGCTGGCCCCAGTTGAAACCGGCCGAGACCAGTTTCCCGTCCGCGTCGCGCAACAGCCAGTCCTGGTGTTGGCGGTACAAAGCCGAAGATGGGACTACTATCAGGGGCGCCAGCCACAGGCCCGGGGTGCGGCCAGAAGCGCGGATTTTGGCGGCCAGCGTCTCCATACCGGACGGGAACTTGTCATTCGGCTCCCAGTCTCCGATGCCCATCTGCCAGCCGTCATCCACCTGGAACACGTCGAAAGGCAGGTCAGCCAGTTCGTCGAAAACACGCTTGAGCAAAGCCTCGTCGATGGCGGTGTACAGGCTGTACCACGAGCACCACACACGCGGCGTGGGCTTTACCGCATGCGGGGCACGCGGCCCCGAGGCCATCCCGAGCCGTTCGCCCAGCAGCTCGGCGTAGCGCCCAAAGACGGTCTCTTCATCCCCATAGCCGACGAACCAATCCCCGGAGCCTGACTCGTGCCCCATACGGGGTATTTCATGCCCCATACGGGGTACTTCGTACCAACCGTGTAACTGCCTGTCGTGCAAAGCGACGTGCGCCTCCAGCCCCAGCGCACCCAGCAACAGGATCTTGCCGTCCTCGAACTCCAGCGCGCCCAGCCAGGAGCCGTTCGGAGCGGGGTGATTGACGTACAACGGGTCGGTTTGCATGGGGTGCAGGATAGCAGGTTTTTGAACGGGCAGACGGAAGTTTGGAGCTTGCCAGGTTGTCAGAACTCCATGATTGCCAGCCATGCCGGTAATATCCTTTTATTTCTCCTTCGAATTCCAGGGATACGTTCGTGCCGGTCAGGATATATCCGCCTGAAACGGGAGTGCTTTGGTCTGAATACGATATAATCTGAACGTTTTGAAAAGAAAGTGGCTGCATTGGGCGGTCCTTTGGAAGATTATTCATTACTACGTTGAACAAAACCACAAAGTCTCAAAGGCACAAAGCCACGAATTTTTCTTTGTGTTTTGGAGTCTTTGCCCGCCCCGGCATTGCCGGTCGGGCCGGGGTGACTTGGTGGTTTCCCTGGATTCAATTGTCTGCAAGAATCTACAATACTTGAATGCTCCTTGGCGGTTAAACCTTCTGTTTATTATCGATACATCCTATTATGAACCAAGAACCCCTACATTCTAAATCAAAACCAGCTTTTTCCCGCCGGGATTTTTTGCGTTTGCTCAAAATCATGGGCCTGGAAGCAACTCTGTTCGCGATGGGTGGTACCTATTATATGCGAGAGTATGAACCATCTCAGGTGGAGATAAGCGAAGTAACATTGACTTTGCCGCGTCTGGCCAGGTCGTTTTCGGGGTTTCGGATGGTGCAGATCAGCGATTTACACTTCGGCGGCTGGATGACCAGCGAGCGCCTGGTTGATATCCTCCAGATGGTGATGGACCAATCCCCGGACCTGGTGACCATTACCGGTGATTTTGTGATGGGTGAAGAACGGCTGCACCAGATGGTTATGGAAAAGTTGGATGAAATGACTGTCGCCTTAAAAACGCTCTCAGAAAGCGTGCTTACTTTGGGCACGTTGGGCAATCATGACTATCGCTTTGATCGCACTGCGGTGGTGGATATGCTAAATCAGGCTGGTATCGATAGTTTGAATAATTCCGTCCACACCTTCGAGCGTGGCGACGATAAACTTCATTTTGCCGGCGTGGATGATGTTCTGAAACGCCACGCGCGCCTGGATCTGGTGCTATCCCAACTCCCTGAGCAGGGTTGTGCCATCTTGTTGGCGCACGAACCCGATTACGCCGATGTGAGCGCCAGAACGGGTCGTTTTGACTTGCAGCTTTCCGGGCATTCTCATGGCGGACAGGTGGTTTTGCCTCTGATCGGGCCGCCGGTTCTGCCTTATTTAGGGCATAAATATCCATCCGGGCTGTATCAGGTGATGGATATGTACCAATACACAAACCGGGGTGTAGGCATGACGGCACCTTATGTCCGCTTCAATTGCCGGCCGGAGATCACCGTTTTCACGCTCGAGGCAGCTTAGCAATTCTGATGGTTGGAGTGCAAAATCTTCCCCGGCCCGGCCGCCGGGGAAGATTTTGCGCCAAAGTCGGAGACTTTGGACTCCGTCCGGTTTTTGGGGAAAGTGCGTATCGTGTATAATACGGCGAAATCTAAAGGCGATGACGGGAACGAGTAAGCTCGCCCTTGTTGTCAGCGGGGTGCTACCGCGGACCTCGCGCTCGTCCCTGTTGGGATGAGCGTTTTTGTTATTATCTGTCATTGCCCCGCCGAATGTGGGTGCGGTTGCGAGCCACACTTTGGCGGAGCACCCCCCCAATTTTAGCGAGGAGACTGCTTCGTTCCTCGCAGTGACATTCTTAGGAAACTACTATGTTCAAACCAGTATCTCCCAAACTTGATGTCATCTCGATGGAAGAAGATGTTTTGAAATTCTGGAAACAGAATGACATCTTCAAGAAAACCGTCAAACAGCGTGAAGGTGGGCCGGAGTATGTGTTTTATGAAGGTCCGCCGACCGCCAACGGCAGGCCGGGTGTGCATCACGTGTTAGCGCGCGCTTTCAAGGATATGTTCCCGCGCTACAAGATCATGCGTGGCTATCATGTTTCCCGGCGCGGCGGCTGGGACACGCACGGCTTGCCGGTCGAGATCGAGGTCGAAAAGCGGCATGGCTTCAAGCATAAACAGGATATCGAGGCCTATGGCATTGCCAAATTCAACGAGGAATGTCGCAAATCCGCCTTCGATTACATCCAGGATTGGGAACGGCTGACGGACCGCATCGCTTTTTGGGTCGATCTGGAAACGGCCTATGTCACCTTCACCAACGATTACATCGAATCGGTTTGGAACATTCTCAAAAACTTTTACGATAGGGACTTGCTTTACAAGGGCTACAAAGTCGTACCGTACTGCCCGCGTTGCGGCACGCCTCTCTCCGACCATGAAGTTGCCCTCGGCTACGAAGAGGTATCCGACCCCTCGATCTTTGTCCGCCTGCCGCTGGTCGATAAACCGGATACCTCGCTGCTGGTCTGGACGACCACGCCCTGGACGTTGCCCGGCAACGTGGCCGTGGCCGCGAATCCCGACGTTGAATACGTGACTGTCGAACGCACCATGGAAGATGGCGATGTAGAGCGGATTGCCAATCCGCCCCAGGCCCAGCCCAGGACGGAAAAACTGATCCTGGCCAAAGACCTGGTCGAGAAAGTTTTCGGGGACGAAGAAGTCAGGCTTCTGAATACCTTCAAGGGTAAAAAACTCAGTGGCGAGAAATACAAACCGCTCTTTACCTTTATGCCACCGGAAAAACCGGCCTACTTTGTGGTGCTGGCAGATTTTGTGACCACGGAAGACGGTTCCGGCCTGGTGCACATCGCGCCCGCCTTTGGCGCGGATGACATGCAGATGTCGGCGCAATATGACCTGCCGGTGCTGATGACCGTCCAGCCGGATGGCGCTTTCGCCCCCGAAATCACGCCCTGGCGTGGCATGTGGGTCAAGGATGCCGATCCGCTCATCACCGAAGACTTGCGCGCGCGCGGGCTACTATTTCGGACCGAACTGTATACCCATACCTATCCCTTTTGCTGGCGCTGCCATACCCCCTTGCTGTACTATGCGCGCGAAGCCTGGTATATCCGCACCAGTCAATTCAAGGAGCGCCTGGTTGAACTGAACCGCACCATCAACTGGGTGCCTGAGCACATCAGAGATGGTCGTTTCGGCAATTGGTTGGAAAACAACGTCGACTGGGCCCTGTCCCGTGAGCGTTACTGGGGCACACCCTTACCGCTCTGGGAATGCGATAGCTGTCAGCACATCGAAGCCATCGGTTCGGTCAAAACCCTATCCGAAAAAACAGGCCGTGACCTGAGCGACCCTTCGATGAACTCCCCCTCCGGGGACTTCGCCGGGCGAGGCCTTGACCTGCACCGCCCCTTCGTGGACGAAATCACCTGGAAATGCACCCAATGTGAGGCTGGCACCATGGGACGTGTCCCGGACTTGATCGATGTCTGGTTCGATTCTGGCTCTATGCCGTACGCGCAATGGCACTACCCATTCGAGAACCACGATAAGTTCCAGGAACAGTTCCCGGCCGATTACATCTGCGAAGCTGTCGATCAAACGCGCGGCTGGTTCTACTCGTTGCATGCCATCAGCACCTTGCTCAACGACGCGGTTTGTTTCAAGAATGTGATCTGTCTGGGCCTGATTCTGGATGGCGAGGGGCGCAAGATGTCTAAAAGCCTGGGCAACATCGCCGATCCGTGGGAAGTGCTCGATACGCAGGGCGCGGACGCTTTCCGCTGGTATCTCTATACGGCCAGCCCGCCCGGACAAGAACGTCGCTTTTCTAACGAGTTGGTTAGTGAGGTCGTGCGCGATTTTACGCTGAGGTTGTGGAACGTCTACTCATTCTTTGTGACCTACGCCAACCTGGACAAACCCACTCTGGTCACACGCGCCTGGAGCGAGAACCAGCTCGACCGTTGGTTGCTTTCGGAGTTGAACGCGCTCGTCCGGGAGGTGACGAACGCTTACGAGACCTATGATGCTCCCAACGCGACCCGTCCCATTGCGGCCTTTGTGGAGAAGCTATCGACCTGGTACCTGCGCCGTTCCCGCCGTCGTTTCTGGAAACCTGCCCAGAGCAAAGGCGAAGGATCCGAATCGGACTCGGACAAACAGTCTGCCTACCAGACGCTCTACACCGCTCTGGTGACGATTGCCAAGATGCTTTCCCCGGCCATGCCGTTCCTGGCTGAAGAGCTCTACCAGAACCTGATCCGTTCTGTGGACCAATTCGCGCCGGAGTCGGTCTCATTGGCGGAGTGGCCGACTTACGACGAGGCTTTCATCGATGACGACCTGAACCGCGACATGGCTACGGTCACCAAGCTGGTTTCGCTCGGGCATTCCGCGCGCCAGAAGGCGGGGCGCAAAGTCCGCCAGCCGTTGGCCGAAGCGGCCTTCTCGGTCGGTAACGCCGTGGAAGGCAAAGCGGTTACAACTTTCGCGGATTTGATCGAGGACGAGTTGAACGTCAAAACCGTGCGCCTGCTGAATGCCAGCGAAGAGGCCGTTTCTCACGAAATCAAACCCTTGCCCAAACAGTTAGGACAAAAATACGGCAACAAGTTCCCGGCCATTCGCAAAGCCATGCTTGAGATGAACTCTGAAGAAGTGGCGCACGCTTTGCTGGCAGGGCAGTCGATCCACGTCAAGGCGGATGGGCAGGAATATGAAGTCTTGCCGGATGAGGTCGAAGTCAAAGCGCAGGCCAGGGAAGGTTTTTCCGTGGCCGAAGATGGCGCCTACGTGGCGGCCCTGGTCACCGACCTGACGCCTGAGTTAGTGGCGGAAGGCCTGGCGCGCGAATTTGTCCGCCGGGTACAGGACTTGCGCAAGAGCGCGGAACTGGATGTGGCTGATCGGATTGAGTTGTACCTTGAGGCCTCAGCCGGCTTGAGGTCCGCGGTAGAGACGCACCAAGAGTACATCACCGGTGAAACGCTAGCCGTCGCGCTTAAATTCGAAGTCCCGCCGTCTGATGCGTCACAATCCGAAGATGAATTCGATGGTGAAAAAGCGACCTTTGGGATTGTGGTCAAAAACTAGATGGCCTCCCTATTGGGTGTTGTTTTTTGAACCGCCAAGTTCGCGAAGGTCGCCAAGGCTTTTTCAAAATCGCCAAGGGTATTTCTTGGCGGGTTCGATAAGTGCTTCCATTTCGCCAACAACACTATATAGGGAGACTACCAAAGACTAAGAAGAGATGTTTATTGCCAGGGTGACAGCCGTTACAGATGAGTTGGTAGGTGCTTTTGAGCGCTTGCTTCCTCAGCTAAAACCTTCTTTTCCTGCGCCTTCGCGCAAGGAAATGGAAGCGCTGGTTTTTTCGACTTCTTCGATCTTGCTGGTCGCTCGTTATCCTGACGGAAGCTCTCCTATCGTGGGTATTTTGACTTTGATTGTTTACCGTGTGCCGACTGGTATCCGCGCGCATGTTGAGGATGTGGTTGTGGATGAAGCCATGCGTGGAAAAGGCTTCGGCAAGGAGCTTATGCGCATGCTTTGCGTATGGCGCGCGAGGCCGGTGCGGATGGTATAGCATTGAGCTCCAACCCGAGGCGAGAAGCGGCCAACCGTCTGTACCAAAGGCTGGGATTCAAACTCTGGCAGACCAACCTGTATTTCTATAAGTTTTAACGAAACGTTCGGTAATTACTCGTATTTTCAAAATTGAGTTGCAAACCAACCACCACGTACTAGATGTCATTGCCCGGGGAGTGACCGTAGGGAGCGATCAGCTTTTGGGAGAATTGCCCTGTAATTGGAAATTTCGTCGCTTTGCTCCTCAGAATGACATGAGAAAAGTGCGTGTTTCGAATTGCCGAACGTTTATTTTTACATTGATCATTTGAATGGGAGTGCGTAACCCCCAAGACAAAAAAGAACCGGCGGCCATTGCCGCCGGTCTCTTTTGATATTTTACTTGTTTTTACCTTTGCCTTTGCCGTTCCCGTTGTTGCTCTTGTCTTTGTTGGAGCCCTTACCGTTGTTGCTCTTATCTTTATTAGGCCCAACGCCGTTATTGCTATTCTCTTGTCTGGGAACGTTGCTACTATCCTGAGTAGTGAGTTGCGTTTCTTCGCTCTGGCCATTATCGGCGCGCCCGGACATAATTGCGCCCAGGTTTTCCTTGGATTTGTCACGGTCACTCATGACGGCTTTACGGAATTGTCCCCAGTTTTTGGGTGTGCTGCCGTCTGGTAACGTAATGGCGCTGTAATCCTTGCTTTGTTTGGCTTCCAGGATGGCGGTGAAGGTCTCAGAATCGCCTCCAAGCGCGTTTGTCATCCACAGAGCCTGCGCGATCACGCCAAAACCAACGCCATCATCATGATAATCCATGATAGTTTGATAGTCTACGCCCAGCAGTTCCGAGAAGAAATCGGATAGCGCTGAGCCAACCGGGTGCTGCGCTTCTTCTGTTGTTGTTTCTTGCGATGCATCCGGAATTACCATGGTCGGATCGATCGATGTGGATGTTCCAACGGCATCTGGGTTTTCTGCCCCTTCAGTTGTAACAAGACCCAGGCTGGTCGCATATTCGAGACTTAATCTGACCGTTTGGAGAGTTCCCGTTCCGTCATCCAACGTCACAACCACAGTTGTGACCCCAGAAGTAGCATCTGTTTCTAACGTGATGCTTTGAACCGTTCCCGTAATGGGAGTTGTATCCTGTTTCGCTGGTGCTGCACTCACTGCGATGATCTGTGTGGCAAGGAGAACAGCCGCTAACAAGATACTGTAAATGGTTTTTGTACGCGTCATGTATCGCTCCTTTCTGTATCTATCATGACGTAATCATACCGCATAAGATACGCTAAGGGAGAAAATTGGCTTTCAGAAATGTAAGGTTCACTTAGGAAAATGGTCACCCTGCCAGGTTGGAAAGATACTTCTCTGTTGCGTTTTCCGAATCGGCGTACGCGCCACGGTAGTATTCTGGTAGCAATGCTGCCAGGCGATACATCATCTCATCTACCATTTGCTGGCGAACCTCGTGTGTAACCCGGTCTTTTCCGGAGTCGAGTTTGAACGGTTCACCCACGCGGATGTGAAAATCTGTCCGTTTCAGGCGTTTCAAATTAGATGAAAAGTTTTCCCCGCCCCAGTGGGCAACTGGTAATAACGGTGTTCCGTTGCGCAAAGCTAATGTGATGACACCAGGATGCGCCTGGAGCAGTTTTCCGGTTCTGCTGCGTGTGCCTTCCGGTGCGATGGCCAGGATATCCCCCCTTTCCAAAGCCTCCAGCGATTTACGCATTGCTTCGATATCCGCTTCCCCGCGATGAATGGGGACAGCGCCCCATAAATTGAAAATCCAGCGCAGGAACCAGCCCTCCCAGGTCTCAACCTTGACGATCCCGGTCAAGGGGCGCGGTTGTAGATGCGAATACAACAAAGGGATTTCAATTTCTCCCGAGTGGTTGGAATACACGATCAACGGACCATGTTTGGGCACCTTGCGCAAATCTGGTGCATCGATGCGGCACAAGAGACTGGTGCCTACTTTGACAACGGTGTTTACAAACCAAAAGATGGGTCTCATTGCTCCTCGTTAGAACTAATTAGAAATTGTGCAGTTGAATAGGAGGGGCCCGAAAATAAGGGTGGCGTGCGCAGCATAGCACGACATCTAATCGTGGTCAAGCGGCCCATTGTTGAGTGAGTTGAAGCAAGGCTTTAGAAGGTCTACCGTGCAGAGCAGGCAGTTTCCAGCGAGGTGGAGGCACCCTGAAAGCGAGCAATTCGGCAGGTGTCCAACGGTGATCGGTGAGTTGCGCAGCGATGGCAGGCGTGCGCTGCACCCAGCGATAGCCATGCGAACCGACCAGGAGTTTCAAGCGCAGGCTATGATGGAAGTCGCAGAAGTTATAGAAACGCCACCCTTATTTTCGGTATCTTTTCGCGAACTGCATAGGATTCTACTAATAATTTCTTGTTAATGTGGTGACAACTCAGCCTCATTCGGATTGAAGCAAGTCGAGGTCCAGGCTGGAGGCGCGCGAAATCCACTCTGTGATTGGAACCAGCTTGCCGGTGTGTCCACACCCGCTAGCCGGATATATACTTACGATTGTCTTCACACGGGATTTTCGGTTGTGATGATCTCGATAGCTGCCGGAATGATCTCTGCACTGAGTTCCTGTCCGTTTTCGCACAGGGTTTCCCCGTCACAATGGGCAGGCAGACTGCCTTTAACTGCCCTGACAACGATCCTGTCCGTGCGCCCATTGGTAATTTCAGGTTGGCTGGCTTGGGTACCCTTGAGAAAGTAAGGGATCAAGCCGAAGATGCGCAAACGGCTGACTTCGGAAGCGATGCACAGATCGAAGTGACCGTCACTGGTGTCTCCCTGAGGCGCCATGTAAAAACCGCCACCCATGCGCTGACCGTTCATGATGGAAATCATCAGGGAAGACTGCGTATAGGAAACATCGTTGTATGTGATCTCAACGGTAGGGGATTTGTAATAGATAAAAATAGTTTGGATGACAGCGATCAGATAGGCCAGTAAACCGCGCGCCCAACGGATTTTTACGGCCACAAAACCGACGGCCGCGTCGAAACCGATGCCCACCCCATTGGCAAAATAACGGCCATCAGGGTAATCGCCGCCTTTGACAAAGCCAATGTCAATTCTCTTGCGGCAATTCTTGGCCAGCGTCCCAATGTTTTCTGTGAGCGTACCGCGCATCCCGAAGCCATAGGCCATGTCATTGCCGGTGCCGACGGGCAAAATCGAGAAGGCGGTGTTGTTGAACCCCGCAGCGCGGGCGCGCATCAGGCCGTTGATGGCCTCGTTGGCGGTGCCATCGCCACTGGCTGTGACGATCACATGGTAGCCATCTTTGACAGCTTGCTCGGCAATTTCGGCGGCGTGCCAGGGACGTTCTGTGCGTACCAGGTCAAAATCCAACCCGTGTTCCCGCATCCCGGCCTCAATATCAGGAATAACTTTCTCTGCGTATCCGCGCCCCGAGGTCGGATTGACAATGACCAGATACTTCATTTCATACCACTCCCAAATCAAAAGTGGCATGAGTTTATCATAGTTTGGAATCGAAACCCGGTTATTCCCCATATTTACAATAGCATGTCAGGGCTTGGATTTCAAGTAATCTTCGGGCGTGTCCATGTCTTGCAGGATGCTATTATTGTCAAATTCAACATAGCGGATTTCAGCCCGGTGACCGTTCAGGAAGTCACGCAAGGATGTGGGTGATTGCATCCCCAGGATTTCCTCCCAGAGCAAGCGCGCCACCAGCCAGGGATGTCCACGCCGCATCTGGAAGCTGGGGACAACGATGGATGCTCCACTTTTATGGTACTCATCCAGGACGAGCCGCACGCTTCTTTCCTGGACCTGTGGCTGGTCGCCCAGACCGATCAACACAGCTTCGGCCTCTGGCTTTAATCCCGCCAACCCCACCTGGACGGAACTCAGCATCTCTCCCTCGGCATAGTCTGGGTTAAATACCAGTCCGTGCCGAATCGCCTACCAGGGCTTCGACTTGTTCCCTGGCTCCACCGGTAACCGCCAAAACATCCTCCACACCAGCGGCCTTGAAGGTAGCGATGACCTGCCCTAAAACAGTTGTCTCGCCCCAAGGTAATAGCATTTTGGGTTGCCCCATACGCTTTGACTGGCCTGCAGCCAGGATCAGGACGGTGATCATTCCAATAAATCCTTCAAACGTTGGTAGTGTTCTGGCGTATCCACATCCAGCAGCAGGGCATCATCGTGCCAGGGCAGGTAGGACACTTTGTATTTGGAAAATATTCCGCGTCCACCCACATCGCCTTCCAGTTTCATCAAATCGGGAAACGTGACTTGGTCGAACAACACCGGGTTGGCACGCCGGTCGATCACCATCGGCGCAATGACAGGCGCGAGCGTAGTAGCGTGTTCTTCCACAAGCGCGTGCAGGATGGTAGGCGTAACCTGCGGTTGGTCAACGAGCAGGAAAATAGCTCCGCCAGTTCTCCCCCATCTCCCGAAGGAAAATGGGGAGTGTCACGGAGTGACGGAGGGGGCCGGTGAGGGTGGTGATCGCCGCCCTTATCGACGAAGCTTGCCCGCTCTTCCATTCCCCATTATAGACAACCTGCACAGTTAAATCTTTTAAAGCGGCTTCCACTTGCTCATGATAAGCACCGGTCACCACAATGACGGGTGACAATCCCGCCTCCAGCGCGGTCTTTGCCACTGCGCAAACAAAGGGTTCACCGCGCCACTCAAGGAGTTGCTTTGGCTTTCCATAGCGCTGGGCCTCGCCCGCTGCCAGGACGATCCCGGCGATGGGTTCGCGCACGGCGTGGATACTCTTTTCTCTCAAGCTGGCGATCACAACGGAATGATAAGTTGGTAGTAGCGCCTTCGCAAGCGAGTCTGCTTGCGCCTGCAAATCCGGCTTATCTGCCTGATTGAGCAATGCTATACGGCGTGCGGCAGGCGGGATATTCTTCAGCCCGCCTGCAGGGTGGGTCAGCACGCGGATAAGCGCCGCGGGACTAATTGTTTCTCCAAGCCGTAGCTCGCTCAAGCGCGCAAAGACTTCAGGCCGGAAAACTGTGTCTTCGTCAAGTGGCCTCCCCAAACCGCTCAAACCTGCTACGACTACCACAGTCTGGACGAAATCAGGAATAGGCGGCTCGTGCTTAGCCGGGGCCTTGAGCGGCTTCTGTCGTGAACCGTCTGCTTCGATCAGCAAAGGAACCGAATGTTTTCCAGCCTCTTCGTGTAACCACTGTATTGTATCAGCCCCCAGGCCCCTGGTTCTATCACCCTCAAGCTCACCAGTGACCAGTGTCACTCCGTGCGGCGAGAAATTCTGCAAATCGCCGGGTGTTTTCGCGATGATATGCTCGTCTGCTAAGGGGATTTGCCACACGCCAAGATGTGTCGTTGCCGTAACAACGACGGGGGGATCTAACTCGCGGGCCAATTGAAAAAGCGCGCTGGTTTTCCCCCCAGCGCCGACAAAGGCAACGATAGGGCAGGAAGGGAGCCGGAATGCCTGTGCCAGCTTCATTCATTTCCGCCGGTTGCGTTTCCGAGACTTCTTCTGCTTCTTTTTCTTGGCTTTTTCTTGCTTAGCTTGTTGCTTTTCCCTTTGGTCTTCCTGCTCGATTCTTCCTTGCAACCCTTTCAAGTAAGGGTACTTCAGGTCGATCGCTTCCTTGATGCGTGAAGGCGTTTCACGCTGTTCGCGCAAACCAAACTCGATTTCAGCATCTTCCAGATCGCCAGCAATGGTGATATCGATTGCATTTGCGGAAAATGCACGCCGGATCACGGGCATGGCCTCGACTGCCTTTAGATCTAACAAATCGCTTAGGAGTGACCCATTCAGTTCTTCATCGTTTTTTTCGTATAATTCCAGCGCAGACAGGAGTATGCCTTTAACCTGCTCACGAACGTCTGGAAATTGTACGGCGATATCTTTGAGTGTTTCGCCTACACTCATGCGTGATATGAGTTCATGTCTCGTATCGATCAGATACATAGCCAGGGCGGGGATGCAATCTGCGCCAAGCTTTACCAGCGCGCGTGGCAGGTCGTCGTTTAGCCAATCACTATCTGCTGCTTCGAAAAAGTTGAAGTTGCCAACCAGGCGTTCAATGGCTTGTTTTGCTTCTAACTGCGCCAGCGCTCGCCAGGCATGGATAGGAGCCCAGAATTGCGGCTCTTCTGCCTCTATGATCAAATATGGATCGGTCGCCATCCGGATCAGATCAGGGATATGCTCGTGGGAGAAGCCCAAGGCCCGGTAATCTTCCCATTCTTGCCAATCAGTTTCACCAAGAGTCAAGAGCGAACTCACAGATTCGGGATATGGTTTGATTGGGGACATCGTTTACGCTACTATCCTCTGGTTTGATCTTGGGCGGCAAAAGGCGCAAAATCGAAATGGATATCGCTCAATTCAGCAGGTGGCTCGGGGATAGGTTCCTTCCAATACACCGGACGGATGAATCCTTCTTCCCGGTTCAATTGCAGGGCGTGCTGCCACTCCTGACGGCAGTATTCAGATTTGCTGGAATTTTCGGACCAGAACAATTGAAAGATGTTGGCCCGCTCGATCATGTGCATCAACTCAGCGTTCCATTTTTGACCGGAACGCAGGGTCTCAAAATCGATCAGAACGTTGTGCCCTAGCGCCTCATATGCCATTTTACAGGTTTTGACAACCTCGGTGTCGCGATGACTGTAGGAGATGAAAATATCATCCTGACGGTACATCCGACCGTTTACCTCTTCGCTTCGTGCCGGCCCCAAAGTTGCTTCCGTTTCGTTGAAGAGCATCCCCATCTTTAGCGTGCCCACGATCAAGGGACCCACATAAATCGTGACCTGAGCGTTCCCAGCCATATCCGCCATGGAAGCCTCAGCGCGCAACCGGAACTGCGCACGGTGCTGGTCTTCCAGCCACTGGAAGGTAACGCGTTCCGGATTGAACGTGACTCCTTCACAAGCGGGAACAATCGTAAGTCCCGTGCCGCGCGCCAATTGGGTGCTCGGCGTTGGTTTCGTCTCACGGATTTCCCCGATTTCATCCTCGAATTTGCGGGCATCCTGGCGGACAGCCTCCAGCACAGATGGCACGTACGTATAGACCAGCAGGGTATACCATTTCTCGACTGTTACCTCTCTGGGATAAAATGCCGAAAAGTTGACATCTTCCTTTTCTTCCATCTTTGGGATACCGTATGAAGATTCGGGGGCACTTGGGGGTTCTTCGTCGATGCCTCGGGAGCCACCTCCATAGGAAATCTTCGTGCGCAGCGCTGACAGGCCCTCTTCGAATGTATCGTAGAGAGGAAAATCACCTGTGGTGAAGCCAGTCATCTGTAGGATGTCGCGCACTTGATCGGAGGGTGCGGTCACAGCCAGCCTCGCCCCCCGTTGCTCGCATTGGCGGTAGAGATCGAGTAAGAAGTGTAAGCCCGTGCTGGAGATGAAATCCACCTCTGAAAGATCGAAGATCAAATTGCTGCCATAGCTCACGAGAGACAAGAATTCTATTTCCATCCTCCCACGAGTTGATTGATCAAATGAACCTTTCAGCCTGACAACTGTGGCAAATTCAATAGTCTCTATGCGATATTCCATACTAAGATCCTTGTTTACGAATCTTACGAATATTGTTATTCTTCCTCAACTTCGAGAATTGTCCTGACCACGCGCACACGTTGGCCCGCAGAAATCGGGATCTGGCTGATTGCGTCCCACTCCTCGTCAGCAAGTAGCACTTTTCCATCTGTAAAAATTGTGGTCTGTGTTTTGCCTACGGCTCCCACCAGCCTGCGGCTAGGTGTCTTTTCCATGTCACCTAATTTTTTGATAATGCCTCGATCTACAAATGGGATGAGCACCACGAGGCCAGGCCCTTTGTCTCCCACGTACCGCCCAAGACGATAGACGGACAGCCGCATATCCTCCCGGACCACGCGAATGCTGGCTGCCAGGAAGGCGGTCACCAACAGGACCACGGCCCCAAATAAGCATACCGAGGTTGTCCAATAAGACGGAATATTTTCCATGGGTTACTCCTTGTCGTTTCCCCTGTAACGGTTTCGCATGGACATAACCAGAACTTGTTGTTTTGATTGGTGGTGGGGAAATGGCTGCTAGTTCCAGCCACCTGTACTCTTCCGGTTCCTGAGCGCGTCCTGCAGGGCAGCGAGCATCTCCAAATAGGACTCCCGGCTGGCGTGACCTTCCTTCGTCGCTTCGTCTTCGAATTGCTTCAGCAAGTAGACCATCCACGAAAGCCACGAACGCGGATTGTTTTGTACCTGCACGATTTCCTGTACGGCTTCGTTCAGAATCTCGCGGATATTGTCTTCTTTACTCATTGGATATACTCCTGAGCGATCGGCGGTAATTACAATTTCATTGTAGCACGCTTGTGAGCCCCGATGACAAATATTAGCCAAGTAGGGAGCATTCAGATTCTGTAGAATCTCGTTCCGCAATCGCCGGGGGCTGAAGCCCTCGGCTAAAAGTAGGAAGCCCCTGTGGGGCTTATCCCCTACGGGGATTAGCCTGCGAAGCAGGCTTCGTAAAATAGCCCAGACGTTTACGTCCGGGCGGGTTGGTTGGTACAAATCTACAACATTTGAATGCTCCCAGCCAAGTAACCAGAACGTTCTCGCAAATAGCCATCTTACCTAGCGAAATGTCAGCCTGAGCAGCTTTTCAGCCCATCGGGGTGGCCTCTTCTTCGTTCAAGGCGTTGGTACCTGTTTTTCCAAACATTGTCCAGGCAAACCAAAGAATACCGGGAATGATCGTTAAGCCTGCCATCCACCAGATAATCCCGCTAATCCCCAGATTGGTGTTGTCCAGGAACCAGCCACCGGCGGCCGAACTGATGGCATTGGCCAGGGTAAACATGGCAAATTCACTGGAAAAGACCCTGCCACGTACCTTGTCAGGGACCCACTCCAGCAGAAGTTGGGTAGAAAAGGTCCAGTTGATCCCGCCGCCCAGCGAACGGATGAAGGTGCCCAGTAGCACCAGCGCAAAACTTGCCAGTGGAGCAGTCAGCGCCAGTCCAAGCACACCGATGATGTAGGATATAGTCAGGGCATTGCGCAGGGGCCGGTCACGGTCGCCGGTAAAGACACGCGCCAGGATCGGCCCAACACCGGTGCCGATTCCGGCGAAGGCGTAGAACAAACCCAAACTGGTGCCGCCATTCTCACCCATGACAAAGACCTGTTGGGCCAAGGTCACCTGGAGCACCTGAAATGCGCCATTGGCGAGCAGGGAAATCGCCGATTTATGCAAGGTGATGGCAAAGATATCCTTGTGGTCTTTCAGGTACTTCAGTCCATCCACATACTGGCGGAAGGCTGTCCCAATTTGCTTTCTGGCTCCTATAGGTTCGGTTGGCTTTTCCAATTTGTGGGTATATTGGATGTGAGAGATAAAAAATGCCGAAAAGAAAAAGGAGATCGAATCAACCACGAAAGCCGGGTAGCTCCCCCACCGGCCCGCGACAAGCCCTCCGATGGCTGCGCCCAACGACAACATCACCGACCAGGTGGTAGTACTGATGGCATTGGCCGCGCCCAATTCGGAACGGGAGACGATGTCCGGGATGATGGCATTGCGCGCCGGGAAGAAAACCCCGCTGAAGGCCAGTTGAATGGCCGTGATGACATACAGTAACCAGGCTTGTCCTGGGGTCCGTACCAAAAGAAACCCCAGGACGATGATTTCGCGTAGAATATCGGCGACAATCAACAGCGTTTTCCGGTTGTAGCGGTCTGCCAGAACCCCGGCCAGGGGACTGACCAGAAAAGGCGCCAGCATACGGACTACGAACAGGCTCCCGACTGCCAGACCGGAGTGAGTCAGTTGCGAAATAAGCGCCGCTGAGGCGATCAGGTCGAACCAGTCCCCCAACAAGCTAATCACCTGTCCGGTCCACAAAAAACGGAAATTGCGGTTGGTGCGGACCAGATCCAGGTAGCCTACCGGTTTCTTGGCTTCGTTGCTGTCATGTTGCATGGATGCTCCTGTTGGAGGTTACATGTACTCTTAAATTGAATCTCTTCTTACGTCCCCATTCTGGCTAAAGCGGGAACTTACCGGCTGCATCCTTCACGACCGGTCCATGACCCGAGCAGACGATACTCGCGCCGAGTTCTGCCTGCTTCTGCACCGACTCTCTGGCCCGCGCCTCATCCCAGGTCACACCAGGCCGCGAGCCTCGAATGCCGTTTTCATCCGTCACCATCGAATCGCCGCAGAATAACACTCCCAGCGCGGGCGCAAACAAAGAGATGTGTCCCGGCGTATGCCCGGGCGTTTCGACCACGCGCAGGCCACCCAGCACCGGCAGGATTTGATCTCCCCTCAGAATTTCGTCCACCTGGACTGGTGTGGCTTTGAAAAAAGGACCCATCACGGTGAAAAGGATACGCCGCAGCGAAAAACCGCTTGGATTGATTTGCCGCGAAGGTTTACCCGCCGCAATCGCATCGGCTTCGATCTGGCTGGCATAGGTGCGCGCGCCGCTTGCTTTTTGCAGGGCAGCCAGCGCGCCCACGTGGTCGAGGTCGGAATGAGTCAGGAGGATGCGTTTGACGTCACTTGCAGATTTTCCCAGGCTGGCAACATAAGCCAGGATCTTCTTCTCGCTGCGTGGCAGGCCTGCATCGATGAGGGTCAATCCGTCATCGTCAGCCAGGATGTAAATGTTGGCTACCACGCCAGGAACAACGAAGACATTGTCAATGATCTTCATACCGGTAAACTCCTTTACCTGGATTGTATCGCAGAAACCCCGAGAGATTATTTCGTCCTGCGTAGCTCTGACAGGATTTCAAAACCTGATGTGCGTGGGATCAGGTTGAAGGTCTGCAATAGTTCGGGGGTGGGCAGGGCGGGCTTGCGAGTGCTCAGGTCCAGAATGGTTCCTTCGATCTCAACCTTGACAGCCTTCTTCCCGTTCGATTTGAGCACATCGTGATGAACTTTCCAACGCGCCCCTGATGGCGAAAGGCCGGATAGGGCGTAAGTGATGGTCACAGTTTCGCCCATGCGCACTTCCCTGAAGAACTCGGCATGAACCGTGGTGTAGACGGGCCCAATGCCCAATTCGCTGAACTTCTCCGGTGGGAAGCCATGTTCGATAAAGAAATGGTAACGCAAATCGCCGGCGGCATCGATATAAACCGCGTAGTTTACATGCCCATTGGCGTCCAGGTCCGACCATCTGATTTCATAAGTTTTGGAATATTCTTCCACAGGATTTTTCCTTCAGGCTCTCCAAACGAACGCCCTTTGAGCGTAACGCTATTATTAGCGCGATCAAGAATACCAGATTAGCCCGGATTTCCAAAGTGAGCGGGCATTTCGGCAAAAAGGTTGGTCATCTTGCTTTTTGAAGTAAGAGAGCAATCTTTAGACTGATTGTATATGTTTTTTTAGTTGTTTGTGGATTTGTGCGAGCAGGGATTTTATTTCTTCTTGTTCAATGTAAGCCGGCTCAAGGGAGGCTTGCAAAAACTGTTTTTCTGCCCTTGAAGAAGTCGTTTCTAACAAACGCCTGTCGTGTGCGATTTGTAAGGTCTTTTGCTCCAGCTTTGCTTCGAGTTGCTGGCGATATCCGTCATAGAACTCGAATTCATCCAGCGCTTCGAGCGTAACAGGTTGGCTCTGTTTTAAGAGTTCCTCGATCGTTTTCAGAAACTGCTCGAAGTCGATTGGCTTCTGGATAAATCGTGTCGCGCCGATGTTCAAGGCAAATTCTCTATCTTCGCGCGCGATGTATGTGACGGTCACAAAAATCACTGGAATTGTGCGAGTTTCAGGATCTATCCGCAATCTGTGAACCAGGCTAAATCCGTCCATCTTGGGCATCATGATGTCGGCGATCACCAGCGCTGGGCGTTCCTTACGAATCATTTCCAACCCTTCAACGCCATTGCAAGCCGTAATTACCCGATAGCCCCTGATGGTTAGCGTTTTCTCCAGTAGTGTCAAGATGTCAGGATCGTCTTCTACGACGAGCAGGTACCCTTGTCCGCCATTCATGCTATTATTCTACACAACTGCTAATACTTTTGCTATAGGAATTTCGTCCCTATTGTTGAGATCGTGACCTATCGCCCGAACGCCAACTAAAAGACGTCCCGTCAAAGAGTGTCTGGACAGGCGGACGAAAATGGGGGAAAGATAATCGCACATTGATTTGAAATCTCAGTTTTCATGGATACTTCGTATTCTCCTCCCCCGAATGCCGTGCAGGCCTGCCCCGTCGATCTTTGACGGGGTCGGCATTCGGGGGACGTGTGCCCGAAGCGTAGCGGAGTGGTAGGAAGGGAGGGGGCTAGCTCTTGAACGCCTCCGCCAGCAGACTCTCAAACAACCCATCGATCTGCCTCTCCGCCTCAGTCATCCGCTCCCGCAGCGAACTCAATTCGCGCCGCCACGCCTGTATACCTATTACGCGCGGACAAATTTCACCCAATTGGCTTTGACATCCAAATTATCGATTTTCCAGCCGGCGTTCGTCCATGCACGCTTGTTGACGTGGTTGCCTTCTGTTGCATGGTCCCACCAGCGCCGGTCTTCATGCGCGGACGCAGGTAACTTGAAAGCCAGGATTTTTTCAATTTGATCGAACTTGAGTGTGACCTCACGAGTTGACTTTGGCAGACCGGAGAAATAGCTTTCCAGTGGCATGTATTTTCCAACCATTAAGGGCCCCTTTCAAAACTCTCGGTCATCATAGTTCACCCTCGAATGCCTAATTCATCATAGATTTTCATCGCTCAAAGAATTCCCATAAAGAAGCCATCAGAAACAGCGGGATCACAATCAGATAGATTCTAAGCATATCCCGAATGGCTTCTTTTGGAATCCCTAACCATTTTTCACCTTGATAAAAAGTTCGCGGTCTCAAATACGCCAGGCCCACATTGACTCCTGCACCACCCGACAACGTATAAGGGATTAACTGTAGCGTCAGTGTAATCAAGTAATAGATGGCTTCTTTTGAATCTGCCAATCGACTAGCGTGCGAACTATCGATGGAGACGATGCCCCCAACCCAGCCACGGTAGGCTATGACAGGATAGGAAACAATCACTCCCAAGCCTGCAAGCGTATCGACCATGGCTCCGTAAAGGTTACCCCCAAAATCTAAGAGGGCTGCTTGGAATCGATTGTTTCCTTTAAGCGCAGTGATGGCCGCACTGGATTGTGCTCCCGAGACAATGCGATCTCTATAGGCAATCGCCATTTCATTTCCGACATGTACCATGATAATACCGACGCCGACTGCAACAATATAAGTGAGAGCGACTGTCAGGATCGGAATTCGCGCCCGATGAAGAGCACGCATCACCAACGCGACAATACTATGAGTTTCGCTTATCTCTGGCTGCATAAGTTATTCTCTCTATCCAAGGGGTTCACTGCCATTCAGGTCTTAGAATCAATGTGCATTTCGCATCATCTCCGCAGCGGAGCGAAAGGGGCAGCGACTCGATCCTTCGACTACGCTCAGGACAGGTCCACGCCACTATGAACGCAAACTCTTCTTGCATCATTTCCTATCAAAATAAGCAAGGGCTTCTCGTAACCCAATTATTGTCTTTAAATCTTCAAATTCCTGATTTGTTAGTTTTTCTTTGGCCGTCTCAAGAGACATCAGCACTTCTCGTATTCTCTCATCGGCTTCCAATCGACTCTCTGTTTTCTCAAGGTCAAGCGCCAGGAATAAATACATTCTTTCGTTTGAATTCCCAACAGAAGCAAAATAAGAAGCAAGGGGAATCAGTTTCCCAGCCCGATAGCCGATTTCTTCCTCCAATTCACGCGCTGCGCAACTTATTGGTTCTTCGTCCGGCTCAAGCCTTCCGGCAGGTAACTCGATCAGTTCGCGTTCAATGGATATACGGAATTGTCGAATCAAGATGACATTTCCATCCACCACAGGGACAATACCAACACCACCTGCGTGCCTGATATATTCCCGAACGGCAACTTCGCCATTATCTAGAGCGACTTGCCCACCCCAAAGGGAGAAGATTTTTCCCTTATGAATTTCTTCCTGGTTGATCCATTTTTCCATATTCAACTCACTTTAATTGCGCTATGACAGTAAGATAGATTAATCCTACAACTACCCCAACAAGAACATTTAAGAGGTTCCCAATTAGATAGAGATTTGATTTTGTAATGGTTACCCAGCCTTCTTTTTCCCTTTCATTCGTCCAACGCGTTATCACTTTAATTGCTAACCATGCAGCTATCCCCTCTGGCTTACCATAAACTATACAGGTGGTGTAAATCAACCTTTCAAGTAGACCCAGAATCTGCACAAGATACTTGTCTGGTTTTCGGTCTTTATCCTTCTTCAAGACCTCTGAATGATTTTTCAGAGCTTTCATCCACCAATCGACCAAGAACCAGCCCGCACCTAAAGAAATCAAATAAGCAACAAATAGAATGAAGTATTGATTTAGAAGAAATACCTTCATGCCAACTCCTTAAGTCTCAACATTTTCCATCAACTAAATGTATCCACTAACATGGACTCAAAAAACCCCTCGACACCTGCCCCGGCGTTCTTTGCCGGGGTGCCTCTCGCTCTCCCCCATCCGCCCCCGCAGGGACTCGACCCGCGCTACCATGCCCGCAAACTCTTCTTGCGGGCTATTTGATACGCAAATCATTGGCATCCTTGCCTAACTCCCAAAGGATTTCAAATTGATTTTTATATTCTGAAAACCAGTGTAAATCATTTATGGATTCCAAATAGAATATTGGGTTGCGATCAACCCCAACCTGATTAAGAAAGAACTCAATTTGAATTTGGCCAGTTGGTTTCTTTACATCAACGCCTATATAACTAAAGGTTGGGTCAAAGTCTGTAATTCGAATACTTATCTCGCCACCATTTTCTGAACGACCAACTAATGGTAAAAGATCAGCTAAGGTAGTGTTAATATGAATTTTTGCTCCATCGGCATCACGCAATGACTTTACCCGCATTGTAATTATTTCAAGTAATTTCTTGTTTGCAGGATTGGCAACAATAACTCGAACTTTCCCGCCTCTCTCTTTTATATCACGGAGTTTCCATCTATGTACTGCTCCGATACTAATCAGTGTTGACCCCATAATATCCAGACTTTCACTACTACTTTTCAAGAAATCAGGCAACGATCGGGCTGTTGCACGGTTGACAAAGAAAGAACTCGCGGTAACCTTATCAGTGCTAATTGCATGAACGGCATTTTCCAGCCTTTGAATATTCTCTCCCAATGTTTCGCGAGCGGCACGATCACGAATTATTCCATAAGCCAATATGCCTAAAGTTGTAGCAATGCCTGCCAGTAGCGCTATTTGATTTCCGCCGAAGATACCAAAGATTGCAGCAAACAGGCTTACAGCAATTGCAAATATTGTATCTAAATTTTCAATCGTAAATTTCCAAATCCTTTTCATAATCATTGTCCTTCTGTCCTCCGAAACTCTCACTCAACAATGAATCAAACAACCCCTCCCCCTGCCTCTCCGCCTCGGACATTTGCGCCCGCAGACGCTCATACCACGCTCGATGATGACGAGATGATTCTCCAGGTTCATTGAGAATCTTCCAAGTTCATCAATAATTTGTTGCCATCATAAATCATAAAACCTAACTTACCATACCAATCCCACAGGAATGGTTCGCCATCAATTACTCCAACAATTTTTGAAGCCCCATAGTAGTTCGCTATTGCAAATATCATTTTCATCATAATATTGCCAATACCCTGATTTCTCAAAGCTTCGACTACCTTGATTTTTCCAATCTTGATTACTTTTTCTTTCCATCCCCATTCCACAAAAGCCAAAACATTTGCTTTGTTCTCGTTGGCGCTTACCTGGATTAAGGATACTGGCGGGCGTTCTCCAAGATCAAGAATCTTTATCCAATCTAAAGCTTCGCCTTGCTCTTGATGCATCTGGATATAATCTTTCAGTAGTGATAAGGGCAATAAAATTTGATTGGGCTTAGTATACACATCTATCCAAACGATTCTGCCAACGAACTTTGAAACAATCCCTAGTATGGGATTTATTCTTCTGCCACTGGGACGGTAAAGTGAAAGGTAGTCCCGTTGCGAAATTCGCTCTCAAACCAGATCTTGCCACCTTGCATTTCCACTAAACTCTTAGCGATGTTCAAACTCAGGCCTGCACCCGGAACTTCACGGGCTTTCTGGTCATCCGAGCGGAAGAACTTGGAAAATATCTTTTGCTGGTCTTCCACGCTGATACCAATGCCATTGTCTTTAACCCAAATGTGCACAACCTGCGCTGCGCCTTCGGGGTCCCATTGATTTGCAGTAACCTCTGCACCTACAATGATCTTTCCCTCCTCGGGAGTGTATTTGTGGGCATTGCTGACGATATTGGTCAACACCTGGCTTACACGGGTTTGATCTGCCCACAACCCCGGTATTGCTTCAGATATCTGTACAAGAATTTCCTGTTTTTTACCTTCAAATTGGAGACGAGTTGACCGGATAACCTCATCCACCACCTCAAACAGGTCCACAGCCTTGTAGTCTATGCGGAGACGGCCAGCTTCGATTTTGGAATCATCGTTCAGGTCCGAAACAAGCGTCGACATGCGCTCTACGTTTAAGCGGATCGTGTGCAGGAATTTGGTCTGCATTTCATTAACCTCACCAATCGCGCCTGTAGCCAGTAGTTCAGTGTACCCCTTGATGGAGACCAGTGGGTTTTTGAGTTCATGTGCCACGAAAGAGATTGCATCGCCTTTAGCATCCATAGCCATCCGAAATTCTTCATATAGTTGAGCATTCGAAATGGCAATAGCAGCATGGTCGCTGAGACGGTTGAGAAAGGCTAAATCCTGCTGCGAGTTGCCAACACTTTCAAGCAGCAATAGCCCGATGACATCCGCCTCGCGTCGAATTGGAATAACGATCTGTGTATGCGCCCCAGGCAGGATACTACCCTCAGCATCAGACTGCAATGAAACCTGCTGTGGCTGAGCCATTTGCACAGCCGATTTGACAGCAGGCATATCCAGAGACAAAATACCATCTGCAAAGCGACCGTTCAAATCGCCATACCCTTGTTCAGCCATCACACGCAGCTTTTCGTCTGCCAGCATGCCAATTAACCCGGCTTCGGCCTTGGATTGGCGCATGGCCCACTCCAATGTGATGCGCATGGCACGGTCGATTTCAAGGCTGGCATTTAGTTCGCGGTCAATACGCTGCATGACCGAAAGCTCTTCCACACGTGAAGCCAGTTCCTGGTCTGTAAGCGTAAACAAACGGGCGTTCTCAATTCCAACTGCTGCCTGTCCGGCAAAAGCGGACAGCAGGGTTTGGTCATCTTCTATAAAGGGCAGACCATCTTTGCGATTGATTACTTCGATCACTCCGATGACGCGGTCTTTGAACAACAATGGCACAGCCAGTAACGATTTACTTGTGAAGCTGGTTTCGTTGTTCTCTGCGAGGAAACGGGCAGGTGATGTCTGGGTCCGGTTTTCGACCACTGGCTCACGTTGCTGTGCAGCGCGGCCGACGATACCACTGCCTGCTGGAACGCGTTGACCGATTAACTCAGCCACGGAAGATGGACCAACGGTCACTTTGAAAACCAGATCATCCGTCTGCTCATCAACCAGGAACAGGCTACCGGCTTCACAGTTGAGGATGCTGACCGCATTTTCCATAATATTTTGAAGCAAGGGTTCCAGTTCGAGCGTAGAGGTAAGCTGACGGGTCAGGTCGTTCAACGTAGACAATTGGTGAGCACGTTGTTGTGTTTCTTGTAGAAGGCGGGCTTTGACGATGACACCAGCGGTCTGGTCAGCGATGGCCTGCAGCAAATCAAGTTGCGCACGCGAGTAGGTGACGCTAGCATCCCGACTGCCAACTCCCAAGGAACCGATAGTTTCAGCGCCAGCATTGAGTGGGACTCCCATCCAGGCGAACACATCTTGAAAGGCAGGTGTCACGTTGCGTGCCTGGCATTCGTGCAGGTAATCCTGAGTCAAAATCGGGCGACCTTTGCGGATCACTTCCTGGCCAAGTCCCAGGTTTAGAGGTTGCGGGATACTTTCGCGTTCTTCCAACCGCTCGCGATTCTCTACGCAAAAAGCATAGTAATAATAATCCCCGGCCTCACTATACAAAGTGATATGAAACTCGCTGGCAGGGATGATCTGTCCAGTTTGAGCAAAGATCAATTCCATAACATCGTCGAAAGATAATGAGATATTGACACCCTGGGACACACGCGTCAGGGCATTCATCTCCAGAATGCGGCGTTCCAAGTTGGCAGTCAATTGTGCATCTGTTTCTATTTTTTCTTCACTTTTTTGTAAAAATTCTTGAGCATTGTCTGTCTGTAATGCAATGTCTTTTAAATATTTGAGTTCTAATGCTTCTGTAAGTTGTCCTTCTGATAACAAGAATCCATCTGCTCGATCGTGTGCGATCCAATCTCGTAATTGTTCTTCAAAGCGAGCGCGTCTTTGGAGTTGCAAGCGTTTTTCTTTTACGCCATTTTGCAAAATGTCCCAACTGTGAATTAGTGTCTCATGAATTAGATTAACAATTTCTATACCTTCTTCAACTTCAATGCTTACAAGACGTGCTCTGCTTAACTCGCGTAATAGAGTAATTTGTTTTTCGTTAAACTCGCTTAATTTCCGACTAATGCGTACGTCATGCTTACTGTTATCGTTCGATGAGGGATTTACTAGATCTAGTAGTATTGTAAGAATCTCTTCGCGTTCAATATCATTTCGCTTTGATATTGGAGAAGCACTATCGAAATCGCTGTAATTTAAAACAGTATCTGCCCTGTCCTTAATGGCGTCAGTTAATACGTTATATGACCCTATGTTTAATTTTCCCTTGTTCCATAACTCTTCGAGTGTTACTTGCAACAAAGGCAAGTAGGTAACACTTTCAGCAGCATCTTTTGCAAGTTTATTAATTAATTCAGCCTCAAAGCGCTTATTCCTGTCAGGGAACTTAACTTGTAACGGGCGTTGAATTGAATTCTTTAACTCTTGAATGTTCATCTCGTGAAGTTCAACACCCTGTTTGGCTAAGTTCCAAATTTCAGGCACATCGAACATTTCTCCTAAATAATCGGAGCGCAAGGTTGCAATGGTGTAACGGTGGTTTTTGTTAAATGGCGGTAGTTTTCTAAGAATATCGAAAAGGCCGTCTCGCTCACTAGGAAGTGATTGCGTAAAGACTTCTTCAAATTGGTCTATAACAATTACTTTAATTCCACGCGGACCCATTCGGCGAATGGCATCCTCATAGCGAGTTTTCGGATTTCTGGAGGGTCTGAAAACTTCAAAATGTACTTCATAAGATAGTTCCTTATAATGTGCGGCAATTGCAGGCAATAAACCTGCTTGCACAAATGAAGATTTTCCGCTGCCACTAGCGCCGGTGACAAACAACAAATTGCGTTGCTCGCCCGGAGACACAAGTAGTTGGACTGCTTCCTCTGTAAGCTTTTCGCGACCAGCGTAACGGTCTCGCTCCTCATATGTAAACGGCCGGAGCCCAAGATACGGATTTAGTAGCCCCTCAACGTTAAATGGAAAATCTTCGCTAACATAAGTATGGACAATTTTGTCTCTGCCAACAATATCATCGCCGATGTTTTCGATTTTTCCACTAATTATTATTCCCCCGTTTTTATTACTTTGAGATTGTGCCGATGATCCTTCTTTTTTTAGCAAATCCATCCAGCCCTTGATACTTGCACCTAATCCAACAATTGCAATTAACCAATCGCGCAATGACTCTCCAAAAGAAACCGGCTCCGCCCCCGTGATCGTATCAACCCAAAAAACTAGGGAAGCAATCACAAGCGTTGCGCCGAATAGAATGAGAGCCAAAGGTAAGGCTTTTTTCATTGTTATATAACTATCTTGTTAGCAAATTCTATAATCTCGTTGACTTCATTTTCGCTAAACCGCTTATCTACCGCATCCGCGCCAAGATTGGTCAGCGGTGGCTCATACAGGTCGGCCACTTTCAGGGCTCGGCGTCGTAGCCGTCTGCGGGGATTTCGATCTTAACTTTGGCATGGTCACGCAGATACCAGCCTGCCTTTTCTAGTTGCGGGTCTATGAGTTCTTTCCTGGTTTCGGCTTCTGAAATGCGACGGCGAGGCATAGTCACACTTTCTCTGGTTCGCGTTCCTTATCGGCAACCAGATGTAGATAATCCCTCCTGGGATCCTCCATACAAAAAGTATACAACAAATTGTCAGGTTTTTTGCATTTCTATTTCCCCCAGACGGACTGCTTGCCATTGCAAGTTCTTTATGCAGGCTAAAACATCAGGAAGTTTTTCTAAAACATCGAGAAGTTTTTCTCAAAATGTCCCGAAGCTTTTCAAAAGATGTACGCTTTACGGTTTCAACGCTTTTTCTTCAGGTTTGGATATTGTCCTTGATTTCAACTGAGAGCATGGGTATTTTCGTCTTCGATTTAGTTGCCTGATTCTATCATCGATAATCTTCCTCTTGCGTATTGCCCATTGTTTTTAGTAACAGAGCCACGGAGACACAGAGAAAAGAAGCTTTGTGACTCTGTGTCTCCGTGGCTAAGGCCTGCTCGTTGTGTCATCAACACTGGTCGGGAAGGCTACTCTATCTTTGCTTCGAATGATTCGGATTCTCACCAGGTTTAGGGATTGTAAATTATTTTTCATGGGCGTATACTCAGGCGAAAGATAGAAAGCTTATTCGTAAAACGAAAAGGAGTTCCCGTGTCTCACCGTCATTCCATATTTTGTATCCTTCCACCTTATATGCTCGATCAGATCGTGCAGAACGGCTCGAACGCACAGAGCGATCTGGCTGCACAGGCTCTGGCTTCATCGCATGCGATCCGCGAAAGGCGGCAAAGCCTGGTGATGGGGATCACCCGCAGCCCCTCCACGAGCGCAGAAGCCGTTGCAGCGGTAAAGCAACGCTCGGTCTACACCGCCAATACCGGTACAACCTTACCGGGCAGCCTGGTGCGCAGCGAAGGCGACGCCCCTGTGACCGATGTGGCTGTCAACGAAGCCTATGATGGTTCCGGCGCTACTTTTGATCTGTATGATGAAATCTATGGCCGAAACTCGATTGATAACCATGGACTCGAACTGATCTCCACGGTCCACTATGATAAGAACTACGACAACGCCTTTTGGGATGGCGAGCAAATGGTATATGGGGATGGCGATGAAAATCTACCGGCCTCTCAACGCTTGTTCAACCGTTTCACCATTTCACTGGACGTGATCGGCCACGAACTGACGCACGGCGTTACACAATACGAGGCCAATCTCACCTACTCAAACCAGTCGGGCGCATTGAACGAAGCCATTTCCGATATTTTCGGTTCCCTGGTCAAGCAACATCAACGCGGGCAAACTGCGGATCAGGCCGATTGGATCATTGGTGAAGGCCTGTTCACCTCCAATGTCAATGGCGTAGGCATCCGTTCCATGAAAGCGCCCGGCACTGCTTACGATGATCCCGTACTTGGGAAAGATCCACAGCCCGCGAATATGAAAGATTACGTCAACACCAGTCAAGATAATGGTGGTGTGCATATCAACTCCGGTATCGTCAACCACGCCTTTTATTTGATGGCAGTAGAGATCGGCGGCTTTGCCTGGGAAAAGGCCGGACAGATCTGGTACAAGGCGCTCACCGAAAAGCTGAAGAGCAATTCCAACTTCCAGGACGCAGCGGACCTGACCTTTGAAGCAGCTGGTGAAATATTCGGAACAGATAGCGCCGAACAAAACGCCGTGAAGAATGGCTGGTCGCAAGTCGGCATTACGGTTGCAGTGGCTCCTACGCCAACGCCTGACCCGACCCCTACACCGAATCAAGGCGATGGCTGTTTCACAGCTCTTTTGCGCGCCATTGGATTAGCAAAATGATGCCCTCGTGATGGATGAAATGCCTGCCAATTAATAAGAAACATCAGAAGTTTTCTAAAAGCATCAGTATATTTTCCTCAAAATATACTGATGCTTTATTTAAAGAGAGCGTTCGGTAATTATTTTTATGTTCAAAGTAATACTTCTGTAGAACCGTTAGGCACCAGATGTCATTCTGTCTGCACCGCGCGCAGGCACGCGTGAGCGACCATAGGGAGCGAAGAATCTCCTCTTTGTTACAAAAATTGCTCTGTAATCTGAGATTCTTCGGCGCTTCGCGCCTCAGAATGACATACCAGGAACAAGTGTTTTTAATTACCGAACGCTTTCTCAAACATAAAGATATTTGTGACATAATGGGGGGATGCCAACCATTCACATCAACGCTATCGACACATATTATGAAGTTACGGGAGAAGGCGAGCCGTTACTCCTGATCCACGGCCTGGGTTCCAGTTTACGCAATTGGGAACTGCAAGTGGATTATTTTGCAGAGAAATACCGGGTCATCACCTACGACCTGCGCGGACACGGACGCTCGAGCAAGCCGCCCGGTCCGTACAGCATGCGCGGCTTTGCCGAAGATGCGGCTGCGCTTCTTTCTGCACTGGAACTGCTCCCGCGCATGTGGTCGGGATCTCGATGGGCGGCATGATCGCCTTCGAACTGGCGGTCCGTTACCCGGATCTGCTCAAAAGCCTGGTCATCGTCAACAGCGTGCCAGACATGCGCCTGACCTCTCCCAGGGAATACCTGGAAATGTGGCCGAGGTTTCTGATCTTGAAGGCCTTAGGGGTGCGTCGGATGGGAGTAGCCCTGGGGGTACGCTTGTTCCCCAAGCCAGAGCAGGGGGAAACCCGCCGTGTCTTTGTAGAACGCTGGGCGCAGAACGATAAACGCGCCTATGAAGAATCCCTGCGGGCCGTTCTCGGCTGGAGTGTGGAAGCACGCCTGGGGGAGATCTGTTGCCCGGCTCTAGTCATTGCTGCGGACCGGGATTACTGGCCTCTGGATGTGAAGCAGGCCTATGTGTCAAGGATGCCCGATGCCAGGCTGTCCGTAATTGTGGATGCTCACCATGCGGTGGCGGTGGAAAAACCGGATGAGTTCAACCAGATTTTGGACGATTTTTTAGCTTCGTTGTCTTGAGCCGCCGAATGGGTCTTAAAGCGCGCCCGCACGTTACTTTTTAAGAAGCAGCATGGAGTCGGAGCGGGGATTAAAAGAAGGAACGGGCTTTTTTCGCTGGGATAGTTGAAGGGAGATTCCATTTGTTCTATACTGATAGTATAGGCTTGCATGGTTCAGTCGGTAGTTGATCGTGATGTCCGGAAGGGAGAAATCTCATGGGGAAGGGTCACAGTGTTTTCATCAGTTATTCTCGCCAGCAACTATACTTTGCAGAGGCCCTGTCCCTGCAGCTACAGAAGGTCGGAGTCGAGGTCTGGATGGATTTACAGCAATTGGAGCCGGGCAGCGATTGGCAGGCACAAATCAGCGCTGCCCTGCAAGCTTGTACTGCACTTGTGCTGGTCGGGTCACAGCCGGCGCTGACTTCCCATTATGTGGAGCAGGAGTGGAAAACAGTACTGGCGGCAGGCAAACCGGTGTATATCGCTTTGTACGAGGCTGTAGATCTTCCGGATGCGTTAGAGAGCGCACCCGTGATCGATTTCCGTGGTCGCTTCAAACCCGCTGCGAAAACCCTGGCCGACTGTTTGTTGCACGAGCGGATAATCCGGCAGCCGATCCCCAAACCAAACCGTCTGCATATCCCAACGCGGCTGCCGCCGGGTATCCGGTTGATTGTGCTGGCGCTTATCCTGGGGGCATTTCTCACGCCGCCTTTGCTAGTCGATAGCTTTCCGCCTGTATTTCCCCCACTTTTTCTGTTCATTGATGGATTAATGATGTCCGTTCTGTTGCTGTGGTGGGCATGGCGCTTCCTCCATCACCGTTTCCGGCTTCAGACGGCAACTGTGCCCCTGATGTTGCCGTTTGTTATCTATGGCTTTTACCGAATGTCCGATGCCTTTCAAAATGATTTTGGCATGGATCTTTTTGGTGAGTGGATTGGATTGATTGTAGTTGCAATCCTTTCCTACCTCATCCTTTTTTGGATTCTCGGACCGGAGTTGTTGCGTTGGTCTGCACCGGGAGATGAGGAAATTCAGTTTTTGCGACGCTGGTTCAATAAGCCTGCCCGGCGGAAGAACCGGAAAGCAACCAAGGCCTTGTTGAAGGACACGCTGGCGGCGCGCGCTGTACAGCCTTCGAAGACTTCGGTTATTGATACTCCTCGGAGAAAATTCGCGTTCGTTCCTGAACTCGAAACTGCTGGTCCGGCTACCTACACTTTGCACCACGCCCGAGAGGATCGCCCGGTAGCCACTTCGTTGCGGCGCGCGCTGAACGGACAGAAATTGCGCGAGGTGGATCAAAGTGGGGCAGTACATATCCTGATCCTGAGCCAATACCTGCCGCGCGTCACACTTCAAGAACTGCTAGAAGCCCCTATCCGAAAGGTATTGATCCTTGTCGACAATGTAAACCTTCAGGGCGATGCCATCTTGGGGCAGGCCGAACGTTTGCAATTGATCGATTATCGCGACCGTTCCGGGAAGATCTTGAATGCCTTGGCGCGCACGTTACGGGATTTGACTGCTTCTAATTTGCCAACGAGTATAGAAATCACACCCAAATCATTCCGTGAGATCGTATTGCCCCTCGGTACCCGCCAGATCGGAGCTTGGGTGCTGAGCGTGGGAGTTTACCTTTTTCTGGCCGGGCTGGTCACCCTGATCCTGGGTCTTCCGGGCTTGAGGCCGTTTTCGCTCCTGGATTTGCCTGGCTTGCTCATCGGGCCGGTCTTAATTCGACAGGGTGCAGCTTTCTGGGGGCGACGAACCAGTGGAGCAACCTTCATCCCTGCCTTTGCGTTTTCGGCCTGGCTCAGCATCTCCATGTTCTTCCTGGCTTTCTTCTTGTTCTCATCTGGCTTGCCGGATGATCCGCTGTCATGGGCGCTGACCCCAAGTCGCCTGCTGGATTTGAATGAGAGTTTCCCTTTGATCTGTTTTCTCCCTTTCACCTTTTTCTTGGTGCCAGTCGCTCTTTGGAACTATTTCGCCCGTTACAAGAACTGGTTACCGGCCCCTGTACTTCAAGCGAAAGGCCGAGATTGCTTGCGGCCATTGTCCGATCAGCATGCCGGCCGCTGGGTGCTCTTGGGGTGGTTGGTGGGCGCGTTCCTGGTGTTTGGTCTGCCCCTGGCAATGTATGCGATTTATGCTTTTCTCTTTCGGGTTGTTAGATTTCCTTCGATTTAACCAACAAGTTAGAACTTATACAGTTCGCGAATAAGTATTGAAACGCGGATATTACCACAAGATTGCGCGGATTTCGGGTTTCGAGAGTATCGCTTCCAGTACAGCGCCGCCGACGGCCAGAGCCTTGTCCGAAACCAGGGTGCAAGCGTTGGAGTCGTCGCGCGGGTCAACGTCGCCGATCTTGAGACCAGCAGTCACGTGCAGACCAGGGTGGATCAGTCCACGCAGGATGCCAGGAAAGGGGCTGACGATTTTCGATTGTTGATTGGCGATAGTAGATTGAACTTCGGCGATGAGCGTGCCTTCTTCCAGGTGATCGCCTATCTGCGCATAACCAAAAAGTTCTCCGTCTATGGGGGCGCGCAGCACACGGCGCGGATCGCCCTCGGGCTGGCCGCTGTCAGCCTGGGGGGCCCCGCTCCAATAGACTCGCCCCAGGGTGTGGCTGCGGCGGGTTTCGATCACAGCCTGGCAGTTCCGTCCTGCGTGGAAGCCAGGCCCAAGTCCGATATGAAGCGGAACGTCTACTGACAGGGGCTGCGGTGGTTGTTTGATCAGACGGCCATCGATGACGACCGAGATTGGCAGCTCGGACAGAATGGACGCATCCGGGTCGACCAAAACCGGGATCTCTCCCGCATCCAACGTTGCCCGAACCTGCCCTCGTTCAATAAGCTTGGCCGTAACCTCTTCGACCGTTACCTGCCCGGCGTAGACCGCTTCCGCGAAGGCGACCGAACGCCGCACGGCCAACGGTTGTGCCAATTCGCTGATAATGACTTTGAGCCCTGCACGATGGAGGCGTAAAGCGACGCCGGAGGCCAGGTCGCCCCCGCCGCGGATGAGAATGAATGTTGACATGGGATTATTCGACGATTCTTTCAATGGATTTGTGATCTGGCTGACGCTCAAGCAGCAAGTGCCCGAATGCATACAGGATCAGGTAAACGAACAGGAAAAAGGATGAGAACAGGCTGGCAAAAATGAGCGAGCGTGTGGTCGGGTGCAAAATGTAGTGCAGCGTGAACTGTGCCATACCGCCAAAATTTCCGAGAACGTCCCAGGAATTCCAGCGCAGGAAGCGACCCATATAGACACCAATGCTGGTCAGCCCGGCTACAATTAGCACGAACCCCCATCCGAACCAGCGACCGAATTCACGACGTACAATTTCTTGCATGAGAAACAGCGAAACCATCCCCAGGAACAGCCCGGTGAAGGAGAACCAGATCAGCAAGATGACATCATACCAGACTGGAACATCGCCACTCCCATAACTCAGGTGTTGGAGGTCGGTCAGGATGTAGGGCGCATTGGGGAAGAAAATCAACCACAGAAGCGCACTGACCGGTACGATCACATACAGCCAGTGTCGCCGGATGGAAGTGATGTAAGTGAAGTACGCGATGCCAAAGGGAATCCAGGCCAGGAACAGATTCCAGACCAGGAAAGCATACTGTATCGAACCCGTGGCCGATATGCGGAAGCGAACCAGAGCTGTGCAGACAATGGATGCGCCCGCCAGCAAGCCGAAGATGGTCAGGCGAAATTTGTTATAGGCAAAGCGTTCCAGGAGTGTTTTCACGATGGATTTTTCGCTACTTTGTGAGGTGTGACCTGCTCGATCCCTTCGCGGAAGAGATGGGCGAAGGTGTAAAGGGTCAGATAGACGAACAGGAAGAACGCGCCGAACAACATCGTAAAGGCTAGCAAGCGCAGGCTGGGATCGATAACCAGACCCAGAATGTCCACCGCCAGTTCGGATGGGTTGCCGAGAATATCCCAGGAGTTCCAGCGCAGAAAGCGCCCGACGTAAATCCCGGCGCTGCTAAAGCCAGAGACGATCAGCACGAAGGCCCAGCCAACCCAGCGCCCGAACAAACGCTGGACGAGTTCATGCATCATGTATAAAGAAACCAAACCCAGCAACATGCCGGTCCATGAGAACCATACCAACAAGATGATATCGAACCAGAGCGGCGCCTCGCTCGAAGCCCGGCTCAGGTATTGCAGGTCTGTGAGAATGTAAGGCGCATTCGGATAAAAGATCAGCCACAGGAATGCGAAGACAGGGATGGTGATGTAGAGCCAGATGCGTTTCCAGGAGAGTGAATAAGCGATATAGGCCAGCACAAAGGGGATCCAGGCCAGGAATAGATTCCAGATCAGACCGCTGTACTGTTGCGAGTCGCTGTAAGCCATACGCGCGATGACCAGAAAAACGCTGAAAATCGAAGCGCCCAGCAACAACCCAAAGATGGCAATTTTATAGCGGTTATGGATCAGTATAGCCTGGATCGTTTTTACTGCTTTTTGCATATTTAGCCGAATTTGTAACTAACAAAGTGTCTTCTTAACTCAAGATTCTGGTTCAGTTATTTACGCAGCACTCTGTAGCATGAGCGTGGGTTTATTGTATTTCGCGCAAGTAGGTGATGAAATCGATGTCGCCCGGCGAGTGCCCGAAATCGGTCAGCATGATAGCGACTTCGCTGCGATGTTGCGTGCCATGATTGACCAGATGTAGCATCAGATGCCAGAGCGAGTTTTGGCGAGGCTTACCGCTGGTTGTTTTGTAGGCTACAACGCGCTCTAAGGTCTCATCACTGAGCTCTTCCACGAATTCGATCAAGGTCTTTTCTTCCGCCCGCCAGCGCTCTCGCAACGAATTGAACATTGGAAAATCTTCTGGCATAGGCCCTTCGGTGGGAGAAACCCCTTCCCAGCGCTTACGCCAGATCCATTCGGCAAACAGGGTGTGTACAAGCGTGCCGCGCAAGCCGCCATGGCTGTAAGAGGCAGGTGCGAGAAACTGTTCTGCGGTCACCTGTGCAGTGGTATTCAAGATGCGAGCATTCGCCCAGGCGTTGTACTGATAGAGAGTCAAGATTTCATTCTTCTTCATTTCAAGAACTCCAACAGCAGCGGGTTGACTTCTTCCGGCTTCTCGTAGTGCGGGATGTGTCCGCAGTGCTCGAAGGCATGGAACTCAACTTGCGGGTTGGCATGCACGCACATCATCGCTGTAAGCGAAGGGCACAGTTTTGTCATCGCGGCCCCACAAGAGCATCGTAGGCGTATCCAATTCTCCAACTTTGCGATAAGCGGAAGAGAAATCTCCCAGCATCCCGCTGCGCATGGTCGAAAGCAGGGCGCGCTTGAAACCCTTGAATTTCATCTGGACGCGGTACTTTTCCTGGAATTCTCGCACCAGGTCGGGACCAAAGAAATCGCCCGCAATCCCTTTCAACATCGCCTCGCTTCCAAACAAGCCAAGGGCCAGTTCCCCAATCCCTGGCAGAAGCGCCGCTTTGAGCAATTTCGAGAGGAAAATCGGCTTTGCACCGGCTGGATCTATCAAAACCAGCCTCTCCACTTGGTTAGGATATAGCCCTGTAAAAGAAGCGGTGATTGGTCCGCCCATCGAGAGCCCAATCAGGCTGACTTGTTCGAAGCCAAGTGTATCCAGTAGCTCTCTCAATTGCTTGCAAAAAGTATCGATATCGTAACGTACTTTGGGACGGTCTGAGTAGCCGCGCCCGAACAGGTCATAGCGCAGCACGCGGAAGTCGGATTTTGTCAGGAAGTCGAATGTGGGGCCCCAGATGAAATACGGGACGGAGAAGCCATGTACAAGGACGACAGGCTGTCCATTTTGTTCTCCGCCCAATTCGTAATGCGTACAGCCAGTGGAAAGCTGAACGAAGCTACCCGGCACATTGGCACGGGTAGCTTCGTTCAATTCTTCGGTTTCACCAAGATAGGGGAATGTCCAGGACATGAGAAAAATGCCACAGAGTCACAGATGACACCGAGATTGTGTAATTTCTCTGTGACTCCGTGACTCTGTGGCTGAACTTATATCTTACCTAACCCGCGCAGGATACGTTCCGGCGTCAATGGGAACTCGTCATACCAGACACCAGTGGCATCATGGACTGCGGCGGCGATGGCTGCCGCGGTGGGCAGGAAGGGCATTTCGCCCATACCGCGCGCGCCCCAGGGTCCGTTCGGGTCGGGATATTCAACGATGACCGATTCTACCTTCTCCGGAATGTCCCAAATGGTTGGAATGAGATAGGTGCTGAGTTGGTCGGTCAGCACGTAGCCATCTTTGGCCTTGTAATCCTCCAGCATGGCATAACCCTGTGCTTGCACGACCGCGCCTTCGATTTGTCCTACGACCAATTCCGGATTGATGGCTTTGCCGAGGTCGTCAGCCGCGACAATGCGCAAGACACGCACTTGTCCGGTTTCGGTGTCTACTTCCACTTCCGCGGCCTGGGCAGAGTAGGCGTAGGCAAAATTAGGCATGGAGTGGCCGGTCTCTTTGTCAAAGGGTGTAGTGGGTGGCGCCAGGTATTTGAACTCACCAATCGCCGGGCGATCTTCCATTTTCCACCTTTCCAACGCGGCCGCAGCTGCGCCCCGGATGGAATTGCCCGACATGAAGGTCATACGCGAAGCGGATACAGAGCCCGAATTGCCCATGGAGGCCGTGTCGGAGGTGACCAGGCTTACTTTTTCGAACGGAACGCCAACCGCCTCGGCGGCCATTTGCGTCATGATAGTGTGCGTGCCCTGGCCTACTTCCGCGCTGGCGTGTAATAGAACGACTTGCTCGATCTCCCCTTTTCCGTACAGTTCCACGCGTGCCCAGCAATTCTCCTGGTATCCAAAGGAGAAGCCGACATTCTTGAACCCAGCAGCGAAGCCGCGCCCGCGCACGAGATGACCGTTTGACTTTTTGCTGTAATTCGGCCAGTCGAACTTGTCAGCGGCGGCCTGAATCACTTGCGGGACGCTGACCGGGCCTGGGGCCGGGGTACCAACTGCAAGCGTGAAGTCCGTCGCGCAGGGCGTTCTTCAAACGGATTTCGACCGGGTCCATGTTCAACTTCTCAGCCAATTTGTCCATCTGTAATTCGGCCATGTACAGGGCTTGCGGTGCGCCGAACCCGCGGAAAGCAGCGCCAGGCACATTATTGGTGTACACGCCGTAAATATCGGATTTGATGTTGGGGATGAAATACGGGCCGCTGGAGGTGATGGTGGAATTGCCCAGTACTTTGTTGGTGGTGTACATATAAGCGCCGCCATCGCCGATCATCTCTATTTCGGCAGCGACCAGTTTGCCTTCCTTGGTCGCGCCCCATTTGGCACGCACCACGGACGCATGACGTTTGCCATGCCCGATCATGGATTCCTGCCGGCTCCAGATGATGCGCACCGGGCGGCCCAACTTCCGGGCGGCCAGCGCCAGCACAATCTGCACCGACATATCTTCACGCCCGCCGAACGCGCCGCCGATAGCCGGATAAATGATGCGCACTTCTTCTTCCGGCAGGCCGAGCGCATGCGCAACTTGCTCACGATCCTCGTGCGCCCACTGTCCACCAGCCTTGACCGTGACATGCCCATCTTCGTCGATATAGGCTAACCCGGCTTCGGGTTGCAGGTAGGCGTGCTCCTGTACGGGCGTGTGGTATTCGCCCTCGACGATCACATCTGCCTGTTCGAAACCGGCCTCGACATCACCTTTGCGGATCTTGTAGTGGACGCAGATATTGGAGTCGCCGATTTCCTCGTGCACACGCGGTGCATCAGGCTGCATGGCCTTCTCTGCGTCAATGACTACAGGCAAGTCTTCGTATTCGACTTCGATCAGGTCGCGTGCAGCCGCTGCTTGCGCTTCCGTCTCGGCGACAACGACAGCCACCTGGTCGCCTACAAAACGCACGATGTCGGTGCCAGGTTTAGAAGAGCCTGGCCCGCACAGCACAGGCTGGTCCTGCCATTGCAGGCCGTATTCATTGACTGGAATGTCGGCGGCGGTGTAGATCGCAACCACGCCCGGTGCTGCCTGGGCCTGGTCGAGTTTGATGTGTTTGACGCGTGCATGTGGACGCCCGGCAAACAGGATTTTCATATGTAGCATGCCCTGCATAGACAGGTCGCCAGAGTAAGGCGTTTTTCCTGTCACTTTCCCGAGGGCATCGATACGAGGTAGGGATTGACCAACAACTTTAGTAGTCATAATCTTTAGCGTTTGTATTTTTTAACTTTGACTCTTGGCGGCGGAGCATCCATCGGACCATAGCGCGATGGGGCAGCCATTCGGTACATAAATGCATAAAACACGGACAGCACTCCGCCGATGATGAGAATATAAACCAATGTAAGCAACAGAGTTGCCAGGATGGCAGGACGCCCAAAAAGGAACCGGAAGGTTTGCACAAGAGTTGGCACGAAGAACAGCCAATCCGGCGGCTGTGGAGTAAGCAACAATTCTCGCGGCAGCCACCCCCGGTCCGTGAAAAAGGGCACTGTCAAATCTGCGGCGGCAAAGGACAGGATTGGTACCAGGATGATGAGCAAACACCCGATACCACGCCAGATCGGCTGCGGCCCTGTCGGCAGAGGTTCCGGTTGTCTAACGCCCGATTTGTATTTTCCCATGCTACCTCCGCTTATGCCTTGAGTTTGCTGGCATCTTCGATTGCTTTGACGATCTTATAGTATCCCGTGCAACGGCATAGATTGCCGGTGATGGCTTGCTCGATCTCATTGCGCGTGGGGCTTGAGCGTTCTTCCATCAGCTTGGCAGCCGACATCAAAAAGCCCGGTGTGCAATAGCCGCACTGGACTGCGCCATCATCGATGAAGGCCTGTTGAACCGGATGTAATTGGTCGCCCACAGCCAGCCCCTCGACGGTGACAATTTCAGCGCCATGGGCACGCGGGGCGGGCACCAGGCA
This sequence comes from uncultured Chloroflexia bacterium, assembly GCA_963785535.1. Lineage (GTDB taxonomy): Bacteria > Chloroflexota > Anaerolineae > Anaerolineales > Villigracilaceae > JAABUE01. The sequence continues at coordinate 54,158 of CAWAVQ010000040.1, read as the reverse complement.
GGCCATCACGGCCTTGCCGTCCAGGAAGACAGTGCAAGCCCCGCATTCGCCTTCAGCGCAGCCTTCTTTTGTGCCGGTCAACTGGCCCTCTTCGCGCAGCAAGCGCAACAGGGTCTTGTCGTGACCGCTGGTGAAGGTGTACTTTTTCCCATTGATGGTTGTCTCAATCGGATTAGCAGGAAATTCTGTTGCTGATGCCTGGCTGCTGTCGGCTGATCCCTGGTTCCCCCACAACAACACCGGTTCGGACGGGACCGCAGCCTGCTCCTCACCCTTGAGCAAGGATCGCAACCCGCGCGCTGTACAAACGCGCACCATCTCACGCCGGTACGCGGCCGAGCCGCGGATGTCGTCGATTGGATGCGCTGCTTCCATCGCTAAGCGGGCGGCTTCGGTGATGACCTCTTCGGTCAGCTCTTTGCCAGCCAGGTATTTCTCGGCTGCCTCGGCGTGGATGATAGTAGGGGCAACCGCTCCCAGTGTGATGGATGCCGATTGAACGGTGGCAGCTTCGAGCCCCAGTGTGAGCGCGACGTTGATCACGGAAATTGCCTGCGCGCGCCGCAGCGCTAGCTTGATGAATGTCCCGCGTTGATTCTTTTTCAAAGCTGGGAAAGCAATGTCCGCCAGGATTTCGTCCGGCTGCATAACCGTCTTGCGCACGCCCGTATAAAAATCTTGTAGCATCACTTTGCGTTCGCCACGGACTGAAGCCAACACTACCCAAGCACCCAGCGCCATCAAAGGTGTGATGGTGTCATTGGCGGGACTGGCTGTGATGAGATTGCCCGCCACCGTAGCGCGGTTGCGGATTTGGGGCGCGCCTACTTCCCAGGCGGCACGCGCCAGTGGAAAAGCACGCTCGCGGATGAGCTTGGAGGCCGCACAATGGTTATGTGTGACCATCGGCCCCAGGTGAATCACTTCGTCCTCGTCCAGTGTAATCTGGTCGAGACCGGGAATGCGGGTAATGTCGATCAGGGTGTGGATGCCCCGGCGCACACCGCGCTCGAGTTCCAGGATCAGGTCGGTGCCACCGGCAACGATGCGGGCGCTTTTCCCCTTTTCGCCCAAAAGGCGGATTGCCTCTTCTGTGGTGGCTGCATTGAAATACTCATGCCACATAGGCCTTCCTTATGTTGAAAGTTGAGACAGGCAGGTTGCCCCGCCTGTCAATCGAATAGATTTATTGGCCGCCGCCGTTGATCATTTCATAACGACGATCAAAGGTGTTGACGGCTTCGCGAGTCAGGCTGATCAGATTGCGGATGGCGGCTTTCAGGCCAGCTTCGTCTCCCATGCTGGCCTCGATATTATCCAGCCCGTGGCCGATTTGCTCAGCCACATCGAAGAAAGCCAGGTCAAATTGGTACAGTTGCGTCAGCTCGGTTTCATTGATCTTGACAGCATCGAAGAAACCGGCATATCCGTATGTAGCTGTGCGGATCTTATCTGCAAAGGTGCGCAGTTGGATAGCAGCCTGCTCCATGTCATCCATCAGCGCGATCATGCCCGCATTGACCATGTCGGTCTGGACGTTCGAAGTACGTTTCCATAGCTCTTCGAAACGGTCCGAGACGGTTTCGCGCAAAAGCTTATCAGCGGCGCGGCGGTTCTGGCGCTCAACGTAGCCGCTAAAACCGGGAATATGCGAGGCCAGCTTCTTTACAAAATCCATCTGGCCGGTTACTTTATCAAACAAATCGCTCATGTGTGCCTCCTGCCACTATATACGCTTTGAAGGGCGCTGAGTTCTCATTCTCTTGCTTGAATTCGTATTGTAAGTTTGATTATAGCCTCTCTTATAGGCAAGTGCAACCGGGCCTGTAATGTTATAATTCCAAAGGACTATTTTTAATTCAAGGCCTTGGATACATTCCTCTTGCGCGTGGTCGGGCTTTACGCACTGCGTGTAAGCAGGGAAATACGAAATCTTACATTCATTGGAGTAAACCATGATCGTCACAACCAAAAAACTGTTTGAAGCAGCTTACGGCAAATATGCCATCGGCGCATATAATATCAACAACCTTGAACAATGCATGGGCTTGTTCCGGGGGAACCTGGACAGCCAGGCGCCTTTCATCATCCAAATCAGCAAAGGCGCACGTGCTTATACTGACAAGATCATGCTGGAAGCGATGATCCGCGCTGCCGATCAAGTCTTTCCGGAAGCGATCTTTGCGGTTCACCTGGATCACGGCGATGAGGAGACCGCGTTGGATTGTATCGAGAGCGGCTTTTATAGCTCGGTCATGATCGACGCCAGTTCCAAGCCGTTTGACGAGAACATTGCGATTACCAAACGCGTGGTGGATGCGGCGCACGCCAAAGGCATCGTGGTCGAAGCGGAGTTGGGTCAGTTAGGCGGCGTGGAAGAGCATGTCAGCGTGGCCGAGGCGGATGCTAAATTGACCGACCCCGATCAGGCCAAGGAGTTCGTCGAGCGCAGTGGCTGCGATTCGTTGGCTTGCGCGATCGGCACCAGCCACGGCGCTTTCAAGTTCAGCGGCTCGCAGGGTTTGCACTTCGATGTGCTGGAAGAGATCCAGAAACGCCTGCCCGGTTTTCCGCTGGTGATGCATGGGTCCAGTTCGGTACCCCAGGAAGAAGTAGAGCGCATCAACAAGGCTGGTGGCAACTTGCAGGGTGCTAAAGGCGTGGATGCCGACCAATTCAAGCGCGCTGCCGAACTGGGTGTGACCAAGATCAACATCGATACGGACGGACGTCTGGTATGGACGCGCGTGCACCGCGAGTTCTTCCGCGACAAGCCTGAGAACTTCGACTTACGGCCCCCGGGAAAGGTCTTTATGGCTGAGTATGCCAAGTTCATCGCCAGCAAGAACGTGAAGCTCGGAAGTGCCGGTCAGTTGGAAACGGTAAGGAAACTGGTGGGCTAGCAAATAATAAACCTTTGCAAGGTTCGCATAATAGTCAAACGGCCTTGGATGGCAATCATCCGAGGCCGTTTTTGCACATGTGGAATGAATTTGGAAGCTGCTACAAAGCATTGTCGACCCACTTAGTTTTACGTTTGTCTTCCGTCAGATTCTTTTCGCGCCATTGCTGACACCGTACGGCTAGCCTGCCCGCGTGTTCATAGTAATAAGGCTCGTTGCGGCGTTCCCGCTCGTAGAGCACATATGGTTCCAGCTTTTCCCAGGATTTGGTGATCATTGGATGCATCCAGGGCATGACGAGTTCATCGGGAATCCAACCAGATTGCGTCAGGAAAGCCACGCGGTCGAGCGAGTTGAGCACTTTCTTCATAGCCTCCTGGTCTTCCTGATTCAGGTTTTTCAATCCCGCTTCCGGTTCTTCCTTCAAGTTTTGGAAGATTCTCCTGCGGGCGGCAACGTTTTCTGGTGAATTGAGCTCGCCGAACAGGCGGTCGGCGATGTCCATGTAACGGGTGTTGGCGACCTCCGACAATTCCTGGTAAGCAATATACCCGGCGCCGAAGACAGCCGCAGCACCGACGGCAGTGGAAATCGCTTCAAGTGTCCCCATCAGGTTGCTTTCAGTTTCCATCAGCCTTGCCACCCCAATGGATCCCAGGATGAGAAGAATGAAGCTGAAAATAGAGATTGTTAAAAAGATGACAACAGTTTTGCTGAACCCATTGTTGTTCATTGGCGCTTCCTTTCCAAGTCCTTGACTGTATCGTAGTAAAGGTTGCCCTTTGTCTTGTGTCCAGTTTAGAAGAAAAATGAGAAAAGAGCAAGGGGAGAATTGCAAAGGTATAATATTGAGCGATACAATTGTCGCATTTGCGGTGTTCGCTCGCAAAAACATTTTGATAGGGAGCCTTTATGCCAGTTTCGGACCAGGGCATCAACTTAGACCGTTATATGCTCATCCCGCGTACGGCCATTTTCATCCGGCGTGGCGGCTCATACTTGCTATTGAAGGGCGCACCAACCAAGCGCCTATGGGCCGGGAAATTCAACGGTCTGGGCGGGCATGTGGAGCAAGGCGAAGACATCCTGTCTGCGGCGCGGCGCGAATTGCTGGAAGAAGCCGGCCTCGAAGCCGATTTGTGGTTGTGTGGCAGTGTGGTTGTGGATAGCGGTCAGAACCCGGGGATTTGTCTTTACGTGTTTAGTGGGGAATGCGCGGAGGGCGACCCCAAACCGTCCATAGAGGGAACAGCCGAATGGGTCCTGTTCGAAGCGCTGGAAGAGTTACCGGTCGTGGAAGATTTACCGGTCCTGCTTAGGCGCATCCATACGATGAAGCGTGGAGATGTTCCGTTTTCGGCGCGCTCGTATTATGAAAATGATAAACTGATTGTCAAATTCGCAGAATGAAAATGGACGGCTCGAGCCGTCCGTGTGTTTTCAGGGGATGTTATACGACTGAAGTTCGATGCTTTCATCGTAAGACGTGCCCATGATGTCACCCGAACCGGTTGATTTGACCCATCCGACATCCGGGGCAAACCACATGTCAGATGAACTGGTGAATTGGACTGGCGTATTGATGCCAGAGAATGTAACCTGTATATCCATAACCACGTCCGCGTGGATTTTCATGGCGTCGAATGTGCCCGCCGGAACTGTAATATTTTCTTCACCTAGAGCATTGAACGTGTAAGTGGCTGTGCCCTGCGCATCGACCGATGTGCCATTGAGTTCCATGGTGCCCTTGAAATCCAGGGAGTAAGGCCACTGGTCACCGGCGTTGATGGTCTTGGGCAGGTTTACGCCCTGGACGTTGCTGGTGGTCAAGTCCATTTGTATGCCGCTGGTGCTGATGCCAGCCGCCGCGCCACCGCCAAAGGTCAGGGAGGCCAGACCTTCGGGTTTGCAGGCCCATTCCTGGGTCCGGGTTAATTGATCGAACTGGGAAGTAAGCGTAAAGCCATCCTCGCGGACGTCTGTGATCGTATCTGTAAAGCCGTGGTCGCCGGTGAGACTGCCTGTGCTTGTGTAAGTCCAGGTCGCTCCCATTTTTACAGGGTAGAGCGGGTTGGAACAAAGTCCTTGGTCATTGTTCTCGGGTTGTGCGGCTTGTACAGCTTGCGTAGGTGGAAGATCCGTTTCTTGAGTCGTTGCAGGTGGTGGTTTCCCAAAGTTGCAGGCCAGTGTGGCTAATGCCAGCACAACGATGGCTGCGCTGAGGCGTTTGGATGCACAGAATTTCATCGATTACTCCTAATGTGTTCTTCTGGATTGATTGTTATTTCCCTTGCCAGTTGTGATGACAAGTTCCTGTTCTACGATTCCCATTCCGGCAGGCGCATTGTGAAAGTGCTGCCTTGGCCGTGCTCGCTTTCAACGTCAAGCGTGCCTTTGTGCTGCTGGATGACCTGGCGTGTGATGGCCAATCCCAGTCCGATACCGCCAAACAAGTCATCAGCTTCTTTCTCCATGTGATAGAAGCGGTCGAAGATGCGCGGGCGTGTGTTGGGTGAAATCCCGATGCCGTGGTCCTCAACAGTCACGGATATTTGCCGGTCACCTTTTTTCAAACGGATTTCCACATCGCCGCCTTTGGGACTGAATTTGATGGCATTATCTACCAGTGCGGTCAGTGCGCGTTCCAGTGACTTGGCATCCCCTGAAACAGGGGACAAATCCCGGTCTTCCGTCAAGCTGAGATGGATGCCACGCTCCGCGGCTTGAGATTTGTAGCGTTCCAGCACAGTAGAAGCGACTTCGCCCATATCTACGGCCTGGAAATCGGGCAACACCAGGTCCATTTCCTGCAAGAAAAGGATATCATTGACCAGCGTCACGATCTGCTGCACGTTCCTTGAAACCGTATCCAAGGCATGGGCTAGTTGCTCCTGATTGAGCATTCCGCCCTGTTGCAGGATTTGCAAATAGCCACTGGCGGCCATGAGCGGTGTGCGCAATTCGTGCGCCACGTTGGTCAGGAATTCCCGGCGGGCGACTTCCTGTTCGGCCAGCTTTTGATAGGCCTGCGCCAATTCGCGCGCCCGCACCCGCAAGTCCTCGATGGCCATTTCGTCGTTCTCGCGCAGCCGGTTGCTGATCTCATGTACCATCGCCAACGCCACGCTGCTGCTGCGTTTGAGAACTTTGTCGAACGATTCCTTGTCGAGTTCCAGAACAACCAGGTCGGTTTTGGCGGTCACGGTGGCGGCGCGTGGCGCATTATGGATCAGCGCCATCTCGCCGAAGAAATCCCCCGGGGCCAGGGTTTGCAACAAACGCACTTGGGACTTGTTGATGCTCTTGGTGACCTCTACCTCGCCTTCCAGGATCATATAAAAGATCTTCTCGATCTGGTCTTCGCGACACAGCACAGTCCCGGTCGGGTAGCTGTGGACCTGGCTGTGTGAAATCAACTCCTGTACTTCGTCCGGCGTGATACCCGGAAAAGCCCTGGGAATGATTCTGCTGGGCGCGCGTTTGGTTGTCATAGGCTTATTTTACATCAGTTGTATCGACAAATTTCACCTATTGGAACCAGGGCTATCTTGCGCCTGGATAGCGGCTTCGAGTTCGGGGTGCATTTGCCAACCGCCGCCTGTGAGCACTTGTTTATCCCAGGGGAAGATGAGCAGCGCATCGCTGGTCAGCGCGGTGAAGTCGGGTTGTGGATCAGCCCACGAATGGGCCACCAGGCTCAGGGTCCAGACTTGACGCGCTCTGCGTTCCAGTGCCCGGGCCGCGACGATGGCCAAAGTCTCACCTGTGTCGGCGATCTCGTCGATCACTGCTACTCTCTGGCCTGCTACCGTTGCCGGGACATCCACGCGCCAAATGGGACTCTCGTACTGCACCACATCGTTGACCCGCCGCGTGACCCGCACGGGATACAACTCCCGTCGCAACGCACAGGCGACTGCCGTGGCCGGAAACAATCCCGCGCGAGCGATGCCGATCACGATGTCGATTTTCTTCCCTGACAGTTGTTCGGTCAACGCCCGGCTGAGTTTCCCGAAGCGTTCCCAGGAGATCTCGTCTATGTCTTTGCGATGAGCATAGTCGTAGCTTTTCATTGAAGCTTATAGCCGATCATGCGCAGGAAATTCTTGCGCCAGGTGATGCCCTCTTCCCCTTCTACGCCTTTGGGCGAGAAGCCGTCCACCACACCCAGAATGCCGCGCCCCTGTTCCGTTTCGGCGACCAACACCTCGGTCGGGTTGGCGGTGGCACAGAACACACGCGCCACTTCGGGAATCGACTTGATGGCGTTGAGCACGTTGATAGGATAGAAGCCATCGGCCAGGAAAAGGATGAACGAGTGACCTGCGCCAATCGCGAGTGCGTTGCTCTTGGCCAATTCGATCATGGCTTCGTCCGTGCCGCTCCAGCGTACCAGGCAAGCGCCGGATGCCTCGCAGAAGGCCAGACCAAACTTGATGCCCGGCACGCTTGTGACCAAGGTTTCGTGCATATCTTCGACAGTCTTGATGAAATGTGATTGGCCGAGAATGAAATTGATGGGTTCGGGTTTTTCGATCTTGACGGTTTTGATTTCCATGTTTGCGTTCTCCTTATTTTAATTGTAGCAAATTTGGGGATGGGATTCCAATCGATGTGGAATTCAGCCGGTTTGGTGTTCGTTCCGGGCTTATAATCGGCCCTTGGTATTAGCTTAGGAAAATAACGCTCTCGAACGTGAATATGCATTTTGCTTATTTTTCGGAGACTGTTTGAGCAGCTTTTCTAAAAATTTAATATAGTTCATGCCAACCAGAAAACTTTTTGACGAATTTGGAGAACCTATGAGACGTTCATTTCTGATTTTGCTTCTTGCTTCACTGTTGGTTTCCTGTGTGCCGCCAACATTGACGCCTACGCCTATGACGACTGGACCTACTGACACCACTACCCCGTTCCAACCACCAACATCTACTTCCGCGGTCACGTCAACCGTTACTTTGACACCTGCGCCGACTTCCCAGGTTCCGTCGTTCGAGCATATTGTGCTCATCTTGTTTGAGAACAAAGAATTCGGAAGCGTCATTGGAAACCCTGATATGCCGGTCTACAACCGCATGGCGAATGAGTACACTTTGCTGACGCAATTCTATGCCGTCCGGCACCCCAGCTTGCCAAATTACATTGCGTTAATCGGCGGCGATACCTTTGGGATTACCAGCGATTGCAACGACTGTTTCGTTAATGCACCCAGCCTGCCAGACTTGATCGAAGCCAGCGGGCGCACCTGGAAAACCTATCAGGAAGACATGCCTCAACCGTGTTATGTGGGGAGCAAGAATCCTTATGCTCAGAAACACAATCCCTTCGTGTACTTTGATCCCATTCGACTGGATTCGGAACGTTGTAATCGCAGTGTGGTGCCGCTCACGGACCTCAGCGCAGACATTCAGGCCGGAACGTTGCCGAACTATATTTTCATCACCCCCAACCTGTGCAATGACGCGCACGACTGCTCTTTGAAGGTGGCGGATGGTTGGCTAAGCAATCTGCTCGACACGCTGCTCCCGGCCCTGGACGCAGACGGTCAACCATATCTGGTTGTTCTCACTTTCGATGAAGGACAAGGGAACCATTCCTGTTGTGGCTTGCCACCAGAAGCTGGTGGACGCATCCCGGTGGTGTTGATCTCCCCGTCGGTAAAGAGCGCTCTTTCAGGACGATACCCCTTACACACATTATTCGCTGTTGAAAACCATTGCAGCTTCCTGGGGATTGGATTATTTGGGCCACGCGGCGGATGATAACAATGTCTTGATCACTACCCCCTGGAAATAAGATAGCGTTGAGAGTGAGCTCTCCTATGTGTTGTATTCTGAACCGCCAGGAGTTCACGAAGAGCGCAAAGATATTTCCAAAACCGCCAAGAAATACTCTTGGCGGTTTGTTATCAACTCGATACAGGAAAGCTACCGAAAACCAGGAAACAGACGCTCCAGCAATCGCAGGAATTCTGGGTCAGCGCCGTTGCCGCCGATAAAATGGGGCGCCAACGCCAGTCCGCCCATGGCGTATGCCAGTGAGATGGCCGCACCGCCAATAGCGAAGTAACCGCCTAACGCCAGTCCGCCGCCTGCGGCCAGGATACCGATGGCCAGCCCACCGAAGGAGAATAGTCCCAGGCCCAACCCGCCGAGCGCGATGCCGCCCAGTGACAGCCCACCGATGGCCAAGCCACCAATCGCAATGTTGCCGATGGCGATCACTCCTTTGGCAACTCGTGGCGCGCCTGTCTCCGGATTGATGCCCTGTGCAATGTGGACCAATGGCCAACCAAATAATTCGGCCTCGGATTTATACTCATAATTCCAGCCATATCCGTAACCCGAATAAACAACTTTGGGCGTGGTGTCAACCCGTGGACGTCCATCCAACCACTCACCGCAGTAGCGACATTTGATCGCGTCATCCTGGATCTGTTCTGCACAATAAGGACAGGTTTTCATCATAACTCTCCTGCGTCCGCGTGGCGGTAAGATTCGTAGGCCGTCAGGGTCAACCACAACATGAGCATGCCGTAGAGTAGATAAACTCCACCTGATAGTACGCCGCCAGCTTTGATCCATACATTCGTACCGGGGTATTCGAGTGCCAGGGTGGGCAGCGCCGCAGCCAGGATCATGCCTCCCACAAAAAGGAAAAAGAACAGCAAAACTGCGTTCAGGTCGTGATAATCACCTCGGATGACAAACTTACGAGTTCGTTGAAAAATCCCAAATCCGACGAACACCACGAGGATGGCGACCATTGAGAAACAGAACGCCAGCGAGCCTGCCATCATCTGTGAAAGCGTATAAAAAGCTGATACCAGTTCCGCGTCCCCGCTGTCCAACTCAGTAGATAGTCCCGCTACCATAAGCAGCAGACAACAAGCCACAATCGCCCAGAAAATCAGCCCCAGACAGGCGGCTCCGCCACAACCGAAATAGACCCCACTTCGCTTTCTTTTCGGCTCGATCACTCCCATCAGTTTTCCTTCAACCCGTAAAAGACCAACAGCGTGCTGCCGTATTTCCTTTGATCCAACTCTTCCAGATTGCTCAGTTCCACTTCTCGGTATTCCTTTGGCGCGATCTGCACAATCGCCCAGCCGGTTTCCGTTAGCCAGCCGGGGTTCTCATCTAATGCCAGCAGCGCGCGCGACCACATGTCCTTGAATTGGGGCGGCGCAATGTAAATGAACTCAAATTGTCTGTCCGGACGCACTGCCAGCATACTGAAAGCGTCACCGCGGCGGATTTCGGCCAGCGTGGAGAAACCGCAATGTTCCAGGTTCCATTTGATGGTCTCGATTGGGGCGCGGTTCAAGTCGCTGAAGCGCACCAAAGATCGCGCCACGGCTCAAGGCTTCGATGCCCACTGCTCCCGTCCCGGCGAACAAATCCCACCAGGTGGAGTCCACCACATCCCCGGCCAGGATGTTGAACAACGCTTCCTTCACCCGGTCGGTGATCGGGCGGGTGGTGTCGCCGGGCACGGACTTCAACTTGCGTCCGCGCGCCGAGCCGGAGATGACTCTAAGGCTCACTTGGAGTCGACACTCTTTCTGGCAGCCATGATATTTCCGTGTGACGCGATGATGGGCACCACGCAACCGGTGGACAGGATCAGGCGTTGGCCTTTGGTCTGCGCGATGGCATCCCGCGCTTCGCTCCGGACTTCGGCCTGCTCCCGGTAAACCAGCGTATCACGTCCCAGGCCGCCACAGACCGTTCCCGCGAAAGTTTGCTGCGCTTCGGCCAGCGACGGCGGTGTATCGCGGTCGTGCCAGTTGACGATCTGGAACGAGAATTCTGAAACGATCTCGAAGTACACGTCGCTGCCATGCAGGTGAAGCAAATTGCACCACAGATCACTGGCAGGTTCTATTGTTTTGTGGTCGTAGGGGAGGCCGAAGGTTTTGTATTCGTCCAGGGTGAGCAAACCTGCCTGGGCATGCTGGATGGCGTAGAAGATACCGTCGATGCCGGTTTCGAGCGCGGCCTCCACGAAGCGCTGCGTGGACTGGGTAATCGTCTCCAGGCCTTTCAGCACTGCTTCGGGATATTTGCGGATGTGCGTGATCAACGTCTCACCGCCGACCAGGTTCTTGGCTTGCGATAATGGGCTGAAGATGGTTTGTAGCACGGGAACGTCGGGGCCAAGGCCGGCGCGGATTTGACGGAGGCAGGCCAGTTGTCCTGCCAGATGCGGAGCGGAAGGCTCTAAAACGGGAAGTTTTTCCCAATCCTGCGGTTTCTGGATCACGCGTTTGGTGTAGCGGCGCGTGCCTTCGGTGCTGCCTTCCCAGGCGTCTTCCACGCCCCAATCTTTCAGGCAGAAGGAAGAGGCTGGCGTGACTTTGACCAGGTCGAAATCATAGGTTTTTTGGAAATTCAATGCCGCAGCGGCCAGTGTTTCCGGAGCCTGGTCGTCGACGGGGAAGTGTCGCCACAGGGCTACCGGTGGCCGGTCGGTTTGCTCGCCGTTCAGGCAAGCCTGGAGTCGTTCTCGATGGGTAGTGAGTCATATTTATTGCCTTTGTATCTCACAGAAAATTGCGCCATCGCGTTCGATGCGCAAAACATAGGGGCTGACGTTTTTTAGAACCTGCAAGCCCGGATTGGCGCGGGAGTTCAACAGAACGTAGTCTCCCGGCTGGACGGCCTTTCGTGTGAAGTCGTGTACTTTGATGTTCTCGGGCGCGTAGTAGGCGGCGATGTAAAATTCACGCTTCACATAAAGGTTGATCGGTTGATCGGCGTAGGGAATCAATTGCTCTACGGCATCCTTGTAGCAGGTCAGCCAGTAGTCGGTTTCGAAACGATTGGCCGCTTCTCCCGTGCCGCCGACAAATTGATTGTAATATGTATATTCATACGGATGCAAATGAATGGCCGGGATAATCCCTGGCAAGAGTAGTGCAACGATGATGATTGCCTGAAGCCAGGCACGTCGCACCCATTGAAAGAGCGCGTTGATGGCGATGCCGGCCAACACAAACAGGGGCGGGACGATGAACAGGAAGTGCCGGAAACCGTCGTACATTGGTGGCCGCCGCAACAACACATAGACGAAAGGAATGGCGAACCAGCCAAGGGTGGGTAGCAGGGTTTGCCAGCGGATGTCTTTTCGAACAGTCCTGACTATGGCGATGACAAATCCCAGACCGGCCAGCGGCCAGACCGGTTCGGTCAACGTGAAGAGCATCATGGCCGGTAAGTAGCGCCGGGGCAAGTCATTAGCCGGATAGAGCGCACCCCAAAAATGGACTTGCAAGGTGGTCGGGTTATCGGACATGAATTGCACGACCCGGATGAACTTTCCAATCGGCGCTTCCCACAGGTATGGCCAGGTGATGACCATGACCGCGTAAGCGATCAAGCCGTAAGGGATGAACCACCAGATGCGCCCCGGTTTGCGCAAGGTCAGGAAGTAAAACGCGGCCAACACGGCTGCCAGCGGCCCGAGTACGCGGATGTTGGTAGTCAATCCCAGCAGGATGGCGGGTAGCAGAATATGCTTAAAGGTTTGCCGTTTTGTTTCATTGGGTTGTGGATTAGCCAGCTTGTCAGCCATCCGAAAGCCCAACTCGAGCGTGATCAGAAAGAAGATCAGGAAGGATGGGTCTTTGGGGTTGATGAAGGCATGTTCCCACAGGATGGGTTGGGTCGACATAAAGGCCGTCGCAGCGAAGGCCGCCCAGGGCTTTATCCAGCGCAGGCAGAAGATGAAGAAGAAATACAACCCGACCTGGAAGGCCAGGAAATTAACCAGATGCCAGGAAGAGGCTACATCCAATCCCAGATTTTTGCAACAGATGGGCAGGAATGCGGGCGATGAGCAGGTAAGCCGGTCCGCGATTGGCGTGGTCGCCGGGGCTGGGACCGTAGGCGTTGATCAGGTTGAAATGCCCGCTGAACCACTCGGCGGGCGAATAGGCGTAGCCGATGGCGTCTGCATAGTCGTAGAAGAGCGGTTCATCGATGGAAAACCCATAATCTCGGAAGGTCAGCAAGCCGACGATCAGATTTATGGTCAATAAAATGGTTATGGGGAATGTTTTGTTTTGGATGAGACGATGAAGGCGATTTTGGAAGGATTTCATGAAGAAATAAATTCGCTACTTTTTAGTCGTTTTTTTTCTAGCTGGCTTTTTACTCAAGGTATTCAATAGTGTGTTAAGTTCTTCTTCTTCGCCCTGTTGATTATTAATATAGTCCGTCATGAACTGTGACCGGCGTAGGCGCAAGGCCATGGGGGCAACCACCTTCAAATCTTCACTTGTAACCTTAATTCTTCCGTCGGCAGCGGCATAGGCGCGGGCGGCTTCGAACCAGGTGATCTCAGCACGCAGCGAGTCGAGGCCCATTTTTTGTACCAGATCGATGGCAGGTTTTGCAACAACGTCCGGGATGGTGACTTCGTGCAGGCGCTGGCGGGCAGCTTGGATTTCTTCGCTGGCGGCCTGGATTTCATCCGTGAATTGGGCGATCATCTGGCGCGGGTTGGTGAGATAGGCCTGTACACGCCGGTAAGCCTCCAGACGTTCGGACGGCTTCTCCAAGCCCTTGACGATGACGCGCAGCCCGAAACGGTCCAGGATTTGTGGGCGCAGGCGACCCTCTTCCGGATTCATCGAGCCGATCAACAGGAAGCGAGCGCGGTAAGTGGCCGAGATCGGGCCACGCCGGACAGTGTACGTTCCCTGTGCGGCGGCATCCAGGATGGCATCCACGATGTCATCCGCCAGCATGTTGACTTCATCGATGTAGAGCAGGTTGCGATCGGCCTGAGCCAGGATGCCGCGCCGGACGCGCATGCGTTCATGCTCGACAGTGATACGCTCGTCAACACCGCCAACAACGTCTTCGAGACGAGAGTTGAGTGGAAGCTCTACCAATCGCGCACGGTCAGGAGCTGTCAACGGTTCGCCTGCAGCGTACTTTTCGGCGCAATCCGGGCAAATGGCGGTGATGCCTCCGGTTTCCACGTCTTCTGGCAGACAGCCGTAGTGACAGGTGCTGCGTTCCACTTGTGGAAGCAAATCCAGCAGGCTGCGGACGGCCGTGGTCTTAGCCGTGCCGCGCGGGCCGATCAACAGAATGCCGCCAATGTTGGGGTTCACCAGCCCCAACAAAAGCGCCAGTTTCATTTCGCGTTGCCCGACGATTGCCAGGAAAGGGAAAGGCAGGGGTTCAGCCAGACCGCTGTCTTCTTGCGGAAGTTCGCGCAGCGATTTACCGGAAACGTAATCGATCAGTTCGCGTAGGGAGCGGAAAGTATCCGCTGCTGTCCCTTGCGGTTCAGATGGCGGCGAGTCGTTTGAGGTGTTGACGGGTTCTAAGGGTTTTTCACTCATCAGTTTTCTGTGAGAGCCGATGTTGTTGACGGGCGCGGGCCTGCTGCATACGCTGTTTCTCTTCATCTGTTTCAGCGAACAACGCCGGGACGGGTACCGTCTGTCCCTGTTCGTCCATAGCAACGTAGACTAAATAGGCTGTGTTGGTGTGTGTGCGTTCGCCTGTGACGGGGTTTTCTGCGGTCACCTGTACTTCAGCTTCCATGGAGGTACGCCCTGCATAGGTCACTTCAGCGTTCAGGATAACCAGATCACCGATGCGGATGGGCTGTCGGAAGACCATCTGGTCGATGGCTACGGTGACCACACGTCGCTGGGCATGGCGCATACAGGCCAACGCGCCGGCTTCGTCGACCAGTTTCATGATCCAACCGCCATGCACATTGCCCAGGTTGTTGGCGTGCTCGGGCTGCATCAACTGGGCGATGCTGATTTTCGAAGCGCTCATTGGTTTGGCTTTTGGATCTCTTGCCATGTCAATCCATATCTGGGCGAAGCTCGCCGCTATCACGTGTGTGTAAGCGTTCTGGCTCGTCGAGCAGAACATCGACTTGACCGTGGGTCAATTCGCGCATCATAGGTGCTAAGGGGACTGTGGCTGGGGGATAGACTTTGCCAGGAGACGGAGGCGGGTTCAAGCGTGGTTTGAGCGTGTTGGTCGCCCGTTTGCGAATGATGCGCTTGTCATCAGTAAAAAATCCGACATAAAAGCCCATTACTGAGTAGATTTCCCGCTGAGGAGTTATAAAACCAACCCAGTCGCCCGTGCGATTAAAAATATATGGATAGAGAAGAAAGGCTTCTGCGTCCCCTTTGGAGGTGTATAACGGTATCAGTTTTCGTTCGGATGCATCCATAAATCCTGCCTTGAGAAAAATCAGTCTACATCATTATACGTCCAATAGCGGTTTACGAAGAAGTTCCAAAGCATTACAGTCCCGACCGCCACGGCCAGGGTGAGATTCTTTGCCAGAAATTCAGGTAAAAATGGGCCGCTAAGTTTCATATTTTCCATAATATCGATCATAGGTGGTTCGACAAAATGCAGGATGGGAATACGAATGGCTACTCCGGCCGTGTTGACCACAAAAAACATAACCAGTTGGTGCGCTATCGGACGTGAGCGTGAGTCGGGGTAGGTCCAGTAGCGATTCCAAATGAAGTTGCTGACGACCGCGCAGATGAAGGAAATCGTCCCAGCCACGACCAGGCTCATACTGGCTGCCTGAGTAAGCAGGTTCATTACCCCAAAGTCGATTATGGCACCAATCACGCCAACGGCTGCAAATTTCAGAAAGCGTTCGCGTTCTTTGCTATTATTGATCAGAATCATGCCAGTCCCAATTTTTGTTTAAAGTATGGAATGGTGCTCCTGATGCCATCTTCGAGGCTGTATTGTGGTTCCCAGCCCAGGATGGTGCGAGCGCGGGTGATGTCTGGTTGGCGGCGCTGAGGGTCACGCGTGGAACGTTCATCGGGCATGAAAGTGACCCCGGCTTCGTTGCCGGCAATCTTGTTAATGTCCTGCGCAAATTGCAGGATAGTCATCTCGTGCGGATTGCCGATGTTGACAGGCATGTGTTCGTCGGACGTGAGCAGTCGCACAATGCCTTCGATCAAATCGTCCACGTAACAGAAGCTCCGAGTTTGCGCACCATCGCCGAAGACCGTCAGCGGTTGGCCGAGCAGGGCTTGTTTCAGGAAATTTGGGAGGGCGCGCCCATCTTCCAGGTCCATGCGCGGGCCATACGTGTTAAAGATACGCACGATATGTGTGTCCACACCGTGGTAACGGTGGTAGGCCATGGTCAGGGATTCGGCAAAGCGCTTGGCTTCATCGTAGACGGCACGTTCCCCTGTTGGGTCCACATTGCCGGGATAATCTTCCGTTTGTGGATGGACGAGCGGATCACCATAAATCTCGCTGGTGGAGGCCAAAAGATATTTGGCTTTATTTTCTTTGGCTACGCCCAAAGTATGATGTGTGCCCAGCGCACCGGCTTTCATGGTTTGGATAGGCAAGTTGAAATACCCGACCGGAGACTTGGGATTTGGACTAGCCGGGGAGGCGAAGTGCATGACGGCATCTACTTTCCCTGGAATGTAGATGTAATTGGATACATCGTGTTTGTAAAAGCTGAAATTTTCATTGCTTGCCAGGTGAACAATATTTTCCCGACTGCCAGTAATGAAATTGTCCATTCCGACGACTTCATGTCCGTCCGCTAACAGGCGGTCACACAGATGGGAGCCCAAGAAGCCTGCGGCTCCGGTAATTAGAATACGCATGATACCTCTATCTGATTAGGATTATTTCCAGTCGATCCTGGTGATGAGCCCATCACCTGTGACTTGAAATGCATTTCCGCTACCCGAATCCACCAGCCAAAGATTTCCCTGATAAACCAGCGCGAGAAAATCACCAGATTGTCCATCAAGGGGTTCTGGCGCCCAGACGGGCGTCTGCGGTTCCAGGCCGGGCGCGTCAGAGGGCGGGAAGATTATACGCTGGTTTGAGCCATCCCGATCCATGACTACTACGCGGTAGCGGCTGGTCTCGCTTTGCTCAGGGAAGACAGCCTGCAGAAAAGCAACCTGATACGCTTTTTCCTTTCCACTGGGGCGCAAAGCAGAAGCCGATGGGTAAGCAAACATGCCAGTTTGGCGGGCGATGCGTACAACAGCCTTGTCGGCCGTGGAGGCGGCTGTCAGGTCGAAGAAGGGCGACTCTTCCGCGTTGACCAGGTTCGGCGGCGGAGCGTGGGTGACCACGTACAAGGTTTGACTGTCCGCGCCCCAGGTCATGCCGGGCACCCAGGCCCAGTCGCTATGGGTTTGTAAAGGCGTGATCTCCAGCAGGGGTTTGAGTTCGCCGCCCTGCTGGTCGACCAGTCCGACTTCATCTGCACGGGCATAGCTCAAGATACCTTCCGGGGAATAATGTAACTCCAGTCCCCACCAGCCATACACGCCGCCGCTGTTGGCTTCCACGATACGTTGCGGAGTCCCGGCCCAGCCGTTGCCGATGACGACTTTGTAGACATCATTGTTGGCCTGCCAGCCGGGCGCTGTGGAGCGCGGTTCAACGGTTGTATAGGCTACATTAGCCGAACTGGGTGTCCAGACGGCCGAATGTACTACGTTTTTCACGCCCAGACTGAAGGGTTTGGCGTTTGGCCCGGACAAGCTGACTGCCCAAAGCGTATTGATTTCCACGTCCGCTGCTTTGCTGGATTTGCGTGAAAATAGCAACCACTTGCCGTCCGGTGAGATGGAGAAGATGCGCCCGTCCAGGTCGCCCGTCGTCACCAAGGGGCGGCGGTTGGCCGTGGTGCCTTCCATCAGCCAGGCATTGCCGCCTGCCAAATAGGCCAACTTTCCGGGAATGACTAGCGGCGCATAGGCCGATTGCGCGCCGACCATCACGATTTCCGGCACGGCTTCCTGCAGGGTGACGCTCTTCACCACGGAGCGGCTGACTTCTTTATCGTTCTCGTATAGGATGCGGTAAGTCAATTCCTGTAAACCGCTCACGCCGGGCTGTACCAAACGCGTTTCGCCCTCGGGCAGCGATTCGTTGCGGGCGATCTGCTGTTCGAAGGGAATGGTCACATCTTCGGTGGTGAACTCTTCGCGTACGCGCGTCAAGTGGACCTCGTCACCATTGCTCAACACGGTATACACAGGCGGGTCGCTTTTATCCAGGTTGCTGACCTGCAGCCCGGCTGCTTCCAACGCCTGACCGGCTGTGCTGCCAGCTTGTACCTCCACCTGCTGCGTTTTTCCATCAGCGGCGATTTGTACGCGGATCAGTTCCTGTCCAAGTTGCGGCGAGCGGCATCCAGCTAACAGAATAGAGATAGCTAGAAGAATGGGAAGCAGGGAGAGGGGTAGTTGGAAGCGCCTGAGCATGTCTTGCGGTATAATCCAGGGGCTATTTTATCCGACCAGTGACCGTCATCAGCCCATTTGCAATGCTAATGTTTTCAAGGCGAAAACCGGTCGCGACCGGGCCAAGCGAGCCAGTGTAGGCTTCGGTGATAAGGGCCGTCAGACTCTGTTTCAATCCATTCGGCGCAGGGAACGGGCCGAAATCGGCAGTAGCAATCTCGATCTTAGGCTGTCCCTGTTCATCCACGCTGACAGTCAGTTCTATCAACACATTCGCAATAAAATAGCCACGCTCGACCTTGCCATAAACTTGCATCTTCTCATCACGCAGGAAAACCTGCGGATCTTGCAGAATTGGGTTCGCCTGCGCGGCCAATTTAAAAGCGATATAAGAAGTGATCTGTTCCTCAGTGATTTGGAGCGTGATCACCCCGCTCTCGGCACTAGCTTGCACGGCAGCTTCGATTTGCGCCTTCAGACTTTCGACGGCTTGCGTCGAAACCGGGATCGTTCCTTCCGGATAATCAGGCCCACCGACGAACATTGTGCAGGCCAGTGTTGTAGAAATCAATGCACTAAAAAACAGCAAAATACGAATTTTGGTCATTTTTCTTCTTTGGTAAAAGTAATTTTACAGGGAGCTATTATAGCATGAGCGAATCTGAGAATCCGTCAGCGTTATCGTTGCCTGCGCAGATCGAGTCACTCCTGTTTGTGGCTGTTGAACCAGTGACACCGGGACAGCTTGCCAGCGCATTAGAGACGACCACTCTGGAAGTGAATCACGCACTGGATGATTTGAACGCATCTCTCCGGACCCGCGGCCTGCGTCTGCAACGATATAGCGGTCGTGTGCAACTGACGACTGCCCCCGAAACTGCCGAAACGATCGAACGTTTCCTGGGACTGGAAGCCACCAGCCATCTGAGCCGTGCTGCCCTGGAAGCGCTGGCGATCATCGCCTACCAGCAGCCGGTCACGCGCCCGCAAGTGGACTCCGTGCGCGGTGTGAACAGCGATGGCGTCATGCGCAGTCTATTGAGCAAAGGCTTGATCCAGGAAGGCGGCCGCGCCGAAGGGCCAGGACGCCCGATCCTGTACAGCACCACCCCCGAGTTTTTGCAGCATTTCGGTTTGAATTCGTTGACGGAACTGCCACCGTTAAAACTGAAAGAAAACGGCGAGCAAGACGTGACGTTGTTGAAAGGGTAGTATGCCCGCAGAACGATTACAAAAGATTCTGGCGCAGGCTGGCCATGGCTCGCGCCGTTCTTGTGAGCAATTCATCCTGGCTGGACGCGTACGCGTCAATGGTCAGGTGGCGAAGCTGGGGCAGAAAGCTGATGTTTCCAAGGACAAGATCACGTTAGATGGCAAACCTGTAGCCGTTAATGTAGAGTACGTTTATGTAGCATTGCATAAACCACGCAATGTACTTTCTACGGTTTCCCCTGAGCCTGGAGATACCCGCACTACTGTCAAAGACCTGGTGGATTTGCCCGGTCGTCTTTATCCAGTTGGTCGCCTGGACTTCGACAGCGAGGGGTTGATCCTGATGACCAACGATGGCGATTTGGCGAACCGTTTAACCCATCCGCGCTATGGGCACGAAAAAGAATATCGCGTTCTCCTGGCGCGTCGTCCGGATGACAAACAGTTGAAAACTTGGGCGCGTGGGGTTGTGTTGGAAGACGGTCACCGCACTGCACCAGCACAGGTACAGTTTGAGTCGACTGCTGGGAAAGGTGCCTGGATTCGGATTATTATGGGAGAGGGGCGAAAACGTCAAATCCGCGAGATCGGTTTTTTGCTGGGTTTACCGGTTGTGCGTATTTTGCGGGTGCGAATTAGCACTTTGCGGCTGGGCAACTTGAAGCCCAGACAGTGGCGTTATCTAACAACTCAGGAAATCGCCGACATGCGGAAAGCAGTTGCGCACAAAAAATAACAAAAACGGTCTCAAGCGAGACCGTTTTTACTGTGAGTTAGATTTCCCGGATATCCCAAACTTCCTTGGCGATGTCAGAAATTGCCTTTTTGACATTCTCCTTTTTTAGACCGGTAACTTTGAAAGTGACCAGCCTGTTGGAAGGGTCTTCACCGGTAAATTGTCCGAAGGCGATAAAATTCCCGCCGATCGCGGCAATGGCGTTTGTGATTTTTGCCAGTTGACCGGGTTTCTCGTCAATTAAGGCTGTGACGCGTACACCTTTCTCGCGGGCTCCCATGAATTCCAGGAAGATCTTGAACAAGTCGGTTTCTGTGATGATGCCCACAACGTGTCCATCACGCAGTACGGGTAAACCTCCAATTTTGTTATCGGCCATGATGCGGGCTGCTTCTTCGATTGGAGTGTTTTCGGCAACGGTCAGTATCTTTTTCGTCATGACTTCCGAAACTGTGATCTTGCTGAGCAGGTAGTTCATTTCCCATATGCTCAGACTAGTAGCAGGAGACGGCGAGGCGTTGAGCAAATCTTTGTCTGAAACGATGCCGATAAGTTTGCCTTCTTTTACAACGGGGGCACGGCGGATGCGTTCGCGTTTAAACATATCCAATGCATCGTGCACGGGCATGTCGGGAGCAATTGAAATGATTGGGTGAGACATTCTTTCACCAACGAGCATAGTTTCCTCCAGTACAGTTGTGCGAAGTATGTACAACTGCTATTCGTGAAATATATTACAAAGTTATTATACGCCTTAGCCGCTTGAAAAGATGTAACGAACTTGAAGTGAAAAAGGTCACTTTGCATTAATTATAGTCCCAAATAGGCTGCCCGAACGTGCTCGTTCTTGATCAAGTCACGGGCAGGACCTTCCAGTTCAATCTTGCCTTCCGCCAAAACGTATCCGTAATCGCTGATAGCCAGTGCCATTTGCACATTTTGTTCAACCAGCAGGATCGTGATCCCCAATTCCCGCAATGCTTTCAGGCTCTCGAAGAGACCCAAAATCAGCACCGGCGCGAGCCCCAGCGAGAGCTCATCGATCATCAGAACGGTGGGGTCGGCCATGATTCCGCGTGCTACGGCCAACATTTGCTGCTCGCCGCCGCTGAGCGTACCTGCTTTCTGTCCTTGGCGTTCTTTTAGCCGGGGGAACATTTTGTACACTCTCTCGAGATTTTCCTTGAATTTTGGCCTGGCGCGCTTGTTAGATGAGCCCATTTCAAGATTTTCGTAAACGCTCATATCCGTGAATAGCTGACGTCCTTCCGGAACCATGACCAGCCCCATCTCAGCTTTGGTATATGCAGGAACGCGGCTCACGTCTTGTCCTTCGAAGGAAACGGTGCCATCCCAGGGACGTAATCAACCCCATCACTGTTCGCAACAAGGTGGTTTTACCAACACCGTTGCCGCCAACCAGGCAGGTTAATTTTCCTTTTTCCAATTTCATGCTGGAACCCCACAGGATTTGCACTTCTCCATAGCCAGAGGCAACATTGTTGACTTCTAAAATCGCTGCCATGTCTATTCCTCCTGTAGTAGTTTTTCTGCTATCTTGGGATCGCCAAGATAAGCTTCGATGACTTTTTCGTTGTTTGAAATTTCTTCGGGCGAACCCTCAGCAATTTGTATACCATAATCCAGCACAATGATGCGGTCGGAGACATTCATGACTGCCTTCATCACGTGTTCAATCATGATGATGGTGATGTCACGCTCTCGGATTTTCTTGACAGTTTCAACCATGTTTCCAATTTCGGAGGGATTAAGACCGGCCAGCACCTCGTCAAGCAGTAACAGATATGGGCGGGAGGCTAACGCCCGGGCCATTTCCAGACGCTTCTTTTGCGCGACGTTTAGGCTGCCGGCCATTTGCTCGGCGCGAGCAGCCAACCCGACGAATTCCAGCACCTCCTCCGCAGTTTCGGAAGCGCGCCCCAAGCCTTGGTTTTCGCGTGCCGAAGCAAGCGCCGACCATCACATTTTCACGAACCGTCAGTTCATTCAAGGGTTGGACAATTTGATGGGTACGCGCCATACCCAAGCGGGCGTGATCATATGCTTTTGGCCTGGTCACATCCTTGTCGCGGAAGATGATGCGGCCCTCTTCGGGTGGATAGACGCCATTGATTGCGTTGAACAGCGTGGTCTTTCCTGCACCGTTTGGCCCAATCAACCCAAGGATTTGCTTTTCGGGCAGATCGAAGGTCACCTGGGTCAGGGCCTGCAGGCCGCCGAAGCGTTTAGTAACCCCTTGCACGGATAATAAGACGGTCATGCCAGCACCCTCCTCATAGCGGGGATGCGCCGCTGCAGCCAGCCAACCGCACCAGCCGGGATGAAGAGCACAATGACCAATAGCAATGCGCCCGCTACGGATAGTTGAATGTTCTTGAAGATCGGGCTGGTCAATAGGAAACCACGCAGGCCTTGATAGCCAACGCACCTAGGATTGGGCCGAGGACCTTCCCTGCCCACCTAGCATCACGATCACCAACATTTCGATAGAAGTAATCCAGGCGAAAGGCAGTCGCCTGGCTCAATGTGCCGTTCTTGAAGAAAAACAACACGCCCATGATGCCCGGCAGGATGGCAGAAAGCACGTAAGGCCCAGGTTTTGGCGTTCGGCGTAACAACGCCCATGACTTCGGCCGCATCTTCATTTTCGCGAATGGCCTGCAGCCCAGTCCAAATTTAGATGTACGGACAAAATGGCTGATGATAAGCGCTGCGAAAGTTAAGCCAGCCAGGATGTAAAAAGACATTCCTAAAGCCTTGGCCGCACCCCCATAGGCTTTATAGACCGAGAAATTCAGAACCATACCAATCGGACCGCCAAATATATCTAAATTATTGATCAAGGCTTTCATGGCTTCGTTGATACCAATAGTAGCCAGGGCGAAGTAAGCACCGCGCAAGCGTAAAATTGCCTTGCCCAGTAAAAAGGCCAACAAACCAGCTGCGATTCCACCGACCAGGATTCCCGGCCAAATTGACCAGCCTTGTTCATTGACAAAATACAAACCAACGTAACCGCCAAAGCCGTAGAATACAATATGACCGAAACTGACATAGCCGGTATAACCGAGCAGGATATTCAGGCTGGAGACCAGTGCGATAGCTTTCAAGATCGTGAAGACGCTTTCACGATTTGATGCATTCCCCGTGACAGTTGGCCACAGAACTAAACCTGCGACCACCAACAGTGGCAAGAGGAGGCCAAGATGTGTCCGCCAATATTTCATTGTTTTGCTCCAAATAACCCAGTCGGGCGAAACAGCAAGATAACAACAAACAGACCGAACTCAATAACCGGTACCCAGGCGGTGTTCAAGAAGGCGGAAACACTGCCCTCAAGAATACCCAGGATCAAGCCACCGAATAACGAACCAATCGGATTACCCAATCCGCCCAGCACACCAATCACGAAACTTTTCAGTTCATAGCCGCCGCCAGATAAGATGCTGAAAGGGAAGAAAGTGGCGATCAATGCACCTGAAACTGCTGCAAGCATAGTCCCCAGCCCAAAACTGAGTGCGAGGATGCGAGTCGATGGCACACCCATCAATTCTGCCGCATCGCGATTGTTCGTCACGGCGCGGATGAATTTTCCTGGTCGGGTTCTGTATAGGAATAAATAAAGCCCGCCTGAAACTAAGATCGCAATAAATGCTGCGATCAAACGCGTTCCTAAAATTGTTGTTGGGCCAAGCTGGAAACTTCCCATGCTGAAATCTACGTTATAGGGAGAAGTTGTAAAAGCAGCTGTCCCGATACCTATAATGATCATATTTACTGAAAAAGTTGCCAGTAGCGAGGATAAGTGTGGTGCGTTAATCACCCTATGCACTGCTACGAAATAAATCAGGACACCCAGAAGTAATCCCAACCCTGCGACCACAAGCAGGCCAAGGTAGGGGTTGATGCCCATGTTGATAAAAAGGATAAAGGTTCCAAACATTCCCAGTGCGATGATTGGCCCATGAGACAGGTTGATAACGTTCATCACGCCCCAGATAAAAGTCAAGCCCATAGCTGCCAGACCGTAAACGAACCCGAGTAGGATGCCGTCAGGAAGGGATGTCAGAAGCAAATTAAACTGTTGCATGTCAACTCTCAATTTGAATGTTTCATAGAAGTATGCATCCCCTCAGAGTTACTCTGAGGGGATGCAGGCAAGCAGCGCTACTTACGGAGCTGGAATCGGGAAAAGTGGATCGGCTGTTTTTACCGCAGCGGGTGCAATGATCTGGCGTACCAGTTCGCCGGCATCATTTTTCTGCCACTGGGCAACAACCATCTTGTGAGCGATCTGCAAGCCGTGCGCTTCTGCGGATGTATCGAACTTGATATGGCCATAGAAGGTCATTAAATCCATGGCGTTCAGCGCAGCTTTGACGGCTTCGGGATCGACCGAATCGGCATCCATGATGGCCTTTTGCAAGACCAGACCGGTGGCGTAACCACCAGCAACGTGATATGTGGGTGAATCGCCAGAAGCAGCCTGGTAGGCGTCAGCAAAATCCTGCCCGCTGGGCCCAAACCACTCCACGCCCATATCAGCAGCTTCCTGTTCAGAATGGGTGGCAGCAAGTTCCCATTGACTGGAAACGGCGATGCCCAGAGCAGCATCACCAAGTTCGGCAAACTTATTATCAGCCGGGGCTACCAGCAAGAAGGCGAATTTCAGCCCAGCTTTGCGCTCATAGAGTGTGCGGGCAAAGGCTGTGCCATCGTCGTAGTGACCGCCGCCGAGCAGAACGGTGGCGCCGTTGCTGATCATCTTGTTAACAACCGGGCCAAAGTCAGTTGTACCTGGAGCATAGCTTTCTTCCAGCACGACCTCGAAACCCTTATCTGCAAGATAGGGCTTGATACCGTCGATTACGCTTTGGGAGAACTTGGAAGCTTCATACACAAGTGCAACCTTAGCTTCGGGATCTAGTTGTTGAAGCATATCAACAGTACTCGACATATACAGGCTGCCGGGAGTGTATAACTGGAACAGGCCGGTATTGCCGGTCTTGTAGGCATCATCTTCGGCTGCACCTGTGGTGATCATGACTTTGCCATTTTGTTCTGCTACGATGGTGGCGGCAGAGGTCAGGCCCGAGGAATAAGGGCTGATCAAGAAATCAGCGTTATCCTCGGTGATCAGGCGGGTATACAGTTCCTGCACGCGCTCTGTATCGGACTCATCGTCGTATGTTTGCGCTGCAAACTTGACCACAGTGCCATCGCTCAACGTGACACCACCAGCGTCGTTGACCTGTTGCATCCACAAGTTGAAGCCGTTCACCTGGCGTTTCGAGTTGTTTTCCTGACTGCCCGTCAGTGAAGTGGTGAAACCAATCGTAACGGTCTTCTCCGCGGGCATGGCATAGCCGGTGCTTCGGTGGCTGCAGGAGCCTCCGTCATAGCTGGTGCTTCCGTAGCTGCTGGAGCGGCCGGTTGAGCCGGCGCTTGCGTGGCTGGACCACCACAAGCTGCCAGGAACATACTGGCTACCATAAGCAGGGTTAGCAGTTTTACGAACTTGCCTTTCATACTTTCTCCTCCTTTGGACTAGGGAAATTGGGGTGATGTGGGACGTTGCATCCTTAATGCAAAACGTTCCCAAAACATGGTCTATTTGAGACCTACTGTTGGTTTAATTTTATTAGATTAGTGCAAATATTTACTAAAAAGAGAGGTTATTGCCGTAAATATAATATAAAAACAGACTATTTCGATACAACTCTTAATTAGAACTTGCATAGCTCGCAAAAAGATACCGAAAATAAGGGGGGATGCGCGCCATCCCCCCTTATTTTCGGGCCTCTCTCATTTGGCTACGAAACTCTTAATGAGTTTGATCAGCCATCAAATCGATAACCCTACACCTCGCTCCGTATAGAGATATTTTGGATGTAGGGGATCAACCTCGATCTTTTGGCGTAGCCTGCCGATGTAAACACGCAGGTATTCGGCCTCTTCTCCATATTCCGGCCCCCATACGTGCTGTAAAATCGCTCGGTGTGGCAGAACCTTGCCGTTATTTTTCATCAGATACACCAACAGGTTAAATTCAGTGGGAGTTAGTTCCAACACTGCATTCCGTGCCGTTACTTCGTGACGCGCCAGATCAGCACATATTTCCCCGCGGACGATGCGTTCATCCTGTGTGCTTGGCTCTGACCAGCGCGCACGCCTTAATACGGCTTTGATGCGCCCGAGCAACTCGCCGACTCCGAATGGTTTGGTCAGGTAATCATCTGCGCCGTAATCAAAAGCGCGTATTTTATCAGTTTCTTCTCCCAGAGCCGTCAGAATGATGATGGGCACGATGGATGTCTGGCGGATGCGACGTGTGGTTTCCAACCCGTCCAGGTGCGGCATCATAATGTCCAGGATAACCAGGTCAATCCGTTCGGTGTTGAAAATAGCCAGCGCTTCGAGCCCGTTCGAGGCGGTCAAGACCTTATACCCGCGAATCTCCAGATTCTTGCGTACGAAGTCACGCAAGGATTTTTCATCGTCGACTACAAGGACGGCGGGATTGTTCATGATTTTGCTACCTTTACAGAATCATACGGTTTGACGCTGCCAGCTTGTGAAACCAGGGGAATGGAAAAGGCAATGCAGGCGCCTCGTTCCTGGTCCTCCACCCAAATCTCGCCCCCATGCGCGCGCACTAGTCCCTGGCAAATTGCCAATCCAAGCCCCGCGCCGCTGGATGTACGCGCCAGGCTGGCATTGACCTGATAGAAGCTTTCGAAAATGCGTTGGCCTTCATCTGGTGGGATGCCGGGACCATCGTCGCTCACACGGAAAACAAGTTGGTCACCTTTGCGGCGAACGGTAACGCGGATAGTTGCGTGTTCACCGGCGTATTTGACGGAATTCTCGATCAGATTCCTGATAACAGTTTCCAACCGGGGCCGATCCGCAAATAGCGTGGGCAAATTCGCGTCCAACCGGACCTCGAAATTGTTTCCCGGTTGCAATTGGGCCTGACTGGCGGCCCGCTGGATGATTTCTTCCAGGTCGCATTTGTCTCGCGAGAGCATGAGGGAACCAGCTTCAATACGCGATAAATCTAACAGGTTGTTGACCAGGCTGGTCAGGCGGTCTGATTCGTCTGAAATGATAGACAGGAATTCTCGTTGCGATTCCCGGTCCCATTCCACATCGTCTGCCAGCAGAGTGGATGCGTATCCTTTGATGGCAGCCAAGGGCGTGCGAAGTTCATGGGAGACCGTAGAAACAAGGCTGGATTTCATGCGGTCAAGCTCGCGGTCAGCTGTGATGTCATGCAGGATCAGGCCGCGGCCAATCGGGATGTTGTTGGTGTCCGTCACATCGAAGGTGTCCAAACGCAGGTGCACTGTACGGCCGAGAATAAGCAGGGTGAGTTCGACCGGGCGGTTATTTACACGTTCAAGCAGGTTCTTTACATCTTGCTGGATGCTTTCTGGAGCCGTGGCGTTCTCAATAATGCGAGAGATGACCCGTTCAACGGGCGCACCAGCTAATTCTTGCGGTGCCAGGGTAGCAAGTTCACCAATCCGTCTGTTGGCATATACGACCGCCCCTGATAAATTGCTCAAAATCAGGCCATCTTGCATGGATTGGATCAAGGCCTCCAAACGACGGGTCTGTTCCTGCAGACGCATGTCGCTTCTTTCATAAAGTACTGCATTTTCGATGGCCATGGTGGCCTGGTTGGCGAAATTTGAGAGCAATTGGATTTCGTTATGCGAGAACTCGTGCGGCTTGGGGTGGAAGACCAGCAGGGCGCTGGGAGGCGCATATTGTGTATTAAGCGGTACGGCCAGGATTGCCCGGTATCCCTCAGCGCGGGCGCGCGGACGTTGTGGCTTATAGGATGGATCGGTTTCCGTGTCACTGACCTGGATGGGCTCGCGAGAATGTATGGCGCGCATCGTGACCGAGCTCGGCTCGGTAGGTTGGATGGTTAACTGTTCGGCAAATTGACTGGACAAACCGCGGCTGGCACGGATGCGGAATACACCAACATGCTCATCCAGGGCAATAATGGCGCTCATGCGAACGTCCAACAAGCGGCTGACCTGCTCAAGCATACGGTCGAGCACGGTTCGTAGATCAAGCGATGAAACGACAGCCGTGCTGGTTTCGAGCAAGGTGGCCTGCTCTTTCATACGTTCTGCGATCAACTCTTCCAGTCTGAGAATAGAACGAGTCAGGTGACCGACCTGGTCGCTTCTTCTGGCTTGGGCTTCGAGCAGTTCGCGTTCTTCTGCCCTGAGAGGCTGGTTCAAGCCGATGGCCTCGCTGGCAGGTGCCAGGCGTTCAATTGGCGATACAACTCGCAGGCTTAACGTTATCCAGAAGAAAAGGCCAATTAATACAAAAGTTGCGGCTGCAATGAGGACGATACGCCGCAAAATATTTTTGGTAGCAAACGCGGTTGCCGTGGGACGGCTGATAATCACCCCCCAGCCAATTTCCGGGATGGGCGCATAAGTATAAAGTCGCTCTTCTTCACCCGGACTTTTCGTCGTAACGGTTCCACTTCCCCCGGCCAACACGCGTTCATAAATATCAGGGAACAGGTCGCCTGCCGAGTGCAAGAGCAGTGCAGAATCCGGATAGGCAATGATTTGAGCGCTCGAATCCAGGATAGAAAGTTGCAAGCCTTCTTCGGCCTGGTGTTCGGAGACAATGGCAGACAACGTCTTGCTCAGGCTTTCCAGCCGGATGTTCATCCCGACTAGACCGAGAAAGCGCCCGTCTGCCGACCAGATTGGCATGACAGCCGTCGCAACGGCCTGTTCTGTTGTGGGGGAGATACGTCCTTTGGAGACAAGTGGTTTTGTCGATTTGAGGGCACCTTGAAAATAATCTCTAAATGAGAAATCAGTGCCGACCGTGGAGCCGGGCCCAACCGGATAGTGATAGAGCATGATGCCATTCGAGTCCAGGCGATAGACCAGGTTAACATCCGGGTGCGTATTCAAAGCCACACCGAATAATTCACCCATGGACTTGGGGTCCGCCGAGATCACACCCGGATAGCTGGCCAGTTCCCTTACGGCCGCCAGCGCGTTGCTGATCGATAAGTCGGTTTCCTGGGCGATGGCGCGCGCTAAGGACAGGTCGTTTGCGGCAACATCATTTTGGATGCGTTCGCCAATCAAAGAATCGAACACCCATAGCGTCACCAGGAATGGGATGATGAGCAACAGGTAAAGCGCGAAGAGTTGTAGACCAAGATCGCGATGGAACTGGAACCAGCGTCGCATAATGAACTTATTTCGCAAACTCACGTATGACACGCAGCATATGTTTGGCGTGCTTTAAGTATAAATCAAGCCGAATATTTTCATTGGGCGCATGCGTACGTGTATCGGGATATCCCATGCCGGCGGTGGCGACCGGCAAACCGAGATCATGTACAAAGGGATAATTTGGTCCGGAGCCGCCGGTCATGGGGACTTTTTGCATGGGAACGCCATAAACATCTTTGGCGGTATCCACCACGATGTTGATGAAGGGATCGTCCGGATCGGTGCGGGCGGGTGGCTCGCCGCCCAGAAGTTCGATTTGCACGTCGCTGAAGCCTTCGGCGTCCAGGTGGGCACGCAGCTTTTCGAGCACCTCAGCAGGCCTCTGGTCCGGGATGAGGCGGAAATCCACTTTGGCGGAGGCGCGGGCGGGTTGGACCGTCTTGGGGCCAGCGCCCTGGTAGCCGGAGGTCAGCCCGCATATGGTGCAGGTGGGGGAGAAGATCTCCTCGACCTTCAAGTCCGTGCCGCCGATCAGGCCTTTGATGAAATTCTTGGCACCGTAACGGGATTTGTATTCGTCCGTCGGGTCCGGCAGGGCAGCCAGCAGTTCGCGGTCGCGCTCCGTGGGCGGTTTGACGTTGTCATAGAAGCCGGGAATACGGATTTTCTCGTCGGGCCCCTTGAGCGTGTTCAAGGCCCAGGTCAGGCGCCAGGCGGCGTTTGGAAAGATGGAGCCGCCCAAGCCGGAGTGCACGTCGGTGGAAAGCGATTCCACGGAGAGCTCGACGTAGCATATGCCGCGTAACCCGAGATATTCGATTGGCACTTCGTCTTCGTTGACGCCGCCGAATTCCCACACGCAGGCGTCGGCGGTCAACAGATCTTTGTGATCCAGGACGAATTGATGCAGGTGCGCGCTGGCGGTTTCTTCTTCGCCCTCGATCACGAATTTGATGTTACAGGGCAACTCTCCTTCGGAGTCCAGCAGGGCATCCAGCGCGAACAGGCGGGCGACAATGTGACCCTTGTCGTCGCTTACGCCGCGGCCATAGAGCTTGCCGTCGCGTTGTTCGGGTTCGAAGGGCGGACTCTCCCAAAGCTCAAGCGGTTCGGGCGGCTGCACGTCATAGTGATTGTAGAACAGCAGCGTTTTGTCGCCTTTTCCTTTTCGTTCGGCAAAGACGACCGGCGCGCCCTCGGTGGACATGATCTGGATCGTGAAACCGCGCTTTTCCAGCATGCGACCAACCAAGGCCGCGCACTCTTCCAGCCCCCAATTCTGCGCGCCGACCGAGGGTTGAGCTACCAGCTTGGAGAGTTCCTGGAGACTGGTGTCTAGATTTTTCTCGAGATATGTGTCGTATGTTTGGTATTCTGTCATTGGATTTCTCCGGATTTCAGCGATAAAAAACTAATCTCAAATGTTAGGTCGTCTCATTCAGTCACCCTACAGATGCTTACGTCGAAAGGGTGAATAATGCGAATTACGCGAAGACTTAACCTTTTAAAATTTGTTGATCAACCAATCGAGCGAATAGAAGCCAGCATACGCGAAGACGCTCATTTTGATCAGTTCGCCGAGCCAGCAGGCCAGCAAGAATCGACGAAGGGACATCTTGGCGATGCCTGCGGCAACACCGGCTACATCGAAAAAAGGGTTCGGAATAACGGCTAGCAGGAAAATTGCCCAACCGCCAAATTTCTCTACCCAGGGGTGAATGCGTTCATAGACCTTTGTGTTTTCGATGACAGCCTGTCCACTGAACCCGGCCAGGTAGCCGGAAAGCTCGCCAAGTGCGCCGCCGGTCCCGGCTGCCAGCCCCACTCCCAGTGGATTGAAGATATTGCCCATCGCAAAAACAACCGCCACGCCCGGGGCAGGGATGAAGACGGTAGCATTCGCCATCAAGGTGACCAGGAAAATGCCCGGATAGCCGTAGTTGGCAAACTCTTTGACGCTATCACGGATGTTGTAAATATAAACCGTGATGGCGATCACCACCAACAGGGCCAGAACGCGCAGGAGGTTGGTCAAGACGCCGGAGCGCTTTGACCCCTTTTCGTTCTGTTTTTTTTCAGGCGCTTTCTTCAATGCTGACTTTCAAGATTTTGACGCCGGGATTTTCCGGTCGCATCGGGTCGCGCGGCGGGATCGACATGAGCACGTCCATGCCTTCACTGACCTGGCCGAAGATGCTGTGTTTGTTGTCCAGCCAGGGGGTGGGGACATGCGTGATAAAGAACTGCGAGCCGTTGGTGTTCGGTCCGGCGTTGGCCATCGAAAGCATGCCGGGCTTATCATGCTTCAGGCTGGGATGGAACTCGTCCTCGAATTTGTAACCAGGGCCGCCCGTGCCGGTACCGGTCGGGTCGCCGCCTTGCGCCATGAAATTGGCGATCACGCGGTGAAAGATAATGCCATCATAAAACCCCTGGCGGGCCAGGAAGACAAAGTTGTTGACCGTATTGGGGGCCTTGTCCGCAAAGAGCTCGATCACCATTTCGCCTTTGTCGGTTTCCATATGGGCTGTGTAGGATTTCTGGGGATCGATTTCCATTGCGGGAGGGGTGTGCCATTTGTTTGCCATTTCTACTCCTAAACTAAGATTTTTGTGGTTTGCATTTTTCTAACCGCCACGACGCCAAGTGCGCCAAGCAATTCGATAAGATCGCCAAGGCCGCCTTGGCGTCATCCTGAAAATCTTGGCGTTCTTCGCGTTCTTGGCGGTTGCAATCCTCAACTCAACAAGGATTCGATGCGCGCGACGACCATATCCAGGGCGGCGGTGTTGAAGCCTCCCTCCGGGATGATCACGTCGGCATAGCGCTTGGACGGTTCGACGAACTCCAGGTGCATCGGACGGACCGTGGCCTGATACTGTTTGATGACGCTCTCCGTCGTTCGGCCTCGTTCCGTGATATCGCGTTGCAGACGCCGGATCAAGCGGATGTCTGCATCCGTATCGACGAAGATTTTCACGTCGAACAGGGACCGCAAGGCTGCGTCGGCAAAGATCAGGATGCCCTCCACCACGATCACGCCACGTGGATTGACCTTGAAGCTCTTATCGGTGCGGCTGTGGTTGGAGAAATCGTAGATCGGCACTTCGATCGGGTGCCCGGCTTTCAAACCCTCGATGTGCGAGATCAGTAATTCGGTTTCCAGGGAATTGGGGTGGTCGAAGTTGACTTCGGCGCGCTGGGCGGGCGGCAGGCCGGTCAGGTCTTTGTAGTACGAGTTGTGCTGGATGTAGGCGATGCGGTCCGGGCCGACGCGTTGCAAGATCTCCTGGGCGACGGTGGTCTTGCCGGAGCCGGAACCACCAGCGATGCCGATCACGAGGGGCGTGTCATGCGTCATGATGGCCGAATTATACCCGTTACATCGAAAGGCATTTTTCAGTCATATCATCCACCAAAGCAACAACCATCCAATAAAATAGAATTTATTAACTTTCTGACCAAATAGTAATTCTAGTAAGCGTTATTTTGCGTTGAAAAATAACCATTGCGCAATAATATAGGGAACAAATAAACCTAAAACACCTACAACAGGACCCCAATTAGTATACGCAAAGGCTGACATTATTGTAAAAAACAACCATATTCCAGATATAACACTAATAATTGTGATGAAGTAAGTCAATAAAATATTTTTGATGTCCAAAGGCGCCCCCCCAATTACATGGTATTTGCTTGAACTTCTTCGCCAACCGGTCGAGTTTCCCAAGAACAAAACTCTTAATGATCTGAGTGGTATTACTGGAAGCGTTAGAAACACAAACCATTCAGTTGTAACAAAGCTATCATCAGGATACCTGTCCTTTGCCCCAATAAATGATGTTCCAATCCCATTCCATGTACTTGGCATAAGTTTTTCCAAATCTTTTTCTAGCTTTTATTCTTTGGAATATTGCTCATGAATTTCTTTAAAAAACATTTCTGCCGTAACAACGGCATTACGACAATAATCAAATGATGGCATCAATTGATTTGGTTGGGTTTCACGAGACTCCACCAATAAGTTTTTATCTTTATTTATCAATTCCTGAAGTCGCTTCTTATCTTTCTCTCTAACATACTCAACTCGGCCATATGCATGGACAATACAATTCCTTACTTTCTCAAAATCAGTTATGCCTTGCCAAGTTACTAACTCGATACGCTTAACTGGGAGCATTTTTGATTTTTCCAAAAAACCCATGTAGCTTGTAATACTATCACCTAAATCAAGACTATACAATTCCTCGTCGATAGCCTGGACAATCATACATAGCTGACGCAATCGCTCCTCTATTGTCAAGTGTAACAATGTGATAAAAGAATAATTCTTTGCTGTCGGCCAAAAATACTCAAAGTCAAATTTCTTATCTTCCCAATAAAAACTTTCTCGTAACCCTTCATCTGAATTTTGCCAAGCTCTATTCTCTTCTAAATTCAGGGATTTATCAACAACTTCCAAAAAATCCAGCAGTTTTTTAAGCAAATAACTGGTATCAAGAAAGAACACTTCAATACTAATACTGGCCATTGGTTCATGTAATCAACGGGCTATACAGTTCGCATAATATTTTATAGACGGCATTTTAGCCATATACCTTTACAGGCACTTTGCAATGCCAAAAAAGAATGGGATTTTGTGTGGTATTAGTATAAAACAGCTTAGAATTAGTTTAGCATATTTTTGAAGAAAAGGAATTTATGAGAAAAAGGCTGCCCTGAAAGCTCAGGGCAGCCAGAAAACTCAGTCGTTATTTTAGTGTTGAATAGGGGAAATTTCAGGAATTTTTGAGCTTTTTGAAATACCCAGTAATCGCCTTCCAGATGGGACAGCGGTCGTAGACGCCGGTGAACAGGATCAGCAGTCCCAGCGGGAGCAGCCACCAGGTCGCGGTTTGAAGCGCGAAGATGACGGTAGCGGTGCCGACTCCCAGGCGCAGCAGGCGGTCGATAGGCGAGATGGAAGCCTGGGGTGTCTCTCCGTTTGCCAGTGCTTCGAACATGCGGCGATAGATGTCTTCCCGTTGGGCGCCGGTATATCTCGCCGCGATCTTTCCCGTCCTGGACGAGCAGCACGGTGGGAATGCCGTAGATTTTCAGTTCCTGTAACAGTCCCTGTTGTTCGTCGGCGTTGACGGGCCAGAAATTCACTTCATCGTGATATTCTTTGGCCAGCTTTTCGAGCACAGGTTTGGTCATGCGGCAGGGCATGCACCAGGGCGCCCAGAAATCGACCACGGTCGGCTTGCCAGATGCGCCCGCTTTTTCCAAGAATTGTTTTTGATCCATACTGGTTAGATGCGCGGCAAGTCGAAAGGATGCAAAAAGCATCCTTTGGTATCATTACGTTCATCCTATTCTTTACCGCAACCGCCGTTCGTATTTTCATCCATGAAGCTTTATCGTCTTAGGAGTTACGCAGTTTCATTTTTAACCGCCAAGCTCGCTAAGAACGCCAAGATATTCTCTATAACGCCAAGAATTCTTGGCGATTTTATCAATCGCCTTGGCGAACTTGGTCTCTTGGCGGTTCAAGTGCGTAAGTCCTATATCTAACCAATTGAAGGTAGAAACATGATCTATACGCTTGAAGACAGACCGTCTGACTCACCTTTTGTCGAAAGGATCTGGCGTGCGCAAATCGAGCGTCCTGGTGATTTGCTTTCCATTGCCATGAGCCATTGGGAGATGGTTGTATCGAGATACCAAGACAAGACGTACATGACCGTACGAGGGCCGGAAACCAAAGCGACGCCTTTGCCTGTGACTTTTGTGGGTACAAAGTTTTTCGGCATCCGGTTTAAGATGGGCACTGTTATGCCTTATCTGCCGGCAAGCACTCTTGTAGATGGGGATGTGAATTTGCCTGACGCGTCTAGCAAGTCCTTTTGGCTGCAAGGGTCAGCCTGGCAATTTCCTGATTACGATAATGCAGACACATTTGTGGATCGTCTCGTACGAAAAGGTCTATTGGCGCGCAACCCCGTTATAGAGACTGCGTTACAAGGTCAGTTAAAGGATCTATCCGTACGAACTGCACGTCGTCATTTCCTGCGAACGATTGGATTGACGCAAAGCATTATTCATCAAGTCGAACGCGCCCGCTATGCGGCGGTTCTCTTACAAGAGGGCATGTCAATCCTGGACGTCGTTTACGAGACGGGCTATTACGACCAGCCACATTTGACAAGATCGCTCAAATACTTTATCGGGCAAACGCCGACCCAAATCATGCAAAAAAACGAATCCAAGCAGTTGTCCCTTTTATACAAGACAAAGCCCCTTCGCTGAACTATACTCAGTAAATCACGAAATGGCTGGTAGAAGCCCGAAATTAGGGGTGCGGGCGTACGCCCGCACCCCTAATTTCGGGTATTTTCTCAGTTTTCGTGAAGTACTGATACTCATTACCATTGAGCATACCAGAGAAAGGACAGCTTAGTATGAGAAAAATAATTGTAGAAGTTGAAATATCGGTTGATGGAGCCATGGGCGGCGAGAATATGGATTTCTGGGGGCAGACCGCCCCGTTCCGTAGTGATGATGTAACGAAATATCTCAATGACCTTTTGTTTATGCCAGACGCACTTCTTATCGGTCGGAAAACCTATGAATTCTTTTCACAAGTCTGGCCGACCAGGCAAGGAGCAGATGCGGACAAGATTAATACCATGCCAAAGTACGTGGCATCGAACTCTCTGAGGGAGCCGCTTCAATGGAACTCCACACTTATAAAAGGCAACGTTGGTGAAGAAATCGGAAAGCTTAGGCAAGAATTGGGCAATG
The DNA here is from genome assembly GCA_963785535.1 of uncultured Chloroflexia bacterium. Taxonomy (GTDB): domain Bacteria; phylum Chloroflexota; class Anaerolineae; order Anaerolineales; family Villigracilaceae; genus JAABUE01. The sequence goes on along the minus strand of CAWAVQ010000040.1, from coordinate 18,017 downwards.
GCTTAGTACAGTACGGAGTAGGTGAGCTTACACACACGATGCTCAAGCATGGTCTTGTAGATGAATTCCGTATTCTAGTGTATCCATTTACATTCGGAGAAGGGCCGCGCATTTTCGAGCGTATGGGCGTCAATATTCTAAAGCTCTCAGACACCAAGACGTTCAGTTCAGGCGTTGTCGCACACCATTATCAGGTTGTAAGTAAATAAGCGAGGGTAATCTCATTGGAACCACATTCCTGACCGCCTTATTTGCGCTATGCGCCGCGGCCGCCTGGGGATCGAGCGACTTCACTGGTGGAATCGTTGCTCGCCGTATCGGGACTTTCCATGCTATGCTCATCCCCTACATTATTTCGTTCGTCATTCTGGTGGGTACAGCGCTCCTGCGCCACGAACCATTCTCAGGACCGACTGACTTGATGTGGGGCGCGCTGGCTGGTCTTTTGGTCATGGCTGGCTCTGTATTCTTGTTACGCGGTTTCGCTAGCGGGCGCATGGGCATCGTGGCGCCGGTTTCAGGTGTATTGGCGACAACTGTCCCGGTTATCTTCGCCGCCTTCACAGAAGGCCTGCCTCGTGGACTGCAGGTGCTGGGATTCGGGCTGGCCTTAGTCAGTATTTGGATGCTTTCACATCCTGAAAAATTTGGCGGCCGCCCGGCCGGGCTTGGTATGGCATTGCTGGCCGGTGTGGGATTCGGGGGCTTCTTTACGGCTCTGGACCAGGTGGGGGAGAGTGCGGTCTTCTGGCCGCTGGCGGCTGGGCGACTGACCGCCTTTGTGCTAATGGTGACATTTGCCTTTTCCACACGCCGTTCACTCATTCCGCAGGCTCCGCCGCTGGTTCTCCTGGCCCTGCTTGGATTGCTGGACGTTGGCGGTAACCTGTTCTTCCTGCTGGCAGTTCAGGCCGGGCGGTTGGATGTTGCTGCGGTATTGGCGTCACTCTATCCGGCTGTGACAGCCACCCTGGCCTGGTTGATAGCGAAAGAACACCTGGCCCGCCTGCAAGTCATTGGTGCAGCAGTAGCCATTGTAGCCATTGCTTTGATCACAATATAAAGGGGGGTCTTTGGAGCTTTTCGATTAATGCATAGAATAATTGTTGGGCGCTAAGAATTGACCCCGGATACTTGCATGCGGGGTTAGATTTTTTGAGAGCGACTTACATTCCAGCCATATAAGCCAGGCCAACTGTCCCGGGTCCGGCGTGGGTGCCGACCACCGGGCTGACGGTTGTCAAAATGCTTTCCACGGCATCCATTTCTCTGGAGGCCTTGTCGAGCAGGGTTTGGGCCTCCTCTTCGGCAGAGGCGTGCAAAGTAGCCAGACGCACAGGTGTTTTGCCTTTGGTCTGTTCCATGACCAGTTCCAGCACACGGTCGAGCGCCTTGCCCTTTGTGCGGATACGCTCGACGGCTTCGACGCGTCCATCGATGACGGCCAGTACGGGCTTCATGTTCAAGGCCGTGCCTAGAAAGCGCTGCGCGCCGCCGATGCGCCCGCCGCGGTGCAGGAACTCGAGCGTGTCCACTGCGAAATAGACGCCGGTGTGTTCCCGGGCTTTTTCCGCCAGGGCAACTGCCTCGTTCAGGTTCGCCCCGTCTGCGACTGCGCGCGCCGCGGTCAGCACCTGGAAGCCCATCGCCATAGCGGTGGTGTTGGAGTCCACGTAAGTCACTTTTTCGCCCGCGCTGCCCATCATCTCCATCGCCTGGACAGCAGATTGGATGGTACCGGATAGCTTGGCCGAAAGGAAGATTCCCAACACATCGTAGCCTTTCTCGATCAGGCCTTCGAAGGTTGTTTTCATCGTAATTGGTGTCACCTGCGAGGTGGTCGGCATGACTTTGGTTGTTTTCAGCCGGGCATAAAACTCATCAGGCTGAATGTCGACCCCGTCCCGGAAAGTCTCTTCTCCCCAGATGAGCACCTGTGGTGTAACGGTCAGGTTGTATTTTTGGATCAGATCGGCTGGTATATATGCGGTGCTATCCGTAACGATTGCAATCTTGGACATGACTTCTCCCGAGGTGGCTGAAATAGTTGTGACGTTTGTAGTAACCCCAATCCGTGAAGGGAGTTTCAAATTCATGAGTTGTCCAAATAAATGGGGAGGTCCGAAAACAAGGGCATACTGCACACGCCTCCTTATTTTCGGGTTCTTTTCGCGAACACGTAAGAACCAAGATTGTTAAAATATGCTCATGGTATAATGACTCAGGTAAGGAAATTGCATTGAGGAGCCCGCATTGGCTTTTAACCCCATCAACTGGCTTTTGGGCCTGTTTTCTCTGGACATTGCCATTGATCTAGGTACAGCAAACACCCTTGTCAATGTTCGTGGCAAGGGTATTGTAATTAATGAGCCTTCCTGGGTAACGATTGATAAGCGCCTTCGACAACCGCTTGCAATTGGCCTGGAAGCGAAAGAAATGGTTGGCCGCACCCCCAGCAATGTAATGGTGGTCCGGCCACTTCGCGATGGTGTGATTTCAGAATTCGATGTAACCCAAATCATGTTGGAGTATTTTATCGGCAAGGTACACGAGCAGAGTGTGGTTCCGTTACCTCGTCCGCGTGTTGTGATCGGTATCCCCACCGGTGTCACGGAAGTGGAAAAACGCGCTGTATACGATGCCACTATGGCGGCGGGTGCGCGTCAGACCTTTTTAATGGAAGAGCCGATCGCTGCCGCTTTGGGGGCGGGGTTGCCAATTGGCGAAATACGCGGTAGCATGGTGGTGGATATTGGCGGCGGTACGACCGAAGTGGCTGTTATGTCCATGAGCGGTGTTGTTGCTTCTCGGTCTCTGCGCGTTGCCGGTGATGAAATGAACGAAGATATTGTTCAGTATCTCAGGAACAAATACAATTTGTTGGTTGGAGAGAGTGTCGCTGAACAGGCTAAGTGGGGGATTGGCTCTGCCTTTCCCCTGCCAACTGAAAAGACGGTGGAAGTGCGAGGTCGCAACCTTGTGACCGGTCTGCCTGAAACGATCGAGGTCTCCTCTGTAGAAATTCGAGAAGCGCTTTCAGGATCGGTGCAGGTGATTGTGGATACGATCCGCGATGCCCTGGATGAAATTCCTCCGGAGATCGTGGCCGACTTGATGGATATTGGCATCTGTCTGGCTGGTGGTGGTGCCTTATTGCAGGGGTTGGCAGACCGTTTATCTGATGAATTGAAATTACGCGTCTGGGTCGCCGAAGATCCGTTGTCTTGTGTCGCGCGCGGCGCAGGCATGATTTTCGATGACTTCGACAGGTTTAGCCGATTGTTAGTCGGCCTGGAGCGCGGCAGCACACGTCACAGCGTTTAATCATATTGGAAATTGTGTATATTCTCATTACTGTAATTTAAAATGAAAAGCTTGTTTGGTCGTTCTCTTCAAACGACAATTATCTTTTTGCTCGTCGGAGGGATTCTTGTTTTGGCGTTCGGGGGCTATTTAGGGAGTGCTTCTCGTGGAATAGGCGGTTCATTAGTTGGAGTTCAGACCTGGTTTGCCACCAGATATGCGGCGATTCAGGACTTCCTGGCTGCTCCTCGTGATATTGCGGCCTTGCGACAGAGGAATGCTGAACTTGAAACAGAAGTGTCGCGCTTGCAGGGACAGGTTATTGATTTGCAACAGAGGGTCAATGAAACAGAAATCCTGGCGGCGTTGGTGGATTTTTCGCGCGCCAATCCTGAAAGCACTTACAAAGGAGCTGCAGTTGTTGGCCGGGACCCAAGCCCATTTCTTCATTATATTATCATCAACCGCGGCTCAAATGATGGTGTATTGCGGGGTATGCCCGTTGTCACCGACCAGGGTTTAATAGGTCGTGTAGATGCCGTTATTGCAGATGCTGCTCGCGTACAACTGGTGACCGATCCGGCATCCGCGATCAATGTTCGCTTACAAAATGCGAACACCGATGCTGTTCTGACTGGTTCAGTGACAGGCGATTTGTCGTTAGATATGATTTCACAGGAAGCGAATGTGGAAGATGGTGACGTTGTGGTTACTTCTGGCCTGGGTGGAGGCTATCCACCTGACTTGATCGTTGGCCAGGTATTGAACGTCCGTAAACGTGACTATGAGTTGTTCCAACAGGCTACGGTTCAGCCAGCAGTAGATTTTGCTCGCCTGGAGATCGTGTTGGTTATTACGAACTTCAGACCGGTTGATATCGAGCCTTTGGCCCCCGTTAATACTCCCTGAACATGCTCCGAAACTTAATTGCGTTTCCGCTGCTTGCACTGGTCGTTATTTTGCAATCAGCGGTAATTAGCCGAATGACTTTGTTGGCTGGTTATGCCGATTTGATGCTGATCTTTTTGGCTGCCTGGGCACTGAAGGCTGATGCGTCGTCTGCCTGGTTGTGGGCAATTCTGGGTGGCATTATGGTATCTTTTGTGTCCGGTATGCCCTGGATCGTTGAGATGGCAGGTTACTTGTTTGTCGTATTACTTGCCCAGGTATTGAAACAACGGGTCTGGCAGGCACCCTTGCTTGCCATGTTCAGTGTAATCTTCTTAGGAACCCTATCGATGGATCTTTTAGCGTTACTTGTGTTGAATTTGCTTGGAACGCCATTACCATTTGGCGATTCGCTTGGTTTGATCGTTTTACCAAGTGTGTTACTCAATCTCTTGTTCTCTATCCCCGTGTATGCAGTCATACGCGATCTGGCGCAGTGGGTAAGCCCCGTGGAGGAGGTCGAATGAATTCCACAAACGACCCACGAAATCAGGTTCAACCCTGGCGTTTGTGGGTTATTTACGGCGTTGTGGCGCTTGTCCTGGGCGCGTTACTGTTTCGCTTGATATCCTTGCAGGTTCTTCAAGGGTCTGACTGGCTGGAACAGGCGGTTGAAAATTATACGACCACCGAATCGATTGCCCCTGCGCGCGGGATCATTTATGACCGCAATGGCTATATTCTGGCTGGCAATGTTGCAGCTTACAACGTTGTCGTTACCCCTGCGAACTTGCCCGATTCTGATGCGGACATTCAAAATATCTATCGCGAGTTGTCTGCTTTGATCGATATCCCTGTAGGCGGTCCCGTCACGACCGAATCGCTCGATGCGGCTAAGAACTATAGCGAATGTGTGCCCGGTCCACCGATTGCTGACATGGTCGCCTTGGGCGAATCCCTGGCGCCTTATCGCCCGGTTAAGGTCAAGTGTGATGTCAGCGAAGAAGTCGCTAGAATGGTGCGTGAGAAGGAAGTTGATTGGCCAGGCGTCTCTGTCGAGGTCGACCCGATACGGAACTATCCGACTGGTTCGTTGACCGCCAATGTGATCGGCTTCCTCGGTCCGATCCCGGCGCGAGATGAAGCAAAATACGTAGCCAAGGGCTTTGTCCCCAACCGCGACAAAATCGGCTATGCTGGTGTGGAGGCCGCTTTGGATCAGGTGCTGACAGGTACTCCTGGGCGACGCATTGTTCAGGTGGACGTAGCAGGCAAGGTGCTTCGAAATCTGCTGCCCCCGATTGCTCCCATTCCCGGAAACAACCTGAAGCTGACGATTGATACGCGTTTACAGACGGCGGCTGAGGCCGTGCTGACGACCGAGATCGATTCCTGGAACCAATATTACGGCCGTATTCGTATTTCTAGTGGGGTGATCATCGCCATGAACCCGAAAACCGGAGAGATTTTGGCGATGGTCTCCTATCCGACTTACGAGAACAATCGTATGGCGCGCTTTATCCCGGCCTACTATTATGATCAATTGAGTCAAGACCCGCGCCGGCCTTTACTGAACAATGCCATTCAGGCTGAATATCCGCCAGGTTCGGTGTTCAAAATTTCTACGGCAACCGGCGCCATTAACGAAGGAGTTGTGACGTTGGGACAGGAGATTTTTGCACCGGGTGAATTGCTCTTGTGCGAGAAATTTTCGCCTAACGATCCCTGTACGGATAACAATACACGTCCTTTCGTGGACTGGATTTTTGATACGAACCCGGATGGCTTTGGCATCATCGACTTCTATCGTTGTATCGCCTACTCGAGTAACGTCTGCTTCTATCAATTGGGTGGCGGCTATGACGACAAAATTAAAGAAGGCCTGGGTATCTATCGTCTTGGTGAATATGCGCGGGCGATTGGTTACGATCGACCGTCAGGCATAGAACTGATTGGCGAACAGGATGGTTTGATCCCGTCGCCGCAATGGAAGCGTATCAACCAGGGCGAGAACTGGTCTACTGGCGATACCTATATCGCGTCTGTCGGTCAGGGCTATGTCCTTGCTACGCCTCTCCAGGTCCTGATGTCTGGAGCGACGATCGCGAATAATGGCAAGTTGATGCAGCCCACCATTGTCCGTGAAGTGACTGACAATGAGGGAAAAGTCATCGAACAGTGGTTCGATCCGAATGATTTCTCTATTTGGGTTCCAACCCAGGCAACGGATGACCGCGGGATCGCATCGAAGGCATGGATGAATGTCGGTACTTCTGAAGTTGCTGATCAATTGCCCGAGGGCGCGTATCAAATTTCCCCGTTCACTCCAAATATGAAATGGGATACTACTGTGACCCCGGTGATTGCAGGATATAGTTGTGACCAGGGATATTGCGATGTAACTGGCGAGATGAAGACGATTAAACCTTCCAGTATCCAGGCTGTACAAACGGGTATGCGTATGGCTATCACCGAACCACGAGGTACGCTCCACAATATCTTTGAGGGTTTCCCAATCGCTGTGGCCGGGAAAACAGGCACAGCCGAATATTGCGATGATGTAGCCTTGAAAGCCAATCGCTGCCAGTTTGGGCAATGGCCCACACATGCATGGACCCTGGCATATGCGCCATTTGATGATCCGGAGATCATTATTATGGCGTTTGCATATAACGGCGGCGAGGGCTCCAGTGTTGCCGGGCCAATGGTTCATCGCATGATGCAAGCCTATTTTGAGATAAAATCGATTGATATTGCACAAAACGGGGGAGGCTAAAGCGCGACTTTCCGGTGGCACTTCATGCTATAATCTACCAATCTTTTCCTGAAGAGAGGAATGATTGTCTTTTCGTGTAGCTATGGATGGGCAGACTCTTCCAATTCAAATCAAAGGCTTGCGAGACGGATTGCTCATCACCATTGGAGATGGAGAATGGGCCGCGCTTGAACCAGCTTTGCTCGAACAAATCCATGCGCAACAAGCTTTTTTCCAGGGCGCTCGAATCGCATTAGATGTCGGCTCTCAAATATTACGCGTAAATGAGCTGGTTGCCTTACGCGATAAGCTTTCCGAGCAGGGGATTTCGCTTTGGGCTGTGTTGAGCGAGTCTCCGACCACAGAAAAGACCGCTCAATTGTTAGGCCTGGCGACTCGTATTTCGAAGCCTCGCCCGGAAGAATCGCGACAATTTGCTGTTGACGATCTGGGCAATGCAACGGCTCTTTTTCTCAATAAGACCCTACGTTCCGGTACACGCATCGAATTTTCCGGACACGTTGTCGTCGTTGGTGATGTGAACCCGGGGGCTGAGATCGTTGCCGAAGGGAATGTGCTGGTTTGGGGCAGGGTACGTGGCATGGTCCATGCCGGAGCCAAAGGCGATACGTCGGCTTATATTTGTGCGCTCGATCTTTCGCCCACACAATTGCGCATTGCCGATGAAATTTCTGCTGTCCTTAAACCGCAGAGTAATCCCCACCCAGAGATAGCCAGCCTTAACGGCGAAGGAAAGCTGCAATCCGTACCGTGGGAGCCAAGCTAGACTTACAGGATGTGTGAATGAGTGCAAAAATCATGACCATTACAAGCGGCAAAGGCGGGGTGGGAAAAACCACTGCCGTTGCCAATATCGCTGTTGCATTGGCATCCAGTGGCGCCAGAGTCTGCTGTATCGATGGCGATATTGGACTGCGTAACCTGGACGTTGTAATGGGATTGGAGAACCGCATCGTCTACGACATCGTGGATGTGATCGAAGGACGTTGCCGCTTACGCCAGGCCATGATCCGCGACAAACGGCTCCCCGAACTTTATTTGATACCCGCGGCTCAAACGCGGGACAAGAGTGCTGTTTCACCGTCCGATATGGTGAGGCTGGGCGATGAATTGCGTAATGAGGTCGATTGGGTTTTGATCGACTCGCCCGCCGGCATTGAACGTGGGTTTCGCAACTCGATTGCGGCCGCCGACCAGGTGCTGGTGATCACCAACCCGGAGGTCTCCGCCGTTCGCGACGCGGACAGAGTGATCGGTCTGTTGGAAGCGGAAGAGAAGGGCTCTCCCTCCCTGATCATTAACCGTCTCAATTCAAGTATGGTTAAAACCCATGACATGCTCTCTGCTGATGACGTGATCGATTTGCTGGCGATCCGCTTGATCGGTATCGTTCCTGAAGACGAAACGGTCATTGTGGGTACCAATCGAGGCGCTCCGATTGCTCTTGAAGCCAAAAGTATGGCCGGGCAGGCTTTTCGTAACATCGCACAGCGATTGCAAGGACAAGACGTACCATTCCTGGATTTGGATCACAAAGGGAATTTATGGGCGCGCATTCAACGGCTAACGGGGAGGAAATAGGATGGGCAGCTTCTTCGATCGTTTTACTGGACGGAAACGCAGTGCGAATAGCGCCAAAGAACGTTTGCAGCTCGTGCTTATCCATGATCGCACGGATATGAGCCAGATTGAGTTGGAAGCGCTTAGAGATGATATTTTGACAGTAATCTCTCGTCACGTCGATATAGACCCTGATGCGGTGCGTATTGACGTAGAACGAGATGGACGTGAACAACGGTTGGTGGCAGATATTCCCCTCAGGAGCGTCACGCGCCGCCGTAGCGGATAATATTCATGCTGCGCGACATTTCGTGGCGACATTTTGATTTTTGGCTTCTCGGCGCAATTGTATTGGCAACTGCGTTTGGGACCACTATGATTTGTTCCGCTGTAGCCGGGAACGAGGAGTTGGTCCCGTTAATCAATCGCCAGATTTATTTCGCACTTCTAGGCCTGGTTGTCATCTTCGTAGTCGCTGCGATTGACTACCGTTACTGGATCTCCCTTTACATCCCGATTTATATTGTCATGGGCATCATGCTGTTTTCGCTTTTTCTCAGCGCACAGGCAGTATTTGGTGCAGCGCGCTGGTTTACTGTGGGCGTGTTGTTCATTCAACCGACAGAGTTTGCCAAGATCGTGATCGTTCTGATTCTTTCACGCTATTTCGAAAAGAATCAAGAGCGCCCACGTGACTTACGTTGGATCGCGTTCAGTCTGCTCTGGGTTTGGGGCTTGACCATCTGGATTTTGCTTCAGCCCAACCTGAGCAATGTGGTTGTCATTACGGTCATTTGGTTTGTGCTTCTCTGGCTGAACGGCTTGCAATTAAAACATTTATTTACCTTTGGGGCAGCGGGTATTGTCGTTTTGGGAACGGTTGTGGTTCTCTCATTTTTTGGGGTTCGAATTCCGTTCTTGCAAGACTATCAGCAACAACGTATTGTGAATTTCTTCCTGCCAGATCCGAACGCTACATTTGGCGCGACGTACAACGTGCAACAAGCGCTGATTGCCATCGGTTCGGGCGGTTTGTTTGGCAAAGGCTATGGTCACGGTTCGCAGACGCAGTTACGTTTTTTGAAAGTGCGGCACACCGATTTTATCTTTTCGGCTATTTCGGAAGAATTCGGTATGGTTGGCGGCATCCTGGTCGTCTTGATTCTGGCCTTTATCATCTGGCGCTGTCTGCGGGCAGCCCAGCATGCCCGGGATGTGTCAGGTGCGGTCATCGCTTATGGCGTTGCCATCCTGATTTTTTTCCAGGGCGTGGTCAACATTGGCGTGAATATGAATATCGTGCCTGTCTCTGGTTTGCCATTGCCGTTCATCAGTTATGGCGGCAGCGGTCTTACCTCCCTGATGCTGGGGATTGGGCTTGTAGAAAGCGTGGCTTTGCGCCATAAATCATTGGATTTTTAATCATCACTGCTTGAATTTGGTAGTCTCCCTGTATAATGTTGTTGGCAAAATTGAAGCACTTATCGAACCGCCAAGAAGCCAAGAACGCCAAGGGATTTCGTTTGACGCCAAGAAATACCCTTGGCGATTTTGAAAAAGCTTGGCGACCTTCGAACTTGGCTTCAAGAAATTGTGGAGACCATCTTGAATTTGGACAAAGTTTTATTGGGACACGGATAACACGGAAACCCGCGACGGAAAATGATGCGTTACTTCCGCGAATTCCGTGTCCAATGTTGGAGACTTATGGCTGTTTCATTGAAACCTGCACGGGTACGTTTTGCACCTTCGCCGACGGGACGCACGCATCTCGGCAGTGGCCGTACCGCGTTGTATAACTATCTGCTTGCCCGGCAAACAGGTGGGCAATTCATTTTGCGGATCGAAGATACCGATCAGAGTCGCTTTGTCGAGGGCGCTGAAGAAGAATTGATGGCGGGCTTGCGTTGGCTGGGGATAGCGTGGGACGAAGGCCCGGATGTGGGCGGCGCGTACGGGCCTTATCGACAAACGGAGCGACGCGAGATTTATACGGAATATGCCCGGCAGCTTGTTGAGAGCGGGCACGCCTACTATTGTTTCTGCGCTCAGTCTGAAGAAAAAGAGGCAGGGGATGGGGAGAAACGCGTTCGCCAGCAGCACCGGGATATTTGTCCGACCAGGGAACTCCCTTTAGCGGCAGCAGACCAAAGGATCGCGGACGGTGCGTCACACGTCATCCGCTTCAAGATGCCGCGCGAGGGCACCATTACCGTCACGGACGCGGTCCGGGGTGACATTACGGTCGAAAATTCCACACTGGATGACACCATCCTGGTCAAATCGGACGGCTTGCCGGTCTATCACCTGGCAGTGGTGATCGATGACCATTTGATGCAGATCACACACGCCATCCGTACCTCGGAGTGGTTGCCGACCTTCCCCTTGCACGGACATATTTACAAGGCTTATGGCTGGGAGCAACCCATCTGGGTGCACCCGTCGATTTTCTTGAAGCCGGATGGCAAAGGAAAGATGAGCAAACGCGACAGCGAGGCCCTGGAGCGAGAAGGCAAGCCGATTTTCTTGAGTGATTTCGGTAAGATGGGCTATCTTCCCGAGGCGGTCGTAAACTGGACCGCCTTGATTGGCTGGAGCTATGACGACAAGACCGAGGTCTTTTCGATGGATGAGTTGATCGAAAAGTTCAGCATCGAGAAGTTGAACCCGGCGCCGGCAGCCTTGAATTATAGTAAGCTGGATCACTTCAATGGCCTATATATCCGCGAACTTGCTGTAACCGACCTGGCGGCGCGCATCAAACCTTTCTTCGAAGGGGCGGGCTTTGTGGTGGATGATGAAGAAAAACTTTTCCAAGTCGCTTCTGCCTTACAGGTGCGGCTGACGAAATTGACCGAAGCGCCTGAAAAAGGCGGGTTCTTTTTCCTGGATGAAGTCCAACCGGAGCCCGAGTCATTGATCGGCAAAAAGATGACCGTGCAGCAATCCTTGGAGATGGCGCGTCACGTTGAAACACTGCTCGCTTCTCTGCCGGATTTCAGTGAAGGTACTGCCAACCAGCCTTTGCGCGATCTGGCTGCTGAACTGGGGTTGAAAGCCGGGCATGTTTTTGGCTTCTTACGCAGCGCCTTGACAGCGCAGGAAGTCAGCCCGCCTGTTTTCGAGACGATGGAGATCATCGGGCGTGAGAAAGTCTTGAAGCGCGTGCGGAATGCGATAGAGATTTTGGAAAAGATGGGATAGGCACTAAAACAGATTCGAACGACGGGAGTCGTTGGAATTCAAAGTCTTATCCATCCCGAGGGAGTCCAAAGTCTCCAGACTTTGGACTATTTTTATAATAGCAGCGCCATGATCAAGCCATCATGGTATGCGCCATCTCTGAAGCCCGCTTTTCTCCGTTTCCCCTCGACTTCGAAACCGAACTTTTGATATAAGTGAATTGCTATTGCGTTTCGTTCAAATACAGCTAACTCGATGCGTTTGACGATCCCGGTGTCTTTAGCCCATTGGATGGCGCGCACCATAAGCTGCCCCCCGATCCCTTTGTTGCGATACGCTTTTTCCACGGACATGCCCAAAGTTACTGCGTGACGAATTGCCTTTCGTTGGCCACCCCTACAGTTAAGGCTTCCAACGATATTTCCCTCTACTTCTGCTATCAGATATATCGAGTTTTCTGATTGGGCAAAATCGGATAAAAAGCCCGCTTCTTCCTTGACGGTGTGCGTAAACTCGCCAGGAGACATCTCCAGATTCGAGTTGGGCTCTTCGATCAAACGGTTGATGTAGGCAATGATCTGCGCCGCATCTGACGGTTGTGCTTCACGGATGATGACTTCCATATGATTACAAAAATCCTTGCGAAGGGCCTGTCCTGAGCTTAGTCGAAGGATCGACCCTTCGCAAGGATCATTTCAAGAGCTTTACTTCTGTTTCTTCGCTATCTTGGCCCAGGTATCTCTGAGCGGAACCGTCCGGTTGATGACCAATTTTTCCGGCGTGGTGTCCTGGTCGACACAGAAGTATCCCTGGCGCTCGAACTGTAGCCGATAACCGGGCTCCGCCTCTTCCATGCCTGGCTCGATATAGGCTTCCAGCACTTCCAGCGAGTTGGGGTTGAGATATTCCTTGAAGCTGTCGCTATCCGGATTTTCTACCGTAAACAGGCGGTCGTACAGACGGATCTCTGCCGGGACGGCGTGCTGTGCGGAAACCCAGTGGATGGTCGATTTGACACGCCGTCCATCGGGGGAGTCTCCGCCGCGCGTGGCCGGGTCGTAGGTACAATGCACCTCGCTCACCTGACCAGTACCCGGGTCCTTGACGACGCGCGTACAGGTCACAAAGTACGCATAGCGCAAGCGCACTTCGTTGCCCGGATAAAGGCGGTGATACTTGGGCGGTGGTTCCTCACGAAAGTCATCCTGTTCGATGTACAGCACCTTGGAAAAGGGCACCTTGCGCGTACCGGCCCCCGGGTCTTCGGGGTTGTTGATGGCTTCCATCTCTTCGACCAGATCGTCGGGGTAGTTGTCGATGACCAGCTTGAGCGGACGCAGTACGCCCATGCGGCGCGGGGCGCGCTTGTTCAAGTCGTCACGGATGCAGGCTTCGAGCAAGGCCATGTCGATGACGCTGTCGGCCTTGGCGACGCCCACACGGCGGATGAAATCGAGGATGGCTTCGGGTGTGTAGCCACGCCGACGCAGCGCACGCAGGGTGGGCATGCGCGGATCGTCCCAGCCGCTGACCAGGCCCTCATCGACCAACTGCCGCAGATAGCGCTTGCTCAGGATGGTGTAGTTCAAAACCAGACGGGCAAATTCGATCTGACGCGGTTGGAAAACGCCCAACTGTTCGAGGAACCACTCGTAAAGGGGACGGTGGTTTTCGTACTCGAGCGAGCAGAGCGAATGGGTGATACCTTCCATCGAGTCGTTCTGCCCGTGCGCCCAATCGTACATCGGGTAGATCTTCCATTTGGTACCCGTGCGGTGATGCGGCGGCTCGTGGAGGATGCGATACATGACCGGGTCGCGCATGTTGAGGTTAGGATGCGCCATGTCGATCTTGGCGCGCAGGACGCGAGAGCCATCCGGAAACTCGCCGTCCTTCATGCGCTCCAGCAAGTCCATGTTTTCTTCTACATCCCGGTTACGGAAGGGACTTTCCAGGCCGGGTTCGGTCAGCGTGCCGCGGTTGGCGCTGACTTCTTCGGGGCTCTGGTCATCTACATAGGCTTTGCCCATCAAGACCAACTTTTTGGCCCACTCGTAGAGTTCATCGAAATAGTCTGAGGCGTAGGTTTCTTTGACCCATTGGATGCCCAACCAGCGCGCATCCGCTTTGATGGCCTCCACATATTCGACGTCTTCTTTGACGGGATTGGTATCGTCAAAGCGCAGATATAACTCGCCGCCTTGTTCGTGTGCCACCAGGTAGTCGATCAGGAAGGCTTTGGCGTGCCCGATGTGAAGATAACCATTGGGTTCCGGTGGCAGGCGCGTGCGTACGGAGTTGAAGCGTCCGGTTTCTAAATCTTCTGCTACGGCCTCGCGGATGAAGTCGGTGGGCCTGTCCTGTTGTCCCCTTCAGGGGGCGGATGCGTAGGGCCTGTTCGTTTCGTCTGTCATGCAATTTGCCTCTATGGAACTTCTTTCTAAGATATAACGTCAATTATCCCACATTCCACATTCCAGAATCTACTTTTTGAGAACTATTTTGCGGTAAATTTCGAGCAGATCTCGCAAAAATCGGGATGTGGGATTATAACAAAGCGCTGCGGGAGCAGGATATAATTCAGGGAGTGTCTGACATCGAAAACACACCTGAGCCGGGCCGAGGTGACAAAACTATGTCTTGGAATTTAGGTATTCCCATGTATTGTCTATTACACAGGAGGTTGTGATGAGTGAGGGGCAGGAAAATAAAACCAGTTTTATGGGAACGTATTTTGACCGTTCCATTGTTTTGCGCATCGTGCGCGTGGCAGAAATCTCTTCCTGGGTTGTGCTGGTGGTATACGCTTTGCAACTGACCACCTCGGCGGCTGTGTTAGGGTTGCAATATGTGCGTGGTTTTATGCCAGGCATGGGGTTTACGGATACAATCCAACAATGGTTGTTCGTGCTGGAACAACCCTTCCGTGGGATCGTCTACTTCATTGGCCTGCAAGCGATTGCCAAGATCTTGTTGATGTTCATGGATATCGAAGAAAACACCCGCCGCGCCTCCCGAAAATAGCGAGCTTTGTTTGACTTCTCTTAAGCTGCATGGTAGAATACTGCCCGCTGGAAATTTGTACCTTTCGCATTGGGGAGTGGTGTAACGGCAACACGTTGCGCTCTGGACGCAAAATTCGGGGTTCGAATCCCTGCTCCCCAGCCTCTAAAGACCCTCGCAAGAGGGCCTTTTCTGTTCGGGGTTGAATACCCTACGAGTACGCTGTCCTCCGCTCCCCAGCCTCAAAGTACTCCACGGGGGTACTTTTTATTCGGGGTTGAATACTCTACGAGTACGATGTCCCCTCCCCAGTCAAGTACCCTTTCAGGGCCTTTTTTGTTCGGGGTTGAATACCCTACGAGTACGATGTACCCTACGGGTACGCTGTACCCTACGAGTTCTAAAAGGGCCTTCTCCGTTGCCCTTCTTCGTACTCGTGTAAAAGTAAGTTCTTTGTTTTGGATGCAGTGTCCCCTTTGGGGCTCCCTGGTGAATCCGGATTTCAAAACACTCTCTTAAAGCAAAGATCTGACAGGGAATCCCTGTCAGATCTAGTCCCTTACAAAGGGCAGCCCGCTAGTGCCGTGTGCTGCAAAGTTTTGAACCTGCCTTCGCAGGTGGGCTCCTACTCAGAAAATCCGCCTTGGCTCAGGCCTATCGCGTTATTCCTGTAAGATCAGAGCCCTAGATGGGGGTGTTGGCACAAAACTGAAGGTGCAACATCACGAACACAGCAGAACTGATTTCCTTATACCATAATCCAAAAGGCGTGAGGGGAGTTTTAAGGAAAGCGCCTAGTTTCATGGGAGCATATCTGAATGCTCCCCAGTTTCATTACCAGGCATTTTTTGTTGGGGATTGCAGTATACTGAGCGCGAGTTGGATGAATACTGATATCGTATGTTGCGAAAAGTTACCGAAAATAAGGGAGGCGTGCTGCAGCACGCCTCCCTTATTTTCGGGCCAGCTCTGTATTTGTGTAAGAAAGCGTTCGGTAATTACTCTCATTTTCAAAATTATGTTGTCAAACTACCGCCACGCACCAGATGTCATTCTGAGCGACCGTAGGGAGCGAAGAATCTCAGCTTTGTTTGAAAAACTGCTCTGTAATCGGAGATTCCCTTCGGCCCGCACTCAGGGCGGGCTTCGTCGCTTCGCTTCTCAGAATGACATGAAAAAAGAATGTATTTTGAATTACCGAACGCTCTCGTATAAATCCTGGAATAGTCAAGAAGGGAAGTACCCATTGAAAGATTATCAATTCAAACTGGAATTCGCGGTTCGTGATTACGAGTGTGACCTGGCAGGCATGGTGAACAATGCCTCTTATCTGAATTACCTGGAACATGCCCGCCATGAATTCTTGCGAAGCAAAGGTATCGACTTTGCCGGGTTAGCCCAGCAAGGCATCTATCTGGTTGTGTTCCGGATGGAACTGGATTATCTCTATTCCCTGCGCAGCGGCGACAGGTTTACTGTCGGGACGGATATAGAACGGGTATCGCGCTTGCGCTTCGGGTTCCAGCAGGATGTTTATCGCCTGCCCGATGAAAAGCCCGTTCTAAAAGGGAAAGTCATTGGGACGGCGGTGAACGCCAAGGGCAAACCGGTGCTACCCAGAGAACTGGAAGCTATTCTTGTCAACGAATAATTGGTTATTAGACATTATCGGTAATAACCGCCAAGGCGCAAAGAACGCCAAGAATTTTCTAAAATCGCCAAGAAAACCGGCTTGGCGTCATTGTTGAGCCAACTTGGCGGTGAAAATTTGTCTATTGCCGATAAAGTCTATTAAGAACGTCCCGAAGGTTTTTGTCGGAAGAAGGCCCGGATTCCAGGAAACCTTGCGCTGGTCGTCGCCGCGCTCATTTACCTGATCGTGAATACGCTCATCTCGTATAGCTTTCGAGTGCGCCGATTTGCCCGGGCCGGGTAGACCCTGGTGAAAGTACAACCGAGGAAAGTTAGTGCCTCTTCCACTAGGAACAAGGCGGGTTAGAGCGGTTCTTCACAATCAATTATGTATTTCCCGCTCGCGGAAATGGGGGACATCGTACCCGAAGCGGAGCGGTAGATGTCCGCCGAAGGTCCCCGTAGGGGGAAGGACAGAGGGGGCCGCCTCTACACAGTCCTGGTCGGCTTCAAATAATATAGAAGTTCGCTGTATTGCTCGATGCAGAATAGGCACTGCAATATTCCATCCACGACCAGGAACAGGTTTCCTTGCGTGGACATAAAACCGCAGTTTTTACAGACATGCATCTTTGGTAGGGTATTGGTCATGATCGTCTCCGAAGGCAAATTATACTGTTGCCCTCGGCGCCAGAGACATACAGTTTTGTCAGGCTGGTTTGGGTAGCGAAGAAATTGTCTTAACCGCCTGTTGTTTGAGGCGTTTTGCGCAACGTAAATAAGACAGACAGCATGCCTGTGCAAAGGGATGCCAATGCAATGATGAGCAAACTCGCGGGCTGGATAAATATCGATAAGAATGCTAACAAGATGACTGCCCCTACTCCCGCAATTGCGCTGCGCCACCAGGTAAAGCTTAGATATTTCGCATTGACTACCAAAGTCGCAAATACATATCCACTGGTAAGAAGAAGCAATTCCAGGGCGAACAGCTCTCGGAAGCTCTGACTTTGTATGGAAGCATGCAGAAAGGTGTCCCAATTTCGATGATTGGCAAAGTATCGGATACCGTCCAAACCTATCGTAATTGCCATAAAGAGAAAGACTCCGGGAGCAAATCCGGTCAAGGCGTTTTGCAGCTTCGTTCTAATATCAGGTTTCATGGTTTTATACCTTTCACTGAAAGAAGATTTACGCCAATTCGTTTGTGAATTGGACTTATCTTTATTTTCAGCGGTTTTTCCCATGTTATCAACTGTGGAATCCACCAGTTTCTCGATTTCGAGCTTGCCAGTCAGGTTGGCTAGCTTCAAAACCAGTTCTATTCTGGAGTTCACCTGGTACTTGGTGTAAATGTTTTTCAAATGGAATTCAACTGTACGTTCAGAAATATCCAGGGATGCAGCAATCAACTTATTGCTTTTGCCCTGTAGTAGGAGTTTTACAACTTCCCATTCGCGCTTGCTCAATGGATTGGTGTGTGCCATCGTATTTTTTCCTCCTATCATCCTCCGTATCCGTGGTGACCGGAGAACCAGTCTGCCAGTAATCCAAACCATTGTACTCCGAATTGGATCATGTCCCTTGAAAGGGAATAATTCTTTAGGTAGGACGACCAGCATTCAAAACTCTCGAAGCGCTGGCTGTCGCCGCGGTCATTTACCTGATCGTG
>CAWAVQ010000039.1:0-147842 GCA_963785535.1 uncultured Chloroflexia bacterium | reverse complement strand
GGTGGCGTCCGGCGGGATGCGCAGCAGGCCGTCCGCGGCGGCCAGGGTAAAGATCAGGTTGGATTTGCCAAAGATGGGTTCTGCGTTATATGGTTCCTGAGCGGAGCCTGAGCGTGGCGAAGGTGTAGTCGCATCGTCCCCGAAGGGGGAAGGACGACTTTCCGCAAACGCGTTGCCCTTCGACTGCGCCCCTACGGGGCTCCGCTCAGGGACTAATTTCACAGGCCACCAATCTTCACGTCCCGCCTGGGATGGCAGGTTGACCGTCAACCGGGCCTGGATAGTGGCTTTGGGACGCGGGGTCTGCCCCAGCAGGTGCTCGATCAGCGGCACGACCAGCATGTAACCGTTCACCAGTGCGCTGACAGGATTACCCGGCAGGCCGATGACAGCTTTGCCATCACACACGCCCAGGATGGTCGGCTTGCCGGGGCGCGTATTGATACCGTGCACCAGCACGCCCGGTTTTCCCAACTGGTCAATGACATCGGCAGTCATGTCGCGCGTGCTGGCCGACGACCCGGCTGTGATAATGACCGCGTCACATTCGGACAGGGCTTTGGCGGCGGTCGTTTTCAAGGCCTCGAACGTGTCCCCTACGATGCCGTAGAAGACCGGCTCGCCGCCGGATTGCGCCACCAGCGCGCCCAGCGTGTACGAGTTGACATCGCGCACCTGTCCCGGTCGCGGGGATTGCTCGGGCGGGATGACTTCGTCGCCGGACGAGATCAGCCCGACGCGCACCCTTTTGGATACGCGCAGTTGGGTGATTCCCAGGGCCATCAGGCCGCCGATCTCAGCCGGGCGCATCAGACTCCCTTTGGGCTGCACCACCTGTCCCTGAGAGACATCCTCGCCGATAGCGATGACGTTCTCGCCTTCTGCCACGGCGCGCAGGATCTCAATCTCGTCTAACCTTCCGAAGGTTTCGGAACCTTCGGAAGGTTTGGTCTGTTGGGTATATTCCAGCATAACGACCGCGTCCGCGCCCTCGGGCAACATCCCGCCGGTGTGGATGGTCATGCACTTGCCCGGCTCTAACGCGGATTTGGGCGCATCGCCCATCGGGACTTCGCCAGCCAGCGCGAGATAAGCCGGCAACGAGTTGCTGGCGCCGTAGGTGTCCCTGGCGCGCACGGCAAAGCCGTCCACGGTGGAGCGACGGAAATCGGGTAAGGGATGCGGCGCGCGGACATCTTCGGCGGTCACACGGCCGAGGGACGCGGCGACATCGATTAATTCGGAAGCCCCCTGCGGGGATGATACAGGCTCGGGTGTAGGAAGATGCGAAAACAGTTTTTCGCGGGCAGCATCAGGCGGTAAAAGGGTCAGGAATTCAGGCATAGGTCAACGTAACCAAAAAGCAAAAGTCAACAAATAAGCGGTCAGCCCAAAAACAGCCAGGGCATTGACAGTCAACAGGGACCAGATGGGCCTGGCTCCCAGGCTGATATTCCGCAGCCAGAAAATTTGCAGGATGGCAAACGGCAGCGTCAGAAAAGAGGGCCAGACCAGGCCCCAGGCCAGTCCAAAGAGCAGCGCACTGGACAGCAAAAGGTAAGCGCCCAATATCAGGCCATGATGCAACGGGACGGCCCGTTGCCAACCCATACTGCGCAAGAGTGTGCGGCGGTCGTATTTTTCGTCGGCAGCAAAGGTCGGAAAATCCAGGATGAGGAAATAGGCCAACGCCAGCAAGGTGAGCGGGAAAGAAACAATCCCAACCAGGCGGTGATATTCGCCTTGCTGTAAGACAAAACCAATCGCTGGGGCGATCATGGCAATATGAACAGCCAGGGTGAACTCGCCAAAGCCTGCATCCACCAGTCGCAACGGCGGGACCGCATAAGCCAGCACGATCAACAAGGACAGGCCTAAAAAGAGGATGGTGACCGGTGTGAGTGCGCCTTCTTTTCCAAGCAAGATGGCGATGACGGCCGCAGCCGCCAGGGCACCCACCGACATCAGCAAAGCCGCGTTGCGCAGGTTAACACGTTCGGGACGATTCTCATCGTTTTCCGAGGGCTGTTCTACCGGGCGGAGCGCTTCGGCTAGCAGCCCCATACTGAGCTGTGCCAGCAAAATCCCGCCCAAACCAAGCCAGAAAACGACTACATCTTGCGAGATGCCAAGATAACGTGCGATACCAGCGCCGAGTATATAAGTCAGCGCAGCGAAGATGACGTTCAAAGGACGGGATAAACGCAAGATAAGAAATAGTCGCTGCATAGATTTACCTTATGGAACCAACATTTTCAGGATAGGGATTTTTCGTATCACAAATATAATCATAAAGGATAGAACAAAGACTGCCAACGCCGTCAACGGAATCATGTAAACGGAAGGCGCCATCCAGCTATACAGGCGGAAGCCCAAATCACCCTTGCGGAGCAGTTCGACCACGAAGATATGGATGAGATAGATCCCAAAGCTGGTCGCCGAAACCACGCGGACAATTTGGCCTGCCCTGCCAAGCTTTTGCCCCAGGTCTTTCAACAGCAAGAAACCGCAAATCGAGGCCAGCACCGTCGGTGGGCTGAAGTAGCTGTAAAAATAGGCGTCAATCGGAGCCGCGTTCGCTGAAAGGAGGTTCGTGCCAAAATAGGTGACGGCAACCGCAATGATACACCCAAGCCCAGACAAAATCCTGCCCCTGCGACCCAGGTCGAGGTCAGCCAGCAGATAGCCCATCATGAAGTAGCCAACATACCCCGTGACAACCGGGATGACCAGGGCTGTTTGAAACCCAATTACGCGCTGCGTCAACTCGAGCAGCGGAGTGGCTAAGAACCACAAAACGATAAAGTAAGTCAGATTCTGGCGAGAGGTGGCCGAAACGTACACGCGTAAGATGGGCACCACCAGATAAATCCCGATCAGGATGTACAGGAACCACAGATGGATTTCGACATTCCCGGTGTAGATGGCCTTGAGCATAGATAGTATAACGCTCAAAGGGTTCATACTCCCATCCGTGTAGGCCTTGACTGACCAGAGCAAATAAGCAACCGACCAAAAGAAGGTGGGAACACCAACCTTCACAAAGCGTTTCCGGAAGAAATCTACAATCGGCTCGCTCTTGCCAAGCAGGAGATACCCGCTGACCATAAAGAATAACGGAACACCCATGCGAGAGAAAGAATCGTAGAAATTGGCCGCCAGCCAATCGGCTGTTGAGGGCTTCTCTTTGAAGAAGATTACATATGACAAATGGACCAAAACGACCTGGAACACTGCAAACACACGGACCAGATCGATCCAATAAATGTGTGTGGAAGGTGTTTGTACCTGTGGTTCGGCAACAGCCATTGCAAACTATTCGACCAGCTTGCGAAAATCCCTGAAATGGAGTTGGTTATGCAGGTAGAGCATCTTGAGCATTTCGACCAACTGCGTTTGCCCCATAAATGGATGGCGACCTTCGATTGCGAGTTCTTCATCCGAAAGCTCGGACACCCATTGAACCGTTTTCGCGCGCACGTCAACGAACTGCTTCAACAACTCACCCGGCATCAGTTCCTTGGTCTTTTCTTGTTGGCGGGCATTGTAATAATCTATCGAGAAGTCTTCCGCTGCGCCGGGACCGCCTTCACGAATGGTTTGAAACAGCTTGAGCAGGCCGCGTTCCGAAGTGACGAAATGGGCCAGCACGTTACGGATCGTCCAGGTGGTGCCTTCTGTGTAAACTTCAGCCTTCCATTGTTCCTCGGTCAGAGGGGTAAAATAGGCGATCACTTTTTCCCCTTCTTTCCTCAGGCGTTCGGCAAGCCAGGCAGGCGTTGTCTCCGTCATAGGTGCTCCTCTATAGCAAAGAATAACCGCCATCTACGGCGATGGTCTGACCGGTAATATACTCGTTTTTGAGTAAAAATTCGAGTGCAGAGGCAACTTCCTCGGTTGTAGCTGTGCGCTTGAGCGGCAAACGTTCTACCAGCCGGTTCCATTCTTCGGTGGGCATATTCTCCGAAGGCAACACCAGTCCCGGTGCGATGGCGTTGACACGCACAGAGGGCGCAAACGAACGTGCAAGCACTTTTGTCAGGGATTCGAGGGCGGCTTTGCTGACGGTATAAGACGGGAACCCGCTCCAGGCCTTCTCCGCCCCAATATCCGAAACATTCACGACCAGGCCGCCGCGCCTCATTCTTGTGAAAGCCTGCTGGGCGCAAAGGAACGGGGCTCTTAAATTCAGGTCGAGTGCCGTGTCCCATTCATCAACCGGAAGCGTGCGCACATTTCCCCGCAACATCACCGCCGCAGAATTAACCAGGACAGCCAGCCGCGAAAGTTGCGATTCAGAACGTGAAAGCAGCGAATCCACCAGCGTAAACAGCGCATCCACGTGCTCTGCGTGAGTCAAATCCGCTTGCATGGAAAATGCCGGAACCCCGAAGGATTTGATCTCTGCAATGGCTTTGGCCGCGAGTTGAGAGGAACGATGGTAATGCACCAAAACCGCATATCCCTGGTACGCCAGGGTCAGCGCAAAGGCGCGGCCCAACCGGTGGGCACCCCCCGTCACTATCGCAAGTGGAAAATCAGCCATAGGCCTGTTTTACCACAAAACCCGCCGTCGATAACGGCGGCGGGAGCAGGTTTCTATTTTCTGAAGAAATTCGAGAGGAAGAACCAAACATTGGCCGGACGTTCTGCCAACCGGCGCATGAAATACGGATACCAGTGCGTACCAAAAGGAACGTACACGCGTACCAGGTATCCATCGGCAGCAAGCTGTTCTTGTAAGTCACGGCGGATACCATACAGCATTTGGAACTCAAACGCATCTTTGGGCAAGCCGGCTTTCTCGGCATACTGTTTGGCAAATTCAATGCGCTTTTCGTCGTGCGTGGCAATCGCCGGAACGGGCGGGACGCGTCCATCCTCGCTGATTTTTGGGGCTTCGGCCGCTACGGCTGCATCGATCAGGATTTTGGTCAATAGATCGAAGTTGGCATCCACGTCGGCTTTCTTGGGATAGGCCTTTTCAGGAGGTTCCTTATAAGCTCCTTTGACCAAACGGAAATGCACACCGCGTTCCAGCAATTTGCGGGTGTCCTCTTCGGTGCGATAAAGGCACGATTGTACGACCAGCCCCACGGTCCGGACATTGAAGCCGTCATCGAGGACGCCATTCAGCAATTCGATGGTGGTAGTTGTATAGGGTGTGTCTTCCATATCGATGCGCACAAAATTCTTGTATTCTTTAGCGCGGTGCAGGATGCGGGTCAGGTTTTCGCTACAGAGCGTGTCGTCCAATCCCATGCCAATTTGAGTCAGTTTGATCGAAACATTCGATTTGACCCCGGCCTTGTCGATTTCATCCAAAATGGTAAGAATGCCTTCAGCGGATTGAGTTGCCTCCTCCATCGTTGTCGTATGCTCCCCTAATTGGTCCAACGTAGTTGTAATCCCCTTATTATTAAGGTCTTGAATAACGCGAATTGCGTCCGAAATACTCTCCCCCGCCACAAAACGAGATGCTGTTTGCCAGGCGAATTTCCAGCCGGTAACCATGCGCTGGGCCCAACCAGCTTTTGACAGGTATATAAGGAATGAACGAAGCATTTGGGAGACCATCCTTTTATAAGGAAGATTAAAAACGCTGAATCTATTCTAGCATAACTGGCCGGGGTGATTGTGTTATACTCTTTGGGTGATTTAAGTCACAATTTTTCCAACACTGGCAAAAACATGAAACTAAAAAAATTCGCACCGTTTACCTGGGGAGTACTCGGCTGGAACCTGATTGTCATTCTCTGGGGAGCGTATGTGCGCGCTTCCGGCTCAGGGGCAGGTTGTGGCCAGCATTGGCCGTTGTGCAACGGCGAAATCGTCCCGCAGGCACCTGACGTAAAAATGATGATCGAGTTCACACATCGACTGCTTTCGGGGGGAGCCCTGCTGCTGATTGCGACCATGGTCATCTGGGGTTTCCGTATCACAACCAAAGAACATCCTGTTCGCAAGGGGTTGGTCGCCGCCGGGATTTTGATCGTCACCGAGGCCTTGCTGGGTGCTGGCTTGGTGTTGTTCGAACTGGTGGAAGAGAACTCGACCTACTTCCGCGCTCTGGCAGTGGCCTTGCACCTGGCAAACACCTTCCTGCTTATCGGAAGTCTGGCATTGACCGCTTACTGGGCCTCCGGCGGGCGCGCTATCCAACTCAAGGGGCAGGGCCTGAAAGTCTGGCTGCTGGCTGGCGGGTTACTGGGAATGTTGTTTATTGGCATGAGCGGTGCTGTGACGGCATTGGGCGATACGCTTTTCCCCGTCAATTCACTGGCTGAAGGCCTGGCCGCAGATATAAACCCGAACGCTAATTTTCTTGTAAGGTTAAGGGTGTATCATCCTATCATCGCTATCGTCATCGCCGTATATTCTCTATACTTGGTACGTATGTTATTCAGTCAAAACAAAGGGATAGCTCGTAAATTTCTAATCGCGCTGGTCGTGGTAGGCATCCTGCAACTGGCCATTGGCCTGATCAATTTAATGTTGCTCGTCCCTATCCCCACGCAGTTGATACACTTGCTGAACGCTGACCTGGTATGGAGTATTTACGTTCTGACAACCGCAACTATTCTGGCAAAGCCACAATTTTCAGCGTAAATTCTCTGGAGGCCGTGTGAGAAATCGCAATACGTCCATCCTTGTTCGCATCTTTTCGATACTTTTCCTGAGCGCAACCATTATATTGATCGTTGTCTCGTTGATCGGATACAGCCGCCAACGCAACGACTTTCCCGCCGGGATGACAATCGGCGGCGTGCCTGTCGGCGGATTGAGCACACAAGAAGCTTCTGAACGCGTTCTACTGGTCTATACCACACCAGTTGAGGCACAATATGGCGATGCCGTTATCCAAATAGACCCATCAACCGTCGGTTTTGAACTGGATACGGAATCGATGATGGCGGCGGCAGACCTTTCTCGCACGGGTGGTTCCTTCTGGGGCGGTTTCTGGAATTATTTATGGAACCAGGAACCCGATCCCATCGCCATACCTCTACGAGCAACCATCTCAGAAGAAAGCTTACGCAACTATTTGCAGAATGAGATCGCCTCTCGCTACGACATCCCGCCCGAGCCTGCCCAGCCCATCCCGGGCAGTGCTACCTTCGCTCCGGGTCGTTCCGGTCAGGTGCTTGACATCGACCGTGCTGTGCTGTTGATCGAGGACGCCCTGCGCTCTCCATCCAACCGCACCGTTTCATTGACTTTCCAACGCAGTGCACCCGCTCGCCCTACGATTGAAAACCTGGAAATCCTGCTTCAACAGACGATTAACCTGGCTGGATATGATGGCGTTTTTGGTTTATACATGCTGGATCTGCAAACCGGGCAGGAAATCCACTTCGCGATGGACAAGGGCAACACCATCTCAACAGAACCGGACGTGGCGTTTACCGCATCCAGCACGATCAAAATCCCTATCATGCTTTCATACTACATCAAGAATGGACCAGCAGCGCTGGACGACAAGACAAATGAACTTATTATGAATATGATCCACAAGTCGGAGAATCCGCCGGCTGACGCATTGATGCAACGCTTGAATGCTTTTACCGGCCCTTTGATCGTAACCGAAGACCTGCGAAAAATCGGTCTGGAAAATACATTTATTGCTGGCTTCTTCTGCGATCCTTTCAACCCTTGTCCATTGCTGGAACGCTTTTCCACACCTGCCAACCAACGCACCGACGTATTTACCGACCCGGACCCATACAACCAGACCACAACGTCTGATATGGGCATGTTGCTGTCAGACATCTACCAGTGCGCTACAACCGGTGGTGGCGCGTTAGTAGCCGCCTTTCCCGGCCAGATCACACAGGATATCTGTCAGCAAATGATCACCTTTTTAGCAACAGACAAGATCGGGGTCCTGATTGAAGCGGGCGTTCCGGAGGGCACGCAAGTCGCCCACAAACACGGCTGGATCAGTGATGCGAGCAGCGGTGTCATCAAAAACATCAGCGACTCAGCCATTGTCTACACACCGGGCGGGAACTACGTGCTGGTCATGTATGCTTACCATCCTATTCAGGCCGTATGGGAACCAGTTTCAACGCTATTCGCCCAACTTTCACAAGTTGTCTACAATTATTTCAACCTTCCAATTCAATAACATTTTTTAGGTATACGAGGCAAAATGAAATAGTTCGTATATAATCAAAGTATGAGCGCTTCACTTGGTCTTTATCGCTTGCAACTCGTGGACAGTCGCATGGATGAAATCCGCACCCGGCTGGAGAAAATTCATCAAACGCTTGAAAACGATCAGGAAATGCGTTCAGCCAAAAAACAAGCCTCCGAAGCAGAGGCGGCCCTTACGCTTGCCAGACATGCCCTGAAACAGGCCGAAGCAGAAGTGAACAAACAAAAGTTGAAGATCGAACAATCGGAATCAAACCTGTATAGTGGTAACGTTAAAAACCCCAAGGAACTGCAAGACCTGCAAAACGAAGTCGCGGCGCTCAAACGCCACTTAGAAACACTCGAAGATCGCCAACTCGAAGCCATGCTAGATGAAGAAGCGGCGGACCAGGCCAATCAATCAGCGTTGGATGCGCTCGAACAAGTCAAGGCCCATCTTGCAGACCAGAATCAAGCTTTGACAGCAGAGCAAACTGATTTGAATAAAGAATTGGAAAAGATGGAGTCGGAACGACAGGCTACGCTCTCTTCCCTGGATACAAGCCTGCTAGCCGTTTACGATGACCTCCGTCAGCAAAAGCGAGGGGTGGCAATTGTCGCTGTCAGCGAGGGGGCCTGCGCTGCTTGCGGCACAACCTTGACTCCTTCACAGATGCAGAGCGCCCGTTCGACTTCTCAACTATACAACTGTCCCACTTGCGGACGTATTTTATTCGCGAATTAGACATTCCCATGCAATTCTCATTACAAGCTTTCTCCTTCATCGTTGGCTTTATCACCGCCACAGTTTTCTGGTGGTTGATGGGTCATATGCGGCCACTTTGGGGAGAAATCCGCGAGAACTGGAGAACAAGTCGTGAGGAGGCGAAGGCGCGTCGCTCCATGGGTGTGGAGGAAAACCACCGGCGCACCACGTTACGCCGTGCACAGGGCATGCACTTGGCTGCCCCGCTCTTTGCGCTGGATGAAATTATCGAAACGCCTAGGCTGCTTGCACCACCTATGCGCGCGGAACCCGGTGCCCCCTTGATTACTGAAGATATTGTTGCGCGTACGGTTCCGTATATGCCCTCCTGGCCCGAATTGGCCGCGGTTTATCACGCCCCAACCCTGAGCTTGGGACAAGCACTCAGTGGCGGTACCAATCTCGTGATCACAGGGCAACCGGGAACTGGCAAGACCGTCGCTTTGGCGCATCTTGCCTCCTTGGTCGCCAATCGCGACCCGGCGCTTGGGGAGTTAAGCGAAGCGATTCCATTCCTTTACCATATTGCTGATTTACGCTTGCCAGAAGATGGAACAAAGGATATCCTGAATCCCATTCTGGATGCTACTTCGGAACACGCCCCCGTTTTAGACCTCACACGTCTGCCAAATTTTGTCGAATTCGCTTTCAACAACGGACAAGCGTTGCTATTGCTGGATGGTTTTGACGAATTATCGCCGGATGAACAAACCAAGGTAACCGCCTACTTGAAGGCTCTGCTCAATGCTTATCCCAAAATACAGATTGTAACGACAGGCTGCCCTGAACACCTTGACGGCTTGATCGGCCTGGGTTTCGAACCAATGGTTCTCATGCCATGGATCGCTAAACAACAGAATGCATTTATCGAAAGATGGGGGCAGCGCTGGAACCAGACCGTAGTCGTCGAATCCTGGTCCCAAGAGACAACAGACCAGCCCGAACCAATCGATTCGCTGCTTGTCAACGCTTGGTTGAGCACTGGCAATCACACCCTGACGCCTCTTGAGCTCACTCTCAAAGTTTGGGGCGGCTATGCGGGCGATAGCCTGGGACCCGATATTCTGGATGCTATTGCAACCCACATCCGCCGACTGGCTCCAAAAGGCACCCCACTGGCCGCACTTGAAACGTTAGGCATGCAAGTTGCACTTTCATCACGGGCGATTTTTGATTCTCACTCAGCGCGTGAATGGGTAAAGAACTTCGAATTGCCAGAGGAAGAAGCGATCGAAAGCGAAACTGGTGAGGAGAATCCTGAAGCAGAGACGGCAGACGAAGAAAAACCTAAAACCGGGCCCTCAAGCAAAAAGGAAAAACAGGCCCACTCAAGAAAACCGGCCCCCTTGGCGACACCGGGCCGCTCGGTAAGTCTGGCCCCGTGCCAGCCACTTCCAGCCTGCTCAACAAGATGACTGACAGCGGCCTATTGGTATCGCATCCAGACAACCATATGCGCTTCCTACACCCCATTTTTGGCGGGTACCTGGCTGGACGAGCGTTGGCAGCAGTAAACGCAGACAATTCGTTGCTCCAACAACCTGATTGGACTGGAAAGTTACTAGCCATGCGCTATGTGGCCGCGCACGGAGATGCCAGTGGTCTGGCCAACGCTATGCTTAGACAGACTGAAATGCCGCTGCACCGCTCTTTGTTCTATGTGGCGCGTTGGCTGCGCGATGCGCCTCGCGAAGCGCCCTGGCGAGGGAAAGTTTTTTCCCAACTGGCAAATCTGCTACAAACTGATGGCATCCCGCTGACGTTGCGGGCGCAGGCCGCAGCCGCCTTTTACTGGAGTGGTGACCCTGGTGCTGCGCCGCTCTTCCGTCAATTCATGAAAACAAAATCTTTCGAACTCGTTCAACTGGCAGCACTGGGCAGTGGAGCAGTGCGAGATCCCAAAGCCGTTGACACGCTATCCAGCGTTCTCTATGCCCCCAGTCTGGCAGCACAGCGAGCGGGATGTCTCGCATTGGTAGCTATTGGTTCAGGCCCTGCTATGGAATCCGTTGCCCACGCGTTGTTGGAAGGCGAGGAAGAGTTACGGCGCGCCGCAGCAGAAGCCCTGGCAAACGACCCGGTTGAAGGTTACGCTATGCTCAAAGAAGGCATTTCGTTGGAAGATATCCTCTTACGCCGTGCTGTTGTCTATGGCCTGGCGCGTTTAGAAGAAGACTGGGCAATTGAAGCATTGGAAAATATCCGAGTGGAAGACGATCAATGGGTAGTACGCAACTCGGCCAGCGAAGTCCTCGATGCCAAAATCCAGATGGATCCACGCGTACCGCGTCCGCTGACAACCCCATCTGAAACCCCTTGGCTGATTGAATTCGCTGGCAAACAAGGGGTGGGCATCTCACCTGGTTCGCCCGCCACAGAAATTCTTGTTGCGGCTCTCAAAAGCGATAGCGTTGAAGAACGTCTGGCTGCCCTGCCATACTTGAAACGCATGCCTAGCGAAGGCGTTATCACCAGCATGTATCACGCCATGTATCGCGATGATCCCGAACTGCGTGAGGCCGTTTTCCTGGTCCTGTGCGAACTGGCAGCCGGCGGGGTAAAACTTCCCATTCCTGAACAATTTGGTTTGGGTTGATTTAGCATATAATAGATGGTGATCACCACCATCGTGGGTGGAAAAGTCTCGATAAAAGAACCTCGAATTACTGACACTCGATGAGGTGGAAATCGCCACCAAAGCAAAAGATTTCATTATAAAGGTTTGGAAACGCTATGAGGAAAATTTCTAATGAGTGATCCCATTCTATTGACCATCGCTGTACTGGGTGGAACCGGAAAAGAAGGCAAAGGGTTGGCTTATCGTTGGGCACGAGCCGGATATAAAGTATTGATTGGTTCTCGCACACCACCGAAAGCCATTGCAACCGCGGAAGAACTCAGCATGATGTTGGGCGGGCAAACTCTTATCCAGGGTTTGGGAAATCCCGAAGCCGCTCAAAGCGCAGACATCTGCGTATTGACCGTGCCCTATGCCGCGCATCGCGCCACGTTGGAAAGCGTGAAAGATGCCGTGCAGGGCAAATTGTTTATCGATGTCACTGTACCACTTGTGCCACCCAAAGTCAGCAAAGTACAGATGCCGGAAGCCGGTTCGGCGGCGCAGGAAGCGCGTCAAATTCTTGGCGAAGGTGTAGAAGTCTGCTCTGCTTTCCAGAACATCTCGCACGAACATTTGTTAGGAGACATGAACGTGGAGTGTGATGTATTGGTAACCGGCACAAGCAAGGAAGCCCGTGCCGAGACAGTCAAGCTGGTCGAGGCCGCCGGCCTGACCGGTTGGGACGCCGGTCCACTTGAAAATTCTGTGGTCATCGAGGGTTTGACCAGCGTGTTGATTGGCATCAACAAAAAATATGGCTCGACGCACGCGGGTATCAAAATTACCGGAATCATATAATCATCCACAATAGAATAGTGACACAGGTTGACTTAACCTGTGTCACTCGTAAAGTCTTATGCCCCCTCTCGTCTTAACCCCTCTATCCAACATTCCCCTCATCCGCCAAGGTGACAGCCTGGCGGATATTCTTGTCCAAGCGTTGCGAGTAACTGCCATCCAACACCAAGATGACGACATCCTGGTGATCGCTCAGAAAATTGTCTCGAAAGCTGAAGGGCGGATGGTAAATCTGGAGACAATCACACCCTCCCCAAAAGCGTTGGAACTTGCCCAACGCGCCGAGAAAGACCCACGTATCATCGAATTGATTTTAGGAGAAAGCAACGAAATCCTGCGCACCCGGCCGGGAGTTATCATCGTCGAACACAAACTCGGTTTCATATGTGCCAACGCCGGAATCGATCATTCCAACGTATCCCCACTCGAGTTTTCCGAAGATCCTGAAACCTTCGAAAAACTAAACCCTGATGACTGGGTGCTGCTCCTGCCCGAAAACCCGGATCACTCCGCCGAACAAATCCGCCAAAAAGTGGAGGCCGCCACAGGCGCAAAAATTGGTGTGCTCATCATCGATTCGCACGGACGCGCCTGGCGCAATGGTACGGTCGGCGCAACCATTGGACTCTCCGGCATGCCCGGCCTGGTAGACTTGCGCGGGCAACCCGACTTGTTCGATTTCCATCTGCGCATCACGCAAATCGGCGCGGCAGACGAGTTGGCCGCAGCCGCCAGTCTGGTTATGGGGCAGGCCGCCGAGGGCACGCCTGCCATCCATGTGCGCGGATTTCCGTATTCACTTCGTGAAGGCTCCCTCAACGAACTGTTGCGACCCAAAGAACAGGACTTGTTCCGATAATGCAGTGAGAGGAGATAAATGATGAATTTTCCAGAAAAATTTCTAGACCTGCTAAAACCCGAAACCAGAGCCTACCTCTATCTTGCAACCATCATGCCAGATGGCTCCCCGCAGGTTACACCCGTCTGGTTCGATACCGACGGCGAGCATATCCTGGTCAACACCAACGAAGGCCGTATCAAAGATCGCAACATGAAGGCGCGTTCCAAGGTTGCCATGGTCATTCAAGATCCAAGGGACCCCTTTCGTTATCTGCAAATCCGTGGGAAAGTGGCCAGCTACACTCGCGAAGGCGCTGATGAGCATATCGACCTGCTCAGCCGCCGCTATTCGAACAAGCCTTGGAATTATCGACCCGGACAAAAACGCATCATCTTTAAAATCAAACCGGAGCACTTCGACGAGCACTAAACCGCACGATTAATCCTTCTTTTCCTTGCCACTCCATGATTCGATGTCAACCCGAAAAACAGCCGTCACTTTCAAATCATCGTCGGTGATGGCTTCATAATCTATGCCGGGGCGTAATGCAGGGAAATACTTGTCCATGATCAATTGCAAGCCACGCTTGGCTTCTTCAGCATCTTCTACAACCGACAAACGCCCAAACACTACCACGCCTTTGTACTTCACACCAAAATTCATCGCACGCTCGGCTACGATCCACTCGCCCATCTCGCTCACGTTCAAATTGACGGAAGTACCCTGCCCGACATTTTCGAACGTACGTCCCTTGCGCGCGCCATGGAAATAGATAGCATGTTTCTGAGCCTCATAGGCAAAATTTCTCGCTACAGTGAACGGCTGACCGTTCCTGCAAGTTGCAAAAACACCATAATTGGCCTTTTGTAAAAAGTCAGCGATCCAGGCATCATCCGTGATGGCGCGGTCCTGTCGTCGGATTTTGTTCAATTCGTTTTCGGACATCATATCTCCATAAGTGAAAAGCTGGGCGAGATTATAATCAATCCATGAATGACTTCCAAACCTTCTTGCGGACCCGCCGCTCGATTCGCCGCTTCAAACCGGACCCCGTGCCTGCTCCCGTTATCGAGCGCATCCTCGAGACTGCCACATACGCCCCGTCTGCGCACAACCTGCAACCCTGGCGTTTCGCCGTAGTAGCAGATTTATCCGCTAAAGATCGGCTGGGGATGGCCCTGACAGACAAAATGCGCACAGACATGGCTGCCGAAGGCGCACCGCAAGCCGAGATCGACTCGCGTGTAGAACGATCCTTGCGCCGCATCCACGAGGCGCCAGTCATCATCCTGCTCTGCCGTGATGTGACCGCCATCCGCAAAGACGAGCCGGAAGAAGTGGCCATGGCCGTGCAATCGGTAGCGCTGGCGGGCTTGCAACTGCTATTGTCCGCGCACGCTGAAGGTCTGGGCGGCAATTGGATCTGCTGGCCGTTATATGCGCAGGAGGCCGCCCGCAAAGCATTAGAGTTACCTGATACCTGGGAGCCACAAGGGATGCTTTTCCTGGGGTACGCGGATGGGGAGCCGAGAGAGAAAGTACTGCGGCCGTTGGAGGAAGTAGTCCGCACGATTTGACCGTGGACAGTAGACCGTTGACCGTGATTTCAAGGCTAGGTGACCTGGAGGATGAAAGGTGACATTTAAGTTCGAGAAGTTGGATGTCTGGCAATTGGCGCTGGATTACATTGACCTGGTGTATGCAATGGCAGATGAGCTCCCTGCGAATGAAAATTTCAATCTCAAATCACAATTAACACGCGCTGCAACATCCATCGCGTTGAACATAGCAGAAGGCTCAACGGGACAAAGCGATGCTGAACAGAATCGTTTTCTTGGAATGGCAGTTCGCTCGTTAATCGAAACTGTCGCTTGCCAGCGAATCATCAATCGAAGGAACTATCTAACGAACGAATCCATTCTTGAAACGGCTGACAATCAAGCTCAATCCCTGGCCAAGCGATTACATGCCTTTAGAAAAGCCCTTTCCAAATCCACAATTCGCGAAGAATCAGCACTATATGAAATCGACGAAGTCTGAAAATTACGGTCTATCGTCCACCGTCCACCGTCTCAAGATTGTTGCTCTTGCTGGCGGCGTGGGCGGAGCTAAGCTTGCTCACGGGCTGGCACAAATTCTGCCCCCGGAAAACCTGACCGTCATTGTTAACACTGGCGATGACTTCGAGCACTATGGCCTGTACATCTCGCCCGACCTGGACACAGTCTGCTACACGTTGGCGGGATTGGCGAATCCCGTTACAGGCTGGGGGCGCATGGATGAAAGCTGGCAGGCCATCGAGAATGCCAAACGGTTGGGTGGGCCGGACTGGTTCAATCTGGGTGACCAGGATTTAGGCACGCACCTGGAACGCACACGACGCATGAAAGCAGGGCAGTCGCTTTCGCAAATTACACGTGACTTCTGCAAGGCCTGGGGCATCCAGCAAACCGTGTTACCCATGTCGGACCAACCTGTCCGTACCATAGTGGATACTGTCGAGCAGGGTGAACTGGCCTTTCAGGAATATTTCGTGCGCGAGCGCTGTGAGCCGAAAGTCAAAGGCTTTCGCTTCGAGGGCGTTGAGATAGCGGAAGCAGTCCCAGGGGCGCTCGAGGCGCTGGAGTCTGCCGATGCGGTGGTCATTTGCCCGTCGAACCCCTGGGTCAGCATCGATCCGATTCTGTCCATTCTAAAACTACGCTCTGCCGTCCACCGTCTGCCGCCTGTTGTCGCCGTCTCGCCCATCATTGGCGGGCAGGCGGTTAAAGGTCCAGCAGCGAAGATGTATGCGGAGTTGGGCATCCAACCTTCGGCGCTGGCCGTCGCTGAACATTACCAGGGGCTGTTGAGTGGCTTCGTGTTGGACAATGTAGACGCGGATCAAGCTGCTAAAATCGAGATTCCTACGCTGACCACCGATACACTTATGAATCACTTAACAAAACGCGCACAACTGGCACGAGATGTGCTAAACTTTATCGGGAGACTTCTATGACACTTTGGGCAATTGTGCCTGTAAAACCTTTACGGCGCGGCAAGTCCCGCCTGGCCGGAACCTTATCGGAAGACGAACGAACGCACCTCAACCAACTGCTGTTGGAACATACCCTCAAAACCCTGACGGACCTGAAAGAGATCGAGCAAATCTTGGTGGTCAGCCGTGACCCGGCTGCGCTTGCGTTGGCGCGCGAGCACGGGGCGCGGACGGTACGTGAGGCCGGTTCGCCGAAACTGAACACGGCTCTCAAACGGGCCACCGTGGTGGCGCAATTGTATGCCACGCGCGGCGTGCTCGTCTTACCCGCTGATCTGCCCTTGATGACGCGCGAAGACATTCTGGCGTTGGTGGAGCGTGCCAAGAAACCACCGGTGGTTGTGATCGCACCCGATCGCCGCCAAGAGGGCACCAATGCGCTGTTGATCTGCCCGGCCGGCCTGATCGAATACGACTTCGGACCGGGTTCCTTCCAACGTCACTGCGAACGCGCTCGACAGGCCGGTGCGAAGCTGGAGGTGGTCAACCTGCCATCTTTGAGTTTGGACCTGGACCTGCCCGAAGACCTGGATATGGTCGTGGAGATGGAGGGCTTGAATTTCGAAGAACAAACGTCAGCGAGGGAGTACATTGACCAAACATAGTGCATTATTCTGAAATTTGCCCCCACAATAAATTATCTGCACGTTCCTTTTATGAGTTACCAAGACGCTCGGCTTTCACGCCGAGCCTTTTTTATTCATCATTCGAGATGCAAACAAAAATGAACTTCGAGAAAACCTCTCTCGATTATTTATTACATTCATCATGGGTCTGTTATGCAAGCTGCCTGTTCATTAAATGCTATAATTAATTAGTGTAGTAATTCACAAACTATAGTCTATCCATAAAAGAGGTGTTCCATGGAGAGAAATGAAAGCTTTAATGCTCTTACAACCCGGCCCGCAATCGGCGGGGCAATGACCAATCATCAACTTCAGGCGGAACTTCTACGGTGCGAATATTGTGAAGAAAAGCCATGCCAGGCGGCTTGCCCGGCAAACTGCTCGCCATTCGATTTCATCATGGCTGCGCGAGTAGGAAATCCATCCGATATAAAACGCGCGGCCGGCGAGATCATGCGCAACAACCCGCTTGGCGGTGTTTGTGGAATGGTATGTCCGGATACATTGTGCATGGCAGCCTGTACCCATAAAAAATTCGATGGGGCGATCAATATCCCGCGCGTCCAGGCTACGGTGGTCGAAATGGCAAAGCAATTGGGAGGTATTCCTGAATTTTCGACACCAACTCCTAATGGCAAGAAGATCGCAGTTGTCGGCGGTGGACCAGCAGGGCTCGGGGCAGCCGCAGCTCTGGCGCAGATGGGATACGCGGTGGATGTTTTCGAGGCGGGCGAGAAATTGGGTGGCGCGCTGAATCTCATCCCTGAAGACCGCCTGGACAAGAACGTGGTCGAGACAGATATCGAGTTCCTGCTCTCGCTCGGCCAGATCACAGCCAAAACCGGAACAAAGGTTGATGATCCGAAATCTTTGCTAGAGCAGGGTTACGATGCGGTCTGTGTCACAGTTGGACTATGGAAACCCATCACACTCGGCATCGAGAATGAAAACCTGGCGATCACAATGCCTGACCTGCTCGCTGACCCACAGAAATACAATTTCAAAGGACGTGTGGCTATCATCGGCGGCGGCGCAACCGCAGTAGACTGCGCCATTACAGCCAAGATGCGCGGCGCCAAACAGGTTGGCGTGTTCATGCTCGAGAAACTATCCGAGATGCCGCTCACGGCGCGTGAACGAAAGGACTTGTTGGATTACGATATCGAGGTCAACGGGCGGGTGCGCGTGACGCGCCTGCTCAAGGACACCCAGGGCCTGTGGGGCATCAAGACACTGAAAGTCGAACTCCCCACTGACATGCCGTTCAGCCCGGCTAACGTCCGCGATGTAGATGGGACCGATTGCCTGTGCGCTGATGTCGAAGCCGTCATCATCTCGATTGGAATGCGCTCTTCGTTACCCCGCGAACAGGCAGACGGCGTCTTCTACGCAGGTGACATGTTGACCGGACCGAAAACGGTCGTCCAGGCAGTGGCGTCGGGCAAGAACGCTGCGCTCGAAATCGACGCCTACCTGAAGGACCAGCCCAAACCCTTCATCGAAAATGTGACCAAGTCTCATTACGCGCTGCCGGGCTTCAATCCTATCCCGGTATCACTCCAGGCAGATTTTTTCGGACGCACGATTCGCTCCCCATATCTGCTCTCTGCTTCGCCAGTTACGGATGGCCTGGAACAAATGACTAAAGCCTACAAAGCAGGCTGGGCTGGCGGCATCATGAAGACTGCCTTTGATAACGTTCCGATCCATATCCCGTCCGAGTACATGTTCACATTCGACCCGTACACGTACGGCAACTCCGATAATGTCTCCGGGCACTCCCTCGACCGCGTCTGTCGCGAGATCGAACAACTCGTCAAGGAATGGCCCGACAGGCTGACTATCGGTTCGACAGGTGGACCGGTTACGGGTCAGGATGAGAGCGACCGTGCAGGCTGGCAGTCCAACACCAAAAAGCTGGAAGTGGCCGGCGCGATGGGGATCGAATATTCGCTGTCCTGCCCGCAAGGCGGAGATGGCACCGAGGGCGACATCGTCTCCCAAAACGCGGCCTTGACCGCCAAGATCATCGATTGGATCATGGAAGTCGGCGATCCGGACGTTCCCAAGCTATTCAAATTGACCGCAGCGGTCACATCGATCACCCCGATCCTGCGCGCCATTCGAGAAGTGCTCGACAAGTATCCGAACAAGAAGGCCGGCATCACGCTGGCCAACTCCTTCCCCACCCTGGCATTTCGTCCCGCTACCGGACGCAGGTGGGAAGAGGGCGTTGTGGTTGGCATGAGCGGCGAAGGTGTCACACCCATCTCGTACCTGACCCTGGCGAATGCAGTCCCGGAAGGCATCGAGATCTCCGGTAACGGCGGCCCGATGAACTACAAAGCCGCCATGGACTTCCTGGCGCTGGGCGTCAAGACGGTCCAGTTCTGCACGATCGCCATGAAACATGGCGTCGGCATCATTCGCGAACTCGAATCTGGCACCGCCTTCCTGATGCAGGAGCGCGGCATCCATTCCGTGCGTGAACTGATTGGAATCGCCCAACCGCATCCCATCACGGATTTTATGGCTCTCTCTCCGGTTAAGAACATTTCAAGCATCGATCCGGATTTGTGCGTTTCGTGTGGAAATTGCACCCGTTGTCCGTACCTGGCAATCGGCTTCAACAAAAAAGAAAAAAGGCTCTACACAGACCCCGCACGTTGTATCGGCTGCTCGATCTGCGTCCAGAAATGTCTGACCGGCGCGATCAGCATGCGGGCACGCACCCCGGAAGAATTAGCAGTGTTACAAGAAAATTAGATAGTAAATTATTAAAAGTAGGTCACGTTTGAAACGTGACCTACAAATGTTAAAAAGGAAAATTTACAATCAGAAAGGTAAAGAATATGGCAACCAGATTTGAAAATGGTATTGTCGTAACCCTTGGAAAAAACAACCGCGTCATTTGGAATGGATCGGTCGTCACAGACGGAGAGAACATCTTCGCAATTGGAGACGCAGCAGAATTGAAAAAACGCTACGCTGACGCCGAATCCGTAGATTGCTCAGGCAAGGTCGTCTTACCCGGATTCATCTGCGCCCACCACCATTTTTATTCCACCATGGCGCGCGGCATGTCTATCCCTGGTGAACCCGCTTCGAATTTCGTAGAAATCCTCGAACGTCTGTGGTGGAAAGTAGACCGGGCCATTGATGGCGAAGACATCACGCTCTCGGCACAGATCCCGCTGATCGAGTGCATCCGCAATGGGACGACTACCATCATCGACCACCACGCTTCACCCTCCATGCGCGACGGTTCCCTCGACCTGATTGAAGCCGCCGTACGAGAAGCCGGGCTGCGTGCCTCGCTGTGCTACGAGGTCTCGGACCGCAACGTCAAAGGCGGCGGAGTTGCTGAGAATGAACGCTTTATCAAGAAGGTTGGCAAAGGTGACGGTCAGATCGCAGCCATGATGGGCATGCATGCTTCCTTCACCATGTCCGACGAAACGGTCGAGGCCTGCGTGGGCGTCGCCAAGGACGCGGGCGTGGGCTGCCACATCCACGTGGCGGAAGATGCCGCCGACAGGCAGGATTCCCTCGATAAATACGGCATTCCTACCGTCGAGCGGCTACACAAGTTGGGTGTGAGCGGCGAGAAATCCATCTTCGTTCACTGCGTCCACATAGATGAGTCCGAGATGGACACCATCGCTGCCACCAAAACCGCTGTCGTCCACAACCCCGAATCGAACATGAACAACGCGGTTGGTGTCACCAAGGTTTTGAAAATGCTGGAGAAGGGCATCCTGGTTGGTCTCGGCACGGATGGTATGAATTCTGATATGCTGGCCCAAATGCGTTGCGCTTACCTGTTGCACCGTCTCGACAACCGCGATCCCCGCGTGGCCTTCATGGAAGCGCCGCAACTGCTGCTGGGCAACAATGCCGACATCGTCGAGCGCCAGTTTGGCATCCGCGTAGGTGAACTGGCCGAAGGCCGCCCCGCCGATATGGCTATTCTGGATTATCAGCCGCCCACCCCGCTCGATGAAAATAACTTCCTGGGTCATCTCATCTTCGGCCTGGTGGATGCGACCGTGGACACCACCGTCTGCCGTGGCCAAATCCTGATGAAGAACAAGCAAATCCTCAGCATGGATGAAGAGCGCATCGCTGCCCGCTCACGGGAGCTTGCGCCACAAGCCTGGAAGCGGCTGCAATCACTTGCCTAGAGGGCCATTTTGATGGTTATAAAGTTCCCGGTGAACCGGGAACTTTTTCTATCAATGCGTAATGGGGGCTATTACCCCTAATATGATACAATTCCGCCCTATCAAAAGATGGAATAAACGCTCTTGGAGGGTAGTTTGTGGAACGAGTAGCATTATATTTACAAGATTCTCATGATCTCCGGGATGGACTGGATTATGTCCGCTATGCCGAACAGCGCGGCTTCGAAGCCGTCTGGCAGGCGGAGTCGCGTTTGGTACGCGATGCCATCGTCCCGATGGCGGCTTACGCGGCCGTGACCGAACATATCAAAGTCGGTTCGGGCGTGATCAACAACTGGACTCGCAATATCGGCCTGTTGGCCGCCACGCTGCTGACATTGGACGATCTGGCCCCCAACCGGATCATCTGCGGGATCGGCGCCTGGTGGGATCCGCTGGCGAAGAACGTTGGCATTGAACGCCGCAAACCGCTGACCGCCATGCGCGAGACCATCGAAGTGCTGCGCCGTTTGCTGAACATGGAACGCGTCACCTTCCATGGTGAATTTCATCATGTAGACGACATCGAGTTGGATGTGGTACATGGACGCCGCGAGCCGCGCAATGTTCCGCTCATGATCGGCGCCACCGGTAACAAGATGTTGGAAATGACCGGTGAGATCGCAGACGGCTGTGTGATGAACTATTGTGTCCCGCCCGAATACAATGACAGAGCGCTAGAGCTGCTGGAAAAGGGCGCTCAGCAGGCCGGGCGTAAGCTTGAAGACCTCGACCGCCCGCAATTGATCGTCTGCTCGGTAGACCACGACCACGACACCGCCATTGACTACACCAAAATGCTCTTGTGCCAGTACATGGCACAGCAACCGCACATTGCCAAAGCCTCCGGTGTCTCGGATGAGGTGGTACACGAGATCCAGTCCATTTTGGGCTGGCCTGCCACCAAAGAACAGATCAACAAAGCCAAGCATTTCGTCCCTGACCATTTGGTGGACAAGATTACCGCCTCCGGCACGCCCGAGGAAGCCAAAGCCAAAGTCGAAGAATACAAGAAGCGCGGCTGCACCTGCCCGATCCTGTACCCTGTTGGCGGGAATTTCAAGCTATTGATCGACACTTTCGCACAGAAATAAACCCACCATCTGAAACACATGATATTCGACCTGCCCCTGGAAGAACTTGAAGTATATAAACCTGACCGTCAGGAACCAGCGGATTTTGACGAATTTTGGGCCGCCACTTTGCTGGCGGCCCGTCAGATTCCGCTCGAACCGGAATTCAAGCCTGCTGAGGCCCACCTGAGTCTGATCGAGGCCTTTGACGTGACCTTCCCCGGCTTCGGCGGACAACCCATCAAAGGCTGGCTGCTGCTGCCCCGTCAGCGGGGCGGACGCTTGCCCTGCGTGGTCGAATACATCGGCTACGGCGGCGGGCGCGGACTGCCCATTGATTGGCTGGTCTACGCCGCGGCAGGCTACGCCCATTTTGTGATGGACACGCGCGGACAGGGCAGCGCCTGGCGCACCGGCGACACGCCCGATCCTGAACCCGAAGGCAGCAATCCTCAATATCCCGGCTTCATGACGCGCGGTGTTTTGAAGCCCGAAACTTATTATTACCGCCGCGTGTTCACCGACGCCGTGCGCGCTGTGGAGAGCGCCCGTTCTCACCCGGATATCGATCCCGAACGCATTGTGCTCACCGGCGGCAGCCAGGGTGGCGGCATCACGCTGGCTGTGGCAGGGCTCGTCCCGGACCTGGCCGCGGTCATGCCGGACGTGCCTTTCCTGTGTCATTACCGTCGCGCCACCGAGATCGTGGATACCTTCCCCTATAACGAGATCAGCCAGTTCTGTCGCCGTCATCGTGACAAGATCGACACGGTCTTCGAAACGCTCTCCTATTTCGATGGCGTGAACTTTGCCGCGCGCGCCAACGCACCGGCCTTATTCTCCACCGCGCTGATGGACGAAACCTGCCCGCCCTCGACCGTCTTTGCGGCTTACAACCACTACAACGCACCCAAAGACATCCGCGTGTGGTCCTACAATGACCATGAGGGCGGTGAAACCTTCCAGACGGTGGAAAAGCTAAAATTTTTACGGGGAATGTTTGGGTAACCAGCAAGTGTCAAACGGGTAATCGATACGTTTGCGCGGAAGTAAATTTTAATGTCGTTGCGAGGAACGCAGTGACGAAGCAATCCCCTGTCGACAAAGAGATTGCTTCCCTAGCCCGGGACCCCAGGACGGGCGAGGCTAACGCCCATCGCAATGACAACCATGACATAAAGATGCGAGGTAACTCACCTCGCATCTTTATTATAAATTAATAGTTGACATTAATATTATTTAATGATAATATAATCTTATAATATTACTTTGTCATATAAAAGGAGATTAACATGGCGAATACAACTACAGACCCACTGACTGGTTTACTCAAGCGCGACGCTTTCGACGAGGCTCTGCACGCCGCTTTCCTCACAGCCAGCCAGGGCAATGTCCCATTGGCACTTGCTTTCTTTGACATTGACCGCTTCCTACAAGCTAATGAGACTTACGGCCAGGCAGGCGGGGATGCCATCTTGAAAACCATCGCGGAGGTTGCGGGGCAGATTATCGGTGCACGCGGACAACTCTCCCGCTACGGCGGCGACGAGTTCGCCTGCCTATTCGAGAACACCGAGCGGGAACAGGCTTTCCTGGTCATGGAGGGGGTACGGGCGGCAGTCGAAGCGCTGGATCGATTCTCAAACGGAGACATGATCATCGATGCCAAGGTCACTATCACAGGCGGCGTGGCAGCCTATCCCATCGATGGGAGCGACGAGAACGAGCTCTTCCGCAAAGCGGACGGGGCGCTGTACCGCGCCAAGAACACAGGCCGCAACAAGTTCGTCCTGGCGGTGGAAGAGCGCCTAATCCCCAAGACGGCGCACTTCACCCAGACTCAACTGGAGCGGCTTTCCGAACTAGCCGTGGAACAAGGCGTTAGCGAGGCGGTGTTACTGCGCGAGGCGCTAGATGACCTGCTGGTCAAATATAAGCACAATTTTCTGTTCTTTGATCGAATGAAGGGCAAACACACCACATCTTAAAAAAACATCCCGAAGATTTTATGCGAATAGTTTGAGCGTCCGGGGTCAACCTTCGGGACACTATTCTCCCAGAATCAAAAGCTCCCGCTTTTTCAAGCGGGAGCTTTGTGATTTAGCGACAGTATTGGTTAAAGCGGTCTGACTTGTGACGCCTGCAAACCCTTGGCGCCCTGGGTGATTTCGAATTCCACTCGTTGGCCTTCGCTAAGATTGCGGTAGCCATCACTCATGATCTCGGACTGGTGGACAAACACGTCCGCGCCACCTTCACGCTCGATGAAACCAAAGCCTTTGTCCCCGTTGAACCACTTGACCGTGCCGGTAATACGTTCTGACATTTTGCCTCCTATGGCAATAAAAAAGTATGTTGAGGGCCTTGCGGTATTCTAGCGTTCGGTCAAAACAAAACGACCCGGGCTGCATGAGCCACGAGTTGCTATTTTTTACGTCCAACAAGAACTTACAGGCATCCTACTGAAGTTCAGTATAACAGGGAATGGTTCGCCATAGGGGTTTAGGATGATTCTCTCATCAGACTATCATATACCCAAAAAGCCTGACAGGCGACGTACTGAGCCCGCCGAAGTACTTCCGCAAAGCCTTGGCAGATCAGCTTATATTTCCCTGTCAGCGACTCCGACGGGAAAGCGCCGTGTAAAACCTGCCAGGTTCGAAGGACGGCCTGCCGGTCAAGTACAAGCATAATTTTTTGTTCTTCGACCGGATAAAGGGCAGACAGACTGGCCCGCAATAGTCCCATTTGCAAAGCAAGACGTAAAAACCTGACAGGTTTCCGCAGAGCGTCGGCAAATCAGCCTATACTCCCGCCAGCGGCTCTGTTGGGAGAACACCTTGTAAAATCTGTCAGATTTACAAGATAACCTACTGGTGAAGTATAAGCACATTTTTTTGACCGAACAAAGAGAAAAGACGATTAGGGCGTTTGTTGTAACAAAGCCAAAATGTTTTTGTACGCCTAATTTGAATCTACTATACCTTCTCTCTCAAGCACCTGACGAATTTCTTCAAATGCAGCCTCTATATTTCCTTTTGGAAATCTTATTTGTCCAAGTCCATGAATATTACTGAATTCATCACATCCATCT
The DNA here is from genome assembly GCA_963785535.1 of uncultured Chloroflexia bacterium. Lineage (GTDB taxonomy): Bacteria > Chloroflexota > Anaerolineae > Anaerolineales > Villigracilaceae > JAABUE01. The sequence continues at coordinate 122,628 of CAWAVQ010000039.1, read as the reverse complement.
TCGAGCAACAAAATTGCCCTCGTAAAACCTAATCGCCCTTGAAAGAGGCCTGCCTCATGTACTACATTCATCCGAGCTCTCATGCCTCCATCGGCTTGTTCATCTTCCGCAGTCATCACCAAAAACGCAATAGCTGCAGCATCTAGCATCTCTGATAAACGTGCAATATTTGTAATCCCTGCCACAGGAACACGATTAAACTCATCCCAAGGCAAGTGGAGGCGATCCTGGATAAAGTCTTTTAAATCTTTCCATAGAAGTGAACGACCATGACCAATAAAAACATTTGTGCCAACACGCTCCAATTTCCTTATTTTCTTTTCTTGTCGCTCAATGTGGGACACCGCTGTTTTTGTGTGTTTTGCCAACTTATTGCAATAATCAATTGAAGTTCTAATACCAAAAGCTCTTGCAAGAATGGAAATATGGGGCGGTGCCCATAAACCTTGAGTCATTGCGAGGCTGTCGCGGGATTTTATTGATCCTTTTGGTCGAGAAGCATCTATTATGTCTGATTCTGAAGGGATTTTTAAGGATTTCACTTTCTCGTATAAACTTTCAATAAACGAGTCCTTTTTCTTTTGTAAGTAGGTCTCGAAAATCGAAGATATTGTATTCGAACTATCATCAAATAATTCCTTCCCTTCCTCTCCAATAGCCTTTGCCAACGTTATATCAGGAGTACCAGCATTTTCCTCGATAACGCCAACTACAAAGTCAAATTGATACTCCACCCAATCGCCTCGGGTGTCTCTTGTAATATTTTGATAAGTTCCCCACTCGCTACTGAAATGCGCTCCTGCCGGAACAGGCAAGAAATCCCTATAGTATATGAGAGATTGATAACCAAGCCATGAGCCACTCCATGATTTACCAACCTCCCTAGCGCTATTTTCAAGCCTTTCTAAAGCCCTTAAAGAATCATCTTGATTGGTTTTCTTAACAAAAGTGTACAATTTTTCATAAACATTCTGTAGATCTTCAACTATGTCGCTCATATTTTCTTTCTCACTTATTATCTTCAAGAACAAAATTATATAACATTTTTAATACGCGACATGTCCATTGTGCTCGACTTGTAAATGCAAAACACCCGTCCGATAAAAACCTTGACGCAACCTTTTCCTTGTGATATTCTTCACCACCGAATAGACCGACTGGTCGGTCTACAGCTTCCCGATGACAGACACTCCCCTCGACTCCACCCAAGAAACCCGTAGCCGCATCCTGGAAGCGGCGGTGAAGGTCTTCGCCTCCAAGGGCTACCACGACACCAAAGTGGACGACATCGTCAAAGATTTGGGTACCTCCAAGGGCGCCTTCTACTTCTACTTTCCCAGCAAACAGGATATTTTCCTGGCTTTAGTGGACACCTTCGCCAACCTGCTCGAATCGCGCCTGCGCGAGCGCTTGTCCGCAGAGCCAAGCGGCACCGCACGCGTGGAGGCGGCTCTGCGCGTTTGCCTGGAAACTTTCGGTCAGTACCGCGCGCTGGCCAAGATTGCGCTGGTCCAGGCCACGGGTCTGGGTGCGACCTTCGAAGAAAAGCGGCAAGCTGTCAACGAACGATTTATCAAAATTGTGCGCGAAAACCTGGATTCGGCCGTGGCGGATGGAAGCATCCCGCCACTGGATACAGAAGTGGCGGCCTGCGCCTGGGTCGGCGCGTTGAACGAGATCGTGCTGCGCTGGGTCTATACCGGCCAGCCCGACCCGCAACGCTCCCTGCCCGCGCTGCGCAGGTTGCTGCTGCAAAGCGTGGGGATTCCCGAGGAGAGAATCCGTCAGTTGGAAGAAAACACTTCGCCCTGAGCGGAGCGAATGAAATGAGCGCAGTCGAAGGGCGCTGACATATTATGCGCTTCGACTGTACTCCCCCTTCGGGGACGATGTCGTTCCGCTCAGCGAGAAATAAAATTTCAGGAGAAAACTCAATCAATGAAACACGTTCGTATATTATTCGTCATCATGCTGGTCACGCTGCTCGTAGGCAGCCTGTGGGGGCAAAGCAGAGACTTCTGAAGTGGAAGCAGACACCGAGCTTCCGAATGAAGCGGCGGAGCCTGTCACACTCAAGATCGCCGTCCTACCCATCATCGACACGCTGCCGCTGTACGTTGCCCAGGGACAGGGCTTTTTTGCGAAGCATGGCGTTTCGGTCGAACTGATCCCTGTCGCATCTGCGCCGGAACGTGTCCAGTTGATGGCTGCGGGGCAAGTCGACGGCACCATTAACGAGACGCTGGCGGTCATGCAGTTCAACAAGGACGGCGTGCAGGTACAGGCCGTGCGTTACGCGCTACGCCCCACCGAAGGCTACGGCCACTTCTTCATCCTGGCTTCGGGACAGAGCGGCATCACCACGCCCGAAGGGCTGAAAAACGTGGAGATCGGCGTCTCGCAGGGCACTGTGATCGAATACGTCACCGAGCGCCTGCTGCAAAACGCGGGCCTGAGCGCTGACGAGATCGCGACCATCCCCGTGCCCAAGATCCCTGACCGCATGTCGCTACTGGCTTCGGGCGAGCTCCAGGCCGCTACCCTGCCCGACCCGCTTGGCGCGCTGGCAGTGCAGTCGGGCGCTGTCATCGTCATGGACGACTCCGCCCACCCCGAATACGGCTTCAGCATCTACTCCTTCCGCAAGACCCGTGATCGACGCGCATCCCGAGGCTATCAAGGGTTTCCTGGCCGCCATCGACGAGGCTGTGGCGCTGATCAACGCCGACCCGACCCAATACACCAGCATTTTGAGCGACAACAATATCGTCCCACCGCCGCTGCTGGAGGCCTACAAGGTCCCGCCCTTCCCCACCGCGAGTGTGCCGACCGAGGCTGAATGGAACGACGCGCTCAGTTGGGCCAAGGACAAGGGCATGCTGAACGTGGATGTCTCGTATGCGGACTCGGTAACTGACGCGTATCTGCCGTAGTTCTTCGACCACCGCTTCGACAAGCTCAGCGCGTCCAATCAGGGTCATACTTGCTTCCGTTAAAGCGCCCCCGGTTTTCAATTGCGCCTTTATCGCAGAATCGCAATTGAAAACTGGAAGGGTATAATCGGCGGGAAGCCGTCCCCGGGCGGTACTGCTCGCGTCTGTCATTACCTGCACTGTGCGCAGGCACACGTGCGAGGAGCGTAGCGACGCGGCAATCCCCGCCTAAACGGTTTTCACTTTAAGGTTGACCAATCTGTTGAACTGCAGATTGCCACGCCGCTAAAGAACGGCGGCTCGCAATGACATTCTCAATCATGATCCAACTCCACTCGCTATCTTTTGGCTACCCGCAGTCGAAACCTATTTTTGACGGTTTCACCTGGCACGTCCAGCGTGGTGAGACCTGGGCCATCCTGGGCACATCCGGATGCGGCAAGACTACCTTGCTCTATCTGTTGGCGGGATTACAGCACCCAAACTCGGGCCAAATCCTGATCGACGGCGGACCGTTGACGCGTCCTCGTCCGCGCACAGGATTGATTCTGCAAGACTACGGACTGTTGCCCTGGGCCACTGTTCGCCAGAACGCCGAACTGGGCTTGAAAGTGCGCAACTTCTATGGCGCGGACGGAGTCCATACCCCGCAGGATTACCATCCCGAGCGGGACATGTCGCCCTGGCTGGAACGTCTTGGCATTGCCGCCTTTGCGGACAAATACCCATCCCAAATCTCAGGCGGCCAACGCCAACGCGCCGCCATCGCCCGCACGTTGGCACTGCAACCTGACCTGCTGCTGATGGATGAACCCTTCTCCTCGCTGGACGCCGTCATCCGTGAAGACCTGCAATCCCTGACGCTGGAATTGTGCGCCGAGGGAGGCATCACGCTGGTCATCGTGACACACAACATCGAAGAAGCCGCCGCCATGGGTAAAAAGGTTCTGCTGCTGAGCACGCCGCCGAATCGAGAAGCGCGTATTTTCGAGAATCCGTCTGCGGGAGAGACCGATTATCGCGAGAGCCAGGAATATCAAATGCTGTGCCAGAGGCTGCGTAGGGAGTTGTCGCGTGATGCGATTTAGCGGACTCCAAAGTCTCCAGACTTTGGAATCAACGTCGGGAGACGTTGGACTCCGGAATAATATCCATGAAACGGCGTGACGTGCTGCTCGCCACCTTGGGGCTGCTGGTCATCTGGCAGGCGGTAGCCATGCTGGTCAACCGTCCGATACTTGCCCACACCCGTGGTCGTGTTGGAGGTCTTTTTCAGGGAGTTGGGCCGGGAGTTGCCGGTCCATTTCGCAGCCAGCCTGTGGCGCGTGGTGGCGGGGATGTTGCTCTCGGTGGTGACGGCGGTCCCTGCGGGGCTGGCAATCGGCGGATCGAAGCGTTTGGATCGCATCTTTTCCCCGATCATCTATTTGCTATACCCCATCCCAAAAGTAGTCTTTGTACCAGTCGTACTGCTTTTCCTGGGTATCGGTGACCTGGCAAAGATCGTGGTCATCTTCCTGATCCTGTTCTTCCAGATCGTGGTGCTGGTACGCGACCAGGCGGCGGGATTGCCCCCGCAGTTGCTGCAAAGCCTGCGCAGCCTGGGCGCGGGACGGCGGGCGCTATTCCGCTTTGTGTACCTGCCCGCCAGCCTGCCCGCCATTTTGACCGCGCTGCGCCAGTCGGTCGGCACGGCGGTGGCGGTGCTGTACATCGCCGAATTGTTCGCCACGCGCACCGGATTAGGATATTACATCTACTACGAGGGCAGCACGCTGCTGGACTATCCCGCCATGTACGCGGGCGTGTTGGCGATGAGTTTATTAGGGCTAGGGTTATACTTCACAGTAGATTGGATGGAAAAGCGGCTGTGTCCGTGGAAATTTGTGAATTGATCCGCAGATTTCAGAGATTACGCAGATTAAAAAATCTGTGAATCTGCGTGATCTCCGTGGATACATTATCAGCCAATAACATCCCCACAAAAAACAAGAGACTATACACTAGCGTCGTCTGACCAGTGCCCGCCAGTGCTGCGTTAAGCGGAGGCCCGGATTTCTTCAACACAACTTGCAACGTGCGCCAGGCCAATGGGAGCGAAAGCCAGGCCAGCAAACTCAGCCACGGCAAGGCACCGAAGAGCGCCAAAATGGGAAGCAGTAAATAAGAAACGATCAGCAGAATAACGTACTGGATACGCGTACCCCGTTCTCCAAAACGGACCGCCAGCGTGTGTTTGCCTGCGGCACGGTCAGCATTGATATCACGCAGGTTGTTGACCACCAGAATGTCCACGATCAGCCAGCCGATAGGCAGGGACATCCACCAGGCCTGCGCGCTGACCGAGCCTGCCTGTACGAAGTACGTCCCGGCCACAGCAGCCAGGCCAAAGAAGATGAACACGAACAAATCTCCCAACCCGTAATACCCGAGCGGGAACGGCCCGCCTGTGTAAGCAATCGCCGAGAAGATAGCTGCCAGCCCGATCAAGATGACCACCCAACCCGCGACAAAAGCCAAATACAAGCCTAAAATTGCTGACAAGCCGAAGACCACCCACATCCCAACTTTGACCTGCGCGGGCGTAAGCAATTCTGCCTGCGTCACCCGCATGGGACCATGCCGCTCGCCCGCGTCCGCGCCGCGCTCGTAGTCGTAGACATCGTTGGCTAGATTGCTGCCAACCTGCAAAAGCAGCGCCACCAGCAGGGCCGCCAGCGCCGGGCCCAAACGAAAATGTCCATCGCGCAGGGCCAACGCGGTACCGGTCACGACACCGGACGCGGCAGCCGGCAAGGTCTTGGGGCGCGCAGCCAGCATCCAGACTTGCCAACGGGATATGGGTTGCTCAGATGGGGTCATAAGTTCTCCAAATGAAGACAATCGAACGCGGGCGAGTATATCACCGTTTATAATAGCCTCCTTACAAGGAGCTCTATGACCAACCTTACCGGAAAAGAACGCGGCGAATACGTGCAGGATATGTTCACCCGCATTGCCCGTCACTATGACTTGATGAATCGTTTAATGACAGCCGGGCAAGATATCCAATGGCGCCAGCAGGTTATCAAACTGGCCGCTTTAAAACCCGGCACACGTCTGCTCGATCTGGGAGCTGGTACTGGCGACCTGACTCGTGAAGCGCTCTCCCAGCAACCGGAGACAAAGGTTGTCGCAGCAGATTTCACGCTTGAGATGATGCGAGTCGGTCAAAGAAACGGAAGCCTGCCCTGGTCCGCGGCGGATGCGTTGAGCCTTCCTTTTGGAGACAGAGCCTTCGACGCAATCGTCTCCGGGTTCCTGATGCGCAACGTAGGCGACATCCAGCAGGCACTGAAGGAACAATATCGCATTCTCAGGCCCGGCGGACGCATCGTCATTCTGGACACCACCAAACCCAAGCGCAACCTGCTTTCGCCGTTCATCTGGCTGCACATGCATGTGGTCATTCCGTTATTGGGTGGACTGATCTCCGGCTTCAAGGATGCTTACAACTACCTGCCCGATTCCACCGAAGGCTTTGTGACGGCCGAAGAACTGACCGCCCGTATGGCTGCAGTCGGCTTTAAACGCATCAATTTCGAACGGCATATGTTTGGCACGATTGCCATCCATTGGGGTGTGAAATAATTCTTCAGAACGTGAATTCCTATTCTTAAACGCAAGCTCCTCGCCTAGCTTGGGCGAGGAGCTTGTTTATCCGATAACAGCTTTTAGTAGCGTGGGCGCACATGACGATGCTGCGCGGTACGATGCGGGATTGGTTTGGGTTTCGATTCCAGGTATTGAACATATTTCAACCACAACCAGTAGACGGTCAGGAAGATGACGATCAGTGCTGTCCCTTTGTAGAGAAACTGCATAGCAACCAGGGGCGAGTCGGTACCTGCGTACAGCCCGTGCAAGGTCACGCCCAGGTAGCCGAGCAGGCTGAGGATGTGGATACTGCGGAACGATTTCATGCCGATCTTGCTACGCAGATAGAACGTGATCGTTACTAGCAGCGTGATGTAAAAGGCGATCACTCCCATCCCAACCCAGAACGGACGGTACGGCGATAGGAAAGGAACCAAAATCTGAATCAACGAGTATGGCAGGAAGCGGTCAATGGTCAGGACAAAAACATGTAGTAAGGTGAATCCGATCGACAACAATGAAATGAACTCATGAAAGTCGACGGTGAAGCTCGGCCCTAAAATTGGGTTGAGAAACTTACTTGGCACCGCCAGCCCCCAGACCATTGAGAACCACAGCAACAGGTAAGCGATGATGCCCGCCGAGCGAGTCACATACCACCAGATTTGCGTACTATCCGCGGCAAACAACTGGGTCAAACCTCCCAGAGCAGTTTGCCCGGCTGCAGTTTGCGGCAACAAAACAAGCGTCGCCGTCAGTCCAGCCCCCAAAACAAGTGTGATTGATAATAACAGGGCGCTGATGAACCCCTTCTTTTCATTTGTAGTCATTTTAGTATTCATTGACAAACTCCAAACTTTCTAACGTTCCCCAGATTTTTCCTTCCCGATCAACTGCCAGATAAGCGATTTCTGGCGCATTGCGTGCTACCATGTCCGCTTCCTGTGGGCCGGCGATCAGCAATGCTTTTGCGAAGACTTCGGACATGTCCGCGTGCGGTGCAATGACCGTGACACTCAACCAATCCGTTTCGGCGGGTTCCCCGGTGCGCGGATCGATCAGGTGATGGCGGGACGTTTCGCCCTGCATCCACTTCCGCTTCGCTACGGATGAGGTAGTCACCGCACCAGGCGGGACGTTCAGTCTGGTCAGCGACAAATCAGCGTTGCGTGGGTCCTCAAGCTCTATCAGCCACGACTCTTCGCCTTCAGGCCGCCCGACCATGAACATGTCGCCACCTGCATCCACCAGACAGGCCAGGGAATACTCCGCCAGGATCAAAGCCGCCTGTTCCGCGATCCAGCCTTTGGCAATCCCACCCAGGTCAATGCGCACGCCGTGCGGCAGGTAGATCAGATTCTCGGCAGGGTTGACGAGCAGCCCATGAAGCGGAGGCAGGCCTCGCCCTGAGCTTGTCGAACGGGTCGGGCTGGGCGCGAAGCGAGCCGCCGGCAGCAAAGCGTCTTCCGCACGGATCAAGTCCATACTGCGGTCATAGCCCACCCGTTCCAGGTCTGGCAGAATGGACGGGTCGAACAGGCCATTCGTCTGCTCCACGTATTGTTGTGCCAGCGAGACCACGAAGATCATATCGTCTGAAGCGCAGAACCAGGTGCCTGCAGCGCGATTGAGTTGTGAAAGTTCACTGTCTTCAGAAAAACGTGTGAAGCGTCGTTCACTGGCTTCGATGTATTGCTGCGCCTTTTCAAACCCCTGGCTCACATGGACGGAATTTCCCTGTGCGGCCAGTGTGATGTCGGTATTCATGGCGCGGAAACGGAAGATTTCCATATTCCTAGGACCCTCGCGTCACAAACATGGATCGAGCGCGCGGCTGGGACGACGGCGAGAAGAATTGCAATCCACCGGACGAGGATGAGTTGCTCACCACGCCAACTGGCGGCAGGGGATCGAGCGGGGCCAGTGCCTGTTGTTGTATGACTGGCTGGGTCGGTTTCAAGGAATGAGCCAGTGTCGCCCAACCCATCAGGAATGCGAACGTGCTGACAAGTGTGATCAAAAAGTGTAAGAAGCCTTTATATAGTTTCATTGTGATACCTCCAAAGAGTTAATCGCCTCCACGACCGCCAGTGATTACGATGGTTCCATCACTGCGGATCTGGATCAGCCCCGCTTGTTGCATAGCAAACAAGAACTGCCGGAACTGTTGAATTTGCGCTTGATCTTGTTGCAGTAACTGTTGGTACTGCGCTTCACGTTGCTGGTATTCATTGATACGCGCTTGCAACTGATCGATCTGCGCCTGGTTGGTGTTGGTTGTCGAAGCTGCTACTGCCGCCGGGTCATTGGAAGCGGCTGTGCCGTTCTTGTTCATCAGCGCATTGGCGCTGGTTACCACCATCGCCAGGGCGATGAAACCAGTTACCAGGAAAGCGGCGATTAGAGCAGGGAATTGTTTTTTCATGGTTCACCTCGTTGCTTTTGATGACAGGAGTATACAAACCAAAGATGACAGCAAGATGAAATCGTAAAAACGAATTGTGTGGAAAAGATGTGGTTCATTTGAAATTAGCTTTCCGAAAATTTTCGGAGTAGGCATTCAGAATTCACGACAAACACTAGAGAACTCGAAATTTGTCAGCAATTCTCAATTCGAATAGAAAATGCACTTTTGCTGGCTCGGATTGTCAAATCCGAGGCTGTTCTTGCTGGATTTGGCAATCCACCAAAGCCATATTGAGAATTGCTGGAAATTTGTTCATGTATCGGTCATGTTTGCGTGCTAGAATTTGATTAGAAATCTCAGTTATGGAGTAAGACTGTGCGAATTCTGGTAGTGGAAGATAACAAACGTTTAAGCGATTCCTTGCGGATGACGCTCGAGGATGATGGCTATGCCATTGACACGGCCTATGATGGGCTGGACGGGGAAGAGATGGCGTTGATGGGAACATACGATGTCATCATCCTGGACATCATGCTGCCTCAAAAAGATGGCTTTGCAGTTTGTCGAGACCTGCGAAATAAGCGCATCAACACACCCGTCCTGATGTTGACTGCCCGTGATGCGCTGGACGACCGGGTCAGCGGATTAGATAGTGGCGCCGACGATTACCTGGTCAAGCCCTTCGAGGTGGACGAACTGCGCGCCCGTATCCGTGCTCTTTTAAGAAGAGAGTCGTCTAGCAAATCGGGACTGCTGCAAGTTGGAGACTTGACTCTGGACCCGGCTACGCACGCGGTTGAGCGCGCCGGGAAAGCGATCGATTTGACGGCCAAAGAATATTCGCTACTTGAGTATTTTATGCGTCACCCCAATCATCTGATCTCGCGCGAGATGGCGGAATCGCACCTGTGGAGTTATGACCATGTGGTCGCCTCCAATGTGGTCGATGTGTACATCCGTCGTCTACGGCGCAAGATCGATGATCCGTTCGATGTCAAATTGTTCGAGACAGTACGTGGTGCCGGATATCGTCTGCGCGTGCCCGAAGGAGCATAGGCTTTGAAGTCACAACCCGCCTCCCAGAAAAATCTGACAACCTTCTTTCACAGCATCCGTTTCCGGCTTTTGCTCTGGTTTACGGCGATCCTGGCGCTGGTTTTGTTCCTATTCTGCGCCTTCATTTACTACAACCAGGCGCGCGATTTGACAGATGATTCTCTGGGACGACTGGAAAGCCGCCTGGGAAAATTACAGGAGACCTTGCGCGTCTCATTACACCAGAAAAATGGACAGATTATCCTCCCGCAAGACACGCTGCAAGAAACCGATGCCTTTGCCCTGATTGGCTCCAATGGACAGGTATTGGCCAGCTACGGGACCTTCCCAACCGGTGACACGGCTCAAGTTGTCACGCAGGCCATACAAAGGCAGCCAGGTCATGATGAAGCACCTGATACTTATTCATCCTGGATAGACAAAAACTCCGGTTACGCCTTTGCAATTGCTCCCATTTTTGGGGAATCAGGAAAAACCAGCCTGATCGTCCTCGGAGGACCACTTGACCCGGACGAGCAAATGAAAGGGCTGTTGACCACTTTGCTCTTGGGGAGTTTGGCAACGTTAGCTATCGCCATAGGCGGCGGCTTTTGGCTGGCTGACCGCGCCATGCGTCCGGTGCGTACCATCACACATACGGCGCGCAGCATCGGCGAAACAGACTTGAGCCGTCGCATCAACCTGAACAGCAAAGATGAGCTCGGTGAGCTGGCCAACACCTTTGATAATATGCTGGCCCGTTTGCAAGCCGCCTTCGAACGCCAACGCCAGTTCGTCGCGGATGCCAGTCACGAACTGCGCACCCCGCTGACCATTGTCAACCTGGAAACCAGCCGGGCACTGGCGGCGCACCGTTCACCAAAGGAGTATGAACGGGCGCTACGCGTTATCCATAGCGAAAATGAATTCATGTCACATCTAGTCAATGACTTGCTGACACTGGCCCGCATGGACAACGGTCAGGTACCGTTGGAAAAATCCCCGCTAGACTTGAGCGACGTGGCCGTGGACGCCATCGACCGGCTTACCCCGCTGGCGGCTCGCAACCACGTCCAACTGGATACCGGGGATTTACCCGAAACCCGCATTCTCGGCGACCGTCAGTCCCTGTTGCAGATGGTCAGCAACCTGATTGAGAACGCCATCAAATACACAGATGGGGATGACAAGAGAGTCTGCATCGAAACAGGGATTACGAATGGACGCGCCTGGGTACGCGTTTCAGATAACGGACCGGGCATTGCCCCCGAGCATCTCCCGCACCTGTTCGACCGCTTCTATCGCGCGGACAAGGCACGTGCTCGCGCTATGGACGAGGACTCTGAATCCCCCACTGGCAGCGGTTTGGGCCTCTCCATCATCCAGTGGATCGCGCAGGCCCACGGCGGAGAAGTCCACGTGGAGAGCACACCCGGAAACGGGAGCAGTTTCGAGGTCCGCTTCGAGGCGCTTGAAAAATAATTCCGGTGCTATCGTTTTCAATAGGAAAATCCCAAGCGAAAATAGTAATCAACCACCGAGACACGGAGTCGCGGAGATTTGAAAAGGAACGCCATGGACTTGGCGTCAAACAGAGAGAGACTCTGTGTCTCGGTGACTCCGTGGTAAAAAGCCCATCATTTGAGCATAAACTCTAACCCCAGCGTGTTTGGACTGCCGTGACTGGACACCACTGCCAAGGCGCAAATATAATTGTTTTTTGGATTCCTAGCAAATGAATGGAGGGGGTTGTGACCCTCCAACGTACCACCATAGAGTAGCTATGAACAAGGTTCACCCGAAAGATGAAAATGGAGTCCAAAGTCTCGAGACTTTGGCGCCAACATCGGGAGATGTTGGACTCCTGTTTTCGCATCAGACTGCTGAAAGCACGGTTTTTTTCTACTTCCCCGTTTAATTTGTGCGCTCTGCGGTGAAAAGCTTTTGAACCCAGCCTTTTAACCACTTCCAATTGAAACGGATATAATTGCCTTTGGGAAAGATACGCACTACCAGACCGAAAACGAAAGGCACGCAACACATGCAAATCAATCACCAACACACCCGCCAACTGCAACCCAATTCCCGTCATTGCTTCATCTGCGGGCTGGAAAACCCTGTAGGGCTGAAATTGCGCATCTACCAGACTGAACCCGGTGTGATCGAAACGACTTATACTGCGCCGGACCATTTCCAGGGTTATCCCGGGGTGTTGCATGGCGGCATCGTGGCCTCCATCCTGGATGAAATCTCCGGCCGCGCCCAGATGGGCGACCCGTCGGAGCCGCGCTTTATGTTCACCGGTAAATTGGAAGTCAAATATCGCAAGAATGTGCCGATCGGAGAACCGCTCAAGATCATCGGAAAAGCGGGTAAATCCAAGGGAAAAACGGCCGAAGGCTGGGCTGGCATCTATAACCAGCAAGGCGAATTGCTGGCTGAAGCCACCACGCTGCTGTTCAACGTTCCGAAAGACATGTTGGATTCCGCCAACCTGGAAGAACTGGGCTGGAAAGTCTATCCCGTTTGACGGGTCAAGTTCCGTGGAAACATAAATTCCCTGTTACCTTTTCACTGCCTCCTGCAACATATTAACAGCGCGTACCACTACGCAGGAGTTCTATGAGTACTCTCATGTCCCTGAAAACCCAATCTGCGCCTGCTGACGATTTGCAACTCGCCCGGCAGGCGCGCGCCGATGCGGAAGCTTTTGCTGAGCTGTACCGCCGTCATATCACGCGCGTGTATCGTTATCACATGGCGCATACGGCCAACGTCAAAGACGCGGAAGACCTGACCTCGCAGACCTTCATGGCTGCGCTGGAAGGGATCCGGTCCTATCGAGGCAGCGGTTCCTTTGCAGCCTGGATCATGGGGATTGCGTCCCGCAAACGAGCGTTGTTCTTTCGCGGGAGCAAGCCTGAGGTCCCGTTGGATGCGGCGCTTCACATCCCAACCCCGGGCCTGCCAACCGATAAAGCAGCCACCCAACGTCTGCAAATGGAACGCGTCCAGCACGCGCTCAAGCAGATCAGTCCCGAACGATCAGAAGCGCTGATCCTGCGTTACTTTGGCGGACTAAGCGCAGCCGAGGCCGGATGCGTGCTCGGCAAAAGCGAAGCCGCAGTCAAGATGTTACTCTCGCGTGGCTTACGCGACCTGCGCGAGCGTACCTCCCTGTTGTTGGAGGTGGATTATGAATGATGAATTTTTGCCTCAAGTTTCCCCCGAGGATCAAACCGTATCAGACGTTTTGCAATCAAGTGCGCAGTCAATTCAGGTTAATTCACACTTTCAATCCAATCTGGAGGCTCGCTTGAAAGAAGCACATCCGGAACACGGCCAACCGAAAAAACGTGGCTTGCACATCAGAATCATCCCGGCCATCGGCTGGGCAATTCTTGCTATCGGCGCTTTTCTCGTTCTAAACTGGACTCCGCGTGCCCTGGTGCCCAACCGACAGCCGGCAGCCGGCAAAACCGCCTTCCCAACCATCGCGACAGAACAGACTGCTATTCCCAACGCCGTAAGCGCTGCCACCCCGGCTCCATCAGGCGACGAATATGATTGGCGTGGAACCAAATTGTATTTGAATGCCGTGTTGCCAGATACTCCTGAACAGACAAGCATTTTCTTGGCCCAACCCGAACAACCAGCTACTCTGGATTCAGTACGAACGCTTGGCCGAACAATTCGGAATGAATGGGAATGTATACGAAACACCTTCCGAAATGAGCAACAGCGAGACACCTAGCTTCCTGGTCGTCGACGGGAACCAGCGTCTGCAAGTCCTCTCGAACCTGTACTTCTCATACTACGCGGATTACGCTCGCTGGATAGCCAACAACACCTTTGGGCAGTTCCCAGACGAGAGCACTGCCGAGGCAGCAATTGGTACCTTCCTGAACTCCCACGGCTTCAATTTTGATTACAAAGTGGAACTCTCTGAGATGTATGGCGGCTATTACGTTTTGCCACTCACGCCAGATGGGTTCGCCGTCCAGCACGAGCACTTTAAATTTGCTGGGCTTTTGTTCCGCTTCGACGATGAGGGGATCGTCGCAGTGGAAGCAAACCTGACGGATTACACTCCTGTTGAAAACGTTGGAGTTATCTCGGCAGAATCAGCCCTGCAAAAAATTCTCGATCCAAATACGGTTTACGGCATCCAGGAAGGCATGCATGCTGGTAATCATTCTGTCCAGACCTGGAACCGCCCTCGTCCCGAAAACCAGACCATTACCGTCTGGGGTTGGATCAGTTCGGTCAAATCGGCAGAGGGAGGTGCGCCGCTGGTTATATTCGATGGCTACAGCGCCACAGGTAATCTCGCTGGTCTGGCAGAATCCACACCTAACACATTTGTCGAGGCAACCGGACAATTCCAAAATGTGGACGGCGTCAAAACCTTCAATATCGAAAAATGGCAGGTTTACGATGGCTACGAAGACGGCCTACAAGGAATCATCCAGCGCGACGGCGATCAGGTGACAATTTCAACCATAGACGGCACCATACTCACTCTTCCCGACATACCCGCAGACCTGCCCTTGCCGCTAGAAAACGCCTTCGTGTTGGGCGTCACTCACGGCAACGTGTTCGAATGGAAGTCGATCGATACCCGTATGCAGGGTGGCGGAGGCGGTGGAGGTGGCGGCGGTGGGTCAGGTTTCTATAAACCCAACCTGAGTGGGACGCCCGTCCCGTTGCCCACGCCACAGGAAATACAAAGTGCCAATCCGGGGCCCGGCGACTATATCGTGCAGGAAGGCGACACCCTGAGCGGAATCGCAGAAAGCTACGGCATTACTGTCGATGAATTGATGCAGGCCAACGGTCTCACCGATTCGACTATCTTCATCGGACAAACATTGTCCATTCCTGGCGCGCAGGAAGAAACGTCACTTGTCGGCCAGACTCTGGACGGCCAACGCGGAATGTTGACGGTCACAATTACCAATAAGCTGGATGGCAGTCAAAGTGTCGACTACAGATTGCAAATTGAAGACACAGGGAGCCGATATCAGCTAATGAGACTTGAAGGAAGTGCTCTTGAAGAACTCCAAACGCATAACAATCTGCCAATTGATATCTGGGGCACAATCGAACGTTATGATACGGATTTGGGTATGAGCATACCCGTAGTCAACGTGGAGCGTTTCGAGATCCCGTATCCCGACCTACAATACCAGATTTTTAAGGGAACGCAGAGCATCACAACCGTACAAGGCGAAACGATCACGTTATTCACTACCGAAGATGGACAAACATATGCACAATCAAACGGGTACGGTGGCTTAATCGGCCATGCAGGCGACCAAATTCTGATAGAAGCATTGGTACTCCCTGACAAGACAATTGACGGCTATCCCGTCCTTCAGGTCGTCAGCGCCAGTATGGCCATCAACCCAAAGAGCGGCGAGCCCGTTGTAATGCAGGTCACTGCCAACCAGCCCTATGTCATAAATAAATCCGAACAGCGACCGATACCAACCAACCCCACTGCCAGCATTGAAAGTATCGAATTGGTCTACTTTACACCCGACAAGCGCTATACGATCCCAGACCCAAGCACTGGGCCTACCTATCTTCAACCCGTCTGGCGCTTCAGTGGGCATTACAGTAATGGAGACGAGTTCGAAATCCTGGTTCAAGCCTTGAAGGAAGAATTCCTGTTGCCTGAAATCGAAACCATCGAGCCGCCCGGCTAAATGGCAAAAAACAGCCCAGGAGCGACGCATTTCTGGCGTCGCTCTTTGAGTTTAAGCTGGCCTCACCTATTGTGACAATATTCACTCAATAGTCACGTAAAAATATCGAGCGTTCTATGGATTTTGCAATTATACTTAAAGCGTCAAACATCCTAGGAGAAAACATGATCACCGTCTATCACAGACCAAAAAACCTACAAGAAACGCTGGACTTACTCAAACAACCGGACACCTTCCCGCTTGGTGGAGGAACGCTACTTTCTAAGCCCGGACCTGCTTCCATTAAAGTCGTGGACCTGCAAGCCCTCGGGCTGAATGCGCTTACCCTCAAAGGCAACTCTCTTGAAATCGGCGCCACCCTGACCCTGCAGCAATTGCTCGAATCCCCACACGCACCCGATGCGCTCAAAACCGCTATCAAGCTGGAAGCGCCGCTCAACATTCGCAATACCGCCACCGTCGCCGGGACGTTGGTCGTAGCCGACGGGCGTTCCACCTTCGCCACCATTATGCTGGCGCTGGACGCCAAAGTGATGTTGGCCGGTGACGAGACATCCATCAGTTTGGGAGAATTCCTGCCGCTGCGCCCTGACAACCTACGCGGCAAACTGATCACTAAATTCGAAATTTCTCTCAACACCAAAACCGCCTTCGAGACCGTGGCACGCACCCCAGCCGATAAACCTATCGTTTGTGTAGCGCTGGCAGGTTGGCCTTCCGGGCGGACACGTCTCGCGCTGGGTGGCTACGGCAAAGCTCCGCTACTAGCGATGGACGGCACCGAATCCGAAGGCTTGGAGACCGCTGCCAGCAACGCCTTCCACGAGGCCGTTGACAAATGGGGTTCCGCTGAATACCGCATGGATGTGGCAGCCAAATTAGCCAAACGCTGCGCAGCACAACTCGCCTGACGGCATGAAATCCAATCGTTGGATCATTGTTGGCATCATCGGCTGTTTGCTACTGGCCGCGCTGGGATATTTTTGGGCAAACGGCCTAATGAACTCGTTAAACGATTTCCGCTCACCGCTAGCCGAGAATCCACCGGCTCCCGGGAAAGCGCTTGGACAGCCGCTCACACATCGCGTTGTGTTGATCTTGATCGATGCTTTGCGAAACGACACATCCCTCAAACCGGAAGTCATGCCCTATCTTAATCAATTGCGGCAAAGTGGTGCGTCTGCCACCATGCACTCTCACACGCCTTCCTATTCTGCACCCGGATATAGTGTATTGATGACTGGTGCCTGGCCTGACCTCTCCGATGGCCCAGCCATGAACCCCGAAGATGGTCTGCCTCGTACCTGGACGCAAGACAACGTTTTCAGCGCTATCCATCGTGCAGGCTTGAAAACAGCTGTTTCGGCCTATTTCTGGTTTGAAGGTCTCATCCCGCAAGCTGATGTAGATGCTAGTTTCTACACTGAGGGCGAAGACCGTCTCGCTGATCGGGATATAGTCGATGCTGCCATTCCCTGGCTAAAAAGCCAAGATTATCAATTCATCCTGCTTCACATCGACCAGGTCGATTATGCTGGACACCACGAAGGCGGTCCGCAGAATTCCAATTGGGATGCTGCCGCCTCCCGCGCAGATGAATTGGTGCGTGAAATCGCGTCATATCTGGACTTTGAACAGGACACCTTGATCGTTCTTTCGGATCACGGACAGATCGATGCGGGCGGTCATGGCGGGCAAGACCCAATCGTGCTGGTTGAGCCTTTTGTCTTAGCCGGGGCTGGCATCAAGCCAGGGAAATATCCCGATATGCAAATGGCGGATGTTGCCCCCACCATCACCACTCTGCTGGGAGCAAATATTCCAGCAACAAGTCAGGGCCATGCTCTGACCGACATGATGAATATATCCGCAGAACAGATCGCGCTGGTCGACCAGGCTTACACGAGCCAGCAGGTGCGACTGGCGCATGACTATCTGTCCGCCATCGGCCAGCCAGATACCATCAAAGCAAATGACATTTCCGCCAGTCAACAAGCTATGCAAGCAGCCAAAACCAACCGCTTGAACCGAGAGCATTTGCCACGTTTTGCACTGACCTTTGTGCTCGCACTCCTTCCGGCCTATGTACTCTTTTTGAAGCGCGGACTTATTGTCAATTGGTTGCTTGGCAGCGCATTCGCATATATCTTGATCTTCAATCTACGTTACGCAGTTCTTAGCGGCCGCACCTATTCCCTCAGTTCCGTTGCCAGCGCCGATGACATCATTATGTATACCGCCATCACGGCACTGATTGCGTTCGGATTAGCCTGGCTTGCATCGCTGTTTGGGTTGCGGCTCTTTAACAAATCGCCTCGCATCGCTGCAGAAACATCCCTGGCATTGACCTTTGTCACGCTCTATCTTGCGGCGCTTCCTGCACTGTGGAGCTTTGCCCTGAATGGTGCCATAATTACTTGGACACTGCCAGATTTCGGCAGCATGTTTCTGGGATTTCTATCCATCCTGCAAATTCTAATTTTGGCCGTTACCGGGATTATCTTCTCCGGCTTAGCCGCTTTGGTCGCGAAATTAGCACCTTCTAATCTCTAATTTGGAGTAAATCAATGTCCTTTACCTTGCAAAAAGAACAACACATCCCAGAGATCAACGCCACCGCCAAATTATTCGTACACGATAAAACTGGCGCGCGGTTGATGTCCGTCGCCAACGCGGACGAGAACAAAGTCTTCGGCATCAGCTTCCGCACGCCGCCCAAGGCTTCCAACGGCGTGGCTCACATCATGGAACATTCCGTGCTGTGCGGCTCGCGCAAATACCCGGTCAAAGAACCGTTTATCGAGTTAGCCAAAGGCTCGCTCAACACCTTCCTGAACGCCTTCACCTATCCCGACAAAACCTGTTATCCGGTTGCCAGCCAGAATTTGCAAGACTTCCATAACCTGATCGATGTCTATCTGGATGCCGTATTTTATCCGCGCATCTCAGAACATACCTTACAGCAGGAGGGCTGGCATTACGAGATCGAAAACCCGGATGCGCCCCTAACTTATGAAAGGTGTCGTTTTTAACGAAATGAAGGGTAACCATTCCTCGCCCGATGACCTGCTCGAAGATAAATCTCGCAATTCGCTTTTCCCAAACCACACCTACGGACTGGACTCAGGCGGCAACCCGGCTGTTATCCCTGACCTGACCTACAGCGAATTCAAATCTTTTCACGATAACTACTATCACCCGTCTAATTCCTATATCTGGTTTTACGGCGATGATCCAGAAGACGAGCGCCTGCGCCTGCTGGACACCTGGCTGAATGAATTCGACCAGAAGAAAGTCGATTCGCAAATTCCGTTACAAGAGCGCTTCGAGAAACCCATCCAGAAAACCATCCCATATGACTCAGGTGACTCGGAAGATGCCAAGGCCTACATCACAATCAACTGGATGCTGGGCGAGCACGACACACAAACCGGCATGGCGCTGGACATCCTGTCACACGTTCTGCTGGCAACCCCGGCCTCCCCACTCAAGAAGGCTTTGTTCAGATTCCGGTCTCGGCGAAGATGTAGTCGGCGGCCATGAAGACCAGTTACGCCAGACCATGTTCCAGGCCGGGATGAAAGGTGTCCAACGCGAGAATCTAGAGCAGGTCGAGAAGTTAATCCTTGACACGCTCTCCGAGTTGGCCAAGAATGGCATTGATCCCGACACCGTGGCGGCCTCGCTCAACACCATCGAGTTTCGCCTGCGTGAGCAGAATACCGGGCGTTTCCCGCGCGGTCTGTTCTTGATGCTCAATGCACTGACTGCCTGGCTGTATGACGGTGATCCCATCCAGGCTCTGGCCTTCGAAGTCCCACTAAATGCCATCAAGGAAGAAGCTGCCGAAGGCGGCTACTTCGAAAAACTGATCCAAACCTACCTGCTCGATAATCCGCACCGCTCCACCGTGCAGCTCGTCCCCGACCCCGCCGAAGGCGCGCGCATCGCCGCTGTTGAAACGGAACGGCTGGCAGTTGCAAAGGCTGGAATGAGTCGCTCGGAGATAGAAAACGTGATTGAAACGGCCAAAAAGCTCAAGGCCTTGCAAGATGCGGCGGACTCCCCCGAAGCGCTGGCGACCATCCCGTCACTGTCGCTGGATGACATCGACAAGAAAAACAAATCCATTCCCATCGAAATCCAGAAAATAGGCAAAACGCCCATCCTGTTCCACGACCTATTCACCAACGGTATCGTCTATCTCGACCTGGGCTTCGACCTGCATAGCCTGCCCGCCGACCTACTTCCTTACGTGGGACTGTTCGGGCGCGTGTTGCTGCAAATGGGCACTGAGACGCAGAATTACGTGCAAGTGACCCAACGCATTGGGCGCGAAACAGGGGGCATTCACTCAGCCACGCTCACATCCACCATCCGCGAGAGCAGCGACAGCGCGTTGTGGTTCTTCCTGCGCGGCAAGGCGGTCACCTCACAATCGGGCGAATTGCTCGACATCCTGAAAGACGTGCTGCTGACTGCCAAGCTCGACAATCGTGAGCGCTTCAAACAGATCGTGCTCGAAGACAAGGCGCGCGCCGAAGCCGGGCTGATCCCCGGCGGGCATGGCGTGGTCAACAGTCGCCTGCGTGCGCGTTTCAGCGAGGCCGATTGGGTTTCCGAGCAGATCAGTGGACTGGAAAATCTCTTTTTCCTGCGCAAACTGGCCGCAGAGATCGAAGCGGATTGGGATTCTGTTCTGGCGAAACTGGAGACGGTGCGCCGTCTGCTGATCAACCGTGCTGCCATGATCGCTAACGTCACATTGGATGCGGACTCGTTCGCTTCATTCTCTCCCCAGCTTGCTTCCTTTATGGATACGTTACCCGGTCTAAAAGTTGATCCTGTCAAGCTGGAGCGCAAAACGCCCACCAAATTCGAAGGCCTGACCATTCCTGCCCAGGTCAACTACGTGGGCAAAGGCGCTAACCTGTACAAGCTGGGCTACGAGCCACACGGCTCGATCAACGTTATCAACAACTATCTGGGCACCACCTGGCTGTGGGAAAAGGTGCGCGTGCAGGGCGGCGCTTACGGTGGATTCAGCGTTTTCGACACCAACTCGGGAACCTACACCTTCCTGTCCTACCGCGATCCTAATCTACTGGCCACCCTCCAAAACTACGACAAAACCGTAGATTTCCTGACCGAACCTCGATATGAGCGCCGACGAGTTAAGGAAATCCATCATCGGCACCATCGGCAACATGGACGCATACCAACTTCCCGATGCCAAAGGCTGGACATCCATGGTGCGCTATCTGACTCACTACACTGACGAAGAACGCCAGCGCATCCGTGATGAGGTGTTGGGCACCACAACAAGATGACTTCAAACAGTTCGCCCGCGTGTTGGCTGAGTTGAACAAAGTCGGTGAGGTGGTTGTGCTAGGTTCCGCAGAGGCTATCGAAAAAGCTAACAAAGAGAAAGCGGGCTTCCTGGAAGTCATGAAAGTGATGTAGTTATTTTCACCGCGGAGAAGCAGAGAGCGCCGAGTTTTCTCCGCGTTCTCCGAGCCTCTGCGATAAAGAAAAAGATATGTCAAACGAACAGAACGATCCAAAATCCAATAAAACCATGGGCATGTGGATTGCAATCGGCATCGCGATCGGCGCTGGCGTCAGCGTATCGCTCGACAACATTGCCCTTGGAATGGGCATCGGGATTGCGCCTGGTGTCGCTATCGGTGTAGCGCAGATGAGAAGGAACGAATAAATTTTACAGCGAATCCCCCCTCTCCCTTTCAGGGAGAGGGCCGGGGTGAGGGTCAGCGCTGACCAGTAGTTCACCCCTCACCCCAAACTCTACCCATTCGGGCACGCGTCCCCTTCGGGAAGAGGAATGCTCAACAAATTTTATGGACAAAAGGCATCGCATTTATCCGCCCGTATTATTGCGTTCGCGTGAGTTGAGACACCCACAAACGCCTGCAGAAGCGACTTTGTGGCGGAACTTGCGAAACAAAAATCTGACCTATAAGTTTCGAAGGCAACATCCGATAGATCGATTTATTGTGGACTTTTATTGTGCAGAAGCCAAACTTTGTATCGAGATTGATGGCGGTTCGCACTTTGAAGCAGAGCAAGAAGAATATGACGAGGCCAGAACCGAATTTTTAGAATCGTTTGAATATCGAGTTATTCGGTTTACAAACAATGATGTGAGATATAACATCCACGCAGTTGTAGAAGAGATTGTAAGAGTAGTTGAAAAAAGAATAGAAGAATTGAAAAAATAATCAGAACTCTCCCCTCACCCCTACCCTCTCCCCGCTGGGGAGAGGGAGATCAAAAGGAAACTCCCTTCTCCCTTTCAGGGAGAAGGGGCAGGGATGAGGGTCAAAAGGAAATCACATGAACATCACACTAACTATCAATGGCACTACCCACGAAACAGAAGTATCCCCCAGCGAAACGCTGCTCGCCACCCTGCGCGGACTGGGCTTTCACGGCGTCAAGTTTGGCGACGAGCAGGGGCTTTCCGGCGCGGACACCGTCCTGCTGGACGGGGTACCCGTCAATGCGGGTTCGATGCTGACGGCGCAGGCGGAAGGCCACAAAGTCGTCACCATCGAGGGATTGGGCGAGCACCCCGAGCAAGGCTGGAAGAAAACCGGCGGTCTGCACCCGCTGCAACTGGCCTTTATCGAGACTGGCGCCATCCAGTGCGGATATTGCACGCCCGGGCAAATCCTGGCGGCCAAGTCACTGCTGGAGAAAAATCCCAATCCTAGCGAGGCCGAAGTCCGCGAGGCGATTGCGGGCGTATTGTGTCGCTGCACGGGCTATGCCAAACCCGTCCAAGCCGTATTACGCGCGGCAGCAGCGATGCGGGGAGAAATGGTTGAGCCAATCGAAGGAAATAGGGATTCGTTGTTCGAGTTTCGGGATTCTGGAGACGAACCGATTTCCGATGCACCCATGCCCGATTCCCCGCAAACGCTAACAGATGTGCGTCCCAAAATCGTTTTGACTCCCCAGACATCTCCCTATCAAACCGTTGGCAAGCCCGAAAAGAAGTTGGACGCGGTCAAACTGGCGCAAGGCAAACCCGCTTTCACGGCAGACATCGAGAAGCGCGATATGTTGGTTGCCAAGGTGCTGCACAGTCCGTACGCCCATGCGCGCATCAAGAGCATTGACACCAGCGCAGCCAAGGCCATCCCTGGCGTGGCGGCCGTGCTCACCTGGCAGGACATCCCGCGCGTGGTCTACTCCACCGCCGGGCAGTCCGACCCCATTCCGGGGCCGCTGGATTGCTTCTCGCTCGACAACAAAGTCCGCTTTGTGGGCGACCGCGTGGCCTTCGTGGCGGCCGAAACGGCGGAAATCGCTGAATTAGCCCTCAGCAAGATCGAGGTCGAGTACGAACCGTTGGATGCGATCCTGAACTCAGAAGAACTCGATGAAACCGGGCGCGATCCAAATCCATGACGAGCCGGAATACGTCAACTTCGCCGATTCGGACCCGACCCGTAACCTGGCTGCCGAAATCCGCATCGATATCGGCGACGTCGAGAAAGGATTCGCCGAGGCGGACCGTATCTTCGAAGCAGAATATACCGTCCCGAAGGTGCAGCAAGCGCACATCGAGCCGCATGTGTGCGTGACTTATTGGGACGAGGATGACCGGCTGGTCATCCGCACCTCGACGCAGGTGCCGTTCCATGCGCGGCGCATCCTGGCGCCTGTGCTGGACCTGCCCATCAAGCGCATCCGCGTCATCAAGCCGCGCATCGGCGGCGGATTCGGCGGCAAGCAGGAAGTGTTGATGGAAGACGTGGCTGCCCACTTGACCATCGCCACCGGGCGGCCGGTGATCTACGAGTACACGCGCGAGGAAGAGTTCATCGCGGCACGCTCGCGGCATCCGATGAAGGTGCGCATGAAGACCGGCGTGAAACTGGATGGCACCATCACAGCCAACGAGATGTACGCGCTCGCGGATACCGGCGCGAACGGCGCGCACGCCCTGACCGTGACCGGCAACACCGGACACAAGTCGATGGCGCTGTACGTGGGTGACGGCGAGTATCGCAAATCGCCCAACATCCGCTTTTACGCGGACATCGTCTACACCAACACGCCGCCGTCGGGTGCATATCGCGGCTACGGCGTGCCGCAAGGCTACTGGCCGCTCGACCGTCACATGGAAAAGATCGCGCGCGCCATGAACTTCGACCCGATCGAGTTCCGTTTGAAGAATGCCATTCATCCAGGTGAATACCACCCGTTCAGCACGGCCTGGAATGAGGGCCGTGAGCCGCGCCCGGAGATCATCCACACCGTAGGGCTGGAACAATGCGTGCAGCAGGGTAAGGCCGCGATTGGCTGGGACCAAAAGTTCAACAACGAAGAATGGAAAGAACAATTTGGCAAATCGTCCCACAAACGCAAAGGCATCGGCGTAGCGATGGTCATGCAAGGCACGGCCATTCCCTACCTGGACATGGGCGGCGCGTCCATCAAAATGAACGACGACGCCTCCTTCAACCTGCTGGTCGGCGCAACCGACCTGGGCACCGGCTCGGACACCGTGCTGTCACAGATGGCCGCCGAAGTGTTGGGCGTGCCGCTGGATGACATCATCTGTTACTCGTCGGATACGGACTTTACGCCGTTCGATAAGGGCGCGTACGCATCTTCGACAACCTACATTTCGGGAGCGGCAGTCGTCAGGGCAGCCGAGCAAGCCGCGGAACGCATCAAGATCCGCGCCGCGAAGATGCTGGAAGTGGATGACTATACCAGCATCAAACTGGCCGACAAACAAGCCTTCGCGCCAAATGGCAAATCCGTGCCATTGACCGAGATCGCCCTCGACACCCTGCATCGCAACGATCAGGAGCAGATCATGGGCATCGGTTCGTACGTCTCGCCCTCGTCGCCGCCACCCTTTGGGGCGCAGTTTGCAGAAGTGACCGTGGACACGGAAACCGGTCAGGTCACGGTCGACAGGCTGGTGATGGCGGTCGATTCGGGCGTGATCGTCAATCCGCTCACGGCCGGCGGTCAGATCGAAGGCGGGATGACGCAGGCGCTTGGTTATGCCGTCTGCGAAGAGATGCGTTATGACGAGAAGGGCAGCGCCATCGAACGCGACTTCGACCACTATCACATCTTCCGCGCGGACGAGATGCCGGAATTGACTACGATCTTCGTGGAAACATTCGAACCCAGTCACCCATTCGGCGTTAAGGCTGTGGCGGAAATCCCGATGGATGGTGTTGCGCCCGCAGTCGGGAATGCCGTGCTAGATGCGGTCGGCGTAAATATCGACGACAATCCAATCACACCAGAAAAAGTGTGGAAGGAATTGAAACAAACAGCATGAAGCAAACTTTAATCGTTTAATGGAAAATATCAGTACCTGGCTACACACCTACCTTGGCATCAGCCCGGCGGCGCAACACAAACTGCTTATTTCGATTTTGATCGTGGCGACTTTATGGTTGGTCCATCGCGTCTTGCATGCCAATGTCACCGAACGCATCAAAGACCGGGACCGGCGCTACCAGTGGCAGAAAGCGCTAGGCTACACCTTCGCCACATTGGGCGTGCTGATCGTCGGTCTGGTGTGGATCGAGGGCGTGCAATACGCCGCTACCTATCTGGGACTTGTGTCAGCCGGGCTGGCCATCGCCCTGAAGGACCCCATTACCAATATCGTCGCCTGGATCTTCATTCTATGGCGGAAGCCGTTCGAAGTCGGGGATCGAATCGAGATCGGTCCGTATGCCGGGGACGTGGTCGACCAGCGCATCTTCCAGTTCTCGATGATGGAAATCGGCAATTGGGTCGATTCCGATCAGTCTACCGGGCGCATCCTACATATCCCGAATGGCATGATCTTCACCAATGGCGTTGCCAACTACACGCACGGGCCGGATTACATCTGGAACGAAATCCCAGTGCTGGTCACTTTCGAAAGCGACTGGGAAAAAGCCAAGGATCTGCTACAGGAGATCGCCGACGCACACGATGTTTCGCAGAAAGAGGATGCTGGCAAGGAGTTCGAAGCGGCCACACGCAAGTTCCTGCTCAGGTACAATAAACTCACTCCCATCGTTTACACCAACGTGTTAGACTCCGGGGTGCTGCTCACCATCCGTTACCTGTGCAAGCCGCGCCAACGCCGGGGCACGACGCAAACCATCTGGGAAGAGATCCTGCGAACCTTCGCCAAACATGCGGATGTTGACCTGGCTTACCCAACCACTCGCTTTTACACGCTCAAGGAATCAGAAAGGTAATTATGGATCGCGTTTATGTGATCGGACACGTCAACCCGGACACCGACTCCATCGCTGCCGCCATGGGCTACGCCTGGTGTCTGCGCGAACGAGACGGCCTGGACACGGTGGCTGCGCGCGCGGGAGCCACCAATCCGCAGACATCCTGGGTGCTCAAGAAGCTGGAATTGGACGCGCCCATGCTGCTGAACGACGCTTCGCCGCGCTTCGAAGCCGTGACCCGCAGGCTGGATACCGCCACACCGGATTTGCCGCTGCGAGATGCCTGGGCAATCGCCTCGCGCACCTGGGGAGTTGCTCCCGTTGTCAATGAAGATGGCACGCCCTTTGGCCTGGTAACCGGGGGCAGCCTGTTCTCCTACCTGAGTCAGATCGTCGGTCCGCACCCGCGCCAACAGGAGACGCCCATCTCCGAAATCCTGGAACTGCCCTGCAAAGACGTGTCCAACACGGAAGTGCCCAAATTCAAGTTCAGCAGCCGTATCAAGGATTCGCTCAATCGCATCCTGCGCGAAGAAGGTGACGATTTCTGGATAGTGGACGATGGCGATCAATACGTGGGCGTCTGCCGCCAGCGGGATGTGCTCAACCCGCCGCGTCTGCAAGTCGTGTTGGTAGACCACAACGAGCCGCGCCAAGCGCTGGCCCATCTGGAAGATGCCGACCTGCTCGAAATCCTGGACCATCATCGTCTGGGCAACCCCTCCACGCATACGCCCATCCGCTTCACCGTAGACATCGTCGGCAGCACCAGCACACTGGTCTCCGAGCAGATCGAGGAAGCCGGTCTGGCTGCGCCACCACAGATCGCAGGCATGTTGCTCTCAGGCTTGCTCTCCGACACGCTCATTCTGACCTCGCCCACCACCACTGAACGCGACCGAAGGGCCGCCGAACGGTTGGGCCGCTGGGCCTTCGTAAGGAATAGCCCGCTAGCCGGAGAGACAGTACAATCGTATGGCAAGCAAGTGCTCAGCGCAGGGGCGGGATTATCTTCACGCAGCCCGGACGAAGTCGTCAGCACTGACCTGAAGGCCTACGAAGCCGGCAACTACCGCTTCGCCATCGCCCAGGCCGAAGTGACCGACTCGCTACAACTGACTGAGCACCTCGATAAGCTCAACACGGCCTTGAAAGCGCTGCGCGACAAGCGCGCACTGGATTTCGCTATGCTGCTGGTTACCGACGTAGTGCGTGGCTCCAGCCGCCTGCTGGTCACGGACGAGCCACCCGAACTGAGCGACCTACCCTACCCCCGGCAAAACGATGGCACGCGCCTAGCGGAGGGTGTGGTATCGAGGAAAAAGCAATTGTTACCGGTGGTATTGGGATTATTAGAAAGGTAATTAGGAGTATTGAAATGTATCTTCGCGACATGTTACGCAACGTCAGCCGCACCTTTGCCATTTCCATCGAGCAACTTCCGGTGGGGTTGAGTAAAGCGGTCACGATTGCGTATTTATTGTTTCGCGTCTCAGATTGTCTGGAAGATACCGAAGATCTGGAGCGGAACCGCAAAGCCGAATTGTTGCGTTTATGGGCGAAAGTGTTGGATGGCAGTGCGCCCGTCACTTCCCTGACCGAAGCAGTCGCCAACCTCGACGAAAATGATCCTGAAGTGTATGTTGCTCAACATGCCGATCAACTACTGGATGCGCTGCAAAAACTTCCGAAATCATACCAGGAAACCATCACCCACCACGTCCATCAAACTTCGCTGGGAATGGCGCGCTGGCAGGAACATGGTCCCTTTGTGGAGACCGAAGAAGAAATGGACGATTACATGTTCGAGGTGGCCGGGCGCGTGGGCTATATGCTAACCGACCTGTTTGGATGGCATTCCCCCTTCATCCTGAAGCAGAAGGACAAATTGCGACCGCTCGCGCGTGAATTCGGACTGGCTTTGCAGACGGTTAACATCATCCGCGGAATGCGCAAGGACTATGAACGTGGCTGGGTCTTCGTCCCGCGCACATTCTACGAGCCGCTCGGTCTCACACGCGACAGCCTGTTTGCCCAGGAAAACAGCGTCGCAGCCCTGCAAGTGATCGCCCGCCTGGCTGACAAAGCCGAAGCGCACCTGCGCAACGGACTGCAATATATCATCAACATCCCGCCCATTCACTATAGAATCCGGTTAGCCTGCACCTGGCCGCTGTTCTTCGCCATCAAGACGCTGGCCGTGAGCCGGAACAATATTCACGTCATTCTGAACGAAGCCAAGATCACGCGCGCCGAAGTGATGAGCATTATCCGCAATACCACCCTTATGGGCTGGTCTGATCACTGGCTTAGAAACTACTACTCACAATTACTCACTTTCTAACAGAATAAGAAATATGAAAACAATCTACCAAGCTCTCGCTGAACTCGAAACCAAAAACGAAGCCGCTGCGCTGTGTACGGTGGTAGGCAGCCAGGGCTCCACGCCGCGTCACAGCACCAGCAAGATGCTGGTCTACGAAGACGGCAGCTTTATCGGCACCGTCGGCGGCGGGGAACTGGAAAACCGCGTCTTCAAAGAGGCGCAGGAAGCCCTGAACGACGGCAAGTCCCGCCTGCTGGAATACAACATGGCCGACCCGGCGCGCGGCGACCCCGGCGTGTGTGGCGGCACTGTGGAGGTGTTTGTGGAACCGATCCTACCCGCTCCAACGCTGGTCGTCATCGGCGGCGGGCACGTTGGCAAAGCCGTCGCGCATCTGGCCAAGTGGCTGAACTTCCGTGTGGCGGTCTCGGACGACCGGCCGGAATTCGTCACTCCTGAAGCCAGTCCGGATGCGGACGCTTTCTATGAATGCAAAATGGAAGAACTGCCAAGAAAATCTCAGGATCAATCGACAGACCTATCTGGTATTGACCACGCGTGGCGTCGTGGTCGACGCTCCCGGCTTGCCCCCGTTACTCGAATCGGAGGCAGCCTACATCGGTGTGATCGGCTCGAAACGGCGCTGGAAAATGACGGTGGATAAACTCAAGGAAATGGGCATTCCAGAGAAGCAGATTGCCAAGGTGCATTCCCCGATTGGGCTGGAATTGCAGGCCGAAACCCCGGAAGAGATCGCGGTCAGCATCATGGCCGAAATCCTGATGTTGCGCGGCGGTGGAACTGGTAAGTCGATGAAAGCGTGAAGTCTCGCTGAGCGGAGGACGAAGTCCGTAGTCGAAGCGTGGAGATATCAGCCCTTCGACCCCCGGCACCGCCCACCGGGGCAGGTGTGCGCTACGCTCCGCTCAGGGAGGATGAAACATTTAGAGTC
The DNA here is from genome assembly GCA_963785535.1 of uncultured Chloroflexia bacterium. Taxonomy (GTDB): domain Bacteria; phylum Chloroflexota; class Anaerolineae; order Anaerolineales; family Villigracilaceae; genus JAABUE01. The sequence continues at coordinate 93,393 of CAWAVQ010000039.1, read as the reverse complement.
TAAACCCGTATATTAAACGAATAGGTTCTTGAATCCACAAAATCCATACGCTATAATGAAAACGCTATAGCATAGTAAATAAGGAGAGAGTCATGGCCAGAATTATCGATGTAATTGAATACCCTAACGAAATGGCGGAGGAGATCGTCCACCGCTTTCCGGAAGGGGGAGGGGTAGCGGATTATCGTCTCGGCTCGCAGGTGATCGTCAGGGAAGCGCAGCGAGTGATTTTCTTCCGAGATGGGAATGCCCTGGATGTGTTTGGTCCCGGACGTCACACCATCGCGACCGCCAACGTTCCGCTGTTGACCCAAAAGCTGCAGGACTGGTTTACCAGTGGCAAGACCGTCTTCCCGGCGGAAGTTTTCTTCGTCTCGATGAAGGAATTCGCCAACCGCAAATGGGGCACGCCGCAACCGATCATCGTCCGCAACCCCGGCATGGGGCTGGGCGTGGCGTTGCTACAGGGCTTTGGCACTTATTCTTACCAGGTTGGCGACCCGCAACAGTTCGTCACCCAGATCGTCGGCGCACAGGGCGCCTTTAGCACTTCCCAGATCGAAGACCGCGTGCGCACCATGTTGCTCTCCATCTTGCAGGATACGCTTGGTGAAACGACTTCAGCCAAGAGCGTAGTGGACCTGATCGGCCTGACCGAAGAGCTCGGTGCGGCTGTCCGTGCCAAGGCCAATGATGATTTCGCGGCCATTGGCCTGACTCTCAAATCCTTCTACATTGGGAACCTGAAACCGTCCGACAAATCGGCCCAGGAACTGCGCGACATGGGCATGCTGGATATGGCCACCTACACCCAACTCCAGGCCGCGGATGCCATGCGCGATGCTGCCCAGAATCCCAGCGGCGGCGCTGGCCTGACGGCCGGTATCGGTGCAGGTATGGGCATCGGCAATCTGATGCAGCAGGCCACATCCGGCGCGGTGGCCTCCCAGCAACCGGCCTCAACCACTCGCGGTGCGGAACCGGCCTCCAACGACATGCCGGATGTCATGACCCCATCTGAAGCTGCATCCATTTTGAAGGTTTCTGAAGAAGACGTGATGGCCGCCATCAACGATGGCTCGCTTAAAGCCAAGAAACTTGGCAATGCCTATCGCATTAGTAAAACGTCACTGGAAGAGTTTTTGAATAGCTAACTAATTCGTGCAAAGCAGAATGGTCGCCCTGAACTAGTCAAAGGGCGACCATTTTATTTCCAAAGTAACCGTCATGCTGAGCCTGCCGTCTCGCACCGGCGTACTGCCGCTGCTCGCGGCACGAACGGTGTCGAAGCACGACGGTAACCTATGGAACTGTCATCCTTCGACGAGCTCAGGACGACAAAGTCTTATCATCGCGCTGAGCACTTCTAAGCGTGAAGCAAGCAATAGATATGTCACCCTTCGATCCCTTTACAGGGACAGGTAGGCTCTGAGCGACTACAATATAGGTATATGGAATACTGGGTTTACATTCTCAAGTGCGCAGATGCCAGCTACTATACTGGTTCAACGAGCAATCTTGAAGAGCGTGTACGTCAACATATGCTTGGTTCAACGAGTTCTTACACAAAAAGCAGGTTACCCGTCAAATTGGTATATGCGGAATCTTGTGATACTCCTCGGCAAGCAATGGCTTGGGAAAAGCAAATCAAAGGGTGGTCGCGAGCAAAGAAAGAAGCGCTTATTAGAGGGGATTTCGATGCGTTAGTAGAATTATCCAAATCCAAAAGTAGCCGTCGCGCGAAACCTGACGAAGAAAAAAGATGATCTTATCAGCTGTCCTTCGACCCCGGCCCACTCCGTTTTACCGGGGCGGGCAGGCTCAGGACGACGAATCCCTCTGGCGCGCAGGAGCCTATCAAAGTACGAGGTAACAATTAAACATCCATGCTTCGATTCTTTTATGAGGACAGGCACATTCAAGACGACAATTCTATTTCTAAAGCAACCGTCGCGCTGAGCTTGTCGAAGCGAGAAAGTAACTTGGGAAACAGTCATTCTTCGATCCCGGCCCACTCCGTTTTACCGGGGCGGGCAGGCTCAGGACGACAACATCTTATCGTCGCGCTGAGCTTGTCGAAGCGCGGAAGTGGCCGACAAAACTGTCATCCTTCGACTAGCTCAGGCCGACAATATACTTCTATTCTAAATCCGCCAGAACATCTGCAACCGCCTCCAGCACATCCCCGGCCAAAACGGAGGCCGTCGAACCCAGGTCGTCAGCAGCGATCAAGCCTGCCTGGGCGTGGATCCAGGCTCCGGCCACGGCTGCATCGTAAGCATCTAAACCTTGCGCGCGCAGGCCAACGATCAGACCAGCCAGCACATCGCCGGTTCCAGCGTGCGCCAGCGCAGGGGAAGCCACCGGGATGACGGTGATGTCTCCTTCCGGCGAGGCGATGACGGTAAAGGCACCTTTCAAGACGACCACATGCCCCCATTTCTTGGCATATTTCTTGGCAATGCCTGTTCGATCCTTCTGGATTTCCTCGGTGGATAAGCCGGTTAAAACCGCCATTTCACCGGGGTGCGGCGTCAAAACCGCCGGGGCAGGCAACAATTTGTGCCAATCCTTGATCTTCGCCAACAATTTCAAACCGTCCGCATCGATCACCATAGGGGGCAAATGCGCAACAGTATTTTCTTTTTTCTCTTCCTGCTCGTGCAAAAAACCGATGCGGCCAGCGGCCTTTTTGGGATTCGATTCGCCCAGCAGCAAATCTGACAGAAACTCCTGCGTGGTATCTTCCATCCCGAAGCCGGGACCTATCAACAAGGCGGTAACACGCTCGAAGTTTTTCGGCAGGACTTCAGCCGCTTCGTGGGCAATAAATCCGCGTTTGTGGGGTAAAAGCGCCCAGGTCGCTTCGGGGAATTGACCGGCCAACGCGCTGTGCAACATGGCCGGGACCGCCATGGTCACCAGCCCGGCACCCGAACGGTAGGCAGCCTTCCCGGACAACAAAGCTGCTCCCGTATAATTGGCCGACCCGGCAGCGATCAGCGCCGTACCAAACGTACCTTTGTGAGAATCCAGCGGTCGTTCCGGCAACAGGCCAGACACCAAGAGTTCATCCGCTACTTCAGTATTAACTGACTTCAAGGCGGACAAATTATCCGGCAGGCCAATATCCACGACATGCAAATCGCCCACGTATTCGAAGGCGGGTAACTTCAACAAGCCTTGCTTCACGGCTGCCATGGTGACGGTCAGGTCGGCGGGAATACACTCGTCAGCAGCCTCGCCAGTATCATTGTCAACACCCGATGGGCAATCTACCGCAATGACAAAAGGTGGCTGTTCCATCATGTCCAGAACGTCATTGACTGCCACCAACAGTTTGGCGACATCCGCTTTGAGGGGCAGCTTGATACCGGTGCCCAAAATCCCGTCCAGCAGCACATCGGAGGTCTCGACGAAGGTCGCCAGTGCGTCATATTTTTGATCTGTTTCAGCGTAGAGGATTTCACCCCCGGCCGCTTCCAACCGCTTGACCAATTCGTCGGTTTTGCGTTTGATCAGATAAGCGCGCGTACGCCAGCCATTGGCCGCCAGGTGCTCCAGCGCCACCAGCGTATCGCCACCGTTATTCCCAGGCCCGACCAGGCCAAAGGCATCAAGTTCTTCATCCTCTCCGAATAATTCTAGAACGACATCCGCCAGAGCGCTGCCAGCGTTCTCCATCATTTCATCATATGATAATCCGTTGGCATCGGCTTCTTTTTCGATCGCCAGCATCTCAGGGACAGTAACCAGTTTCATGCGAGTCTCCTTCGCAAATTTCAAAGGCATTCCGTTGGTTGAGTAGGATGAAGTCCGTATCGCCCACCCCGGACCACGGCGGGCCGGGAAAACCAACAGGGCATTTGAAAATTTTGTTTTGTGGTTTCGATACGCTCTGCGCTATCGCTCCGAGCACTCAACCACCACTTGAAATAGAAATATCTGTAGTTAGATTTGTACACGATTGTAACAAGCTTGTGTAAGAGGAAAGTATGAAAACTTCTTGATCGAATTATCCCCACAAATCCCTGGCTACATCGTCCAGACCAAGAGAAAGTAGTTTCTCCTTCGTCGGGCGTCCGGTGCCCGGGTCCCAGCCACGCGCGGCATAGTAGGCCTTGATCATCTCATCAAACGGGATGACGTATCCTTCTGCGCCGCCCTCAACATACGGCTCCAGCAGCGCTTTGGGTAACTTATCATTTTTACACGTCAGCCCCATACGGTTGTTGATGGCGCGTTTCAAATTCCAGCCGCGTTCGCCGCAGCGCAGCATGTCGTCTACGTTCCACTGCAAACCACAGGCGGCGTTGATCAACTCCACTTGCGTACTTGGCGAAACGTTGGCGAAGATGCACATCACCAGCGAGTTGTAGACCGTGCGCCAATCCTGGTGTCGGGCTACATTGGCGGCTTTCTCACCGCCATCATGACGGCTGAAATATCCAATGCCTGCTTCTTCGTTCGTATTGCCCCAGTCCACCATGAAATAATCGGATTGGTTGTGACAGGCACCGCGCGGGCTGGTGGCATACACCAGCGCCATACCCGAGACACCGCGCGGATCGTGATAGGCCACTTCCAAGCCGTTGACCTGCACCGCTTCCTCCTCGGCCCCAAAGTAACGACCCAGGAAACGCGATCCGTGCGCCATGACTTCGCCGATACCTTCGCGCTGCGCTGTGAGATGGATCAGCTTCTCGATGACTTCCACATCGCCCCAACGCAATTCGAGGCCACCAGTGTCTTTGGATGTAATCACACCCTTTTCATACAGATAGAACGCCAACCCGATGGTGTTGCCCGTACTGATGGTATCCATACCGTAACGGTCGCATAATTCGCCCAGGCGCGTGATGGTAGCCAGGTCATCAACTAACAGGTTGGGTCCGAAAGAAACAATGGTTTCGTACTCCGGCCCTTTGCGGCGCGCGCCATCATCCAGGATCACGACACGTCCGCAGGCGATCACACAGGAGTGGCAGGCGCTGGTCCCGCTCAAAATGCTCTCTGACATCTTCGCTCCAGAAACATCGTCAGCTTTCTCAAAGCTACCCTGGTGATAATACTTGCTGGGCATGGCGCCCAGATACTCGGAGTAATTGGCGGCGCTGGCTGTACCCAATTCGTGCATTACCTGCGACTGGTTATCCTGCTTCAAAGCACGGTTAGAGGCCGAGCGCACACCCGCATACACGCCGGAACGCGCCAACGGCAAGATTCCTTTCTTGCCATAAACTGCGACCGCCTTGAGATTCTTGGCGCCCATGACTGCACCCAGACCGGTCCGCCCGGCGGTGCGGCCGTGGTCGCAAAAGATGCCGGCATATAAGACGCCACGTTCCCCCGCTAAACCAATCGTTGCAACGTGCGCGTTCTTACGACCGACTTCTTCTTTGATGAGAGTTTGTGTTTCGTACGTGTCTTTTCCCCACAGATGCGCAGCTTTCCGGACCTCGAGCTTGCCCTCGTCGATCCAGAGATAGACCGGCTCCCTGGCCTTGCCCGTGATCCACAGGCCATCGAACCCGGCAAAACGCAGTTCAGGTCCCCAGAATCCGCCGATGTGAGATTCAGCCCATAAACCGGTAGCAGCCCCTTTCCCGCAGATAACGAAGCGTCCTACCGTCGGCCCGAAGGTGCCCGTCAACGGACCATTCATAAAGAGCAGCGGCGCACTGGGTGACCGAGCGTCCAATTCAGGCGTAAGGGAGTCGTACAACAAACGCGCAGCCAGCGAGGCCCCACCAAGAAAGTCCCTTTCCCAGGTTTCAGGAATGCGATATTCTTCTGTCTTACCGGTGGTCAGGTCGACTTTGAGGATGGGTTGCATCGTAGCTGTGTCTTATAGAATTTCCGTTGTCACTTCGCGCGCACAGCGTACAAAATCCAGTACTGTAGGCACGTTGCGCATCATATATCCCAGACTGCCCTGCACCTTCAGTTTATTGGTCATCATAGCGGTCATAGGGTCAAGTTTCCCAGTAAGGATAGCTGCGATATTTTTGTAATTGGCACGCAACGTAAAAACCGGCTTGGAGTATTTTTCCGGGGCAGGGTTATAATCCACAGAACGGCAGGTACCATGCCACAAATCCAGGTAGAAGGTCAATTGTTCCTTCAAGCTGCCTTCAGGCGCAATGAAGAACAATAAATCTCCCTCCCAATTTTTGGCAACCTGAGCATATTTTTCATCTGAATTTAGTTTTTCTTCCAACCCTTGCAGCCATTCTGATGACGGAAATTGAGCACTCACACCTGCCTCCTCCTTAGGAAATAATTGCTGCGCTCATTTTACCATTCCGCAAATAAACAATCTGAAAAAAGGCTTCTAAAAGACTTGCCAGAAATGTAAAAATGGTCTATTCTTAATTCCGATGCTGTAAAAAACCGGTTCTGAAAGGAGGAGGCTGCATCGAAAAGATAATCCTTTAGAATCCCTTAACGCCTATCAAACAAATCTCACCTGGAGGAGAAAATGAAAAAAACTCTCATGATCGTCAGCCTGATGGCTATTGCTGCGCTGCTACTGTCCGCTTGCGGTGGTGGTGGGGCAAAAGCTGACAACCTGCTGGATGACATCAAAAATCGTGGCTACATTCTGGTTTCAACCGATCCGAATTACGAACCACAGTCCTTCCTGAACACCGAGGGCAAGCGTCCTTCTGATACGAAATGTCCATCTGATGCCCTCACGACTGCCGAAATGCAGGGCTTTGATGTAGATGTAGCGATCGCCATCGGTGACGCGATTGGTGTAGAAACCTGCTTTGCCACCCCCAACTGGGACGTGATTACCGCGGGTAACTGGGCCGATAAATGGGACGTGAGCGTAGGCTCAATGACCATCACGACCGACCGTCAAAAAGTGCTCGACTTCTCTGTGCCCTATTACTATACGCCAGCCGTGGTTGCTGTCTCAGCCGATGCTTCTTACGCATCTCTCAACGACCTGGCCGGTATGGCGCTCTGCGCCGGCGCCTCGACGACATACGAGACCTGGCTCAGCGGAGGTGACATGGGCTTGCCCGCTTCCTCGATCTATGCGCAGCCCCCGGCTGACATCACCGTTGTCCCGCTGGACACCGACCAGGAATGCGCCCAGGCGCTGGCTGCCGGACGCCAAGATTTCGCGGGTTACGTGACTTCCCAGACAGTTGTGAACGCCAACATCGCTGCTGGCCTGCCTGTGAAACAACTCGGTTCACCGGTCTTTTCCGAAGACTTGGCCGCTGCCTTTGACAAAAGCTCCACTTTGAGCACTGCTTCCCTACAAACCCAAGTAAGCAATACGATCACCAAAATGCACAGTGATGGTACATTGACATCACTGTCGATGAAGTGGTTTGAAGAAGACATCACCATGGCTCCCAATCAGTAAGCTCTTGAAGCTTCTCTGGAAGCGGTTGTCATGACAACCGCTTCCAGAGTTTTTTATTTCACAAGTTGGAGGAGGAGCAATGGAGAATACAGCCAAAGGTTCAGAAAAAGTACTTGCTGATGAGGTTTTCGAAGCGCAGCGAAGAAAAAAACGCGTTTTCAGGACAAACGTCACTATCTCCTGGATCGTTCTGCTCTTAATTTTGTTCTACCTCTTTAGCGGCACAGCTTTTTCATTGGGGGGTATTCATCTGAAAACAATACAACTCGATAAGGCCTTCATTCAAGAAAATTTGACCTTTGTTGCCAGCGGCGCAGGCGTCACGATTTTCATATCCGGACTCTCCATAATCCTTGCCATGACCCTGGCGCTGCTGACCGCCTTGGGAAGGCTTTCCAGCTTTCCACCAATCTATGCGCTGAGCACTTTTTATGTATCACTCATTCGCGGTACACCGCTGTATCTGCAAATTTTCTTCTTCTTCCTGGCTTTGCCACAATTAGGAATTATTTTGCCCGGCTTGTGGGCAGGTGTGCTGGCTTTAGGCCTCAACTATGGAGCCTATGAAAGCGAGGTTTTTCGAGCCGCGTTAAGCTCGGTAGGCAAAGGCCAACGGGAAGCCGCTATGGCCATCGGTATGACCCAGCAACAGATGATGTTGCGCGTCGTCCTTCCACAGGCCTTGCGTTTCGCCATCCCGCCTATGGGCAACGATTATATTTCCATGCTCAAGGACTCGGCGCTAGTATCGGCGACTGGTTTTGTGCATGAACTGATGTGGCGCGCCACCAAAGTTGGCCGGGCCACCTTCCACAACCTGGAAGCCCTGATCATGGCCGCTGTCTTTTACTGGATCATGACTTTGGTATTTAGTTATTTCCAAGGGCGTCTGGAAGCGAACATGGCTAAAGGAGATCGCTAACATGTCTGCTCCTATCGTTAAAATCTCCCATCTGGACAAAGTCTTTGGCCGTTTGCACGTCTTACACGACGTCAGTTTGGATGTTAAGCGCAGTGAAGTGGTTTGTATCATCGGTCGCAGTGGCTCGGGAAAGAGCACACTCTTGCGCTGTATCAATTTCCTGGAGGAGCCATCAGGAGGGACAATCGAGGTGGAAGGACTGGTTGTCAAAGCCGGCTCAAAAGGAAAAGAGCATCGCGATCTCGTGCATGCCATCCGCCTTAAGACAGGCATGGTTTTTCAAGAGTTCAACCTATTTCCTCACATGAGCGTGCTCGATAACGTGACGGAAGGGCCGGTTACCGTGAAAGGGATGGACAAGGGTAAAGCCATTGAGATGGCTGAAATGAACCTCGATCGAGTTGGTCTGCTCGACAAAAAGAACGAATTTCCAAACCGTCTCTCTGGCGGACAAAAACAACGCGTGGCTATCGCACGCGCGTTGGCTATGGAACCGCGCGTCATGCTTTTTGACGAGCCGACTTCCGCACTTGACCCGGAACTGATCGGCGAAGTGTTGACCGTGATGAAGAAAGTCGCCAAAGAAGGTATGACGATGTTGGTGGTCACGCACGAGATGGGCTTCGCCCGCGATGTAGCTGACCGCGTGGTCGTCATTGGTGAAGGCAATATTATCGAGGAAGGCAAACCGGCTGAAATCTTCTCCAACCCACAGCATGAACAGACCAAAGCTTTGATCGAACGCTACCGTTCCGCCGAAGGTTAATTCCTCTTTCAAAAAACCAAAATCCCGTCAGGCCAACGACGGGATTTTTCATTTTCAAGGTCAGGAAGCAGTATAATCAGCCCGCGAATTTTATAACAGGAGCTATTTACTTATGGAATCAAACCAACTCTCCAAAAGCGGAGAATATTGGAAAAAACACTTACTGAGTTGGGAAGCCAGCGCATATTACAAAGATACCCCACACAAAGCCAATCTTTGGGACCGTCTTTCGACCGTTTTCCGTGGCGAAGCCATGTACGTGCGCATGAATGCGGCGCTCGAGTTGCTCAAGCCATATCTCGCCGGTAAAACCGTGCTGGATGTGGGTTGCGCTTCAGGACGTTTCGCCTTTCAAATGCTGGACGCCGGAGCTGCCAAGGTCTATGGTGTCGACATTTCGCCGGAGGCCCTTCAAATTGCCGACGCGCATCGTATTCAGGCCGGTTTGGAAGAGCAACTCGATTTTTCCGTAGTAGATGTCGTCAACCCCGCCTCCCCGCTTCCACAATCGGACCTGGTAACTGCTCTGGGCGTCATTGAGTATTTCGACACCTGGGCCATGTCCGCTTTTCTGGGCAACCTGCAAACGGAATATTTCTTTCTGGATTTCCCCGATACCGCCCGCCGCAGCCAGTTCCCTACCTGGCAACTACGCCAGGTTTACATCCGCGTCAACAAATTGCCGGGAGTGTATTTATATCGTCCTGAAGAGTTTATCGAACTGGCCGAACCCTTTGGCTTCAAGGACATCTGGGTGGCAAAACGCGATGGCTTCTATTACATCACCAACCTGCCCAAGGCATGAGCCGTAAAATCGCTTGTCTCACGCTGGATATGGAACCGGATTACGGTGATCCGGAGGGGCACATTCGCCTGTTGGAAAACCCGGAATATTTCGAGCGCTATACAGATATTATCCAAAGGCACAACGCAAAAGTGACCATGTTCACAGTCACCTCGCTGTTCGAGCGTTTTGGGGAGCACCTCAATGAGCTTGGCAAGCGTATCCCGCTCGAATATGCTGCTCATTCGTACAGTCATGACCCGCACAATGCAGCCAGCCGCGACGAGGTGGAAAAATCTGCGCAGGTGATGAAAAAAGTCAACGGCAGCGGTCCGCTGGGCTACCGCGCCCCGATCGGTCAAATCACCAAAGAGGGACTCGGCCACCTGTTAGATCTTGGCTACCAATACGATGCCAGCGTATACACGTCCATGCGGCCAGGCAAGTTTGGTTACGTCAACCTGCACATGCCGAACAGCCCCTTCCGGATCAGGCGCGGAGACGAGAGTCTGCTCGAGTTTCCGTTCACCAGCCTTTCGGGAGTCCGCATCGTGTTCGGTCTGAGTTATGTTAAGTTGCTTGGGTGGGGACTCTATTCTGGGCTGTGGCACGCTTTCGGTCTGCCAGATATCGCGCTGGCCCTGTCGCATCCGCACGATTTTTACTTCCACCAGTTAGCGAGCTTTCATTCCGCGAGTCCGGAGAAAATTGCCTTGTCTCGTAATGCAAAACGCGCGTTCGATTACTACGAAAAAATGGTTGCTGAATTAGAAAATCAGGGTTACGAGTTTGCTTTCGTGAGCGAAGCCGTTGAACTTGTGGAGGGACTGCCGGACCTGCGGGAATTTGATCTGGCCAATTGGAAGTAAACAAAAACCCTGCCTTTCGACACGGTTGACGATGACCTGCTACAAGTCCACAAAGAAAGCAGCCTGGTCGATCACCTAGACTGGCTGCGGAAAACGAGTTTGGGCTAACCTATAACTTATCTTTGTAAGAATATTTTTCAGCCAGTTTGTAAATAGAACCTACCAACAGACCGCCCCAAAAACCTATTGCCATCACCAAGAAAATAACAACGATTGGGCTTGGCCAGTATTTGCTCCACCCAAAATGGCCAGCATTTATTATCAAAATGATGAATCCAACACCCATCCCTAAGGAAATTGCTCCCTGCAAACCAAAAATGAATAACTTAAATAGCTTTTGTCGGGCCCCTAAATGACCGCTTCGTGTCATATAGTATGAATGTTGTGCCGCAACAGGGAACGGTAGATCAGCCAGATCAGGATGCCTAATTGGATGATCGACCTCAGCAGGAACGGGGTTTTTGAACCACTCCTGAAATTTCTTCTGTAAAAAATGGTCTGATGGTAAATCCTCTTCTGTCATACAACATATTGTATGACTTATGACTAAAAACAAAAATCCCCTTGTTGTGGGGATAGAACCTTACAATTTTGTTAGGTACTTACAATTTCGTTAGTCGGTCGATAACCTGGGAACGCTGCGGAAAAGGTAACACACTACGTCATCGTTTCAGTCGATGGACACCCCATTTTACTTCTATATTGCGATCTTAGCATTCTTGACATATGGTAGTGCTGATGATACCGAAGTCCAGCCGCCAGCGTAAAGCAGTTGGTCCAAGGGGGTATTTTTGGCAGCAGTGGTCGCCCAAGTGTGCCTTAGATCATCGGGAGACAGGTTATCAATTGCTATCCTTTTTCCTAATACCCTAATACGTTTACCTATCGTCCTAGTCGACACACTCTGTCCTGATAAGCTGGGTCGCCAAAGGTTGCCAAATCCCGGGTCATTACCACCAAAGTATTTTCTAGCAGCGTTTACCGTTTCATCTGAGAGTTTAAGCGTGACACTCTGGCCCGTCTTAGGACGGTCAAAAGTCAGGGTTCCAGCTTCAAGGTAAAAGTCACCACGCTGCAATATTGCAAGTTCGCTAACCCGTAAACCATGATCCAACGCCAGACAGATTAACAACTTATCGCGCCTGCCTTCGGGAGTGTCAGGTTGATCTTTAATAGCTGTTATCTGGTCAATGTCCAACAAGATAAGTTCGGCCTTCTCGCGGCCTTCGCGAATTTCAAGCATCATTTCTTCCTACCTTCCTGAGCAAAGCCCGTTCAATCGCTACTAAAGTCTTGCGCTCAAAAAATAACCGTCATTATTTGCCTATATATTGTATAAAATAATTTATTTCCTTTCATTTGAAAAGTTTTAGAAATTCTTAGTATGTTTAGAAAAGAAACTTTTATGGGAAAAACAAAACCCCGCCTTTCGACGGGGAGTGCGCTGGGAGGGACTTGAACCCTCACGCCTTGCGGCACATGGCCCTCAACCATGCCTGTCTGCCAATTCCAGCACCAGCGCGAGCAGGTCGTATTATAATCGCCTTCACAAGCCTGTCAACCCAAATCCGAAATCATCCTGGAGGACTAATGACTCGCATCGTTGTAGACGCCATGGGCAGTGACGACCATCCACATCCAGACGTGGAAGGCGCCGTGATGGCCGCTCGGGAGTATGGCGTAGATATCATCCTGGTGGGAGACGAATCAATTCTCAAGCCTGTGCTTGCTTCCGCCAACCCAGGGAATCTGCCCATCAGCATCGTGCATGCCCCGGAAATCCTGACGATGGAAGATAAGGGCATGAAGTTGGTGCTGAAAGCCCGCCGCCCAACTTCCCAGAACTCGATGGCGGTGGGCATTGACCTGGTCAAAAATGGCGAAGCGGAAGCCTTTGTCACAGCCGGAAATACTGGGCGCTGCCATGGTGACCGCTTACTTCCGGCTGGGCACCATCCCTGGCGTGGATTTACCCGCCCTAGCGCCCGTCTTCCCCACAGCAACCGGCACCTGTGTTGTGCTGGATGTGGGCGCCAACCCGGAAGTAAAGCCGGAGAACCTGGTACAGTTTGCCATTATGGGAAGTATCTATGCGCAAAAGGTACGCAGCGTGAAAAATCCCAAAGTGGGGCTGGTCTCGAACGGCGAAGAGGAAGGGAAGGGCAATAATCTTGTCAAGGAAGCCACACCTTTGCTGAAAGAATCCGGACTGAATTTCTATGGAAATGTCGAGGGCAAAGAGGTGATTGGCGGGAAAGTAGATGTGGCTGTTACAGATGGATTTGTTGGTAACGTTATGTTGAAAACGGCCGAGGCAGTTGCCAAGATGATCGTGGATAAGATCAAGGATTCTATCAAGAATGGTGGTCCGTTGGCCATGCTGGGTGGCCTATTGGTCAAGCCTGCGCTGGGAAGCATCAAGAAATTACTCGATCCCAGTGAACATGGTGCAGCGCCGTTGCTAGGAGTTCAACGGACTGGTTTTCATCGGTCACGGTCGCTCGGATGCAGTTGCGATCAAGAATGCCATCCGCGTAGCGAAAGAGGCCGCGGAGGCGAATGTGCTCGCATCGTTGGAAACTGCAATTGAGGAAAACTTGAAATAAAATCACCACAGATAAACGAGGATAAACAATGATGTTTGATAAGCCACCGACACACTATCTCTACAGAGCGAATTCTGATCGTTCATCCTCAATATCAATTTCATCCGTGTTTATCTATGGTTATGGGAGAAAATCGTGAAAATCATCAAAAATGAAAAAATAATCAAACGCAATTCTAAAATCGGACAGTACACCAGCATGGGCGCACTCGTTGTGCTGGGCGTAGGTATGTATATCTCGTTCACCAGGCCTGAACTCTTCGTCTGGGCTGTTGGCGCGCTACTGCTTGGCTTCACACTTACCCAGGTTGGCATGTACTTCGGCAATCGTTGGGGCCGTTCCCCACGGCCTGACGAAAGGCTGGACGCTGGCTTAAAGGGCCTACCCGGTGACTTTGTCATCTATCACTGGACCACGTCAGTAGCTCATCTACTGGTCGGCCCAGCCGGCATCTGGGTGCTTTTACCCTATCATCAGCGCGGGCACGTCACATACCGCAAGAACCGCTGGAGGATGGCTGGCGGTGGATTTTTACAGAACTACATGCGTTTATTCGGCCAGGAGGGTCTCGGTCGTCCTGACCTGGAAGCCGAAGCTGAAATAAACTCGGTCCGCAAAGCATTTGCTAAAGAGATGGAAGAAGATGAAATTCCTGAGATCAAGGCTGTGTTGGTCTTCACTACAGACGGAGTCGAAATCGAAGCCGAAGACGCCCCCATGCCCGCTCTACCGCTCAAGAAACTCAAAGAATTCATGCGCAATAAAGCCAAAGAAAGGCCAATTACATCGCAAGAACTGGAAAAGATAAAAGCCGCTTTGCCTGAATAACACTAACAGAAAAAGGTGCTCTTGGAAGAGCACCTTTTTTTGTAAAGATTCCCCTCGTCCTTTACGATTTGTTGGCTTGTTCCCCATAAACAAGCTAATAAATCCACCCAAAAACAAATCCTTCTACTCTACTGTAGCAAAATAAAAATTTAATTGTATTAGGAAATTCCAAGACTTTCTTAAGTTTTTAATTGCACCGATATAGAACTATGAAACATGCGCCAACTGTATTTGCAAATTCAGCTCAACCTACCAGTTGATTCTTTCTATATTTCCAGCCTATCCTGGTCAACGAATAGCAGATTTGACTGTGGAGATACGCTTCCCAGTCCACTGAAATCCGGATTGAAATCATTCAATGCAATATCGCCAATATATTGCGTTTCAAAGATTCCAAATATTCCGCTCCCATTATCATAATCTTGCATCGACGTAGCCGTAAAGAGGGCAACGCAGAGAACCACGGCACCAATAATCAGCAATAGCAAGACACCCAGACTTAATGCAACGATGACGGTACTGTGACCACGCTCAGTTTGTCTGAGAGAAGAATAAGACTGTTTTCTTTTCATAAAATAAACTCCTCGGCCCATCAATGGATATTCAAGGTTTGACAGCCATTTTCCTCGAACTCCAGCGTCAAATGTTCCACTCCGGAAAACTGATAATTCTTGCTAAATTGGAATCTCAATCGCGTTGCAGATCGGGGACCCACCTGCCCTCCCGCCGAGACAGATAGCGGCGATGAGGAAGTGCTGCCACTCCATAATGTTGCGCCACCGTTTTGTACACTTCGAAGTTTTTGCCGTCTGGGAGAACTTGCATTGAAGAAGATTGTGAGATTAGCGTAATGCAGCGTCTGATTGGTATTATTGGTAATATCTACCGCCAATACCTTACTACCATTGAGGAAAAAGCTTGACCCGCTCACATTTCACACAAAAGATGTAGCGGTAGGTGTGGGGGTATTACTGGCGGTGGCGGTCGGTGTCGGCGGGGAGCCCAGGATGAAGTTCCTGGAAATCGTCTCCGAATATCGGCCATCCACACCCTGTGCACGGGCGTAGATCGTATAAGTCCCGTCCGGAAGAGTGGAGTAATCCACACGCTGGTCAAGTCTTGTGCAAGGCGTATCGCCCGTGAAGGCGCAGTAGGCGACCACGCGCTCAGTAGCCCCGGGGATGCTGCCCGGCCCACCGAACCAAAATTCAACATTATCGATCCCATCACCATTCGAGGTGCCGTACGGAGGATTCCAGGCAATCGCCTCGAAACGAGTTTCTTCGAGATTGCTTGCAGTGATGCAAGATCATCCTGCCAACCTGTCAATTCAATAGTGTTAAATGCTGTAATTCCCATTTCTGGCCATAAAGTGTTTGCCAAAGAGATGAAAGAAGACAAAAACCGAGGCAACTTGCCAGTCAAGATCATACGTAACAAGGCCAAAGAAAGGTCAATTACTTAAAATAGACATCTGGAGAGACACATTGTCTCTCCAGATGTCAAAAATTTTTTCAAATTCAATATTGACGATTTTATTGCATAATTCCCGCATTGGGATTTGTCCAAAGCCACAATACCTTTGTATCGTCATATTGAATGTTGATACCCGAAGTGCCGCTCAGATCGACAGTATACCCAATGACCTGTCCAATCATCCCTGCATCTCCCGTTCCATTGATCGATATATCTGATGCAGGGGCTAAAATGGTACCTTCAAACTCTGAATCTGAATTACCGTTAATTACGACAGGGCTTGTGTTGGTGATAGGCAAATATAACAATAATCCTTTGTAAGGGATCCGTTTCTGGTGCATACAACTTCACCGTCGCGCCACCGTTCCAGGTTACCTTACCAGTAGCCATATAGATCAACACATTGTGACCTTCAAGATAATCGCCAGCATTCAGTTTGAAGTCACCGCTATTCACACAATAAAAGCCGGATTCAAGGTATTTCACATGGGCAGGTGGAAACGTGCCTGACCAGTTACCAGGTGTCATTGTCTCTCCATCTACAGTGGCATCGATCTCGTGGCCATCAGCATCCTTGCAGTCAGGCGCTGGAGGCGTGTATTCAATTGGCGGATAGGTCATGGCCTGATCCTGTGCATTCTCAGTAATCGTTCCCACATTAAGCGCGCCAGCTTTGTGAGTTTCGTCGCCTACCACAGTCAGCGAAGGAGCAGTTAAGGATGCGCTGGAACTGTTGTTGAAAAAAGCTGCCGTAGGACAGTCCGAATTGACAAACAGGCCACCTCCCGTGACCGTTGTGTTTGCGTTCCCTTGATATTTGATAGCCTTACACTCGTGAGGCGCAAGCCCGACGACAGCATTACCATTATATAATTCTGTAAGCTCAGGTGGATCTACTTTTACAACGGCCTGAACGGTATTCGTTACCTGATTAATGCCTATCACCCTACCAAAAAGAGTGTCAAGGTGTGACGTGATAACAACTTGTATATAATGCGTGTTACCGACGTATTCGGATTGGGCTCGATCATCAGGTGGCCAAACCACTTCGACAACATTCGTAGTTCCATTATTGTCATAACCGTTGCTGGCAGCACGCGAATACCCAACATCCATCCAAGGTCCATCCGGGGTACGGACATAGGCTAAGGCAGCGGCCAGAGCGGCTGTATCGGCCGCATTTTGAGCCTGCCGGCGATCAGAATACGCCCGGCTCCCATCAATTGCCAGGCCTGTTATACCAATCAAACCAAACATCGCAAAGACAATGATAACCAGCACCTGGCCGTGTTCGGAATAATGTTGCTTTTTCATCATTTTATCCTCATACTAACTCCCGTCGCATACGGGCTGCAAAATGGTATCCGTTACGCTGGCATTCAACGTAATCGTTTGTGATCCAATAATCGAACCGATAAACGGCATGGAAACTGGATAATCGTAGATCACATTGACCTTGATCTCATTGCCCTCGCAAGCATCCCCGGGCAAAGTAACCTTCACATCCACCAGATCCTCATTTGACAGATCAACGGGGTTCGTGGAAGCACTGCGGACACGAGTGATAATCCCATCTTCATCAGTTGGATTGATCGAGCCATACAACGCACCCTCCTGGGCTGCATCCTGCATGGCAGTATAAGAGAAATAAGCGATAGAGAAATCGACTGCGCCAGCCAGTAGAAGCAGAATCACTGATAAGCTCAACGCCAGTTCAACCAGGCTTTGTCCGCGCTCACCCCGTTGTACTTTGGCAGAGCTACTACGCCCGACTGTAGGGTTTGTTAGTTTGATAACCGTTTTCATTTAGTTACCTCTTCTTTCAGTAAGATGTGTCGACTGGACAGCCATTTTCAATAAAGCTTATTGAAATAAGCTCGGTCCCGTTAGTCTTTAAGTTTTTGTTAAAAACAGCTTTAAGGCCGTGCTCGACCAGGGATCTATGGGTTGATCTACAAGAAAATCTGAAACAGTGATTGGCGACCCAGATACAGAATTGTTCCAAATTAGCGTGCCGCCACTGTAGATTGCAGTGAGTCCCTGGCCAGCGGGAGATGAAGCGTCGTAGAATACCGAAATCGCTGATATTGTGATGGGGTAATTGCTATCGTTGTTTACGGTCAATAGCATTTTGTTTTGCGTGATGGCAACTCCATCGTGACTCACATAGCATTCGATGGGAGTAGCTGTCGGCGAAGGCGTATATGTGGCAGTTCCAGTAGCGGTTGGGGTAAAAGTGTCGGTTGGGGTATTGGTGATCGTAGGTGTAAAGGTAATCGTAGGTGTATTAGATGGAGTTGGAGAATGCGACGGTGTTGGTGTCGCGGTAGGGGTATCGGTAGGAGTATTGGTTGCTGTTGGGGTGGGAGTATTTGACGGAGTCGAAGTGAACCCAGTCCAACCTTGCGATTCCGAGGTTGATTCGATAATGATATCCACCAGAATTGTCCGAGAACTGGATGATTTGATCGTCATAGGTTTAAGCGGCACTAGCGGCACGATGGGCACAAAAGTAGTGGAAACGGAAACTACCAATCGATCGCCATTCTTGGCTTGATAAGGTAAGTAATCAACCCCATTGCACGAAGCTTCGATTGGCTTGTCGGGGCCACCATCAATCACTATATTGAAGCCTGAATCGGGGAAATTGCTTATGAAACCAACACTCCTGGCCGCGGCGCGGATTCCTGCACAATCCTGGTAGCGAGGGTATCCGCTATCGCTTACGCCTATAACCGCGCCGTAGCGCACCGCCTGACGGGCTGCTGTAACAGTCGAGGAGTAAATGAAAAGCAGCCGCCCGACTTCCAATAACCCATATACAACCATAAGCAAAACGGGGACCGCCAGGGCAAATTCCACAAATCCCTGGGCAAATTCTTTCTTCTTTTTTTTTGTGGCTGAAAATAGCATTAGCGTCATAATTTTTCTTCCTGCATTTTGTTTCGATAAACAACTCTTGTTTATTCAAAACCACGAGCCTGGGTTGATTGCCAGGCTCGCCAAAATTGCAGATATAAAAAATTTTGGCGGCTCGGCGGTCATTACTGAGAACAGTTTTAGACCCGTGGCTTTGCGTCGCCGGTTTTCACCGGTTTTGCCTTTATCAAAAATATCGAGTAGATCACTACTCAATCAATTAATATGTTGTTAGAGATCGAGTATTTATGTTTTCAGTTACATGACGAGAGGGATAAAAAAAAGATACGACAACTGAAGCAAAAAAGTGGCCAAATAACAAAACTGTAAGTTTCATGATACACTTGTTCTAACTTATCCCCTTCGTGTCTATTCAAACTTTTTTACACTCTATGACATCTTATGTAGCCCTTGACATTGAATCCACCGGCCTCGACTTAAATCACGATGCAATCACCGAAATCGGCGCGGTGAAGTTCAACGAACGCCGCATCGAAGATGAGTGGACGACGCTCGTCAACCCCGGAAGACAAATACCCGAATTCATCACCGGCCTGACCGGCATCGACAACGCCATGGTGCGTCAGGCGCCTCGCATCCACGACATCGCCCACGAACTGGAAGCCTTCGTCGGGGACGCACCGGTGATCGGGCACAACGTGCGCTTCGATCTGGGATTCCTGCAAAAGGCGGGCATCCTGCGCTACAACGATGTTATCGATACCTACGAATTGGCTGCGGTGCTGATGCCGTCCGCGCCGCGTTACAACCTGGGATCGCTTGGCCAGCAACTGGGCGTGCTGTTGCCTGCCACCCACCGCGCCTTGGATGATGCCAAAGTCACGCAGGTGGTCTTCACCCGCTTGCTGGACCGCGCTTTCGAACTGCCCATCGACCTGCTAGCCGAGTTCGTACGTCTCTCAGAACCGCTCGAATGGGACGCGCGCTGGGTCTTCCAGCAAGTATTGGCAGCCCGCGTCAAAGAACAGAAGTCCTCTTCGGGGAAGAAGCAGGCCAAGGATGTAAAAAGAGGCGGAGTGGAATTCCCCTTTTTCCAGGCAGAACACAACCGAGACAAGAATCCACCGCTTGATCAGGTCGATATGGATTCGGTCATTCCACTGGACGAAGAAGAAGTGGCTTCCATCCTGGAATACGGCGGGCCCTTCTCCCAGTACTTTGGGGCGTTCGAACAGCGCCCCGAACAGGTGGAGATGCTGCGCACCGTAACCGAAGCGCTTTCGAGTTCCCGGCACATGATGGTGGAAGCCGGGACCGGCGTGGGCAAGTCGTTTGCCTATCTCGTCCCAGCGGCGCTGTTCGCCATCCAGAACAACACACGCGTATTGGTTTCCACCAACACTATCAACTTGCAAGACCAACTTATCAAGAAAGACATCCCCGACCTGCGTGCCGCGCTCAACATCGACCTGCGCGCCGCCGTCTTAAAGGGGCGTTCGAATTACCTGTGTCCGCGCCGACTGCAATATATGCGCCAGCGCTTCCCGTCCAGCGAGAACGAGATGCGCGTGCTGGCCAAGGTGTTGGTTTGGCTGATGGAAAACCAGTCGGGCGACCGCAACGAGCTCAACCTGACCGGCCCGGCCGAGCGCGAAGTCTGGGCGCGCATGTCCGCCGAGGACGATGCCTGCGGCGGCGAGACCTGCGTCAAACACACTGGCGGAGCCTGCCCGTTTTACAAAGCACGCCAGGCAGCCATCACGGCGCATGTGCTGATCGTCAACCACGCCCTGTTGCTCTCCGACATCGCTTCCGGCAGTCACGTGCTGCCCGCCTACGATCACCTGATCGTGGACGAAGCCCACCATCTCGAATCGGCTACCACCAGCGCGCTTTCCTTCCGCCTGACCGAATTCGACCTGGGACGCATGCTCAAGGAACTGGGTGGGACGACAACCGGCGTACTGAGCCGGCTGCTGGGCGAGACGAACGAAACGCTGCGTCCCTCGGACTTCGGCCTGCTCCAGCAAAAGGTCAATCGCGCCACTGACATGTCCATCCGTTTGGAAAACCTGAACCGCGAGTTTTTCCAGGTACTGGGTGAGTTCGTCAAATTCCAGCGCGAGGGACAGCCGCCCAGCAATTATTCCTGGCAGGCGCGCATTTTGCCTGCCACCCGCACCCTGCCCGGCTGGGACGAGGTCGAGATGATCTGGGACCAGACCGGCGAGACCTTCCGCCTGCTGCTGACCAACCTGGGCGAGTTGCATAGGGAGGCCGGTTCGCTCTACGCAGACGGGCTGGACCAACTCGAAGATGTGATCAGCGACCTGGGTAACGTCTACAGGCGTCTGGCGGAGGCCGAAGCGAACGTCTCCGGGATGATCGAAAAGCCCAACGCCGGGACCGTCTACTGGATCGAGGTCAACCCGCGCGGCGAACGGCTGTCACTGAATGCAGCGCCCTTACAGGTTGGACCGTTGATCGAGAAATATCTCTGGAATGAAAAATCCAGCGTCATCCTGACCTCCGCCACCATGACCGCGCACGGCTCGTTCGACTATATGCGCCGCACGTTGGGCGCCGAGATCGCCGACGAAATGGAGTTAGGCTCGCCCTTCGACTATGAAAGTTCCACCATGCTGTATCTGCCCACCGACATCCCGGAGCCCAACCAGCAAGGTTACACGCAGGCTCTTAACCGTGCGCTGATCCATACCGCCAAAGCCACAGGCGGACGTATGCTGGTGTTGTTCACATCTTATGCGGCGCTCAAACGGGCATCGCAGGGCATCACCGGGCCATTGGCGCGTGAAGACATTTACGTGTTGGAACAGGGCGAAGGCGCTTCCCCCAACACGCTGCTTGAATCGTTCAAGGCTACTGACCGGGCTGTGCTGCTTGGCACGCGCTCCTTCTGGGAAGGCGTAGACGTGCCCGGCGAGGCCTTGCAAGTGGTGGTCATCACCAAACTGCCCTTCGACGTACCAACCGATCCGCTCATCGCAGCGCGCTCCGAGATGTACGAGAACTCCTTCAACGAATATTACCTGCCAGAAGCCATCCTGAAATTCCGCCAGGGATTCGGACGGCTGATCCGCTCCCAATCCGACCACGGCATCGTCGCCATTCTCGACAAACGCGTCATGACCAAGCAATACGGGCGGCTGTTCATCGAGTCCTTGCCGCAGTGCACGTTGCGGCAGGGACCGCTAAATAATCTGGCGCGCCAGGCCGGGGAGTGGTTGGGGATGTGAGTTTCCATGTGTCACTGCGAGGAGCGTCCTGAGCGAAGCGTAGCGAAATCGAAGGGCCGACGTGGCAGTCTCAAGTAACCTCGGAACAAAAGATTTGTATATGCTTTGAGATTGCCACGACCCCTACGTGGTCTCACAATGACACAATCGAATGTTTTTCAAGATACAGGTTTTAATTCAGCTATCATTTGCAAGATTCCGCACCATGCTGAAGCACACAAATCAAATATTGGAATGCGTTCCTAAAAGGGCTACTCGGTGCAGACGGGGTAGGCGTTCCCTGCACCTGACCTGACTTCTGTTCTGAGCCTGGCTTAGTGCCCACAGGGGTTCCGATAGGATTGTTGTTCCCTAGGCTGGGGGCAGCCTCGGTCGCTACCGTCCTCGATCCCGAAGCAGAGGCAGCACTGGCAGTTGACGTGGCGGTTGTCAGGCTAGCCGCTGGGGATGTATCCGCAGGCATCGCGGTTTCTTCGACACTTATGATGTTGTTCTCAGCCAGATAGTTTGTGATCTGGTCCCGGAAGAGATAGGTTGCCGTTAAGACCGCAATCGCGGCAACGATCACGATCACCGATTTAAGAGAGAACCCCAGGAAGGTTGTCCCGCCGCCCAACGCGGCTCCTGAAGCACCAGTTCCCCCGGCTCCTGTTTGTTTTCCTCCGTACCCTCCCTGGTTCGTTCTGGAGATTTCTATCTCAACGATCTGTTTCAGGTAAGAGGACTTTTGTGCCTCCTCCAGGTCGGCAGGATATTCAGGCGTTTCATCCTTGAGCTTGGAAAGCAGCTCGACAATCTCTTGATGACTCAAGGGTTCTTCAGGCATAGCCGCACCACCTCTCATCGCGGTTCAAAACCTGATAGAGTTGATTAACAGCACAATTTTGGAATACTTCAACTACCTTCACGTTTCTAACAATAATCCTGACCTTCTCCTTTGAACTGGTGCCATTTCTTCCTTACAATCATAATATCTTATTTCAGTATTCCATACCTTAAAGAGACCTATTCTGTCGTTAATAGGTTATTTACAAAGTGTCGTTTTGTAAATAACCTATTTGATCCAATAGAGGTACAATTCCGGGCACAAAACTCTTCCCGATCTTAACTGTATGAACCCAACCCCAACTACTCAACAAACCAATCGCACCTGGCTGGCGCTGTTCGATCTGACCGTCTTCAGCGCCTATTTCTACGCCTTCATGGAGTGGTTGTTCTTCGTGACCAAGTCCTCCTCACTATCCGTCCTGACGCCCCTGGAATCTGGCATGGTCCTGGCCGTGACGGGCGGCATCGTGGCCCTGATCGTGATTCTCAGCCTGGTTGTTCTTTCCCTGCCTATCTGGCTGGTACGCAACGCAACCTGGCGGCCACGTCTGCAAGTCCTCGGCTACCTCGTCCCGGCGCTGACGCTCTCCGTCACCGTGCTGGTCATGTTCGACAACTTCACCTACACGGTCTTCCAATTCGGGATCGTCTCGACGCAAGGCCTGTGGCGCGCGTTGTACGCCTTGGGATTTGTGCTGTTTGCGTGGTGGATGCTGCGCTTCGTCCGCCGGACCGTAAAAAAAGAAGTCAAACGCTACGCATCTTTCCTGGCCCTGGGCCTGCTGGCCGTTTCGATAGGCGCTATCCTGGTCACCAACCATACCCAGGATGCCGGTCTGGGGAACTTCAACACCCGCTACCGACAGTCTTCCGTGGATCGCCCTAACATCATCATCCTGGGCAGCGACGGCTTGAGCGCATCCTATTTATCGGCCTACGGTTACATACGCGAGACCACGCCCTTTTTAAGCCAGGTAACCAAGTCCTCGCTGGTCGCTGAAAATGCCTTTCCCAACGCTTCCAGCACAACCGCCTCGACCACCACTGCGCTGACCGGGAGAGAACCCACCACCGTCCAGGTATTCCGCTACCCTGACATCCTGAGCGGAAAAGATTCTTTCGAGCACCTGCCTGGTATCCTGAAACAATACGGCTACGAGACGGTAGAGCTTGGCACGCCCTATTATGTTGATGCCGAAAGACTCAACATGTTAGATGGCTTTGACATCGTCAACAACCAATCCCTGAACCAACCCGCCCTGGGGTTTCTCCGCTCCATTTTGGGCAACAGCCCTTCCACGTATTTCATCTGGACGATCGCAGAAAGAGCCAACGAACGCCTGCTACACATCTTCTTTATCGAAGATATGAAAAACCCGCTGGAAGAGGTCACCGATCCTAATGCGCGTATGACCGATGAGGAACGAGTAGACCAGATCATCGACCTGCTGGATAACGCCAACCGTCCGGTCTTCATCTTTACGCATCTGATGGATACGCACGGTCCGGCTTTCACATCTTACGCAAAAACCTTCTCAACCAGATCAGGCGAGGAGGCCGAATGGGATAAGGGACTCTACCAGGATGCCATTCTCAGCTTCGACAGTCATCTCAAGAAAATCTATAACCACCTGCTCCAAACCGGGCAGTTGGATAATACCATCCTGGTCGTTTACACAGACCACGGCTTTATGTACGCTATCAACCAACGCATCCCGCTCGTAATGCATTTTCCCCATAACGAATACACCGGCATACGGGAGAATAATGCTCAAATTATCGACATCCCGCCTACGCTGCTGGACTATCTTGGCATCTCCAAGCCGGATTGGATGACCGGCACCTCCCTGCTGAAGGGCGAACCGCCTGCGAACCGGGAAATCATCAGCGTGGAGGCCGGCTCGCCCAAGAAGATCGCGCCCCCCTTCTATCAAATCAAAAATGTGCAGATCATCGTGTGCCAGAAATGGTACAGGTTGAATGTCCAGGAAAACACCTGGAGCAGCGGAAACATCTACCAACACACTTCACAATGTGAAAAAGACCTCCTGCCATCTGACGCCGAAGTCCGCCAGAAAATCTTGGATTATCTCGAGAAGTACGGCTACGATATCAGTTCGCTTCAATAAAAAAACATGAATTTTCCTCGCTGCCCGCGCCGGCCCGTGCCATCCGGCATGGATGGTATGCCGCAGGTACAGGTAAGCAGATGCCAGATTCTCTGTACCCCGTTCGGGCCGAAAGCCAATCGAGGCGACACGGCCTGCGATGTAGGCAGGTGTAATGGGGCCCGCAATCGAAGCGCAAAAATGGCAAATATCTACCCTTCGACTTCGCTTTCACCCCTTCGGGGCACAGGCGCTCCGCTCACATAGTCCCGATATCCTTCGGGAGGCAGGATTAGTTTCATTAACAAAAAGATTACCGCCTGTTAAACGTTCATTAATCTACTCCGTCTATGATGAGGAAATCATAGTTTAGACGGAGTATATATTTCCATGCAACGCGTGCTGTTTCTTTGTACCGGCAATTCCGCTCGCAGCCAGATGGCGGAGGCCTTTTTGCGTAAGTATGCTGACGAGTATTTCGAGGCCTATAGTGCAGGGCTGGAGCCCAAAGGGGTCAATCCATTCACCATTCAAGTCATGCAGGAAAAAGGGATCGATATTTCCAGGCAAACTTCCAAAGGAATCAATCTCTACCTGGGCAAAGTGTTGTTCCAATATCTCATTACGGTCTGCGACAACGCCGACAAGAACTGTCCCACTGTCTGGCCAGGCGTGAACACCCGCATGCATTGGTCCTTCGAGGACCCGGCTGCTTTTCAGGGAACGGACGAGCAAAAGTTGGAGAAATTCCGCCAGATTCGTGACTTGATCGACGAAAAAATTAGATACTGGCTTGCAGAGCAAGGTATCGCAGTTCCGTAATCTGATAGCAGGAGTCCTTTCCCTGTTCGGTTATTGAAAGCGGGGATCTTTTCCTTTTCCACATGACAATTTAGTGACATTTATCACATTCCAAATCTTGAATATGTCCGTATAATATATTCGGATTTTGGAATATGAGTAAACAAATAAAACCCCACGAGAAAATAAGTGACTTGCTGAGCTCCATCAGTAGCCCGACACGCGTGCAAATCCTGCTCGCCATCGGGACGGGCGAAGTCTGCGTGTGCCATCTCGAGTCACTGCTTGGGCTGCGGCAGGCTTACATTTCCCAGCAACTGATGACCTTGCGTAAGAAAAAAATTATCTCGTCACGGCGAGACGGCAAGTACATTTATTACCGTCTTGTAGAGCCGAAAGTGCTGGATATTGTGCACGCCGCCAGTCAAATGACAGGCATCTCAGAAGAGGCGCTCATCATCCAGGATCATTCCAATTGCGAATGTCCGAACTGCAGCCAGGAAGAGTCGTCTTTCCTGCCATCGGGTAGTGTGACAACATCATGAAAGTTGAAAAGTGTCGATCCAGGTGCCCGGTGTGAGTACGTCGCCAATTAGCGGCAACCTCATTAGGAAATAACATGTACCTCGATACTTTACAGTTTTAACAACAAAGGAGAAAGCTATGCCTGACTTTTTAGAAACAACTGTTGACAAATTCACCTTCAAAGTTGCTGTGGACCGCTTTTATAGCGAAGAAGGGGTTTGGGCAAAGGAGGAAAATGGGCGTGTACGCATTGGACTTTCTGACTTTGTCCAACAGCGTAGCGGGGACGTTGCCTTTGCGGAGGTCAAGCCCGTGGGGACGGTCCTGGCTGCGGGGGAAGAAGTGGCGGTCATTGAGACAATCAAAGTGAACATCACGTACACATCGCCTGTGAACGGAAAAATCGTGGATGTTAATCCGGCGATGAACGACGCCCCGGAAGCCATCAACCAGGACCCTTACGGTGCAGGTTGGCTGACTGTGATGGAAGTCGCTGACTGGGATTCGGAGCATGCCAAATTGCTCGACCCACAGACCTACTTCAATATCATGAAAGGCCAGGCGGAAGAGGAGACAAAGACACTATGACCGCACCCGCTCAAAAAGTCATTATCGTACCCTGCAGCGGAATCGGCAAGACATACGGTAGCGTCGGCCGTGAAGCGGCCTACGAGGTCACCGAAGACTTGCGCCCCGGGCAGACGCAACTGGTGCCGCTGGCCCTGTTGGTACTTGGAGACGAAGAATCCCGATCTATTGTAGAGACGTGCCCGGCAGTGACCATTGATGGCTGCAAACTAGCTTGTGCCGCCAAAATGGTACAACAAAGTGGCGGAACGATCGCGCAGGAATTTGCAGTCTTGGATGTATACCGCCGTTACAGAGATCTCAAGCCTCAGGGCATTGCCGAACTCAACGAGGGCGGGCAGAAACTGGCTCGCGTTCTGGCAGAGGAAGTCACGACCGCTGTGGATGGCCTCATAGCCGGGAAACAAGGAGGCGAAAATGCCTGACCTACCCAAGAAAAAGGTTGGAATTGTTTCCTGCTCCGGGGAGGAAATCTCGGAGGGTACGGTGACCCGCCTGGCAGCCCTTAAAGTCCTGGAGCAGTTGAACCCCGCAGATACGGTTACCATTTGTCTGCCTCTTTTCCTCGCTGGCGGCGAGGGCGACCGGGCATTTGCTCGCTTCTACCCGACCATCGCTATTGACGGCTGTGACAAGCGCTGCGCGGCGCGCGGTACGGAAATGTACTCCGGCAAGCCCGCTGCCAGCATCGTCGTTACAGAACTTGTCGCCAAATTGGGCCTGGGTAAACCAGAAGGCAAACGTCGCTTGAATGAAGCCGGCCTGCAGGCGGTCGAGGCAACGGCGGAACAAGTTTCAGGGCTGGTGGATGAACTGTTGCAAAAACACTGGAATCGCACCACGGGAGCTATTGAAGAAACCGCCGCGCCAAAGGTGCAGGAACCAGTCCAGGCGACCTGCTCCTGCGGTTCTGGTATCCCGGTGCAGGATATCGTCGTCGATGGGCAGACAGTCACCCTGGTTGCCCTGCCGCTCATTTTCCAGCAGTTTCGTGATTCCGGCAAACCCGCCTCGCAGGCTATGACCCGGGAACTTCTGGAAACCGTGAAAATCTATAACCCGATCCCGTCTGGCGAAGACGAGGCCTATGCGGCGTCGCTGGCGCGTGAATATGCAGCCTTTTGCGAACAGCAAGGAGTAGACAGATGAGCCGCACAGCCACCTATAACACCTCGGTCACTTGGAAAAGTGAGCATTGGGGACATATCGTCATGGGCAATGGCCCGGAGATGGACTTCTCTGCGCCCCCCGACGCGCAGGGTCACCCCGGCGTCTTGACGCCGGAGGACGCCTTTGTGGCCGCAGCCAATACCTGCATCATGATGATGTTCATCTGGGCCACGGAACGTTTCAAGCTCAACCTGCTCTCTTACGATTGCCGGGCCGAGGGCACCAAACTGATCGAACTGGACCGCACTGAGACTTTCACCCACCTGCGGTTTTGGCCGGTTATCCGCATTGCTGCGGGGGATGAAGATCCTAAAGCTGTTGAATCGCGTGCCAAACGTGCCCTGAGTGCGGCTCGTAAATACAGCCTGGTGGCAAACTCAGTGAAATCCGAGGTGATCATTGAACCGCAGATTGACGTTGTGGCCAAAAAGGACGGATGATGAAAACCAACTACGTTGAAATATACCAAAACCTCGAAGAACGGCTTGCCCAACTTGGGAGCAAGATTCCCGGTCCGATGACCGGTTTTGCCCGGCTGCATAAGAAAGCCGTTGAGGAGGGAGTGCTCAGCAGCAAGGTAAAAGAGATGATGGCACTGGCGATCAGTATTGTCGTTGGCTGCGAGGGCTGTATTGCCTATCATGTTCATGATGCCTTCGCGGTTGGCGCTACCCGCCAGGAATTACTGGAAACGATTGGCGTGGGAATCCTGATGGGCGGAGGCCCGGGGTCAATTTATGCCGTGCACGCACTGGATGCTGTTGAGCAGTTTTCGCCCGTAGAAGAAAAACAATCCTGATATTCCACTTGAGAAAAGGAGTCGATTTATGTTAACCATCAAAGTTCTCGGTTCGGGTTGCGCCAATTGCAAGAAGGTGGAAGCCATTGCGCGACAGGCGGTTGCTAAAATGAGCCTGGAGGCGGAGGTCATCAAAGTGACCGAGCATGACGAGATGATGCAGTACGACATTATGGCCACGCCTGGTCTGGTGATCAACGAGAAACTGGTCAGTGCAGGACATATCCCCAGTGAAGCGCAAGTGACCAGTTGGCTGGCTGAGGCGCTGGAAGCAGCCTGAGATGATTTCATCCATCTCAGGGATGGTAGCTGCAGCGGCGAAAGCCTATCCATTGATGAGAAATTGAATAAAGTAAATGCTCAGGAAAGCGGGAGGGCACCATGTTGATCGAACATTACGATCTCGAAGTTTTTACTCCGCCTTGCGATCCCGGGGCGGAACGTTACGCAGCGCGGGCGCGTTTGACCGTTGATATCTCTGAAGTCCTGCCGTATCTCAATGCCACCCTGCGTGGTGCGATTTATCATCCTGGCGCACAGGCACTGACCTGGAAGAAAAGTGGACACAATGTCGCCTTCCACGCCTATGAAATTGCCACCAGCAATATCGAAGACCGGGAAGCTGCGGAGCAGGAAATCAAGGCCGTGATCGACCTGGTCAATCGTACCTGGGAACGACGTGCTGAAATCTCCCCCGATACGACCACCCGTCAGCGGCCGACACCGATGGCAATCTATAAACTGCTTCCGAACACAAATTGCAAACAATGTGGTGAGCCAACCTGTTATTCTTTTGCCCTCAAACTGACCGCTTCGCAGAAAAAGCTGGCTGATTGTTCACAGCTTTATGAACCCCAATTTGCCGATAGGCAAGCAGCATTGGAAAAAATGCTGGTCGAGACGCCCTCGACTTGACCAACTCTCCATATACAAGTGCAATCGCCCCTACCGGACTTCTCCCAACCGTTGTGAAACAGGTAAATTTTCCATTGCCAAAAAAGCATCTACCACCTGCGGGTCGAAGTGCTTTCCGGATTGCTCACGGATAAGCTGGCGCACCTCAGCGGGATCCATCGGAGCACGATAGGGGCGCTCAGAAGTCAAGGCATCCCATACATCCACCACGGCAAAGATACGGGCCGCGAAGGGGATTTCCAGGCCTCGCAGGTTGCGGGGGTAGCCCGACCCATCCCATTTTTCGTGATGGCAATAGGGAATGTCCATCGCCGGGTGTAAGAAGTCGATTGGGTCCAGCATGTCTTTGGCAAAGAGCGGATGCAACTCCATGAACTTGCGCTCGGTCAGCGTCAGCTCGCCCGGTTTGAGCAGGATACCATCCGGAATCGCCATTTTGCCAATATCGTGCAACAGGGCACCACGTTTGATATGTTCCATTTCAGCTTCATCAATACCCAATTTTCGTGCCAGGACCTCTGTAAGAGCAGTCACGCGTTGAGTATGGCCTTCCGTCTCTTTGTCACGCAATTCCAAGGCCAGCGCCCAACCTCGTAACGTGGCCTCGTAGGCTTTCCTCAACTCCTTATTGGCCGTTTGCAAGCTTTCGAATAAGCGGGCATTATCGATTGCTACAGCGGCCTGGTCGGCAAAAGCGGAGAGTATCTCCAAGTCGCTCTCTTCAAACAAGCCGGAATACACCCGGCTGTCCACGAAAATCACCCCGATGATTTCATCTTTTAATTTCAAGGGCACACATAGGATCGAGCGCAGGTTTTGCTCGACCACACTCTTCTGTTGTTCAAAACGGGGGTCATTTTGGGCATTGGTGGTTAGCACAGGTTTCCCCGTCTCCGCCACGCGGCGGACGATCGTGTTACTGACAAAAAAATCGTCCCCTTCCAAGCTGACGTGATCCATACCACGCGCGGCCTCGACCGGAAATTCATCGTGCTCATCACGCAACATGATCAAACCGCGTTCCGCTCGCATCAGTGCGATAACCGAATCCATGACTTCGTCCAGCACCCGTTTCCGCCCCAGGGAAGAATTGATCACATGCCCCACACCTACCAACGCGCTCAACTGACGGTGCCCGGTGTGCAAATGTTCGGAAACCCTACTTTGCAAGAGCTGTAATGAATTCGTCAAATTGCTCAAATCCTGAACAGCAGCTGATGCCACCGGGTTGGAAATACCAGAAAGCCGATCCATCACGCCCAAAAGAACAGTGTGCATGGCCCGAAAATCACTTTGAATAACCTGGATGTCCGAAACTGTATCTCCCATAAATAGCTCCGTACCAAAAATGAACCATTCTAATTCTACTCGCGAAATTATAATCTTCAACTCCCGCTCTGGTACCCAACTGTATGTTAGGTGAAAGGTCACAATGCTATAATCCCAAGCCATGGATAACCCCTATTTCATCACCTTCGAACTGGTTGCGTATGTGTTGTCTGTGCTATGTTTCGTTCACGCCCTCAAAAAAGGGACGGGAAATGTTCTGCGCTTGCTGGCCGGTATCATCTTTGGAGTGTTGTTAGAACTGGCTACCATCCGTCAGTTGCATGCTTATTCGTATGGGACCTTCCCAACGATGATCCTGGACGTGCCACTCTGCATCGGCGTTTCCTGGGGTTCGATCCTGTACAGCGCGATGGAATTCTCTGACGCTTCTTCCCTGCCCTGGCTTGCCCGGCCGATCCTGGACGGATTGCTGGCTCTCAACATCGACCTGGCTATGGACGCCATCGCCATCCGTTTGGGCATGTGGGATTGGGGTCGGGGGCTGGACTTCCAATATTTTGGCGTACCGTATGCCAACTTCTGGGCCTGGTTTTGGGTTATTTCTTCCTTCTCGTTTGGCTATCGCTGGCTGGCACACCGCAAGGATTGGACAGGGACCTGGCTTGCACCCCTGCTGGCACTCGTCACGGGTCTGGTATGGGTGTTAGCAACTAACGCCTTTATCGTTTCCATAGTCCCTGTCAATCTGCGCAATCTTGTGATTGGATTGGTGATTCTCGCAGCGCTGGGGATCATCTTCTATTTACAGCCAAGGTTCTACCAAAAGCCTGTCCCGGCGCTAGCCTTCTGGGTTCCCTTCGTGTCACACCTTTACTTCATGATAGCGGGAGCAGTTTCGGGCGTTATTCTTGAACCGCCATTCTTGCTGTTTGTGAGTCTGCTCATGTTCGGGACCGCGCTTTTCCTACATCGTCCGTTTATCCTGCCCACCCTAAAAAGAATCCGGGTAGAATAGCGAAAAAATTGGAGGGACCTCTATGACGCTGGATAATTATCTACAGGAAGCAGGCGCGTTAGCAACCCTTTCAGGCATTCTAGCCGGCTTCGCCTTCGCTGCAGTTGTCCAATTCCTGGCAACGGAAAGACAGGGAAAATTGCACACGGCCCTGATCGTGGTCTTTTCCGTTTCCACATTGATGTTTCTGTTCTCCTTGATCACTTTCATCATGGGTTTCGCTACCGCCGCCGAATTGAACGATATTCCGCCCAGCAGCCTGGATTGGGTAGGGATTTCTTCCTTCCTGATCTTGATTGGCGCAATCTACCTGTTTTTTGCGGGGATAGGCATGGCCGGCTGGATGCGCTCCAAAGCCGCCGGGATCGCAACCACGGCTTTTTCCCTCATCACGATGTGCCTGACCGCCTGGGTGATATTCTCGGCCATCGCTGTCTTCATGTAATCGTCAAACAATTCCCCGCATGAACGTTCACGCCTACCTGGAGCGCATCGGCTATGACAAAGCCATCCAGCCGGATGTTGAGACGTTAATTGGCTTACAGCGCGCTCATTTGTTAACGGTACCGTTCGAGAACCTGGATATCCAGCTTGGTAGACCTATCCAACTCACCGAGCAGGCACTGTGGGACAAGATTATCGTCCACAAGCGTGGCGGTTTTTGTTACGAATTGAATGGAATGTTTGCCTGGTTGCTCAAGCAAATTGGGTGCAAGGTCACTTATCTCAACGGACGTGTTTACAACAGCGCCGGGAAACGTGGCCGTGAGTTCGACCATCTTACGCTATTGGTGGAGATTCCCAAGCAGCCAACACGCTGGCTGGCAGATGTCGGCTTCGGCAATTCATTTGTCGAACCATTAAATCTTGAGCTCGAGGACGAACAGGCTCAAGGCTTATGTGCGTATCGCCTCGAAAAAGTTGAAGATGGCGTCAACCTGTGGCAACGAGATTTTGTAGGGAATTGGAGCCGCCAATATTTCTTCGATTTTCAACCCCGCGTCTTCCCGTCCGACTACGAAGCAACTTGCCTGTATCATCAAACTTCCCCAAAATCCAGCTTCACACACAATAGCATCGTCAGCCGTCTCACGTCCGATGGGCGTGTCACACTCGATAACAGGCACTTGATTGTCACAAAACACGGCCAACGTATCGAACGGCCAGTTAACAGTGACGAAGAATATCAGACCCTGCTCAAAGAACACTTCAGGATTGAGATATAAAAACGGCGACAAGTTGCCGCCGTTTTCGATTTAAGAATTTTTGTTTTACGGCAGGATGCCGCGCGCTTGAAAAGCAGCTAATACTTTTTTGGCAGCATTCTTACCATATAGACGTTGAGCCGCGTCAACCGTATTCTGAGCTGCTGCCGGCATCGATGTGTCAGGGGCAAAATCGAATTGCGCCTCCAAAATAATCGTATCTGCCACCGTGTGGCCCAAGGCGCCACGAATATCCCACAATGCACGAGACCAAATCTGACCATCGTGATGAACTTCCCCATTCAGGTTCTCCGGATAATGCAGGTTCATGTCCACGCGGCGCAGGCAGTGCGGCGTAGTTGTCGTGTACGAAACTGAATCCCAATCGGCGACGCAGGCCGGGTCCGGCGTAGGAGCGATCACATTACTGACTGTCACTGCCCAGTAATCGCCAAAGCCCTCACCAATAGCACCGGCTTCCTCAGACAAACCAAAATTGCCAAAAGGGATCATTTGTGAATCTTGAATAGCATGGCCGTATTCATGCAGAATAACCTCAGCATCTTCGGCATCGTCTACACCACCTTTGCCAAAGCGCAACACATCATGTTTATCCCAGGAATAGGAATTATCTACTCCCCATTGATTGATACGGATATCCTGGGATTCCATATTTACCGGGCGCAACGTACTGCCAAAGCCCAGACTCTGAATATATTTCTGCGCTTCTGTCACCCAGTAATAGGCCATGACTTGTTCGAATTCGTCATCATGACGGTTGTAGAGAAACGTGTTATCCGGCGAATAGGCTGGATTCCCTGTTTCGCTAGTGATATTTGCCCAGTCGCCGTTTAGATAACCACTACCATCCAGATTGGTTAGTGTGATCGTGACATAGGCTGGTTGCAGCGCAGCGTAATCCACATCTTTCTGATCGGTCAATGACTGGTCTTGTAGATAGGCCACTGGATTTGGGAAGAACACACGCGCCGTCCCTGTGCTGGTACCCGGGCCGGGTTTTCTGGCAGAAGCCACACCAACAATCATTACCAGCATTATCAGTGAAAATATACTGGCGCGAACGATGGTTTTAAACTTCATCAACTCCTCCTTAGGGATGATAAACAGGACAGATTTTATCTAGATTCATTGTAGCGACTGCAAATTGAAAAGTCAACTATGAAAAAAGCCTCGGAAATTCCGAGGCATCATAGGTTCTATTTGAACATTTACCGGATTTTGAACATCTGGGTCAGTTTCATGGCCAGGTTCAGGTCACCAGCCAGTTTGAGTTTGCCTTGCATGAAAGCTTGCATCCCATCTAGTTCGCCGGTGAAGATTTTGACGTAGTCGCTGGAGTCAGCGGTCAGAGTCATTTTGGGATTCTCGTGCACGCCCTGCTTGACTTCGACTTTGCCGTCTTTGATGGCAGCGTACCAGTCGCCAGGTTCAGCGCCGGTGAACTTGAACTGGATGACAGCATCTAAGCCGGGAGCTTTTTCCGACAGGAAGGCTGCGGGCATCTTGGACATCAGGTCTGCAACTGTAAGTGGCATATTATTTTCTCCTATTTGGTTGATTAGACCCTAAAGGTTTTGAAAACTTTTAGGGTCTCGTATTATTGTAGGTTTTCAAACACCGCGGCGGCACCCATACCGCCACCGATGCACATGGTCACCATACCATACTTGGAATGACGGCGACTCATTTCGTAGAACAACTGTGTGGACAGTTTCGCGCCAGTGCAGCCCAGCGGGTGTCCCAGGGCAATTGCCCCACCATTGACGTTGACTTTGTCCTGGTCAAGTTCGAGCGTGCGCAATACTGCCAGAGATTGGGCCGCAAAGGCTTCGTTGAGTTCGAACAGGTCGATGTCATCCTGTTTCAATCCGGCTTTTTTGAGCGCCTTGGGAACGGCGACCACAGGACCGATACCCATCAGGTCAGGTTCGACGCCACCCACCGCAAACGAAACGAAGCGCGCCAACGGTTTGAGTCCCAGCTTGGCGGCTTTCTCTGCGGACATAACGACCACGCCTGCCGCTCCATCCGACATCTGCGAGGCGTTGCCAGCCGTGACCGTACCGCCCTCCTTGAAGGCCGGTCGCAGTTTGGCCAGCGCTTCCATGCTGGTATCCCCACGGGGACCTTCGTCCCGTTTGAAAGTAAACGAGCGCGTGACCTGTTTCTCGTCCTTGTCCAGTTCAACGATCTCCACATCAATTGGAACCAGTTCAGGATCGAAGCGGCCCGATTCTACCGCTTTTGCGGCTTTCTGGTTGGAGGCCAAGGCAAAGGCGTCCTGGTCTTCGCGGCTGACGTTGTATTTGGCAGATACATTCTCGGCGGTAAGACCCATGTTGGTGTAATACTGCGGTAAATCCTGGGCAAAGTAGGGATTGGGCGAGAACTTGTAGCCCGCCATCGGCACCATTGTCATCGATTCAGTGCCGCCCGCTATGGCTATATCGATATCACCAGCCATGATGGCATAGGCCGCATGAGCGATAGATTGCACACCGGACGAACAATAACGGTTGATGGTCTCGCCGGGCACGGAAATCGGCAGGCCAGCCCGCAGGGCGATCATGCGAGCCATGTTCATACCCTGTTCGCCCTCGGGAAAAGCGCAGCCGATGACCACGTCTTCGATCTCAGCGGGGTCGAGATTTGGCGTTCGCTTGAGTAATTCTTTGATAACGGTAGCAGCCAGATCGTCCGGCCTGACCGTGGCAAGTGAGCCACGTTTGGCCTTGCCGACCGGCGTGCGTACCGCGCTAACAATAACAGCTTCTCTAGTTGTCATAGTAATCTCCTTATAGGACACGGCTAAAACGGCGCATACCAATTTCACCACGGAGACACTAAGTCACGGAGTTTCATAAAAATGCTCTGTGTCTCCGTGTCTCTGTGGTTGTTTTTCCATTTCTTCCGTCAAATCCGTGCCCAAGTAGCTCTAATTCCGCAGCGGCTTGCCCGTGTTCAGCAGCGACCACATGCGCGCCTGGGTCTTCTCCTCGCCGCATAGCGACAAGAAGGCTTCGCGTTCCAGGTCAAGGATGTAAGCCTCGCTGACCCACTGTGCTTTCGACAGATCGCCGCCGGTCAACACATATGCCAGCTTCTGGGCGATGTGCAAGTCATAATCGGTGATGTAGCCACCGGCATTGAACGACCAGGCTCCGATGCGCAGCGCGCCTTGTGAGTCACGTCCGGCTGCGTAGATTTGCTCCGGCGCAGGCGGAACGTAGCCCGTGGCAACCATGTTGAGCACTTCCTGCTTGGCTTCAGTCAGCAGGTGATCGCGGTTCATAACAACACGATCTGCCGGGCCCAGGATGCCCATCTGGCGAGCTTCCGCGGCGCTGGTGGCCACTTTAGCCTGCCCAATTTGCAGGAATGCCTTTTGCAGGAAGGGCAGCACTTCGGCATCGGGGACGCGCATGGCCGGGTTGATCAGGCGACGCATGTATTCCTTCGTGCCACCACCAGCCGGGATGACACCTGCACCCAGTTCCACCAGACCGATATAAGTCTCATGGGCCGCGACTGCCCGTGAAGCGTGCATGGTGATCTCACAGCCACCGCCCAGCGCCATACCTGCCGGGGCAACGACCACCGGTTTGGGCGAGTAGCGCATACGCATGTTCAGGCCTTGCAGTTTCCGGATGGCATCATCAAGCGTATCCCACATGCCCTGCTGCGCTGCCACCACCACCATGAACAAGTTGGCGCCGGCACTGAAATTGTCGGCTTCGTTGCCGATCACCAGACCATCGAATTCGTTTTCAAGTCGGTCGAGCGCTTCGATGGTGATGTCGAAAATATCGTCGTCGAGCGCATTCATCTTGGTGTGGAATTCCACACAGGCTACGCCGTCACCCATGTCGTACAAAGTGGCGCCAGCGTTCTTCGAGATTTCGGTCTGCTCTTTGAGCAGGACCAGGCCCGGGGTTCGTTCGATGCGGACGTAGTCTCCTTTGGTGACATTATAAACGCCGACTTTGGCCCCATTTTCATACTGGTAGAACGTCTCTTTCCCGGACTTGAGCATGCGCTCGACCCAATCGGCGGGTGCGTAGCCTTCGGTTTTCATCACTTCGAGAGTCCCGGCGACGCCAAGCATATCCCAGGTCTCGAAGGGACCAGCTTCGTGCATGAAGCCCCAGCGGACGGCGTCATCCAGCGGTTTGGGCGTGTCGGCCACTTCAGGCAACAATGTGGATGCATACTGGAAACTCTGGTAGGTCAAGGCTTTGACCAGTTGTGCTGCTTTGTCATCTTCGGCCAGCAGCACTTTCAGGCGCTCGCCCAGGTTCTCAATATCTTTGGCTTTGCCGACCGAGTCGAAACGTACCTTTTCAGACGGCGTATGTTCCAGAGTGTTCAGATCCAACGACAAATAAACTTTTTTGCCGTCCGCATCGCGGCTTTGCTTATAAAAACCGATCTTGGTCTTATTGCCCAACCAGTTTTTTTCAACCATCGTGCTGATCAGTTGAGCAGGTTTCGGCGAAGCGAGATATTCCTGCGCCAGTTTGTCGTGTGGAATGGCGGGCGCCAGGTTCTTGCCAACATGTTCCCAAACATCCACACCGACCAGGTCCATCAAGCGGAAAGTGGCGGTCTTGGGATTGCCAATCAGCGGTCCGGTAATGGCATCTACTTCATCCACCGTGTAGCCGTTTTCGAGGATGTAATGCAGTTCGAAGGCACCTGCGCCAGAGAAGAAACGGTTCCCGACGAAGTTGGGCGTGTCTTTGCACAGCACGATCCCTTTGCCCAGGCGATACTCGCCAAAGTGACTGACGAATTTCACCACTTCAGGCAGGGTATCGTCGGTCGGGATGACCTCCAACAGTTTCAGATAGCGGGGTGGGTTGAAGAAGTGCATCCCCAGGAAATGCTGTTTGAAGCTCTCTGAACGACCCTCAGCAATATCCTTGATCGGAATACCGGATGTGTTGGTAGCAATAATCGTGTTCGGCTTACGGACCGCATCGAGGCGCTTCATCAAACCTTGTTTGATTTTCAAGTTTTCGATGATGGCTTCGATCACCAGATCGGCTTCGGCCATCACATCGAAATCATCTTCCAGATTGCCGGTCTTGACCAATAAAACCTGGTCCGATGAGGCAAAGGACGCCGGGCGGGATTTTTTAGCCGCATCCAGACCTGTGTTGACGATTTTATTGCGCGCCGCTTTATCTCCTTCCGGCGCGTCCTTCGGGACAATATCCAGCAAGGTCACAGGAATCCCGGCATTTGCCAGATGCGCCGCAATCG
Source organism: uncultured Chloroflexia bacterium (assembly GCA_963785535.1). Lineage (GTDB taxonomy): Bacteria > Chloroflexota > Anaerolineae > Anaerolineales > Villigracilaceae > JAABUE01. The sequence continues at coordinate 55,091 of CAWAVQ010000039.1, read as the reverse complement.
CCGCCCCCATCGTCCCTGCCCCAACTACCACTGCTTTATGAACGTGGTATTTCATAGTTCCTCCTAATGACCACAGAGACGCAGAATTCGCAAAATCTCATTTTCTTTACTCAGTGCGCTCAGCGACTCTGCGGTGAAAATCTATCTCAAGTCCCGCCCGCTGTAACCCAAAATCTGACGGGCTACAACCAGCCGATTGATCTGACCGGTCCCCTCGTAAATGTCGGTGATCTTGGCATCTCGGAACCACTTCTCGAGCAGGAACTCACGGCTGTAGCCGAGTGGTCCCATCAGTTCCACGGCCTTCTGTGTGATCTTGGTGGTCACATCCCCGGCCTTGACTTTGCTCATCGATGATTCCAACGCGTTGGGTTTCTTGTTGTCTGCCATCCAGACCGCTTTGATGACCATCAGCCAGCCGGCTCGCAACATAACCTCCATATCGATCACGTCACGCTCGATGCTGGTCAAGCGGTTGCGCGGTAACCCGTAGCGGATTTCCACGCCATTCTCAGCCAACTTCCCTTTGACGAATTCTAATGCGGCGCGTGCCACGCCGATACCGGTCGCCGCCACCAACGGACGGGTGGCATCGAAGGTCGCCATGGCCTTCTTGAAGCCCTTTTCGGTTTGTCTTTCGACCGTTGGGCTGCCCAACACATGATCGAACGGTACGCGCACATCCACCAGGGAAATGGCCGCCGTGTCACTGGCGCGGATGCCCATTTTGTCTTCCAGTTTGGTCACTGACACACCGGGTGTGCCTTGTTCAATGACAAAACCACGCATCCCGGCGCGTCCCGCCGATGGATCGATGGAAGCCCAAACCACAACAAAACCTACCCCAAACTGTTCATCTGGCACCATGGATTTGTGTCCGCCAGTCACGAAAATCTTTTCACCGTTGATGACCCATTCGTTGGTCTTTTCATCCAAAACGGCATTAGCCTTGATAGCCGATGTATCCGAGCCGGCGCCGGGTTCGGTCATGCACATGGCCGCGAAAGTCGGTTTCTCGCCACCGAAGCGTTCCAGGAATTTTTGTTTCTGTTCCGGAGTGGCTGCGGCCTCCACTGCCGCCGCGCCCAATCCGCCGCCGGGTGTGACCAGGTATATGCCTACGTCGCCCCAGGCCAGCATTTCCAGCATGTGTGCCAGCATCTGATACCCAATGGGCGGGCGCTTGGGCTTGTCGGGATCGACCTCCTTTGTCACCTCTGTTCTCGGGGCCAGCGAGCCTGCACCGGTGGCCTTCATGGCCTTGTGCATGAATTCAATATAGCCGTACGGAACGGCGTGTTCGTTCTCATCCATCTCGCGCGAGACCGAGCGCATCATATTCTCGGCAACCGTCTTCAACACGTATTGCTGTTGAGCGATCGGTTTTGGAATTTCAAATTCTATCGTCATCTCTCACCTCTGCTTATACAATCGCTAATCCCGTAAAGGTAGCAAAGCCACGCCCGTTGCGCATCCACATTTCGACGGGATAATCACGGATGTAGCCGTAACCGCCCAGTACCTGCACGGCCCGGTCGGTTACCATCATCGCCATATCCACCGCGCCCATATAGGCCAGGTAAGCCGACTGGTAGCTGTCATCCGCACCAGTATCCAGTTTCCAGGCTGCTTCCCAATTCAACATGCGGACGGCCTCGATCTCGGTTGCCATTTCGGCCAACATGAAAGCGATCGCCTGTTTCTGGGCTATCTTGACGCCAAAGGCTTCGCGCTCCTTGGCATAATCGCGGCTGTACTCGAACGCCGCCCGCGCCACACCGACTGCCAGCGCCGCCAACGAAACCCAGCTTGCCGCCAAAATAGGTTTGACATCGTGACCCTCCTTGCCGCCCAGACGATTGGTCTTGGGGATGCGGACCTCTTCGAGCTTGACATGGTAGGTGGGCAACGCCTTCAGACTCATCAGCTTTTCCGCTTCTTCCTGGACCGTCAAGCCTGCTACCGTTTTCGGGAGGATGAAACCCTGCGTTTGGCCCTCCAGATTGGCGTAAACGATCATGACTTCGGCATCTTTAGCGTAGGGCACAAAAGCCTTTTCACCGTTCAGCACATACTCGTCGCCGTCTGCTTTGGCGGTGGTCTTCAAGTCGAGCGCATCAAAATCGAAGGCATACTCGATCAGTGCCGCAGTATAAGGCTGCCAGTCCGCTTCGATGACGGGCGGGATGTATTGCTGTTTCTGCTCCTCGGTTCCCGCCAACAGGATGGGCGTCACGAATAGTGATGGCGTCATGACCGCCAGGGTCCCCGCCAGGTCACCGAATGCCATCTCTTCGGCAGCCAGTACACCGGTCACGGCGGAGCGCTCCCCAAATCCGCCATAGGCCTCGGGAATGGAGGCTTGCAGCACCCCCATCTCCCAGCCCTTGCTGATGATCTTCGGCGGAAGCTTGCCCTCCTCTTCCGCGTCATGTGCCACAGGTCGCAGGTCGTTGGCTGCGAACCGGCTGACTGCATCGATCAGCATTTGTTGTTCCTCATCGGGTTCAAACGAATACATATCTTTTCTCCTTTGGTAGGATTTCGGAGTCGTTTACTTCGTGCAAGCGGCGATAGCGCACCGCCGCAGGTTGACCGTTATCGAATTCGTCCAAGTTGGTGATCTCGAGTAGGCCGCGTTGGTATAGGTTTTCGATGTATGCCCCGATCTTTTCCAGCACCAGCAGGGAGTTGTAGCCGCCCATCTGGCCATAGACCTGCTGCGTGACTTCCGCAATGGTGCGCGGCTCGGACAGTGCATCCAGCGTTTGGCGTATGCGCCCGGACATGTGTTGGCGAATATCGGTGATGCGTCCCGGCAGGTCGGTGATCGGGTCATCGTGACCGTTCAGGACCAGGGAAGCGCCTTCCGACCAGTGTTTGAGCGCGGTGAGTGATTCGAGATAATGGCGCAGTCCCATGTAGGGGGTCAGTTCTTCGGGAGATTGATGCGGAATAATGCGTTCGAGCACCAAATCACCGCTAAATACCACATCATCCAGTTTGATCGCCACATGGCCGGGGCAATGACCGGGTAGATGGATCATCTCAAAAGGGCCGATCTGCATGTCGTTGGCTTCGTAGGTAAAATCGACCGGGACTGAGTGATAGAGCAACTTGGTGAAACGATACATCTGGATCAGTTCATCGCAATGCTCATCCGGCACGCCCGCCTGAGAAAGGAAAGCCTTCACGCGGCGAGTCATCAGCGCCAGGCGTTCCTCATGACGGGCGACCGTCTGCAGGTCCAGCTCATGAACACCGATCGGGGCGTCGGTATGTTCCCGCAGATAAACCAGTCCACCAAAGTGGTCGATGTGGCCGTGCGTCAACAGGATGCGGGTCAAATCTTCGAAACGGAAACCGACCTGAGCAAGTCCCGCTGCGAGGTCGGCATTGGATTTTTCGCTGCCTGAGCCTGTATCAATCAGCGCCAGGTCATCACCAGTTTTCACCAGATAGGTATTGGCCCACATGTTGGGAAATGCCTCCACAGGCAGGCGATAGATGCGCGTGCCGGTAGAGGTTTGGTATTGGGCGATGAGATGTGATGAGGTCATTTGCATATATTTCCTGAGCAAAAATACTTTCTTATTTCATCAATCCATTCAATAGCAGAGTGGTGTAAAGATCGGCAATCTGTTCGATGGAGAGGGGCCCGTCTGGACGGTACCAAGTAAGGGTCCAGTTGAGCATGCCCATCATGCCGCGCACCGCCAGCGCCGGATCGGAACAGTTAAACAAGCCATCCTGCGCCCCCTGCTCCACGGCTTCACGCCACAGGGCTTCGAAACGGTCCCGTTGCGGAACGTGGCGTCTGCGCTGCGCAGGTTCCAGGGAACGATGCTCGAAGAGCAGCACGGAAGCCAGGTCGGAATTGTCGGCCAGTCCGACAAGATAGGCGTGGATCATCTGGCGTAATTTCTCGTCGGCGGGCAGGGATTGATTCGCAACCGCACTGATATGCTCGATCAGCATATCAAGGGCACGGTCTAACAGCGCCAACAGAATTTCTTGTTTACTGGAAACATGGTGATACAAACTGGCCTTTTGCAGTTTTACGGCGTCGGCAATGTCAGCCATCGAAGAGCCATGAAAGCCCTTCTGGCGGAATACTTGTGCGGCAGCATCAAGAATATCGTCTCTAGTCATCAGTTCTCCCTACCGAACGGTCGGTAGTTTCAGTATATCAAATTTTATTTCTCGGGGCAAGAGTTCGGCAGTTTTTGATCATCCCAGCGCTTGCCCTTTTGCCCTTTTTCCTGTATCCTCCACCTCATGCCAAAACCCGATCATCACACCGTCTGGTCTTCCGAGCAGGGAGACTTGCGCAAACAGAACCAAAAGTCTACGCCCGTAAAATCCTTACCACCCCAACAACAAACCATCTACTTGCACCGCGAATCAAAAGGGCGCGGTGGAAAAGCCGTCACGTTGATCAAGAACCTGATACTATCGGAAGAAGATTTGAAAGCGTTAGCCAAACGATTGAAACAAGCCTGTGGCAGTGGTGGAACTGTCAAAGACGGACTGATCGAAATCCAGGGCGAGCATCGTGAGAAGATCGCGGAGCTCTTGCAGACAGCAGGATACAAGGTCAAAATTGCCGGCCGGTGATCGAATTAGCGTTTTATGGCACTTTAATTTGCACATTAAGGGGAATTGAGTAACCCAAATGTGACAATAAAGGGTAAAATAAGTACATGGTCACCCCACAAGGTTACGTACTGGTTGTAGACGATATCCCCGACATCCTGAAACTCCTGGATGCGACCCTGCAATTCAAGGGCTATCGGGTAGTCACGGCCCGCGACGGGCAGGAAGCGCTGGACGTCATTCAGCGGGAACGTCCGGCCTTGGTGATCGCTGATATCCTGATGCCCAAAATGGATGGGTTCAGCCTGCTGCACAGAATACGTCTGGACCCTGAAATGCGTAACCTCCCCGTAATTTTTCTCTCTGCCACTTATGTCGCCCAGGAAGATAAAGATTTTGCACGTGCCATTGGCGTTACCCGTTTTATTGAGAAACCAGTCGACTGGGATAAGTTCTTGCCAATTATTTCAGAGATCCTGACAGAAGGCGCACCCGTCACGCCGACTTCCCTGAATGAATATGGATTTTATGAGGGGTATCGAAAACGCCTTGAAATAAAATTGAATCACAAAATAACACAGATCGCTCGCGATGAACATCTGATGAAGACTCTTCCCGAAGCCGAGAAACCGACCTTTGCGGCCACGCTGCAACAGGCCATCAGAGAACGAGATGAGTTACGGGTTCTGCTCTCCCAAGTCCACGAGCGCCTTAAAAAATACGACCAGTCTGAATAACAGTGGCATCGTCACTTATCATTGTCAATAACATACAATTAGCATGGCTACCTATCCCGTTCAGTTGAACGGGCTTTTCTGTAATAAATAGTAAAATAGCATCAACAGATCACGACATGGCTGGTAGAAGCCCGAAACTTTCATAAAGTACTGAGTATAGTCTCGCGTTTAGCGAACGGAGCAACCTCATGCAAATCTCGCGTATTGATGTCACTCCTACGCAATTGAAGCTACAAACACCCGTCCAGACCGTGAAGTATCCGGAACCATTCACGCAGATTGAAGTTGTCTTCATCCGCGCCGAAGCGGTCCGCGATTACGGGGACGCCTGGGGTTGCGCCGTCCTGGACCCCATCAGTGGGGAGACGCTCGAGCAAGTGACACGTGCCTGCCAGGCTTGCGCCGACAAGCTGCGTAGTCTCAACCCGCTCAACACCCAGTACGCCCTGGCAGAACTATCCGAGCTGACAGATGGCCTTCCATCCGTGCGCTGCGCTTTCGACATGCTATTGTATGACCTGTTGGGACTTTGGTCAGGCCTGCCGCTCTATCGACTATTGGGTGGTTACCGTGACCGCATCCAGACCTCCATCACGCTCGGACTTGACGATATGCCTGCCACCGTTGAAATGGCTCAGAAACACGCCCATGATGGATTCCGCATTCTCAAGCTCAAAGGTGGGCGCGATCCAGAATTGGATGTTCGCCGCGTACGAGCTGTTAGGCGCGCACTCCCGAAACTGATCCTGCGACTGGACGCCGACCAGGGCTACACCGTCCAGTCGGCACTAGACGTGGCGCGGGCGCTGGAAGGGAAACTCGAATTCCTGGAGCAGCCCACGCCAGCCGACGACCTGATTGCATTGCGTCAGGTGACCGAGAACAGTCCGGTACCTATCCTGGCAGATGAAAGCCTGCGCGGACCAACTTCGGCCTTAGAAATCGTCAACCAGCGTGCGGCACATGGCATCAGCACCAAGCTGGCCTCCTGTGGCGGCCTGGACTGCGCGCGCCAGATCGACACGATTGCTCGCGCCGGGCATCTTTCCACCATGGTCGGCTGCCTGAACGAACCGGCCCTGTTGATCGCTGCCGGACTAGCCCTGGCCTTGAGCAGTCCTAACGTCCGCTATGGCGACCTGGACGGTCACTTCGATTTAGGCGATGATCCGACCGTGCCCGGCTTCCAATTCCAAGGTGGCTGGCTGATCGCCACGGAAACACCTGGGCTGGGATGCAGGGTTGATTTATAAAGACATACCCATCAATAATCCGACGGATGAAGACCACTTGCTAGAAGTGAAACCGCTATAAGTCTCGAACCAAAATCCGGGAAGCCTCTGCTACCCGGCCTGAGCGCCGAGGTCGAGATCACGGTTGGCGAAAATGAAACCGCTGCACACATGGGCAGTGGCCTGGTATCGGTCTATGCTACCCCGGCGCTGGTAGCACTGATGGAAAATGCCGCCGTCCGTGCCCTGGAAGGACACCTGCCGCCTGGCAAAACGACCGTCGGCGGGCAAATCGACCTGCGTCACCTGGCCGCCACGCCGGTCGGGATGCAGGTGCGGGCTCGCGCGGAGCTGGTCGATGTGCAGGGACGCAAGCTCACTTTCCACATCCAGGCCTGGGATGAGGCAGAACAAATTGGGGAAGCTAATCATGTCCGCTTTCTAATCGAGGAAGAAACGTTCATGGCTAAAGTTAGAGCAAAGAGCAATCAGGACTGACCCACATTTTCATACGTAAAAATCCAAATCCCGCTCGCTTGAGCGGGATTTTCGTGATTGTATTTCGATACAATTTGACATATCATATGAGTAGCGTCGCAACCTTTTTTATCATTGCGAGACGCTATTGCTTATACAGCACACATCATCTCAGGAGGTTATCGTGTCATTCAAAAAAATTCTTCAACTTATTGTTCTGATCACCCTGTTTGCCCTGCTCTTTGCCAACCCTGGGAGCGCGCGGGCCTGGTCCGGCTGCGGCTCAACCTATTATGTCCAATGGGGCGATACACTCAGCCAGATTGCTGCCAATTGTGGCACCACTGTGGCTGCCATCCAGGCTGCCAACCCCGGCCTCGGTGGCTGGGTTTATGCCGGGCAGACGCTGGTCATGCCCTCGGGCGGTTATTATTGCAATTGTGCTCCTGTCAGCTATAGTGGCACGTACACCGTCCAATATGGGGACACCATGGCCAAGATCGCTCGCCGTTTCGGCGTCAACTACTCAGATTTGTTGGCCGCCAACGCCTATCTCTACAACCCCAGTTTGATCTATCCCGGACAGGTTATCTATCTGCCTGCTACACCCACCTACCACACCGTCCAGTATGGAGATACGCTTGGCAAAATCGCCGGCTACTACGGTACCAGCGTCTCGCATTTACTGGCACTTAACACATGGATCTGGAACCCGAGTTTAATCTATCCCGGGCAAGTTGTCCGCGTCTGGTAAGCCACGCGTATCAATCAACCAAGACTCATCTTCAACATGAATCTGTGATTCGCTATTTTTTTGATTGCAACAGCGAATGTACAAGTCATCGCCAGCATTGTTAAAAGCTGTAGGAGGCTGATATGCAAAAGTGGGAGTATCTTTCCTTCGCAAGAGTGGCTGGATCGTGGACGGACGACAAATATGATGGTCGTAGCGTACAAGAAAAATTATCCGATTGCGGGCTAGAAGGCTGGGAATTGATCTCAGTTTGCTACGATTCATCCGGATATCAGTTTTATCTCAAACGGCCTCTTGCCGCCAGGAAAACAACAACGACCAGGAAACCAAAGGCAGCAGCCAAAACAACCAAAAAGTAAAGGTAGAAGTTCCATTCGCAGGCTCTCATGCTATAATAAATATATGACAACACCCGCCCCTGAAACTCCCGAACTGACTGTCGTTGAGGAAGCCCAGCAGCGTGAAGCCGAGCGCCGCCAGCGTACAATCGTTATCACAGCGGTGATCGTGCTGGTCGTATTGATTGCGGGCATCGTTGCCGCGATCATTGGCCTGTTACAACCCAATACCCCTACCGATAAGATTCGTGATATTTTCATCATCTTCATGGCGCTTGAGTCGCTGTTGATCGGCGTAGCGCTGGTCGTTTTGATCGTACAGTTCGCCAGCCTGATCAACTTGCTGCAGAACGAAGTGCGTCCCATCCTGGACGCCACCAACGAGACAGTCAATCACTTGCGCGGCACAGCAGAATTTTTGGGGGAGAATGTAGTCGAACCGGTCATCAAGCTGAACGGCTATTTGGCTGGTATGCAACGTATGTTAGAATTATTAGGCGTAAAGAAAAAATAACTATCCCCATGAAAGGAGATAAATGAAATGTCTGATAAAGATGAATTTGGAGCATTCCTAGTAGGTTTCTTAGTTGGCGGTCTCACCGGCGCAGTCGTTGCACTGCTTATGGCTCCGCAATCTGGCGAGGAGACGCGCGCCATTATCAAAGATAAGAGCATCGAGTTGCGTGACAAAGCTCAAGTGACTGCTGAAGAGGCGCTTGCCAAGGCCGAAGCCACTGCAGCCGAAGCGCGCGCCCGTGCTGACGAACTGGCCCAGCAACTCAAAGAGCGTGGTACAGAAGTTGTATCCACCGCGAAAACCAAAGGGCAGGAAGTAGTAACGACTGCCAAGACCAAGGGCGAGGAAGTTATGTCAACCGCCAGGACTAAGGGTGAGGAAGTCATTTCAACCGCCAAAACCAAGGGTCAGGAAGCTGTCGAAAGCGTTAAAAAGGCTACCTCCCGCAAAAAGGATGAAACGGAAGAGGCAGCTTAGCGCTTCAACTTCTCGAAACAATTGAGGGTTTGACCGGTACCGGTCAAACCCTTGTTTTATTCTTATGCAACTGCTCACCCGCTTTCTGCGCATCTTTTTTCATTTGCTTTATCACTCCTTCGCCTGGACCTACGATCTAGTGGCATGGGCGGTTTCGCTGGGTCGCTGGAAAGACTGGGGCAAGAGCGTGATCCCGTTCATCGGAGGGAACTCGTATACTGGAACTCGGTCATGGTCCCGGGCATTTGCAACGCATCTTGCTGGACCTGAACCTGTTCGCCGTTGGTCTAGATGAATCCCGGCAAATGGGGTTTCTCGCTAAAAGGCACCTGTACCACGATGGTTATACGCAAGTCAATCTGGCGCGCGGACTGGCACAATCCCTGCCCTTCTCCGCCGAGTCCTTTGACACCGTCCTCTCGACCTTTCCCACCGAATACATCTTCGAACGCTCTACCATGCTCGAGGTGCATAGAACACTGACAAACGGTGGCAGGTTCATCGTTCTGCCCGCTGCGTGGATCACCGGGAATAGCCTGATAGAACGCTATGCAGCCGGGTTATTCCGCGTTACCGGACAGGCTCCGTCCGAACCCGTAGAAATCATCAGCGAAAGGTTGAAGGAACCTTTTGCCGAGGTGGGTTTTGAAGTCAAAGTTGAACAGATTGAAGTAAAATCGAGTCTGGTGTTAATCTTGATCGGTACAAAGTGAAAGGGAACTTATGCTCAAAAAACTGCGTGAACCCGTCAATGGACTGACCCATTTCTTCGCCGCGATTGCAGCCTTTATTGGATTGGTTATTCTACTGATCATCGGCTGGGGCAGCCTGGACAAGACCCTGGCCCTGGCCATTTACGGCATCAGCCTGGTATTGCTGTTTGCAGCCAGCGCGGCGTATCATATGGTAAAAGCCAACTCGAAGGTGATAGAGGTTCTGCGCAAGCTAGATCATTCCGCCATCTACCTGCTCATCGCCGGGACATACACGCCGTTTTGTGCCCTCATGTTCGATGGCTTTTGGAAATGGGGCATGCTGGCGATCATCTGGTCGCTGGCGTTGATCGGGATCGTAGTCAAGATTTTCATCATCAACGCGCCTCGCTGGTTGAACGCTGGGATTTATTTGGTAATGGGCTGGCTGTGCGTCGCTGCCATCGGAGAGATGCTGCGCGTGCTACCGCCCTGGGCACTGACCTGGTTGGTAATCGGCGGCGTGGTCTATACACTTGGGGCCATTGTTTACATCACCAAAATCATGAACTTCTGGCCGGGCAAATTCGGTTTTCATGAGGTCTGGCATATATTTGTCATTCTGGGTGCACTGGCACACTTTATCGCCATCGCCTTTTTCATTGCGCCTGTACAGGGAATCTAGCCACAAAGGTGCCGGAGTACAAAGTTTATCAAATCTTTGTATCGTCATGCCGGAGCGTTCAGTACGGAGTCCAACGACTCCCGTCGTTGTCTTTCCAAAGTCGGGAGACTTTGGACTCCTTGCTCATCATCACATTTTGTTCCAGGCATCTGGGTGAAAACAAAATTCCAAGGTGAACCATGAAAGCCCTTTTCAACAAACAAATGATCGGTCCGGCGGCTTTCTTCTTTGCAGGCCTGCTGTTCTTCGCCATCGGCTCCGGCCTGACCTATCGGCAGCGGGCCTTGGAAAAGCAGGGCGTCGAAGCGCAGGGCATTGTGGTCGACCTGCAAGAGCACTACGACAGTGACGGCAGCACCTATACGCCTGTGGTGCAATTCGAAACTGAGAGCGGGCAAAGCGTTACATTTACCTCTTCGTATTCGTCCAATCCCCCATCTTATGATGTGGGCGAATCCGTGACCGTGGTTTACCCATCCGAAACCCCGGAAAATGCCATTATCAAAGGCGATGGCCAGATTTTGCACGTCATTTTTATGCTCCTGGGTGGGGCTGTGGCCGCTGTCGGCTTCTATCTAGTATTTTCAAACCTGCGTAACATGGTTCTTATCAACCCGGAGAATTGAGAGTACCGACATACCCCTAATTGTCTTCTCCTAGCCGCCTTGGGCGGCTATTTTATTATGAGAATTTTTGACACCATTTGACAGCCTCTGAAATCTTTTCCCCTACACTTGGATGAACTACCGGCAAACATGGAGGAAGACATGAAGGTCAAAATGATCCTGCCCGCACTGACAGAAGCCAAAAGCCCATTTTGGAGGCCAATAAAGTACTCCTTGTTTCCCCCATTGGGTCTGGCCACTCTGGCAGCCTACCTGGATGATAACGATGAAGTCAACATTGTTGATGAACATGTAGAAGCATTGAATACGGATGATGAGCCGGATATGGTTGTGATCCAAGTTTATATTACTTCCGCCTATCGGGCATACGAAATTGCTGACCAATATCGTGCCAAGGGAGCTTACGTCTGTTTGGGAGGCTTGCACGTTACCTCCTTACCTGAAGAGGCAGCGCAACACGCCGACACGATCTTCATCGGTCCGGGCGAAGACATCTGGCCGGCCTTCTTGAGTGATTACCGGGCGGGGCAACCGCAAAAAGAATATCGATCGCGGACCAGAACCTTGATAGAAGTTCCCTTTCCAAAACGAGATTTGATCAAGCGCAATTTGTACCTTGTTCCAAATTCAATTGTTGTTTCAAGGGGTTGCCCGTATCACTGCGATTTCTGTTACAAGGAGGCTTTTTTCAAGGGCGGGAAGTCCTTTTATACGTTGACAGTGGATCGCGCTTTAGCAGAGATTGACTCATTACCTGGGAGGCATCTATATTTCCTGGATGACCATCTGCTTGGCAATCCATACTTTGCCAGCGAGCTATTCGAAGGGATGCGAGGCATGGATCGTCTATGGCAGGCGGCTGGAACAGTGGGTTCCATCTTGAAACTGGGATTGATGGAAAAAGCAGTTGCATCTGGGTTACGAAGCCTGTTCGTTGGCTTCGAAACACTTAATCCAAACAACTTGAAACTACAGCATAAATATCAAAACTTGAATCGAGATTACATGCAGGCAATTCGGCGATTGCACGATCTGGGAGTGATGGTCAACGCAAGTTTTGTGTTTGGAATGGACGAGGATGATCATACGGTCTTTGACCGGACTGTTGAGTGGGCTATCCAACAAGGGATAGAAACCGCAACCTTCCATATCCTGACTCCCTATCCAGGCACGGTTTTGCATGAGAATATGACACGCGAAAGGCGAATGCTCACTTCGAACTGGGATATGTATGACACCCGCCATACCGTTTTCAGCCCAATGAAAATGACACCTGAAACCCTGGAGACCGGTTACTGGCACGCCTATGACGAATTTTACAAATGGAGCAACATTTTTCGCTCGAGTTTCGTTTATAACCAACCGATAAATATCATCAGGCATCTAGCCTACACAGGCGGCTGGAAAAAATTCGAACCGCTATGGGATTGGGTGATACGGGCAAAGAAAGTTACAAAATTCCTGCCCTTGCTGGAATTTGTGCTTAGCAGCTTCGGATTAAACAGGACAGGGTACAGTTCAGAGTTATCCTATCAAGAAAATACATCAAAGAGTTTGGGGTAGGATAAAATCATCCACGATGGTCAATTCTTTCAACAACCTGTGCGTATAAAAAAACAGCCCGTGAAAACACGGGCTGTTTCGCATTTCCCACTGCCTCACACCTCAGCCAAAGAATGCATCCCCGCAGACTGGTGAGAGAGAACTTCACGTTCGTAGATTTTATATGTACTGTGCTTGTCCCGTTTTGCCATCTGTAGCGCAAGTTGCGTATCGCGCAATACTTCTTCCGTCGTTTCATATTCTGACGCACAATAAAGAACACCGATCCCAATTTTGATACGGTTCTTTAAACCAGAGTTGGTTAGGAATTCATCGAATTCGAATTGCATTCGTTCTGCAATCGAGGCAGGGGCAAAGCGGTCAACCCTGTCTTCAATAAGAACCAGGAATTGATCGGAGTCGAAACGAGAGACGATATCGGTGGGTCTCAAGACTCTCTTCAAGACTTTCGCTATCCCCTGTAAAATTTGCTGTCGATATTCCTTTCCAAACTTCTTTTCGTATTTCATCAATTGGTCCAGATTGATCGAAAAAACAATGAAATCATGCTGTCCATTTCGATGAGATTTTTTGATCGCCTGATTTAAACGTGCGGTAAAGAAGGATGGGGTGTAAAATCCGGTCAGTGCATCCCAGGGAGTTTGGTCTATTGGCTTATCAATCGAGCACAGCAAAGAGAGCAGGTTGGCCAGACGTTCATGATTGACAGGTCTCAATAATACGACATCTGCAGAAGAAAACAGCTTGTTAGCTACTTCTTTATAAGCGGCCAGCGCAACGACGGGAATGTTTTTCAATTTGGCATCGTTTTGTAGAGCTTGATATAGTGTTGTTCCGGAGACAACGGGCAAGTCAAGGTGTAAGAAAATGACGTCAGGTTTGATATAAGCAATCTGGTCAAGGGTCACTTGACTGTCAATAATAAGCTCAGTGGCATAGCCGGCGTTGTCCAGCGTTTGACGAAAATCAAGAGAGACGATATCCAGCGTATCTACAATTATCAATGTACGTGACTGTTCCATAGTATTACCTTTCTCCCTTATACATGACGGAGAAAATTGCATTTTGTTACTCTTATTTAGCGTCTTTTTGATATTCGAAAAACAAGCCGAGAGTGCCTTGCACCCCTGTCTATTTTGATATAAAGTGGTTTCAAGCGAACCTTTCTCTGGAGTCGACCATGCCTTTTGCCCACACCCCTCATCCTGAAATCTTGAAATCCCTGGCAGATGCCAAACCCGTTCCTTTTTGGTTGGACAACGAGAATCGCCCCGAGCCAGTTTCTGCGCTGACCGGATCCATCACTACGGATCTGTGCGTGATTGGCGCGGGCTTTACCGGACTTTGGTCTGCTCTGCTTGCGAAGGAATCTGATCCAGCTCTGGATGTGGTTCTGGTCGAAGCTGGCGAAGTGGCGAGTGGCGCCAGCGGACGTAACGGTGGCTTCACAGATCACTGTCTCACCCATACCTTCGAAAACGGACTCGAACGCTGGCCCGACGAACTCCCCACGCTGGTGAAGATGGGCTACGAAAACCTGGATGCCATCGAGGAAACAGTCAAACGTTACCGAATCGAGTGCGACTTCCAACGCACCGGCGAGATGGTGGTTGCCACCGAACCTTATCAGGTGGAAGAATTGCGTAGCGGGTTAGAGGCAGCCATATCCTATGGTCTCGATTTGCAATGGTTCGATCAGGAGCAGACCCGCGCACTGGTCAATTCGCCTACGTATCTGGGTGGTCTGTACGACCCCGGTCCCGTGCTGCTTAATCCGGCACAACTGGCCTGGGGTTTGAGGCGAGCTTGTCTGGAGAATGGAGTCCGCCTATTCGAACGGACGCAGGCCACAGGTCTGCGTGAAGAAGCGAGTGGAATCATCGTTAGCACACAGTACGGACAGGTTGAGGCCAAGAAAGTCGCTCTGGCAACGAACGCTTTTCCTCCATTGTTAAAGCGCCTGAAATATTACATCGTACCGGTCTACGATTATGCGTTGATGACCGAGCCGTTGACCAATGCGCAGCGCAACTCCATCGGTTGGGAAAAGCGCATGGGCGTGGGTGATGCGGGCAACCAATTTCACTACTACCGCACCAGCGTGGACGGGCGCATTTTGTGGGGCGGCTATGATGCAGTCTATTATTGGAATAACGGATTTGGTTCCAATCGGGAAATAAACCACGAGTTTTTTGCGCGGCTGGCGGACCATTTCTTCCAGACCTTCCCGCAATTGGAAGGAATCCGTTTTACGCATGCCTGGGGGGGCGCCATCGACACTTGCTCGCGATTTAACGCTTTCTGGGGACAGGCTTTTGACGGGAAGCTGGCTTATGCGGTTGGCTATACTGGACTGGGGGTGGGCGCTTCACGCTTCGGCGCGCAAGTGATGTCGGATTTGTTGAACGGCGCGGACAACGAACGTACACGCTTGAAAATGGTACGTGAGAAACCGCTTCCCTTCCCGCCTGAGCCCGTGCGCTCGGCAATTGTCAACCTGACACGCTGGTCCATGGATCGGGCAGATCGGAATCAAGGGAAACGAAATCTCTGGCTGAAATTGTTAGATGCGACCGGGCTAGGGTTTGATTCATAAAATGCACATCAAAGCGAAGTACAACGATCATTATGAATTACAATGGAGTTGACATACATATTTTGACGAACCACCTTGTATACTTAAATCAAGCGTGGTGAAGGTATGGAAAATATGATTGATAAAAAGGTGTGGTTTCTAATTATTCGGTCCAGCAACCAAGAACTACAAGAATATATTTTGAAACCAGGAAAAAACCTGCTTGGGAGGGATAGTAGCAGCGACGTCGTCCTGTCCGATAATGCCGCTTCGGGCTTTCACGCTGAAATTTATTACGATCAAACCGAAAACACAGTAACAATTCAGGACCTTGAAAGTACAAATGGCACTTTCATCAATGGAAAGCGGATATATACCACCCAGGCATTGCAACACGAAGACCAGATCCGTATTGGCTTCTGTATCATCACAATTATTCAGCCTGAATCGCAGTCGGATCTCAAAGGCTTTGCCCGTCAGGCAAGAACCAAAGTAACAAGCGAGTTAATTTTAGAATCCATCGATCATTACGGTGTTCTCCTGCATGATGTCGGTCAAAGACTTGTCAATGTGCCAGACTTAAACAATGCGCTCATTGAGATTTCTGAATTGATCAAACGCATGATTGGGGCCGAGGCATGTCAGATCATACTGGCGGACCAATTTGAAAACCTGGAAGAAAAAGGGCTCCCCGTCGCGCTGGCGCAAAAGATCATTGAAAATCAATCTGCTACCATATTTTCAAATCCAAAAGAAGAACCCGACGAAACGGTTAAGAAAAGCGCTATACAACCGGTTCAATTGATGTTGCTCGTGCCGGTCTTGATCGAAGGGATTGTTGTAGCGCTCATATTTGCGAGGAAATCCAGGAAATCTTCAACCCCTTTTTACAATAGTGATCTGCAATTGGTTTTGGCTGTCAGCAATCAGGTTGCAATGTCGATTTAACGGAATCGCGTTGAGGGGTTGTTGCTACACAGTTCAACGCACGACTCATTGACCGACCTGCCAAATCGTAACATGTTTCTTGACAGGCTTCGTTACTTAATCGCCCAGTCAAAGGAAAAACCGGAAAACAAATTTGCTGTTCTATTCTTCGATATTGATGATTTTAAAATTGTCAACGATAGTCTCGGTCACGCAATCGGAGACCAACTCCTGGTCGCGATGGCTGAGAGATTGAGGCACAATGTACGACATATCGATTTAGTCGCACAGAATACAGTGATTGCTCGCTTTGGTGGTGATGAATTTGCTATACTTTTCGACAATATCAAAGCTAATCAGTTTGCGATAACCGTTGCGGAGCGTCTCAAGGAAATTCTCGCAAGACCATTTAATATCAGTGGGAAAGAGATATATATCACCGTGAGCATTGGCATCGCTGTGGGCTCAAATTCATATGAATATTCTGAAGACATTCTCAGGGATGCTGATATGGCAATGTACCAGGCCAAAGAGTCAGGTAAAAATTGCGTTGAAATCTATGACAAAGCCATGCATGATCGCGTATTGAAACGCATGAAAATGGGAACAGCTCTGCGGCGGGGTGCACTTCAAAAAGAATTCCGATTGCACTATCAACCCATTATCTCATTGCAAACCGGTCGTCTCGTCGGATATGAAGCGCTCTTACGCTGGTACACCCCCGATCAGGGCATTTTGGCCCCAGGTGAATTCATGGCCGCCATAGACACGGCAGGTCTTGTATACACCACTGACCAATGGGTACTCAAAAAAGCATGTCAACAGGCTGTTGAGTGGCAAAAGCTGTATCCAGACAATTCTTATCCTTTTGTTGCTGTAAATCTTTCCGCAAAGAATATCAAACATCCTAACCTGGTCAGTAATATTGAGGAGTTGCTTCAAGAAACGAAACTGGAACCAAGTCGGTTATGGCTAGAAATCACCGAACAAGTTAGCGCAACGAATGACGAGTTAGTTGTTACCGTTCTAAAAAATTTGCATTCGTTGGGCATTCAAATCAGTCTTGACGACTTTGGTACTGGCTATTCGGCATTGAATTATCTAGCTCGATTCCCAATTGACGCGTTGAAAATAGACCGTTCATTTATCAAAATGATTGGCGTCAATGAAGAAAATCTAAGAATCATCGAAATATTAAAAGCACTTGCAAACCAGTTAGGGTTGATCCTGATCGCAGAGGGAGTTGAAAAGGCTGATCAAGTACCATTTCTGCAATCGATCGATTGCGAATACGTACAGGGGTACTATTACGCATACCCATTGGACGCCGAATCTGCTACAAAACTTTTGATAGAAAATGCTCAATGGTAAAAGCCTTACATCAAAGACATCTATCGAAGCAACCCGTCTCGTTGCGGACCGAATAGCTGCTTCCGTTTTCGAAAGTGACTCTGTGCTCAAGAAGAACCAGTGCTCCATTCTGCGCGAAATCAAAAAATTTCTTGTAATCTAAAAAAATCCTTATAACCAGTACTCCCCTAATTTCGGGCTTCTACCAGCTTTTTCGTGATCTACTGGTAATGAAAAATAACGAAGTGAAAATATTAGGGTAAGTGGGGATTTTTTTAGTGGTGCGGGGACAATTTAATCGATTTGCACAAATTTTGGAAGCGTAAATCGAAGATTGACCTTTGAGCTTGTAACATTACCATAATAAATCCTAAAAAATTGCAAAGGATTGCAAATATCTTTTGGTATATATTCAACATCGAGAAGATATACGTTAATTGGGAATATCTTTAATGGTACAGGAACAATCGAATACACAAAACCCATGGAGGCGATGATCCAAAGATCGAATTAGGTCGCTTCACCTGAAGTACCGCCAACAATAATCTGATCAGGGGAAGGTCTTTGAGAAGCCAATAGCGAAACCGGCCAAAAATGGCCGGTTTTAATTTCTATTATCACGCAAAGGAGGCGGACAATCAAACAGAATTTTTTTTATGGCGACTATGCTTTTCCTTCACAGCAAATGAGTCTCTTATTTTCTACAAGAGGAGAAAAAAATGAAAACGATTAAATATTTTGGCGTAATGATCACCCTATTGTTCATGCTGACTGCATTACAAGTGGGAAATGTTTCAGCGGATGAGACGATCACCGTCCAACTCCAGAACAGTGAAGGCACTCTGCTCACTGGTGGGGCGCTAAGATACCACGATGGAGCGTGGCACACTGCAACTGAAATCTCGACGGGTGTTTTCGAGGTTACAACCTCCGCCACATCCGTCACCTACGAGATGACCTACAACAATGGGCGTCAAACCCTCTCAAATGTTCCGTCCAGCACGAACCCAGTCACTTTTACAACGGTAACTACTACCGTTTCGCTGAAGGACTCGGGAGACACTTCCCTCGGTACCACTGGCACAGTCCGTTATCATCAAGTTGGCTGGCAGGATTTTGGCACCTCGAATTCAGCGAAAGAACTGCTACCTGGCAGCTACACTTTTGAAATGACCTTCAACAACGGCCGCCAGACCTTCTCCAACCATAATATCCCCGCAGGCGCTTCCCATGAAGTTGCTTTCACAACGGTAACGACCACAGTCGCTTTGAAGGATTCAGATGGCATCTCCCTGGGTTCCGATGGTGCAGTCCGTTACCATCAAGTTGGCTGGCAGGACTTTGGTGTTTCCAACTCATCAAAGGAATTGTTACCCGGCGATTACACCTTCGAGATGACCTATAACAACGGCAAGCAGACCTACTCAAACTACACCGTTCCGCCAAATCCGTCTCATGAAGTACTCTTCACAACCGTAACAACCACGGTTGCTCTGAAGGATTCGAATGGCACGTCCCTGGGTTCCGATGGTGCAGTCCGTTATCATCAAGTTGGCTGGCAGGATTTCGGTACATCGAATTCAACTAAAGAATTGTTACCTGGCGATTACACCTTCGAGATGACCTATAACAACGGTCGTCAAACATTCTCAAACTATACAGTTCCAGCTGATGCATCTCATGAAGTGCCCTTCGCAACAGTACCCACAACCGTTTCTTTGAAGGATTTGGGGGGCACATCCCTTGGTTCCGGCGGTACAGTCCGCTACCATCAAGTTGGCTGGCAGGATTTCGGCACTTCGAATTCAACCAAAGAACTGCTACCTGGCAGCTACACCTTTGAAATGACCTTCAACAACGGTCGCCAAACCATCTCCAATCATGATGTCCCCGCGGGCGCTTCCCACGAAGTCGCCTTTGTAACAACCACAACGACCGTACGGCTCGCGACTTGCGCAGATGGTGGTCTTGACGGCGGGAGTGTTCGCTACTATCAGGTTGGCTGGCAGACTTACGGTACGACAGTTAGCGGAAACGTCACCCGGGAACTCCTCCCAGGAAATTACACTTTCGAGATGACCTATAACAACGGCCGTCAAACTTTCTCGAATGTAGCAGTAGCGGGGGCGTCTCAGGCTGTTCCATTCACTACAACGGTGGTCACTTTTGACTACACTGGTGTGATTCAGTACCACCAACTTGGTTGGGCAAACTTCAACAAGCCCACCATGGATCTTCTACCCGGCACTTACACGTTCAAATTCGACACATTGACTGTAAGCGATGTTGCCATCAGTGGCTGCACGATGAATAGCGGAACATTGACTGTCAACTTCCCCGGCATCAGCAGCGTCCATACTTACGTCAAGAAGACCGATGGCGTTGCAGGCACTGCCAATGGGACGCTTGTCAAGCAACTGACCTATAAGAACAATGCTGCCGTCTTTACGGATGTTCCCAATGGCGTCTATGACGTAGTCGTGGTCAAAGGCGCACAAACCAAGATCATTGATAACGTTATCCTCATTGCTAACAAGACAGTGGATGGCATCGTTGCCACCATGACAGTCAACTTCCCCGGCATCAGCAGTGTTCACACCTACGTTAAAACAACTGATGGTGGTAGATGTCGATGAATCGCACTTACAAGGACAATGCGACTTCCCTTGTAGTACTCAAAGCATCTTACAAAGTAATCGTGGTCAAAGGCGCACAACAGAATACCTATGATTTAGATTGCAGCGCAGGTGATTGCACGCTCAGTGGCATTGTTGCCACCATGACAGTCAACTTCCCCAGACATCAGCGGTGTTCATACCTACGTCAAAACCATCGGCGGCGGAGATGTCGACAACCGTACATACAAGAACAATTCAACATCGCTGGCGGTGCTCAAAGCAGCCTATAAAGTGACCGTCGTCAAAGGTGCACAGCAAAATACTTATGATGTCGACTGCAGTGCTGGCGATTGCACGCTCGATGGTATCGTCGCCACTATGACCGTCAACTTCCCTGGCATTTCGGGTGTCCATACTTACGTCAAAACCACTGGTGGCGGAGATGTTGACAACCGCACCTACAAGGACAACACAACCTCACTGGCCGTGCTCAAAGCACTTACAAAGTGACTGTTGTCAAAGGCGCACAACAGAATACCTACGATGTGGATTGCAGTGCCGGCGATTGTGTGCTCGAAGACATCGTCTCCACATTGACGGTAACTTCCCAGGAATTAGCGGCGTCCATACCTATGTCAAAACGGATGATGGTGTTGCAGGCTTCGGTGGAGGAGATGTAGATAATCGCACATACAAGAACAACACGACTTCACTCGTCCTGCTTAAAGGCACGTATGATGTCAAGGTAGTCAAGGGCGCGCAAGCGAATATCTATGAAAGCGTCAACTGCACTGGCATAACCTGTACAATTGACAATATCGTCGCCACCTTCACACTGAACTTCCCGGGCAAAACAGGTGTTCACACCTACGTCAAAACCGATGATGGCATGGCAAATTCGGCCACAGGTGGCGATGTGGATAATCGCACCTATCAAAATAACTCGACCACCTTGGTCCTGCTCAAAAATTACTATGACGTGGTGGTCAAGATTGGCACGGAAACTTATATTCTCGATGAGGTCGATTGCACAGGCGACATTTGCACGTACAGCCTGACAGTGGTCAAGCTTCTGGACTCAAATGGAAACGGTCTCGCCGATGGCGTTGCCCAATATTACAAGAGCGGTTGGAAAACCATTGGCACTACACCATCAAACGGCACATTGAGCTTTGCCATACCAGGTGCCCCCGCCACATACTCCTTCAGAATGTCCTACGCTGGCTTCACACAACAGCAGTCGAACATCAATATTGCCACTACCAATCCAATCATCTTCCAGACCCTTCCTGCGGTGGTTCATTTCCAGGATTCCATCAGCACACCGCTGGCTGACGGAGGTGTCCAATACTACGCCTCTGGATGGAAAACCTTCGGTTCCGGCTTGACCGATGCGTCTGGGGACGCTTCAATGGAACTTCTTCCCGGCTCCTACTCCTTCCGCATGCATTGGAAAGGCTATACACAACAGCAGTCGAATGTCAATATCGCAACAACCAACCCCGTGATATTCCAGACCTATCCGATGGTGGTTCACTTCCGGGATTCACAGAATGTAGCATTGGCTGGTGGCGGTGTTGATTACTATGCCTCTGGATGGAAGACCTTCGGCGGCGGCCTGACCGATGTGTCTGGGGATGCTACGATGGAACTTCTCCCTGGCTCCTACTCTTTCCGCATGCATTGGAAGGG
Source organism: uncultured Chloroflexia bacterium (assembly GCA_963785535.1). Lineage (GTDB taxonomy): Bacteria > Chloroflexota > Anaerolineae > Anaerolineales > Villigracilaceae > JAABUE01. The sequence goes on along the minus strand of CAWAVQ010000039.1, from coordinate 33,235 downwards.
CTACACACAACAACAGTCGAATATCAATATCATGACGGAGAACCCGCTTGACTTCCAGACCTTGAGCGTCTATGCCCAACTGCAGCAAAAGACCTATGCCGAACGATGGAATCGCAGGCGGCGTTGCACAATTCTACGCATCCGGTTGGAAAGACCTGGGCACCACAGATGCAACCGGGGATACACCTCACGTGGAATTACTACCCGGCACCTACTCCTTCCGCATGACCTATGCCGGTGCTACAGAGCAGCAATCCAACGTCGATATCTCCACCACCAACCCGGTTAACTTCCAAACCGTCAACGACAGTGATGAGCGTTGTACTTGAAGAATCCGGTGGCGCTCCCATCGAGGGTGGTGTGGTGCAATACTATGCTTCCGGTTGGAAACCCTTTGGCACCACCGATAACAGTGGGGTTGCTATCGGACCGGACCTCCTGCCTGCCACCTATTCCTTCCGCATGACCTATGCAGGCTACACACAACAGAAATCGAACATTGATATTTCCAATGATGCGAATAAACCTTTGGTGTACACGACGACAAACATGCTCGTGACCTTCAATGACTCCCACGGACATCCCATTGAAGGTGGCGTGGTTCAGTACTATGCCTCGGGTTGGAAAGATTTCGGCACGACAAATATAAGTGGTGAAGCCAGCAAGGAACTTTTGCCTGGTACTTATTCTTTCCGCATGAGCTATGCAGGTTACACACAACAACAGTCCAATATCAACATAGAAAACACAAACCCGCTTCCTTTCGTAACGACTGAAATGGTGGTCAACTTCAAAGACTCCAATAATGATCCCATTGAAGGCGGTGTCGTTCAGTACTACGCCTCTGGCTGGAAAGATTTCGGCACTACAACATACAACTGGCGAAGCCAAACTGCAACTCCTCCCTGGCACATATTCCTTCCGGATGACCTGGGCCGGCTACACCCAGCAAAAATCCAACATCAATATCTCAGATACAAACCCTTTGGAATTTCAAACCAACAACATGGAAGTCAAGTTGGAACAATGTGACGGCACAGGTTTAGAAGGTGGTTTGGTCAAGTACTACGCCTCCGGCTGGAAAACCTTCGGGACCACAGACTCAAATGGCAGCGCAACCTTTGAATTGCTCCCCGGAACATATTCCTTCCGGATGACCTGGGCCGGTCAAACCGAACAACGCTCCAATGTGGATATCACTCGACCAATCCGTTGGTCTACAACACAACCACTGTAGCGCTGCAATATCCTGGCACGATCCAGTATTACGCCAGCGGCTGGAAGACTTTTACCAGCCCGATGGAACTGCTGCCCTACAACTACACGTTCAGATTCGGTAATAACCAGACACAGTTCAACGTTAGCGGTTGCGGTATCACCAAGAGCGTGATCATTTTGAGCCTCAAAGACCATGCAGGCCAGGGTCTCGCAGGCGGGACAGCACGCGGCGGATATGGCTCGAACTACAGCACATTGTTCGTCCCCGGAAGCACAGCCTCGAATGGGCTCCTGTTCGTTTATCAGGATGGCTTCCAGAACACCATGTCCTATGAGATGCGCTACAACAACACCACTCAGGTCATCACGCAGGATGTCTCAGCCAACTCTCTCTTTGAATTCAATACCAATCTGCTGACCTTGCGCATGGAAACCTGCGGTGGCACACCCTTGGATGGCGGCAGCCCACGCGGAGGCAATGGAAGCACATACACGACCTGGTGGTTCCCCGGCGGTGTGACAGGCTCCAGTGCTCCCGGTGAATCAGCAGCGGAGCTCTTCCCCGGCACCTATTCATTCGAGATGCAATACAAAGCCACTGCCGATCAGAAAGTCAGCGTGACGGTTCCGGATGCAGACACACAGCTCACCTGGCAAACCACCAACGTAACGCTTGATTACCCCGGTCAAATTGCCTATGGTGGCAGTACAGGCGACTCAACCTTCTTCAACAAACCATCCATGGAACTGTTGCCCGGCACCTACAAATTCAACTTCCGACCAGACAACCGCGTCGACCTTACCTTTAGCGGATGCACCTTCAACAAATCCTACGTGGCACTGAAGGTTCTTGATGAAAATGGCAACGGTGTTCCAGGCGCCAAGGCAACCCCGGCATACGGCGGCAGTTGGGGAGCAACGCTTCCCGGTCAAACAGATGCTGATGGAAAGCTCTTCTCTGAAATTCCCGCTGGTTACACCAAGATCAGGATGGAAGTGAATCAAGGCGCAGTCGAGCAGTTGCTTGCCCAACTAACCGCTTCTAACTACACCTGGAATACAGAGATCCTTCGCATCTGGCTGAATGACCATGCAGGAACTCCAATCACCGATGGCAATGCCACCCTCGATCAAGGCGGTGGGTACTGGTACAACTGGGGTAACCTGAACACCTCCGGCTACATGGACATACCACTGTTCGCCCGTTCCGGCGCGTACAAGTTCAGAGTAACGTACAACTACACTTCTCAGGAGTTGCTCCCAGTTGTGAACACCTCATCTGGCATCGACAACTACTACTTCCAGACTGGGCAAGTGTTCGGTTCTTGCATCACGCAATATTCCACAGGTGCCTGGAGAACCTTTGTTGACGGCATGGAATTGATGCCCGGAACTTACACCTTCAAAGATCCATCACAATCCGGTGTTGTCACTGCAGGTGGTATTACGAATCTTACTGCCCATAGTTACAACAACCCAACGCCAAAACCTGGCACTGTGCGCATCTGAATTGCCAATCTGACATGAGTTTCCCCTCTTGAAGCAAGAGGGGAAACTTTTCTTTTTTGTGAGCTGAAATACTTGACACCGCTATTACTCTTTGCTACAATAATTTAGGTAAACCTAAATTATAGATTAGCCAAAAATGATAAGAGATCATCTCACCAACTCCATTCAGGACTACCTGAAACAAATCTTCGAATTGACTGAAAACGGGGGGACTGCCAGCACCAACGACCTGGCAACCCGCTTGGGCGTCAAGCCTGCTTCGGTCACAGGTATGGTGCAAAAGCTGGCTGCTCTGAATCCGCCCCTGGTGGATTACCGCAAACACCAAGGCGTGACCCTCGCACCCGCTGGCGAACGAGTCGCGTTGGAAGTGCTGCGTCATCACCGTCTGCTCGAAGCCTGGCTGGCGCAGTCCCTTGGCTACACCTGGGACGAGGTCCATGACGAAGCCTGTCGTCTGGAACACGTTATCTCGGAAGATTTCGAAGCCCGCATAGATGCTGCGCTCGGCCATCCGGACCGTGATCCACATGGCGACCCCATCCCGGATGCTGACCTGGTCATGCCCAGCGACGAAACCCGTCCGCTTACCAGCCTGCGTCCGGCACAACAGGCTGTCATCCTGCGCGTCAACGATGAAGACCCCGCCCTGCTACGCCATCTCGACGAACTCGGTCTCATCCCCGGCGCACAGCTTGAAGTCATAGCTTACTCATTCTTTGACAACAACCTGACCGTCACGGTCAGCGGCCATCCCGCTATCGTCCTCGGTCTGGCTATCACATCCAAAATCTTTGTGGAGGTCCTATGATTTTCTGGTACGCCCTCGCGGCGCTCCTGCTCATTTATCTTTTTATCCCCCGTTTTGGCCTGCTCGCTCTTTATAAGGACTGGCGAAGCGCCCGTCAGCGCGAACAGATGGAAGACGCCCTCAAGCATCTCCTTGACCGCGAACAGGGTGGTCGCCATGCTTCGCCCGAATCACTGGCCGGAAGCCTCGACCTGCCTCGCGTTAAAACGACCACTCTGATCGCCTCGATGGAATCCCAAGGGCTGATCGAGTCGCGTGGTCCCGAAATCCATTTGACCGCTGAAGGCGAACGTTGGGCCATGCACATCGTCCGCGCCCATCGCCTGTGGGAACGCTATCTGGCGGACGAAGCCCGCATGCCGCTCGAAAAGGTGCACGGCGAGGCTCATCGCCGCGAGCATGGCATCACAGATTCCGAACTCGATGCGATGGATGCGGCACTCGGGCACCCGTCGCATGATCCACACGGCGACCCCATCCCAACGCGGGATGGAAAACTGCCGTCGGACGAGACAACGCCGCTCACAGCGTGGCAGGCTGATCTTCCTGCCCGAATCGTGCATCTTGAGGATGAGCCCGCCATCGCCTTTGAACAGATCCTGGCAGCAGGTTTGCGTCTCGGCCAAACCATCCGCATCCTGGAAAGTACGCCTCAACGTTATATCCTGAGCGATGGCGAGAACGAATATCGTTTGGCTCCCGCTGTGGCAGCCAATGTTTATGTAGCGCCGCTGCCTGAAGGAACCGTGCTGCCCGCCGGAACGATTTCGTTGAACGAACTAAAGCACGACCAGCGCGCCGAAATCATCACGCTGGACGAGGCAGTGCAGGGCTTCACCCGCCGCCGCTTCCTGGATTTAGGTTTGACGCCCGGCACGCAAATCTATCCCGAACTGGGTAACTTTTTTGGTGACCCACGCGCCTACCGCGTGCGCGGCACGTTGATCGCCCTGCGCCATGACCAGGCTGCACAAATTTGGGTGAGGCCCGTAAGCTGATGTCATTGCGAGCGCAGCGAAGCAATCTCTTTGTTTAAGGTGGGGATTGCTTCGTCGGGATAAACACCCTCCTCGCAACGACACATGAATTTAGAGGTAATTATGAGCGAAAACATCTTCCGTATCCTTGCCGCCGTCATCTTTTTTACAGGCGTGGGCATTTCTGTATACTTCCGCCGCAAAGCAGACAAAGACTCTGGCGAGAAAGTCTCATGGAAAGATGAAGGCGTCGCCATGATCCTGATGCTCCGTATGGGCGGCTTAGTCTTGTGGCTGAGCATGATTGGCTATCTCATCTACCCACCGCTGCTGGCCTGGTCAAATGTTGGTTTGCCAGAATGGCTACGCTGGTTAGGTGCAGGGATCGGTATCAGTTGTATCTTTCTGATTTATTGGATGTTCATAAACATTGATACAGGCATTTCGCCGACTGTCGCTACACGCAGCGAACATAAATTGTCCACAAGCGGCCCATATCGCTGGATACGGCATCCACTTTATAGCTTTGGAACGTTGTTCTTTCTGTCATTTGCGCTGATGGCCGACAGTTGGTTCATTGCCTTTATGGCAGTGCTGGCACTCGTTCTACTCACTTTGCGCTTGCCTAACGAGGAAGCGCATCTGATCGAAAAGTTCGGCGATGAATATCGCGAATACATGCAACGAACTGGAAGGTTCTTTCCAAAAATCATCTAATTACTCGGAGTGCAAAGTCTCCTGACTTTGCACCAACGACCGGAGTCGTTGGACTCCGCTTCAAGGAAAATTATGACTGACAAAAAACAACTCCCTACCGAGCACTGCGAAACCTGCCCGGCCTTTACACAACTGGAGCAGATGGGCATCAACGTAGACAAATTCAACCGTGTGGTCGCACTGGCAGGTAACCCCAACACCGGCAAATCCACGCTTTTCAACGCACTGACCGGCCTCAAGCAACATACCGGCAACTGGCCTGGCAAAACGGTCACGCGCGCCGAGGGCGGCTACCAGTTCAACAACGTCAATTACAAACTGGTAGACCTGCCAGGCACGTACTCACTGCTCTCTGCCTCACAAGACGAGGAAGTGGCACGCGATTTCATCCTCTTCGGCCAGCCCGATTGCACCATCGTTGTGACCGATGCCACCGCGCTTGAACGCAACCTGAACCTGGTCATGCAGGTCATGGAAATTACAGACCGCGTGGTCGTCGCGTTGAATCTCATGGACGAAGCAAAACGCAAGGGTTTGGAAGTGGACTCGCGTTCGCTTAGCCGAGATCTTGGTATCCCTGCCATCCCTATCGTAGCCCGTTCGGGCGAAGGCATCCATACCCTGTTGGGCGCCGTCGCGGATGTGATCGAAGGGGTAATCGCAACAAAGCCCAAGCGCGTAGAAGGCACACCAGAGTTCCAGCGTGCCGTCAGCGAACTGGCCCCCATGATTGAGCAAATGGCGCCCGGCGTTCCGAACGCCCGCTGGCTGGCCATCCGCCTGCTCGACGGCGACTCCAAAGTGCAACAAGCTCTGATGTCCGGCGAACTTGTCCAACGCGTTGCGCGCCAACAGGCCGCAGACACACGCTTCAGTCGCAAGATGGCGCTGGAAGGAAGACAATAATTATGACAATAGATATCCAGCCCAATGACATCCTCGCAAAAGCCGAGGCCCTACGTGGAACGCTTTCCACCGGTTTCCGAGATGAGATCGTAAAATCGCTCTACTCCGAAGCCGAAACGATTGCACAACGAGCGGTCAAGACTGCCAAAGAGAAAAAGTATGATCTCGACCAGAAAATCGATAGGCTGGTCACCTCCCCAATTTTTGGCCTGCCAATCATGTTGTTACTGTTAGGCTTGGTTTTTTGGCTGACGATTCAGGGAGCAAACGTCCCATCGCAAATGATCGCCACCGCATTATTCTGGGTCGAAGATAAAGCTGCAACACTGTTCACAAACTGGGGAATCCCCTGGTGGATCACCGGGTTCATCTGGCATGGCATATATCGCGGGCTGGCCTGGGTCATCTCGGTCATGCTGCCGCCGATGGCCATCTTCTTCCCGATGTTCACCATCCTAGAAGACCTGGGCTACCTACCCCGTGTAGCCTTCAACCTGGACTGGATGTTCAAGAAGGCTGGAGCACACGGAAAGCAATCCCTGACAATGGCAATGGGCTTCGGCTGTAACGCTGCCGGGGTTATTGCAACGCGTGTGATCGACTCGCCCCGCGAACGATTGATCGCCATCTTGACCAACAACTTCGTACCCTGCAACGGACGCTTCCCAACGCTGATTATGCTTGCCACCATTTTCGTGGCGGCTGCCTTTCCCCCAGCCTTTGCTTCCTTTGCAGCAGCGGGATCAGTTGTCGGCGTGGTCCTGATCGGCGTTTTCTTCACATTGGTCGTTTCATGGGCGCTCTCGAGAACTATTCTCAAGGGAGAGGCATCAGCATTCACACTGGAACTGCCACCTTATCGCCGCCCCAAGATCGGACAGATCCTATACACTTCATTGATCGACCGCACAATCTTCGTGCTGTGGCGCGCTATTCTAACCGCCGCCCCTGCTGGTGCAGTCATCTGGATTCTGGGCAATATTTTCGTTGGAGGAACCAGCCTGGCACAGTATATCGCCAATTTCCTGAATCCTTTCGGCCTGCTCCTAGGGCTAGACGGTGTCATCCTGCTGGCCTACATCATCGCTATCCCCGCCAACGAGATCGTTGTCCCAACCATGATGATGATGTATTTGGGCGTCGGCATGATGACCGATATCCCCGGCTTGACCGAACTGCATACACTGCTAGTAGGGCAACATGGTTGGACAATGCTGACCGCCGTCAACCTGATGCTGTTCGCGTTACTACACAACCCCTGCGCCACCACCATCATGACGATTTACAAGGAAACCAAGTCGTACAAGTGGGCCACATTGAGCGTGGTCATCACGCTGGGAACAGCCTTTATCGTCACGTTCCTGACAGCCAGTTTTGCGAGGCTGATGGGTTGGGCTTAAGTTCAAATACGTTCGCCACAGAGTCACCGAGTTACGGGGGTTCTTTTCTGGTTTTCTCAGTGTCCCTGTGACTTCTGTGGCCAAAATCGATGCTCAACAGGTTTCAGAACAAGTCAACCTTCTTGGTTCTCCCTGAATTTAAGGTAACATAATTCCACTAAAAAACGTTTCCAGATAACCCGTATATTCAGCGGGCATACTCAGGTATGGGAAATGCCCGTTGCTCAAGGTGACGACCTGCGCAGTCGGATAGGTTTCCTTCAACTGCTCGCGCAAGGCTTTTTCAACCAGCGGGTCGTTATCTGCTTCGATGATCATTACGGGAATACCCAATGCCGCCATATCCGGCGCATCGAACGGTTCGACCACGCAGCGATAACGCCCCAGCACCTGCGCTTTGCTCATGCGTCCGTAGGTCTGCTCCAGACCAAAGGCCAGCACCAATTCCGAATTCCCCGACGCCGGATAGACACTCTCACGCATGCTGCCGCTCAAGAAGTTCATCACCAGCCATTCGGGCAGGTAAGGCAGCAACGTTCCGATGGTCTTGTTCTTCTCAGCCAGGATGTCGTTGGGCGGAAAGGTATTGGCAAAGACCACACTCAGAATTCTGTCAGGATGACGGGCGGCCAGGAACTGGGCAAAGTAGCCGCCCAGCGAACTGCCGACCATGTAGAAATGTTCCACTCCCTCCGCAGCGAGGATGGCCATCACAGCCTGCTCCATCTCCTCCAGGCTGTTCGCCGCCGGATAGGTGACCGAGATGACACGATACCTGTCTTGCAGTGCTTCCATCTGCTGCCACCAGATGTCGTAGGCGCCGGTCATGCCGTGCAGGAACAAGATCGTCTCGAGGCCATCGCCGAGAGCAAGATACTCCCATTGCACACCGTGCAGTTCCAGGCTCCGGACGGGATGCGCTTGGCGAAAGGCTAACAGGGAGTTGACCGTTACCTTGTCGACCTTTGCATAAAGTTCACCAAATGACTTATGTGGCATAGGACACAAGTATACAACCATCAAGAAAAAACGTTGGACTCCAAAGTCTCCCGACTTTGGATATACAATCCCTAGGATTTGTACTCCGCACCTTTAGAAAGTGTTTTGCCCGTCCTGCCGTCTCGCACCGGCGTGCTCGCGGCACGAACGGTGGCCGGGCCAGGGAAAATCCGAATTTTCACCAGAGATGAACAAAGATAAACGTAATTTGGCCCAGATGAATGCGCAAAATGCTGACAAAATCAATGTTCATCCCCGTTTACATCGTCCCCTTTGGGGGTCCCCGGTGAATATGAATATCAAAACACTCTCTTAAAGAAAAACAGGGCAGTGACTCTGCCCTGTCATCAATCACAAATGTCGGTTTAGTACTGGCTGCCTTACTGTGCCGGAGCCTGCTGCCAGCGACCACCGCGTCCGCCGCCCATCATCCCCTGGCCGGGGACCAAACTGCCGGGCCGTCCACTGGGAATTCCATCGCCGTCGAACATCGGGCAGGTGCCATCCCGTAGCCATAGCCGTTCATCATGCCGCCGCGACCGAAACCGCGCGAACCCATCCAGTCGGCCTGATCCTGCGTGATGACGCCAGCCGCTGCAGCCGCATCCAGCGCCTTGGCACGCGCAGCCTGCATCAGAGCGGGAATTTCTTCGGCGCTGAAACCTTCGCCAGTGCGATCTGGTAGAAGGTCTCGCCAGCATCGTGACGGGCTTCGAACTCGTCCAGGCTCAAGCCGACAGCGTCAGCCATGGCCTGTTCCATGTAATCGTGCATGGGACCAACGCCATCAACGGTACCCCGTTGGCCATACGGTTGCTGTCCACTCTGCGCAGCGACTACACCCACACCCACAGCGCCCAGCGCCAAGATTACCAGTACAACGATCCAAAGTGTCTTTTTCATTTTGTTACTCCTTTTATATAATTTTCAATGTTTGTCTTGCTGTTACTCTGTCCAAAGGATACCGCCGCGTTTGTAAAGGGTTTGTGAAGAAAAGAATAAGGTTGTTGAAAGAAAGGGAATGAACAAGTTCGTATATAATGGGGCTACTTATCGTTCCTTCTACCCAAATGCCCAGGGGACACCCATGACCGATCACTGTTTTATCAGCTACTCTAATGCCGATGCGCTAGATTTTGCGCGCAAGCTTGCCAATAAACTTGAAGGCGGGACACCAGGTATTCCAGGCTTGGTTCGATAAAGATGACCTGAAAGCAGGCCGTGAATGGGATATTCAAATTGATGAAGCCCTGAAATCATGCAGGATGCTGTTGTTCGTCATGACCAAGGACAGCACGCATGACAAGTCCGTTTGCAGGCAGGAATGGAGCCGTGCACTCAGTTATAAAAAGCCAATCATTCCCTTGTGGGTTCATAATGACATTGATGTACCTTTTCGCCTTGCAGACCGCCAACGGATTGATTTTCGTGGAGAGTTTGATAGCAGGCTTGGCACAACTGCGCGATTATCTTGCATGGTTGGATTCCCCTGAAGGAGTTTTGCAATCTCTATAAAGATCGCCTATTAGATGCCGAAAGGGACTTACGACGTGCCAATGAGATGGATAAATCACGCATTCAGGCTGACATTGAAGACCTGAAATCGCAAATCAAGCGCCAGGAAAAAATCGTCAAAGACCCAAAGGCAGCAGAAGAAAACCGAAGATAATATTCAGGCTGGCCTGGAACGCGAACGTGAACCTGAAAAACCAGTTGCCAAGAAAACCAGCACCAAATTCATCAACCCCCCGCCTGGAATTGCGCCCAATTATTTCCAGGATCGTTACGTCGAAACCAAGGAAATCGTACATTTCCTGCAGGATGACGCCCAACGCCTGATGACCATCGTCGGGCGCGGCGGAGTTGGTAAGACCGCCATGGTCTGCCGCCTGTTGAAAGCCCTTGAAAGCGGAGGGCTACCCGACAACCTGGGCGAGATGAAAATCGATGGCATCGTCTACCTGAGCGAGAGCGGCAGCCACCGCGTCAACTTCCCCAACATCTTTGCGGACCTGAGCAAACTGCTGCCATCTGAAACTGCGAACAAACTGGATACTCTCTACAAAGACCCGAAAGCCTCCGTGGAGAGCAAGATGAACGCCCTGCTGGAGCATTTCCAAGGCGAGCGCGTGCTCCTGCTGCTGGACAACTTCGAGCCAGTTGTGAACCCTGAAACACAAGAAATCACCGACAAAGAATTGGATGAAGCCCTGTGTGCCCTGGTTAGCGGACCGCATCACATGGTCAACGCACTCATCACCACCCGTGTGGCACCGCGCGAACTGAACCTGTGCGAGCCGGGACGCCAGCGCGTGCTGACTCTCGATGAAGGTCTGGAATCGCCTTATGCCGAGAACATCCTGCGCGAAATGGACGAAGACGGCAAGCTGGGCTTGAAAGCCCGGGAAGAAACCGATCCCTTGCTCCAACGCGCCCGCGAAAAGACGCGCGGTTACCCGCGCGCGCTGGAAGCCTTATTTGCCATTCTCTCCTCCGACCGCTACACCACACTCGAAGAACTGCTGGAACTGCCCCTTCTGCCCGAGAACGTGGTCGAAGCGCTTGGTGGGTGAAGCCTTCAGCCGCCTGGACGCGACTGCCCAGAAGGTGATGCAGGCCCTGGCCGTGTACAACCGCCCGGTGACACCCGCCGCCGTGGATTACCTGCTGCAACCGCACCTGCCCGAAATCGACAGCGCACCAGTGCTCAACCGGCTTGTGAATATGCATTTCGTGCGTCGTGAAACCGGGCGCTATTACTTGCACCCGGTCGATCACGATTATGCTTTCGACAAAATTCCTGCAAGACTTCACCTCTAGCCGCTAAGTGGAGAGAAATGACCGGGGAAATTCACGCGACAAGCGGCAAGAGGTTCGATATTCACCCAACACGATCTGCTCACACGCGCCGCAGACTACTTTGCCCAGGCTCGCAAGCCGCGCGCGGAATGGAAAAGCCTAGGCGACCTCTCTGCACAACTAGCCGAATTTGACCTGCGCTGTGCGGCGGGTGATTTCGATACTGCTGTAAGTGTATTGACTGAAATTGATTTCAATTACCTGCTCCTGTGGGGACATAATCGTCTTCTGATTGATTTACACCTACAAGTAAAAGAAAAAATTACAGATAAAAATTTACGCATGGGCAACTTGAATGGGTTGGGTTTAGCAAACAATCATATAGGAAATTTCAAGGAATTTATCGAGTTTTTAGAACAAGGCCTGGGGATCGCGCGTGATGTCCAAAATCGCTTCTTGGAGGGAATCTTTCTCGGCAACCTTGGAAACACATATATCGATTTAGGTGATGCGCACAAAGCGATTGAATTTTACGAGCAGGCTTTGCTCATTGCCCGTGAAATCGGTGACCGCCGCGGCGAAGGAAACCACCTTGGTAACCTTGGGAATGCATATGCGGCTTTGGGTGATGCGCGCAAAGCGATTGAATTTTACGAGCAGGCTTTGCTCATTGACCGTGAAATCGGCGACCGCCGCGGCGAAGGCGCAGACCTCGGCAACCTGGGGAATCGCTATGCAGATTTGGGCGATGCTCACAAAGCGATTGAATTTTACGAGCAGGCATTGGTCATTGCCCGTGAAATCGGCGACCGCCGCGGCGAAGGAATCCGCCTCGGCAACCTGGGTGGAGCGTATGCGGATTTGGGCGATGCTCGCAAAGCGATTGAATTTTACGAGCAGGCTTTGGTCATTGCCCGTGAAATCGGCGACCGCCGCGGCGAAGGAAACCACCTCGGCAACCTGGGTGGAGCGTATGCGGATTTGGGCGATGCTCACAAAGCGATTGAATTTTACGAGCAGGCTTTGGTCATTGCCCGTGAAATCGGCGACCGCAGGGGAGAAGGGATTGATCTTGGCAATATTGCTGAACAAAGAATTAATTTAGGCGAATATGAACTGGCAATTCAGTCTGCTGGGCAATATGTCAAAATCTGCGAAGAAATAAATAAACCCGCAGGTTATGCATTTGGGAGACTTGCCCAAGCGTATTTACATAATTCAGAATTGCCACAAGCCAAAGAGTCTATCGATGCCGCGCAAAAATTTGATGAGCCGCAAAACAATCACAATGTCAGCGCCCTGCACGGAATCATCGCCTTGCGGCAGGGGGACGCAAGCGCGGCACGCAAGCCTTCACGCGCGCCATCGCGCAGGCGGATGAAATCCTGGCCATAACGCCCGAGTATTACGATGCGCTGGATGCGAAGGGGTTGGCGTTGTGTGGCTCCGCGCTTTGCGCCGACGATGGACCGTTGACGGTGGACCGTGGAAAAATGATTGGCGAGGCGGTAGAGACTTTCCACGCGGCGCGGGTGATCGCACCCCATGCGGGGATTGTGAAGCGTAATTTGCGTTTGTTCGATGAATTGGCCAAATGCGATCCTGAGGGGCTGCTGGAGGGTGTGCGCGAGGCGGTGGAGGGGAAAAAATTGGTCCCTGAGCGGAGTGCCGAGCGCAGCGAGAACCGTAGTCGAAGGGCAGGAGCTAACGCTGAACTAGAATTGGTTTTCTTGATCGAAGTGAAGTCGAAGGACAGGAGCTAACACTAAACTACAAACAGGAATTGCCCTTGCGGGCTTCGACTACGCCTCTTCCCTTCGGTCAGAAGTCTCCGCTCAGCCACCAAACTTCTTTTTCTCCCGCCGTTTTCTCTCATCCCTCACAATCTCATGGATGGCCTGAAAATCGCCCCTGATTAAAGCTTCTTTCTTCGCGCGGCTCCAACCTTTGATTTGATGCTCATGCAGTAAGGCGTCATCCAGAGTGGCTACCTCTTCACTCCAAACCAGTTTCACCGGCCTGCGCCGAAAGGTATAGGCAGTGGGGCTTGCACCGTCTTGATGTTCAAACAGCCGCCGCTGCATATCGTCCGTGCTGCCTGTGTAATATGAGCCATCTGAGCAAAGCAGAATATATACAATGTAAGACATAAAATAACCATTGCCCCTGAGCGGAAGACCGAGTGCAGCGAGGTCTGTAGTCGAAGGGCAAATGCGAAATTTCAAGAATCAAATACAATCCATCGGACTTCGACTGCACTCCCTCGTTTCACTCAGGAGCTCCGCTCAGTCACTTGACTCCTTGTCCCTGAGCGGAGGGTGTAGCCCGAAGTCGAAGGGCAGGCAAGAAATTAGAAGAAAACGCCTCGCATCACCGGGCTTCGACTACGCCCTTTCGTTTCACTCAAGGGCTCCGCTCAGCCACACAAGCTAATCCTCCCCCGCCATCAACTTGATGCGCTCCCAGGGCTTGAGATTCTCTTCCTCGGCCAGGAGCGTTTTCAGCTCATACATCTCATCGCGCAGGGCGGCAGCCTTCTCGAACTCCAGGTTCTTGGCGGCTTCTTTCATTTGCTTTTCTAACTCAACAACGATCTTGCGTAGCTCGCCGCGCGGCAGGCCGCTGCCTTTGACATCATACTTGGCCTGGCGTTCGGCCACGGCGCGCGCTTCCAGCGAGAGTCCATCGGTCAGGTCGCGGATAGCCTTGTGGATACTGATGGGCGTGATGCCGTGCTCTTTGTTGTAGGCCACCTGCTTGGCACGGCGGCGGTCGGTCTCGCCGATGGCGAACTTCATCGAATCGGTCATACGGTCGGCGTACATGATGACCTGTCCGCTGACGTGGCGGGCGGCGCGTCCGATGGTCTGGATTAATGCGGTGCCGGAGCGCAGGAAGCCTTCCTTGTCCGCGTCCAGGATGGCGACCAGCGAGACTTCCGGCAGGTCGAGTCCCTCGCGCAGCAGGTTGATGCCTACGATCACATCGAAGACACCCAGGCGCAGGTCACGCAGGATGCCGACCCGCTCGAGCGTATCGATCTCCGAGTGCAGGTAGTGGACTTTGATGCCCAATTCCATCAGGTAATCGGATAAGTCCTCGGCCATGCGCTTGGTCAGTGTGGTGACCAGGATGCGCTCGCCTCGTTCTACCCGTCCCTTGATCTCTCCGACCAGGTCATCCACCTGCCCTTTGGTGGGACGCACTTCCACTTCGGGGTCGACCAGTCCCGTAGGACGGATGATCTGCTCAACGACCTGGTCCGCTTTCCCCATTTCGTAGGGTCCCGGTGTGGCAGAGGTATAGATGGTGTGGCCCATCACCTGCTCGAATTCGGTGAACTTGAGCGGACGGTTATCCAGCGCGGACGGCAGGCGGAAACCGTACTCCACCAGCGTCTCTTTGCGCGAGCGGTCGCCATTGTACATGCCGCGGATTTGCGGCACGGTCATGTGACTCTCGTCGATCACCAGCAGATAGTCGCTGGGCAGGAAGTCGATCATCGTCCAGGGATGCGTGCCCGCCGGGCGCTGGTCCAGGTGACGCGAGTAGTTCTCGATGCCGGAGCAGTAGCCCACTTCCTTGAGCATCTCCAGGTCGTAGCGCGTACGCTGCTCGATGCGTTGGGCTTCCAAATGTTTGCCTTCCTGTTTGAACAGCGCCAGTCGCTCTTCGAGTTCCGTTTCGATGTCGTGGATGGCATCCTTGAGTTTTTCGCCTTCGGTCAGGTAATGCTTGGCAGGATAGATCGAGGCTTCCTCGGGCTCGTCCAGGATTTCTCCGGTCAGCGGGACGAATTGCATGATGCGCTCGACTTCGTCCCCGAAGAAGGTGATACGGTAGCCGCGTTTGTCTTCGTAAGCGGGGATGATTTCCAGCGTGTCACCTCGCACTCGAAAGGTGCCAGGCCGCAGGTCCAGGTCGTTGCGCGAATACTGGGATTCGACCAACTGCCGGATGAGGGCATTCCGTCGATAGATTTCACCCACGCGCAGGGTAACTGTCCCCCGCCCGAACTCTTCCGGGCTGCCCAAGCCATAGATACACGAGACCGAGGCCACGATGATGACGTCCTTGCGGGAAAGCAACGCAGTGGTCGAGGCCAATCGTAAGCGTTCGATCTCTTCATTGATCTCGGTCTCTTTCTCGATGTACAGGTCGTGGCGCGGAACGTAAGCTTCCGGCTGGTAATAGTCGTAGTATGAGACAAAATAGGAAACAGCGTTCTCGGGAAAGAAATCCTTGAACTCGGCGTAGAGTTGCGCGGCCAGGGTCTTGTTGTGTGCCATGATCAGCGCCGGCTTCTGCAACTGCTGGATAACGGAAGCAATCGTAAAGGTCTTGCCGGTGCCGGTGGCACCCAGCAGGACCTGGTTGCGCATGCCATCTTGGATACCCTGTACGAGCTGGGCAATGGCTTCCGGCTGGTCGCCGGTGGGTTGGAAGGGAGCGTTAAGTTTGAATTCCATAAGAGTTTGTATTTTCCAATAAGCGAACAGTCGTTCTATTATAGTACAATCAGGAAGAAAGTGACATGTTTGCTAAACGCTAAGTCTCAAAATCACAGAGCCACAAATTTTCTTTTGTGTTCTGGTATCTTCGCGACTTGGTGGCTGCATCTGGTGACTGTCACTTTATAGCGAGTATAATAACGATTGGAGGAATTATCTTTTATGGAAATTACCTGGTACGGACATTCTTGCTTCCGTCTCACCGAACGCGGTATGGCGTCGGTGGTCACTGACCCTTTTGACAATGGCAGCATCGGTTATGAAGCCATCAAGCTCAAAGCCGACATCGTGACCGTCAGTCATGATGCTTCGGGACATAACAACGCGAAAGCTGTCAAAGGCACTTCACACGTCATCACCGGCCCCGGCGAATATGAGATTGGCGGCGTTTTCATCACCGGGGTGCAGACCAACGGTCATAGCAAGAAAGACGATGATGAACTGCCCAACACTTTATATGTGTTCGATTATGACGGCATCACCATTGCGCACCTGGGCGACTTGAGACGGGTCCCATCGCAGACCGAGGTGGAAGCGCTGGGGTCAGTCAACGTGGCCCTGGTCCCGGTCGGCAGTGGAGGTGGCTTGAATGCAGCCAAAGCGGCTGAAGTCATCAGCTTGCTGGAACCAAATATCGTTGTCCCGATGCACTATGCTACTAAAGATACAAAACTGAAACTGGATTCACTCGACAAGTTCCTGAAAGAAATGGGATTGAGCGCATCACAATCAGAGTCTTCCTTGAAAGTGACGCGCAGCGGCCTGCCTGAAGAAACGCATGTTATCGTGCTTGAGTACCAGCAAAGTTAGCACCGCAACCGCAAAAATCATATGGCTGAATATTGTTTATTTAAAGCAACATTGAAATTTTATGTGGTTACCTCGCCAGCCCGTGGTGGGGTTGCCCCGCCTAATTACGGCGGGGTTGCGGTACAAGGAGCAGTACGTGCCCGTTAAAGTTTTAATGACCTGGGATATTTCGCCTGACAAGGATCAGGAATATTTTGAGTTCGTGATTGGCGAATTCGTGCCCGGTGTACAGCGTCTGGGTTTGCAACCCATCGAAGCCTGGGCTACGATTTATGGCCATTATCCACAAATCCAGGTGGGATTGTTAGCCGATAACGCTCAACGCGCGCAACACGTGATGGATTCCCCGGAATGGGTGCAATTACAAGAACAACTCTTTGGCTACGTCAATAATTTTTCGTACAAGGTCGTCCCGGCCCGGGGAGGCTTTCAGTTCTAAGCTTGTATGAAACACAATCAACATAGATTGCTGGATACCTGGCCGCTGTTCTTCCTGCTGGCGTTTTTGGAAGCAGCGGCCGCTTTACTTGTCTTGCTGCGTATTCCTTCTGAGGGAAGTGGGCTTTCGATTACGCGCTGGGCGTTGGTATTCCCGTTATTGGTCACGGTGGTTGTATCTGCTCTTGGAGCCTATTTTTCCTGGCGCGATATGAATTTCCGCGCTGATTGGCTGGATGTAGATGCCCGGCCAAAAATGTATGGTTTCCTGACTATCGTCTTTCCACTGCTGGCTATCGTGACGATGATTGGGGCATTCCTGCTGCGCTGGTGGGATCCCGAGCGGCTGTTACCCTTCTTCGAACGCGCCTGGCCGCTCCTGGCGTTTGTCATCATTTTCAGCATCCAATCGACACTGTGGCTATTGACCCTGCGCTTTGGTCTCCACAAAGCGGATTTCAAGGCACGCAAACCAACGCTGATTGCCTTTGTCATTCTGCTGGCGATATTTGGATTTGTCAGCCTGACAAAACTGGGCGTGACGCCGGACCCGGCTTACTGGGGCGAACCGGGAGTCCCGCTCCAAGGGTGGCAACTTGGATTAGCGTTGATCCTCGGCGTTCTTTTTTTGGGCTTCAGTCTGTTTCCGTTTTTCAAGTCGGATGCGCGCCGGAGCGATCTCCTGATTGGTGTGCTCATCTGGGTGTTGGCAGCGGGAATCTGGCTGAGCGTGCCCAACGCAGTATTGAAGAACAGTTTCTACTTCCCGATCGATCCGCCTGCTAATATGCCGCTGCCCTACTCCGATTCAGCCTATTACGATTACATGGCACACAGCCTGTTGATCGGCACGGACTACGTCGGAGAGGTTCCCACCCGCCCGCTTTACATTATCTTTCTCACCGCACTTCACCTGCTCTTCGGTGAAAACTACAACCTGATCATCTTTGGTCAAACGCTGGTGCTGGCTGCTTTCCCGGTTGTCTTTTATGCACTGGGGAAAAAATTGCACAGCCGACTCGCCGGGGCGACCATTGCCCTGCTAGCCATCTTCCGAGAATGGACCAACCTGCTGGTCTCTTCCGACACGCGCGTTTCCAACGTCAAGACCTTGTTGGTAGATATTCCCACCCTGTTGCTGATCTTACTGGCCTGCCTGTTCGCCTTCCGCTGGCTGGAACGCAAAGACAAACGCAGCGCCTTCATCGCCGGGGGAATTTTTGGTATCCTTCTATTGCTGCGCACACAGTCGATGCTCATTTTGCCGGTCGTGTTCGTGGTAGCCTTCCTGGCCCTGCGCGCGGAGAAACGTCCCTCGCCAAAGAGGATGCTATGGCTGGCACCGATATTGGTCTTCATTCTGGGCGTGGCCGTCAGTGTAGCACCCTGGCTGACACACAACTACCTGCGTATCGGTAAATTCGCCTTCGATGCACCTTTCCAGTATCAGGTGCTGGCCAGTCAGTATGCCTATACCGGCAACCTGGACTTTCAAGCGGTTGATCTGGAAAACAAGAGCCTGAGCCAGATTTTAATTACCTTTGCGATCAAAGATCCCGGCTTTGTGGCCGGTTTTATCAGCAATCATTTCCTGGCAACCGAAACAGATGCATTGTTGGCCCTGCCGTTGATTGCCCCGTTCAACGGTTTACGCGCACCCGTCAACCTGTACTGGACTGCCTTCGACGGTACGTTGGCCTGGTACAACATTCTCTTGCTGATCGGCTATCTGGGCTTCATCGCCATCGGTCTGGGCGCAGCCTGGAAGCGTTGGCGCTGGATGGGATTGCTACCGTTGGCATTCAATCTGGGTTATGCTGCCGCCAATGGCATTGGTCGCTTCTCCGGCTGGCGCTATGATCTACCCGCCGATTGGATCGCTTACTTTTATTTTGGAATTGGCTTTGCCGAAATCCTGTTCTGGCTGGCAAATGTATTCGGAGCGCGATTTTTGGATACTCCGAGCCAGCCGTTTGGGCAGGCAGAAAATACAGGCAAAATAGATTCAGCCAGAAATAAACGGAATAATTTCGGCCGTTTCATTCCATTGATCGCGGTCTTTGCACTGATAGGTGCTTTGCCCTGGATTGCGGAAAGTGTCAGTCCGCCAGCACGCTATCCTGAACTATCCTCTGCTGCCCTGCAAACTCAACTCGCCGAGGGGCAAACTGTCGTATCCGGCGAACAAATCCAGACCTTTGGGGAACAGCCTGAAGCGGTCGCGCTTCAGGGTCGGTTGTTGTATCCGCGCACTTTCACGGCCAACGCCGGGCTGTCGTCAGCAACTCCCTGGCCCTCCTACGCACCACGCGATTATCCCCGGCTGGGCTTCAAGCTGCTCAACCAAGATGTGCGCGAAGTGGTATTTCCCGATAAAGGCGTGCGTATCGAAAACGTGCAGGGATTCGATGTCATCGTTTTGGGCTGTCAACGTGAGAAATATATCGAAGCCCGATTGCTGCTGTTCCCAAAGGATAACCTGACCTACCTGTCTGACCGGGCTTTAGCACCTTGTTCGCCATGAGATAAAGTCAATTTTATATACTGGTTATACGCATGACTTCGCGCCTCGCGACCCGACTTCTAAATTGGTACCGCCAACAAGGCCGTTCCCTGCCCTGGCGTGGACACTTCGATCCGTATGCCGTGTGGGTTTCCGAGATCATGCTGCAACAGACGCGAGTCGAAACGGTCATCCCGTATTTTGAAAAATGGATGCAACGATTCCCGACTGTCAAAGAACTGGCAGAAGCATCGGAACAGGATGTGCTGAATGCCTGGGAGGGACTCGGTTATTACAGCCGCGCGCGTAACCTGCACAAAGCGGCCAAGATCGTCGTTCAACAACATAACGGCGAATTACCACGAGATTTGAAAGCGTTGCGAGCGCTGCCCGGCATCGGACGTTATACGGTAGGGGCGATTGCCTCCATCGCATTCAACATGGACGAACCCACCCTGGACGGTAACCTGCGACGCGTGTTCGCTCGTCTGTTTGATGTGAGTGAACCCGCAGATTTGCCTGCCGGGGAAGAAATCTTGTGGAGCCTGGCAGCCGAGCATCTTCCCAAGGGGCGGGCTGGGGATTACAACCAGGCGTTGATGGATTTGGGTGCGTCTATTTGCTTGCCCAAGAATCCGCGTTGCCTGCTATGTCCATTGATGGAAATGTGCAAAGCGCGCATTAGGGGTACCCAGGAACAACGTCCGGTGTTAAAGCCTAAGAAGGAGACTCCGCACTACGTCCACGCGGCGGGAGTGATTGTCGAAGATGGAAAGGTCTTGCTGGCAAAACGTCCCTCAAAGGGATTATTAGGCGGAATGTGGGAGTTTCCCAACGGGCGGGTTGACGGTAAACCGGCTGAAGAGTTGGAGTCCGTGCTGGAAGCGGGATACAGGCTCAAGGTCCAGAGGAATGAAGCGCTGGGTACCGTTCAACATGCGTACACCCATTTTCGGGTCACGGTGTATGCTTTTCGCTGTAAACTGCTTTCTATGTCCGAAAATGAAAGCCTGAAATGGGTCGGGCTTGAAGAATTGGAAGATTACCCGATGGGCAAGGTCGACCGGCAAATTGCCAGGGTGCTGCGTGAATAAATACGAACGCGAACGCAAGAAAATGGTGAAAACGCAAATCGTGCGGCGTGGGCTGCGTGAGCCACGTTTGCTAACCGCGTTCGAGTCCGTCCCACGGCATCGTTTTGTGCCACAGGAATATCGTTACGCAGCATACGAGGACAGCCCATTGCCGATTGGATTTTCACAGACCATCTCCCAACCCTATATCGTGGCATTGATGACGGATTTGCTTCGATTAAAAGGGGAGGAGCGCGTGTTAGAAATCGGTACGGGTTCCGGCTATCAGGCCGCCATTTTGGGGATGATGGCCGATGAAGTTCACACCGTTGAATTCGTACCCGAACTGGCTTCACGGGCTGACAAAACCCTCAAAGAACTGGGAATGGACAACATACACATCCACATCGGGGATGGTTCGTTGGGTTGGCCAGACTGCGCGCCTTACGCGGGAATCCTGGTAGCAGCCGCCGCGCCGCAGGCATCGAAGGCTTTACTAAAACAATTGGAAAACGGCGGACGCCTGGTTTTGCCTGTTGGTGGAAGAGGCATGCAAAACTTGGAAGTCTGGGAAAGAGATGGTGACAAGTTCACGAACAAAATTGAAACAGTGGTAGCTTTTGTCCCGTTGCGAGGCGAACAAGGCTGGGATCGCAAGGAGTGGTAAAACGCGAGGGATATTGTTTCTGAAAGTTTGCAATGGCAATCTCGTATTTTTCACGTCAAATTGTTATAAAATTAATAAGACTTATGCACTTGAACCGCCAAGTCACGGAGAACGCCAAGATTCTCTCTATTTTCCTTAACAAAAGGAAGCGCTATGAGCGATAAAACACCTCGATCTCGCAAGGCTTCGAACAAAAAATGGTACGAGGATAAAAATATACAACTTGCGCTCTTGGGAGTTATAGGCACCACCATTGCTGCCCTGATTTCAGTCCTGCCACAACTTCTCAATGCCCGTCAAAAAACCGAGCCGACTCAGACGCCAATCATATGGACAGCCACTATAGCTGCATCTCCAACAGCAACTATGGAACCAGTGCTTTCAACAAATACTCCAATTCCTACGCTGACAAGTACGGCTACCCTTTCGCCCACGCCAACCCGGAATACGCCGCCCATCAGTTGCCTGGATCGCTGGCAGGTCATCTCTAGCGAACCAGATTTGGCCGCAACAACCCGTCAAGGCGATTGTAACCAGGCCAACGTTCCCGGCCTAGGGTTTTCATCTTCCCAAAGCGGCATCAGCATGGGGGTAAACAACTTCCAAAAACAAGGCACCTTCGGGATCGCCACATCGCTCCCCAGCGCGGTAACTGTCACCATGCAAGTCGATTTGAATGTGCTTACCCAGGGCGAATTCTGGATTGCGGTATCGAATACCCCAAATCTGGAAAACAATATGATGATCCTTGCTTTGGAGCCTAAGACAGGGGAAGTGCGTTTTTATAGCGATCAGACCAGTCGCTATAGTCGAAAATACGAGTGGAGTCAGTTACTTGCAAACACTGCTCTTAATGCCAGTTCACCTCACACGTATAAGATCACCTTTGCGATAAGTGGGAATAGTGTCAGCCCCCAAATCTACTTTACCAGCCTGCCGTCCCAAATCGTCAACTTGCCAAATTATCTTTTTATCGGCTATAACAACAAATCGACAATAGGTTCAATGACGTTACAGGTTGAAATCAGCGATTTACACTTTGATGTGAAGTAAGACCGCTCTGTTTTGACCTTAATGATAAAGATGGTCAAGCAACATAATGCTTGACCATCTTTGTTTTTCTGTTGAAATCCATTTCTACAACATAATCTTACGCTTTACTCAAGGTCACAAACACCATTGGCCTGCGCTTGGTCTCATTGTACAGAAACGATTTGACTGCGCCAGCGATATCCTTTTCCGCATCCAGACCACCGCCGTTGACAATATCCATAATGCGCCCGCGTACTTCGGGCAGCAGTTCATTGGCATCGTCCGGAGAGAGAAAACCGCGCGTCAGGATTTCGGGCTCTCCCAACAAGCGACCGGAGTATTTGTCCACATTCAAGTCTACAAGGAAAATACCGCTGCGGGACAACTTCTCACGTTCGCGCATGACACCATGGTCAACATCGCCAATACTCTGCCCATCTACGAAGACGTACCCACCAGGGATGCGCTCGCCTTTCTTGAGTCTCCCATCGATCAGTTCAACTACTTCCCCATTCTCGACGACCAGAATGTTTTCATCTGGAATACCCACTTGCTTTGCCAGATAAGCATGTCGCCTGAGTTGGCGCAATTCGCCATGAATGGGAATGAAATTCTTGGGCCTGATGATGTTGATCAGCAATTTCTGCTCTTCCTGACTGGCATGCCCGGAAACATGGATAGGTGCGATCGCATCGTAGATCACGTCCGCACCACGCCGCAGCATGCGGTTAATCGTACGGCTGACGCTCTCTTCGTTCCCCGGAATAGGGTGCGAGGACAACACCACCGTATCACCGGCTTTCAAGTCGAATTGACGGTTCGTGCCGGCCGACAATCTGCCAATGATCGAGGATGGCTCGCCCTGTGAACCGGTACACATCAGCACCACCTGCTTCGGGTCCAAGTTGAGTGCCTGCTCGAGTGGGACCAGCGTCTTTTCGGGGATATTCAGGTACCCCAAACTACGCGCGATCTTGGCATTATCCACCATACTGGTACCGGCAAAAGCCAGCTTGCGGTTATGACGGACGGCGGCATCAGACACCTGCTGCATGCGCGAGATCAGAGAGGCGAACGAGGCCACGATAATGCGTCCTGGAGCGGAAGCAAACACATTGTCCAGCGCCGGGCCGATAACCATTTCCGAAGGCGTCCATCCGGGGCGTTCCGAGTTGGTCGAATCCGAAAGTAATAAATCGACGCCACGGCTGGAGAGTTCTGCCAACTTAGCAAAGTCTGTTGGCCAGCCGTCTACAGGTGTATGATCGAATTTAAAGTCGCTCATATGGACGATTAGTCCGGCGGGTGTGGTGATCCCCAGGCCGACAGAATCGGGGATGGAGTGACAGACATGGATAAACTCGACCTTGAACGCACCAAGCTGGACGCTCTGGCCTGCTTCCACTGTATTGAGCGAGGCCTTGCTGAGGACGTTATTCCGCGCCAGTTTGGCCTCGATCAGGCCACGGGTCAGGGGCGTAGCGTATATCGGGGCCGGAATGTCATCAATGATATGGCGAATAGCCCCGATATGATCTTCATGTCCGTGAGTGATGACAATGCCTACTACGCGGTCGGCCTTGTCCAGTAGATAATCGAAATCAGGGATGATGTAATCAATCCCCAGCATGTCATTCTCGGGGAACATGATGCCAGTATCTACGATCAGGATGTCTTTGCCGTATTCGTAGACGGTCATGTTCTTGCCCACTTCCCCTAACCCACCCAGGGGAATGATTCTTAATTTGTTATTTTTACTCATTTTTTCCTTTTCTTAAAAACAAAATTTCCACCGCTTAAGCGGATAAGTTCAAATATATAGAAAAATACCCCGAAATCTTGCTGGCCGGGGTGTTCAACGCTTTCGCACTGGCTTACTAAAAACTGCCAAATGGCAGATAAAGTCTACAACCAACAGATACGAGTATAGCAGGCGAGGGGTGATTTGTAAAGCAAAATCAGGCTCGAGTTAACAAAAAATATATCATTTGGAAAATCGTTTTCGACGTTCAAGCAGCAAGTCGAACTGTAACTGTTTCTCCTTCAGCAACTTACGATATTTAATTGTCTCGGCGTCATCCTTTGCAAAATTGAGCGACTCTTTCAAGACAGCTATCTCTTGCAGCAATTCGATCTCCACCGGGACCATGCCAGCATTCTTCAACATGGACTGGGCCACACGCATGTCTTCGGGCGTATTGAAATATTCCGTTAGATCGATAGGCCTGCCTCGACCGGGCAGGTTTTCGAACTCGCCGCGTGCTATAGCTTCTTGAATGATGGATTTAACGATCTTATCGAATGACACAGGTTATTCTTCTTGTTGAGCAGTTTCAGCTTCGACAGCGGGAATTTCTATCGGCGCCTTTGTTCATATTGGATTGATTTTACCGTTAATCCGCCATATACAGACCACCGGTCTGTTCAAGCCAGTTGGCGATAGACGTGACCGCAGCAGCGATGTCGTTGCTGGAAACGTCCAACTTAAGGGTAGGTAACAGGGACTTTGCTATAAGATCGTCCATCAACTCCTGTTCACGGATAAAGATCGTCAGGTCATCGTACTGTGAAGGTTTGCCGGAGACCTTCAGTCGCTCCGCGCGCGCTGCCTCGAACGAGTCAGGTGCACGAGTACAGTAGACAAGTCGAAAGTTCAGGGGGATGAGACGTTCTTCCAACCAACGGAAGTCATATCGTTTATTGTAAGTTTGCAGTTGATAGGCTTGGGTCGAGATATGAAAACGGTCTACAATCCAGGAATAATACTTTTGTAATTCGAACATCCGCGCCCAGGTTGCGTAGACATCCATAGCCTGGGCTTCTTCTTGTGGCTCAAAGTTGATTGGTCCGCGCCCCCAGGGATAGTTGGTAAAGGTGCCCCACTCCGCCGAGATCAAAGGGGAATGATAGCGATATTTGCGTGGACCGACAATACGCGGGTGCTCGTTAAGTTCAAAAGCAATCTCTGTTTTGAAAGTCAGACGTGTCCCCTCCAGGATGATCTTGGGGGTCAGTTTATTTCCCATTTTCGCTTCCGTTGCGAAATTCAAGAAATTTCTCAACCACTCGTGGATCGAAATGTTTGCCGACATTGGTCGTGATGTAATCCAACGCCTTTTCTTCTGTCCAGGCTTTCCTATAAGGCCTGTCATTCGTCAACGCATCCCATACATCAGCAATCGCAAACACGCGTGCGGACAGTGGAATCTGCTCACCTTTTAGCTGACGCGGATAGCCGGTTCCATCCCAACGCTCATGATGATAGTGAGGAATATCAACCGCAGGCCGCAAAAATTCGATGGGCCAGAGCATTTCAAAAGCATAGGCGGCATGTTGTTTCATGGTTTTCCACTCTTCATCATCAAGTTTTCCGGGTTTGAGCAATATTCGATCCGGCACACCCATTTTGCCAATATCGTGTAAGAGAGCACCACGCCGGATATGGGTCAGTTCCTCGCCCCGGACGCCCATCGCTCGCGCTAGTTGTATGGTCATATCGGTGACACGTAATGTGTGACCTTCTGTTTCCTGGTCACGCAATTCAAGAGCACGCGACCAGCCTTCGATGGTAGCATCATAGGCCATCTCCAACTCGAAGTTAGAGCGCTGTAAATCACTGAAGAGTTGGGAATTATCTATGGCGATAGCCGCCTGCGTTGCCAGTGTTTCCAGAAATCCCGTTTGTTCGCCATTTACCGCTATCGGTTGGCGATTAAAGATCTCCAAAACACCCTGAAGTTGTCCTTTAGCAATCAATGGGGAGGCCTGATAAGAAACAAATCCTTCTTCCAAAAGGTATTTGCGGATCAAATCATCGCTATCAGAAAGATCGGGCACATGCAGAATATTCCGATTTATCGCGGCCCTGCCCGGAAGTCCTTCCCCCAGACGCAAGTGAGCCGACTTGATCTCTTTGAAATTAAACCCATTTCCGGCCGCGTATTCCAACATATGCGTGTGAGAATTGAGCAGCAAGATACAGGCAGCATCTACGTTCAACTGTGTCGTGCCCTGGGTGAGTAACACATCCAAAATAACCGACAAGTCAAGGTTAGCGGAGATCGCCATGTCAATCGAGTGCAAGGTCTGCACGTGTTGCAGCCGCGCCATAGCCTGATCGTACAGTCGGGCACGTCGCAGCGCATTTCCGACCATTTCCCCAATTGCTGTCAACAATTGCACTTCCGACGCTGAATACGGTCGAGAATTATCCCCTTTATTGCGTGCACAAACCAACGCCCCTATAAACTCAGTTTCGGAGACCACCGGCACAAACGCCGCCGGGCCAAGATAGTCATCCCCTTGCAAAGCGTTCGTCTTTGTGGGATCTACTGACAGATCTTCCGTTATATAAACTTGACGTGTTCGCATTATCAATCCACTGATGCTATTCTCGACATTGAATCGCATACCGTTATTGACTGCCAATGCGCCATCACTGAGAGCATACATAAAGCGCTCTTCGTCCGGGTCAAGCAAAATAACTGCATTCGCATCGGAATGTAATACACGGCGCATTTCCGATAGCACCAAGGGCAACATCGCATCTGCAGACTGCGCCACGCGCAAATGCGCAGAGATAGAGAACAGCGCCTCCAGCTCTTCGGTTTTCGCTCGCATCGCTCCTTCCGCCTGCTTGCGTTCGGTGATATCTTGAATGGTACCAATCATACGGATAGGTTCACCGCCCTCGTCATATTCAAGCCGGCCCAGGCCATGCACCCAGCGTTCTTGGCCATCACTTACCCGCGTGATGAGATACTCCTTATCAAAATTTTGATGTTTCCCCACAACTTCATTTGTAAAATAGGCCGCCATGACCTGTCGATCTTCGGAACGTATAATTTTCAACCAACTATCGATATCAGTTTGATAATTCCAGTCAATACCGAACAAGCGATTCAAACTCTCTGAGCTCTCCCAAGTTCCCTTGCGGATGTCAAGATCATAATGTCCCAAGCCTGCAATTTTATGCGCTTCTTTCAACAAATATTCACTTTTTTGCAGCGCCTCTTCAGCTCGCTTGCGGTCAGTCAGTTCTTGCTCAATAGAATCATACAGACGGGCATTCTCCACCGCAACAGAAGCGTGGTTGGCGAATAAAGCCAGCAAATTTAAGTCTTCCTGAGTAAATTTTTGAGAAATGTTGCGCAACAGATGGAGCACACCGGTAACCTGTCCTTGCCAGAGCAAAGGCGAACTTATCACAGCATGAAAAGGTTGATCTTCTTCATAAATGTCTGCCCTTCCCTGCCAGGAACTGTAATCATCGGTGAGCAATGGCTTACCAGTCTGGGCCACGTAACCGGCCGCACCTTCGCCGTATGCCAATACGACACCAGTGTAGTCTCGCTGAGTGTTGTAACTGACTACGCAGCGCACCTGGCGCAGTTCGGGATCAGCCAGATACAAGCCGCCACCAGAGGCGCCAATCAGATTGACGGCACGTTCTACAATGGATTTCAGCAATTCATCTAAAGAATAGGGCAAAGTGATTTCGAGCACAGTTTCCTGTAAAGCAGCCAACTCCTCTGCATGGCGACGCAGCGCGACCTCCGCCCGTGCGCGCTCATTGATTTCAAGCTGCGCCATGTCGTACAGTTGAGCATTATGGATGGCGATCGCTGCCTGGGTTGCAAAGAGATTCAACAAATGGGTATCAGCATCGGAAAATGTGCTTTTGCGGTTGATGCTCAACACTCCCAGAAATTCATCTTCACCATTCACCGTTTTCCAATACATTGGCGCTTCAATAGTAGCCCCAAATGCAAATCCATCATAGATTCCCGCGCGGCCTTCCCATTGCTGGTAATCATCCACAATCATAGGTGTACCGTTTTCCCACACCCTTCCAGCAAGCCCTTCACCCCGACGTAAAGTGGTACCAACATGTACCAGGCTATTCACACCCAGCACCCATTCCAGCAAATTCCGCTCAGGACGGTAAATATAGAAGCCACCTTGAGATCCACTTAGCAATTCAATGGCCTTCTCAGCGATGAAATGAAGCAAAGCATCCAGATTCAACTGTGATGTGATTTCCAAACTTACTTCATGCAGCGATTCCAATTGGGTTGCATAAGTCTGTAGTTCCTGTTCGGAACCTTTACGTTCGGTAATATCCAGAGCGGAAAAAGTTTGACCACGATCAGGATCTTTGGGATCGAACGGTACGGAACTGAGCAAAACGTCTCGCATCGCACCATCCTTGCAACGCCAACGTGTCTCGACCATTCTGGCCCCCTGTTCATCGGTGTGGCGATAGGTTTCCATGTCGACAGAATCATATTCTTCCTGTGATTCGTAGAACATGCGCGCACTCTTCCCAATCAGTTCGTCTCGTGTGTAACCGGTCATCTGGCATAAAGTGTGATTGACTTCTTGCATAACATGGTCAACGATCACACCAATCCCAATCGGCGCAGCCCGAAAAATGCTTTGCAATTTAGCTTCACGCTCTTGCACCGTGAGAAGAGATTTATTTAGCAGATTGGAGAAGAACCAATCCAAAAGGGCAATCCCGCTCAAAGATACGAGCAGGAGAATGCCGCTCGTCAGGAATAGCTCGATATCACGCTCTCCGCTGCCCCAACCTGCTACCAGATAGATGACAATACAAACAAGTAACATAATCCAACGTGCACGATTCCCCGAGAGCATGCCTGCCAGCAAAACGGCGATCGCCAATAGCAATACCGCAGTCGTTACAGGGCCAACAGTGAAAATCATACGACCAGAAGGCGCAAGAAACACGAATGGAAGAAGAATGCCGCTTATCCGCCATCGGCCTTTTTTGATCAGGAACCAGCCGACCAAAACCAAAAAATCCATGGTAACGATGATAATTATTGGCTCATTATTCGGTTCCCCAACACCATAAACAATGCTCGGAACAACGACGGTCATAACCAACATGCCAAAACTGACCATTGTATAAATAACGCGCGTCACATATTCTTGCATTGTCCACCCTTTCTCTTCCACGCGTGGATTTGTCAATTCATGCCATAGCTTTTTAAAGATTATCAACACGGGTCTGTCACCTCATTCATGTAAACAATTCTATCCAGAACTTTACGAAAAACAAAAGAATGCCCGAAGATAGGGGAGCGGGTGTACACCCGCTCCCCTATCTTCGGGCTCCCACCAGCTATTTCGTAATCTACTGCTATTGATTTATGAGGTTTAGTATAGCCCGATACCTTACCATCAAAAATTGATATTTGGTATCAACTCCCAAAGCATGTAAGCATTCGGGAGCTCTGGACGTTAGCCATCCCATCCCGACCCGCACAATCTTTGCTTGCCTATTTGGTTTTGAATGCAAGAAATACCCGGCGGCACGAAAAACTGGTTGGATTATTTTGGCCCAAATCGTTGGAGAAAACTGCCAGGAATAATCTTCATCATGCCTTGTGGAGAATTCACAAGGCGTTCGAAACAGCCTTCTCAACCCAATTCTTGAAGGCAGACGATTTGACGAACAAGTCCCTCTCTTCCACCCGCTAAGCGGGTGGTTTTCTGTTTCGGGCTACCACCATCAATTCGCTAAAGCGTTAACCATCAGCGGCGGTCACCCATCCCGCCGCTGATTATTTTTTGCAAATGAATTGATTCTACCCAGATATAAAGTATACTCGAAGGCACAAATAATACAAACATCCCAAGTTTTATCTGAATTCATCGGACACAAAATGAGATCGTCTGCGAAGAGATGAATAAGCAGGGTTATGGAAACGAAGTGCAAACATGATTGAATTGCTGGAACGAGATTCGTTTTTGAGTGCACTCAGCTTAATGCTGAATGATGCATTGGCTGGCCAGGGGCGTATCGCATTAGTAAGTGGCGAGGCCGGGATTGGTAAAACTTCGCTCATAGAAAACTTTACCCGCACAAAAAAGGATACCGTCCGCGTATTGTGGGGAACATGCGATTCACTTTTTACACCCCGTCCCCTTGGACCTCTGCACGACATTGCTCTACAAACAAATGGTGAACTGAGTTCACTTCTTGATTTAGATGCAGACAGGCAGGTCACATTTTCCACTTGCTTTATGGAGTTACAGAATCATCCGACTATCGTTGTCTTCGAAGACATACATTGGGCGGATGAAGCTACATTAGACCTGATCAAGTTCCTCGGACGACGCATTCAACGAACACCATCGTTCATCATCTTGACATACCGGGATGATGAGTTGATGCCAAACCACCCGTTGTGGTACGTTTTAGGAGATCTACCACCTGCCGTAACAAACCGCCTCCAATTAATGCCACTTTCGAAATCATCTGTGCTTGCCCTTGCCAATGAGGCGGATCAGGCCGATCGGGCGGATGAATTGTTTGTCACCACGGGTGGCAATCCATTTTTTGTCACAGAAGTATTGGCAAGCAGAACCACAGCAGTACCATCTACAATTCGCGATGCTGTGCTGACGCGTGCCGCACGGCTCTCTTCCCCTGCGAAAAATGTGTTGGAGGCCGCAGCAGTGATCGGTCCGCGAATAGAGCCGTGGCTTTTAGTGAATATCATTGATACAGAATCTGCAACCATAGAAGAGTGTATCGCAGGCGGGATACTTCAGGTTCAAGGCAATGACTATGCCTTTCGTCATGAACTCGCCCGGCAGGCCATTCTCGAAAAAATTCCCCCAGAAAGAAAGCTGGCATTACACCGCAGGATACTGACAGAATTAAAGGAATCTTATCTGACACGCAATGACCTGGCGCGGCTGGCAAACCATGCAGAAGGGACAAAAGATGTCTCAGCTGTGCTGGATTACGCGCCCGCCGCAGCACAACAGGCTGCCGCGGCTGGAGCACATCGTGAGGCAATTGAGCTTTACGAATTAGCTTTGCGATTCACCGACAGCCTGCCGCCAGCCAGGCAGGCGCAGATATTGGAAGCCTACACGGTTGAATTGCGCTTCGCGAATCGGGTGGCTGAACGCGTGATTGCTCTTCAGAAGGCAATTGAATTATGGCATTTGATTGGAGATCAGCTGAGAGAGGCCGCAAGTTTAAGCACCCTGGCTGAAGCATACTTCACGCTCGGGGAGACCACCAAATCGGAAGAGGCCAATCGATCCGCTCTGTCTGTGATGGAGGGCCTTCCATCAAGCGCGGAACTCGCGCAGATCTATACGATGCAGTGCTTTGTTGGTATGGTCCAGCGGGATTGCGTAGAAGCTGTCACTTGGGGCGAGAAGGCTATCGCGCTGGCTGAGCAGTTCGAGGATTATGAAACGCTGGCGCGCGCCCACAATTACACAGGTTGTGCCATGTTAATCATAGATTATGAGCGTGGTCGGGAACTTTTGGAACGTAGCCTGGCCATCGCGCACAAAGCCGATCTGCATTGGGCCTCAGAAGGTGCCTATAACAATTTGGGATGGATGTTAGTAGAAGTCTATCAACTTGATGATGCCGAGCATTATTTGACAGAAGGTCTTGCCTATGCCGCCGAACATGATGATGATTATCATCTGCTGCAAATGCTGGTATGGCGAGCCCTGGTGCGTTTGTATCAGGGGCGCTGGAAGGAAGCTCTTGAATTCGCAGCGAGGGTTCTTCAAAGCCGGTATGTGGACATCGAAGGCCGCACGTGTGCCCTGCTAGCCTTGGCCCGAACCCGCATTCGGCTGGGTGACCCACAGGCAACGGTAGCACTCGAGAAGGCC
Organism: uncultured Chloroflexia bacterium; assembly: GCA_963785535.1. Lineage (GTDB taxonomy): Bacteria > Chloroflexota > Anaerolineae > Anaerolineales > Villigracilaceae > JAABUE01. Next base: position 1,184 of record CAWAVQ010000039.1, on the reverse strand, counting down.
CTGGCCCTCTCAGTACAAGCCAACGCGCTTCCACGCCTTGGGCTGGCTCGGGCTGCTCGCGCCGAATTGGCATGGCTGGAAGGTAAGCATGAGCTTGCTATAGAAGAAGCGCGCGCAGCATACGATCTCGCCGTTCAGAAGAAACATCCCTGGATCGCAGGCGAACTTGCCTTCTGGCGCTGGCATGCAGGTGATGAAATAAATCCTCCCTCTTGGATTGCCAAACCTTTTGCTATGCAAATCGCGGGTGATTGGCATGGCGCAGCCCAGGAGTGGGAAAGGCGCAGTTGTCCTTACGAGCAAGCGTTGGCCTTGATGGATGGCGATGAATCTGCTCAAATTGCTGCATTGGAAATCTTCGAGAGGCTTGGTGCACGGCCTGCCGCTGAAAAGCTCAAACAAAAGATGCGTTCGCTGGGAATTCGCGGTATCCCACGCGGACCCCGACTTTCCACACGCGAAAATCCTTATGGTCTCACCGGTCGCGAGATGGAGGTCCTTTCCTGCCTTGTTGAAGGTGCAACTAATAATGCAATTGCTAAAAAGCTTACTCTTTCAACCCGCACAGTAGAGCACCATATTACCTCTATTCTCCAAAAAATGGATGTCCGATCCCGTAATGAGGCTATTACGCTTACGCTAAAAACTAATCTGATTCTGACCGATTAGCATCCAAATTTTCCCAGTCCTTCGACCAAACTAGGTATTGACTTCTACCAAGATAGGTGGATATACCGATGAATTTCATCTTAAATAAGCATACGATATGTTCAACGTTTAATCGGTTCAATTAGAAAAGGAGTAAATCATGTTGAACAATCGTAAGATCCAAATTCTTGGAGCGATCGTGCTGATTGTTGCTGCCGTTCTGGTTACCCTCTCGGCAGTCAAGGCCCCTGCCCCGGTCGTTATACCCGTTACCAGTAGTAATCCGGAAGGCTTGGCCCAATACCAGCCCAGCGAGCGAAACTCATATGCGTCCAATCCGAGTGACTTGGTCAAGTATTATCAAAATGGCCTTGTTAGAAACTACCCAACCGAGCGCAATTTGATCAGCTCCAGCGATAACCAATTCAACTATCAGCAAGGCCATTGGTTCGGACAATAAGAGATATAACGGATTTTCTCCTCCGAACTGTAAGTCCAGCATCGAATAGTCAACGGCGGAATGAATAACCGCCGTT
>CAWAVQ010000038.1:0-43294 GCA_963785535.1 uncultured Chloroflexia bacterium | reverse complement strand
ACGCCGGAGATTAAGGTGAACAGGAACAGTATTCCAGCGACGACCAGTTTGCTTGTGATTGTATCCATTTTTAAAATCCTTGATTTTGTTGTGATTGTATTCATCTTCATTCTCCGAGATTTATTCTTTGCCCAACTGATAGAGCTTCCAGCCGACGGCGGTGAACCAGACAACGAAGAGAGACCACCACCAGAAGTAATTAACGTTCAGGATTGGCCACAGCGCCACGGCGATGAAACAGACAATACAGGTTGTGATACCCAGATAGCCAATGCTCTTGTGGAAAACTCCCTTAAGCATAGCGATGGAGAAAAACAGGATGCCAATCCCCATTAGAGGTTCGTAGAGGGGGTTGAAGGCATTGTTAATGGCCATCAGGCTTTCAGCGGCAGTGCCTAACATGATCTGTTGTTCAGCCGAGGCTGTTACAAATTTATCGCTCAGATAGATCGTCCCTAAAAGTACCGGGTAGTAGGCTATGAACAGAATCTGAGTGATAACTAAAATCACAGCGCCTAACGTGGCGTTAATTTTATCGATGTGCTTGAGAGCCACAAAAAGCGCCACGAAAGCTACAATCATCAGGATGCTGGTTCCCAACACCAGGGTTTGGAGGGAAAACCACCAAAATCTGTTTGCAGCGATAAAACGCAGGAATTCCAGGCCACCATATTCTGCAGTCGATTCGAAATATCCCATCGTCAAGACAGATATCGTAGGTACAACAAGTGCAAGAACGATATACAGGATAGCTGAAATGCCTCCAACCCGATAAAGGCCTTTCCATGATGGGTCTACTCCAGCAACGGTTTTTTCTGCTGATTGCTGAGGGATAGATACTGCTCTTTCTTTACTTTGATTTGCCAACATATTTATGCTCCTTTTTTTCGTTGGTTCAATTTCTTACACACACTATACGTCCCCGAGCATAAAATGTCAGTGGACGCAGGTCGTATCTTTTAAAAACAAGAGAAGGTGTACCAAAGTACACCTTCCTGATGAAACAATCAACTATGCCAGGAGAAAATCAGTCTGCGGTTAACAGCCCAAGTTCGCGCGCCCGTGTAACTGCCTGAATACGGCTGCCAACCCCCAACTTACCATAGATATTGCTGGTGTGCTTTTTGACAGTACGCACGGTGATGACAAGTTTATCCGCGATGGTTTTGTTAGAATCACCAAGAGCAAGCAGTTCCAAGACCTCCATTTCACGAGGTGTCAATTGCTCGACCAGATCATTTGCCTCGAATACAGGTTGGTGTTTCACAGATTTTCCAATCCCACTGAAAGCATCTAGAAGCTTACGAGCATGTTTCTTCACTCTACCCGAGGCCATGCCATGGCTTAGGACAGCACTCAACAACGGAATTAGAACTTGCCCTTCTTCCAAGAATAGCATCATAAATCCGGGATCGACGGCCAATTCCAAAGCTTGTTCAAGAAGTGCAAGCGGTTCTTCTGAAACAGTTTCAGGTTCCTGTTGATGGAGTGCAAGGGCGCGCAACAAATAAACCTCCATGAGTTGCCCAAAACGTTTATCTGGTTCAACTGTGGCTTGCATCTCAACTAATAGCTGAAGAGCCTTATCGAGTTCTCTCTGTGCAATGTAAATCCGGGCCAGGCTCAACTTGAACGCTTCTTCTGCGATCAAGGGCAGTTGTTGAGCATAATGGCTGACTCCCAAGATTTCCAATAAGATTGGCACCAAACTGGAAGCGGCTGTGATGTCGCTAGCAGCTAATAAAAGAGAAACTTTCTGCGCCATAAAGGTAAATTCTCTTCTTTGAAAAGTTTGCTCTAAAAACTGCAATTCTTTCAGGGCCTCTTCGATTTCTCCTTTTGCTTGCAGGAAACGAACTTTTTGTACGTGACCGGTAAACAGCCCATACATAGCGCCTTGTTGGCAAAGTTTTAATCCAAGGGCTAGATATTCTTCTGCTTTTTCCAGTTCATTCCGTTCGATGTGAATGCCTGCTAACCCCACATAACAGGGACCGGCAGGATAAAACACTTTTGATCCTCGTTTTGAGCCGGCATCAATGATTTGCTGGCAGTATTCAGCAGCTTCATCCAATCTACCGTACTGGCAAAGATCAAATGTCCTGATCTTTGTAGTATTGGAGATCATTTCATATTGTCCGGTGATTTCGGCCAAGCGGAAGCTTTCACGGTATGCTGCCGCGGATTTATCGATATCTCCTTCCATTCCATATGCCCGGTAGAATGAAGAATAGAGATAAGCTCTCATTTGCAAGTCATCCTCGGGAATTTCAGCCAGTGTTTCTTCTGCAATTTGGATTGCTTTGCTTGTATTTTGAAATGCAAAGAATAGAGATAGATTTACCAATGCCCTACGCCGCAAGCGATCGTTTTCAGGAGATTGGGGCAAAGCTTTGATCAATTTCTCCTTTTCGATCAAAGTCTGCTCATACATATCCAGTGTCCCTTCAAGCAAATCGATTAGAAGACGGTAGATCTCCAGTCGTTGATAAGATCGATAATATTGTGTAGGGAGTTTATCCAGCCAATTTTTGAGTATGTTGTACTGTTCGGAAAAGAACATCGTCTGGCCGTATTGATCAATTAGAGATGCTGCTTTTTCAAAGTTTGCAGCAACAAAGGCATGGTGCACTGCTTCAACCAAAAAATGGTTGCGCTCGAACCAGGTTGCAGCGCGTATATGCAATTCTGAAACCTGTTCTTGGGAATGTGTTTGCTTTAGATATGATTGGAGCAGTTCAGCAAATAGATGATGGTAACGAAACCACCTGCTCTCATTATCCAAAGGGATAACAAAGATATTTTCCCGATGGAGAGATTGCAGAATAACTTGCCCATCCTGGTAACCTGTGACTGCTTCGCACAAACCTGCGTTCATGCGTTTGAGCAGGGAGGTTTGTAACAAAAATGTTTGAATGTCCTCGGGCTGGCGTTGAAGCACTTCTTCAACCAAGTATTCTGCCACGTAAACATGACTGCCGGTAAAGGCTTTTACAAAGATGGAAATATCTTCCCGCCCTTGCATAGAAAGTGCGGCTAACTGTAAGCCGGCAATCCAACCCTCTGTGCGCTCTTCCAGGGCGGCTACATCCTCCGCTGCTAGATCCAGGTCCATCGTTCGATTAAGAATTTCCGTCGCTTCTACGATGCTGAAGCGCAGGTCCTGGGCGCGGACTTCGATCAGTTGGTTCCTGGCACGATATCGAGCCAGTGGCCAGGGCGGATCGGTGCGCGTGGAGATTACGATATACAGATTATCTGGGAGGTGTTCGAGCAAGAACAGCAGACTGGCGTGAATTGCCTGGTTTTGGATTTCATGATAGTCATCTAAAACCAATACAACCGTATCAGTTTGCGTCACAAAATCATTGATCAGAATGGTTGGAATTGTCTCGTCAGGCAGTGACTGCGGTATATTCAACAACTCCAGCGCTGCCTCGCCGACACCCTCCAGGACAGATTGACAGGCCTTGACCAGGTAAGTCCAAAATTGAGCAAAATCATTATCGCCTTCGTCTAGTGAGACCCAGGCTACAGGCCGCTGAAGCTGCGTGACAAAGTCGCTTAACAGGGTGGTCTTGCCGAACCCTGCTGGCCCGGATAACAAAGTAAAACTGCCCGAGCAGTCCAACCCGGAAATCAATTTTTCGGTCAGACGTGGGCGCTCAATAACCTTTGCTCGTGTGGGGTGAATATAGAGCTTAGTGGAGAGTAGAGAAACGGCCATACTTAAAAAATATTATACAATGTGATTGTTTGCTGGCAAAATAAACCACCTCTACTTTCTGACGTCCACCTTCAATTCCACACTACTTTCCGGGTGGGCAGATAAATTGGTTTTATGCTTCGACAATACTTGGTTTGGGAGCAGTCTCTTTTAATCGCAAAGTGATCAACGAAGCTGTCAGCACCAATCCGGCCGTCATCTGGAAAACGGGTGGAAATCCCCAACTATCCGCCAGCGGCCCGGAAAGCAAGGTGCCGAAAGCCCCGGCAGAGAACATAGTGCCCAGAATTAACCCGGTCGCTAAAGCCATCCCGCCTTTGATAATTCCCTGCGCAGTGACAACCACGATGCTATGCACGGAACCCGTCAGCATTCCGGAGAGGGGGACTAGCAGATATAGCCAGGGCGACCAACCCACTTTCGAAACCAGATATAACGGGATGCTGGCGAGCGCCAACACGATGCCAGCCACACGCGCTTTTCCAAATCTATCTGCCAGATGCCCACCGACTACGTTCCCAAGCGCCGAACCGCCCATGAAAAGCCCGGTGATCAAACCGTAAATGGCCGGAGCTTGTCCCATATCCTTCAAATACTTGGGGACAAACGTGATCATGTTTTGCTGTGCCCAGGCTTGCAAGATCGCGACAGTCACCAGGGCGGCAATGAACCAGAAGCTATGTCGTATTTTGAGCGCTGAGGGAGCTTCTTCCGTTGGTTTGGGCGGACGTGTGTGACGCAATTGCCAACCGATGTTCACGGCCACCGGCATGAACAGTCCGGCCGGGATGAGCAATCCGGGCAAGCCGAAAGTTCCCTAACAGCGGCCCGGCGATGATCGGCCCTAAAAAATAGCCCGTTTGACCAAACACAAAGAAAAACGAAGCCGCAGTTGTTTCACGGCCCGCATAGTGTGTGCGACCCCGCAACGTGGCCTGGCTGGCACCTGCCGGATGCAGGGCCGCCGATCCCAAGCTAGCGACAATCAGGAAAACCAGCGCTTTCGTACCGGGTGTCAACATTGCCAAAAAGTAAAACGACATCATCCAGAACATGCCACCAGCAGCCAGCCAGCGCGGTCCGAAGCGGTCGGTCAGCCAGCCGAACACAGGCTGTGTAATGGAAGCTGTCCAAACGTACAGTGTAGAGATCAGGGCAAGATTTGCATTGGTCAGACCAAGCGGGCCGCTCAAGTAGGCCAGCAACACGGCACGACTGCCATTGAGCAGGTCGACCATCAGGTGCCCAAGCGCGATGGACGAGAACAATGTGTCAAGCAGTAGGGGCATAGCTTACCTGTATAAGTTGTTTTTCAAGATGTACTCGTAAACAGAAGGGGATAGATAATAGCGAAAAGAGAGCTTGTCGCGGATTCGACGACGGATGTCGCTCGACGAAATTTCCAGCAGCGGCGCGTCCACGAATCGGACCTTGGCCTGCGTGCCCGGCACCTGCCGCTTCAACGCTGACAGGTCGACCGAGTCGCCGGGGCGGCGCATCACGCCGATTTCATGGCAGGCAGCTACGAGGTCCGTAGGACGATGCCAGCGAGGCAGGTCACGCAAGGAGTCTCCGCCGATGATCAAGATGATGTTTGCAGATGGGTAGCGGTCTGCAAGTCTCTGTATGGTGTTCACTGTGTAATGCGGGGCGGGAGACTCAATCTCGATATGCGAGAGTTCAAACTTGGGGTTTTCCGCGATGGCAAGCTTCAACATGGACAGACGCTGGTCCAGCGGTGTGACGTCATCCGCTCGTTTGAATGGCGAGACTGGGGTAAGCACCCACAGCAGGCGATCCAGGTTTAATTGCCGGCAGGCTTCGGCAGCCAGGATTAAATGACCGATGTGGGGTGGGTCGAAGGTGCCGCCAAAGACACCAAGCCGTTCGTGAGACATGGGCGAAGTATAACGCAGTTAGTGGATCTTATCTCTTTCGCTTTTTAGCATCAGTACTTCACGAAAACCAAAAGAATACCCGAAAATAGGGGCGCGAGCGTACGCGGTAGCACGACATCTAATCGTGGTCAAGCGGCCCATTGTTGAGTGAGTTGAAGCAAGGCTTTAGAAGGTCTACCGTGCAGAGCAGGCAGTTTCCAGCGAGGTGGAGGCACCCTGAAAGCGAGCAATTCGGCAGGTGTCCAACGGTGATCGGTGAGTTGCGCAGCGATGGCAGGCGTGCGCTGCACCCAGCGATAGCCATGCGAACCGACCAGGAGTTTCAAGCGCAGGCTATGATGGAAGTCGCAGAAGTTATAGAAACAACCCACGAGATACATACCAGCTACCAGGGTTTCAGAGCGGCACGCCAGGGTGCGGGTGCGTCGCACCAGATGGTTCAAACGCTGGCGAAAGGTGGCATTGAGCCTTTCGATGTAGGCTGTATTGATCATACCCTTTCCTTTCTGGGTGACTTGGATCAAGCTTTCCACCATCTCTTGGCTGCCCTGCACAATGCGTCGCTCAACCGTGAAGACAGCTTTTCCCCGTTGCTTGATCACCTGCACAATCGCGATATCTGGCCAGGCAATCAGCTTACAACGACCACCTTGACCTTGCCGGCGAGGCAGTTTGGAGCGAAATGCCAAGCGAAAGGCGGTGATATAGGTGGACAGCCCGTCGACTGCCAGGATCATGGGTCGGCACAGAGCCACCGCTCGTACTTTATCTGCCAGCGCCTGGATCAACTCCAAATCTCGTTTGGCGTTGAGCACACCACCCAACCACAGACGCGTTGGGACCGCCAGTGCCATTGCCATCCAATAAGTTCCTTTCTGCGTCTTGACCTTGATCTCATCGGCTTGCACCTGCTGCAAATCCTGTTGGCTGTGCTCCACAATGTGTGCGTGGACCTTTTCACAATGTTTTCCAGCTCTCTCATGCCAATTGCTCACTGTTCGCTCGTCCAACCCAAAGGCTTTGACAATCGCCTGCACTGGACAGCCATATGCCAACAAGATGATCACATACATCACGATCGTCGGGTCGCTGCGCAACCGGTAAAAAAGTGTGCCCTTGCTTGTTGTAAAGGTTCGCTCACAAACGGTGCAAATCCAACGTTTTTCTTTCTGGGAGTGAACATCAATGTTCCCTTTTCCAATTTGTCCTCTTGCAGGACAGTCCATGTTCGGGCAAAATAGTTCTTGTGGGTTCATTGCGCACTCTCTCGGATGTGATAGTCCTTAGAGTTTGCCAGTGAACCCCTCTTTTTTCAAGCCCTTTTACATCCACCACGTTTAAAGGGGGGGATACCGCGTACGCTCGCGCCCCTATTTTCGGGCTTATACTAGTTTTTTCGTAATCTACCGAGTATGAAATTTCAGTTAAGTGCCGGGGTTGCCTTTCAATTTGGCGTCCAAATTTTGCCAGATGTCCTCGCCAAGCTGGCTGCCAGCCTTGCGCCGTAGGTTGACCTTGTAGATGGCGCGTTCTCCTTCGCCAATTTGGATCAACCAGGCTTGTTCCGCCAACTTTTTCAAGGCCTCGTCCAAATTGGCGTGCGTCAGCCGTTCGCCTTCGGGCATTTGATCCATGGCGTCGCACAGTTGAGGGTAATTCATTTGAAGCTGTCGCAGCATGAGCCGCATGATTTTGCGGAGCGCGGGCGGCAGGTCCGCCAGATCGAGGACGGTGATTCCGCCTGCTTTGCGCTTGTCTTCTATTTGCTTTTGTAATCGGTCAAATACTCCAGCCATTTTCATCTCCCTGTCAATACAACTCTGGCATAGAGATAGGCTCGGGGTGTAGTTCGCATTCGCCACACCATATTGCATTTCCTACTGCCAAGCCTTTGGGCGTCTCGTTGCCGCCCAGGAACATGGCGACAAAAGTCGGCATCGGTTTGAAATGATCTTTGCAGACGAAACGTCCGCAGAACGTACAGGCGGCTCGCGCCGGTTCCTCACAGTACCAGCATTTCATCTTCGCCTCCTGGTGCCCAAACGGTGAATTTTGGCAGATATGTTTTTCTTGTCAACACAGTGAATGTTATTGATCATGATCATATTATCCGGGTACTAATGGACCGATAAGATAGCTTCCGTTACCTTGCGCAATTCCTGCGACCAGGGATGATGCGGATTGCTGAGCGAGAACAGATCTTTACTGGCATTATCGGCCAGCTCGAAATTGAGCGGCAAAATGCCGGTCAGGGACGTTTTGTACGCGCTTTCGATTTGGTCTTTAAGATCATCGTAATCGTAGCCCGGAACAGCTTTATTGACCATTAACAACATCTCAGGAACATCCAGACTGCGGGCAATGTCTACTGTCACTGCCGTTCCTTGGAAATCCTGGTGGTCTGGACGCAGGATGACGATCAGGAGGTCAGATATGGCTATCGAGAGCAAAGTCTCCTCGTTCAGCCCGGGATGCGTATCGATGAAGAGATAATCCAGATCGAACTCATTCATCAAGGTTTGCAATCCGGTATTCAGCAGGTTGATGTCGAATCCTTCCCGCAAAATCTTGCTGATCTCAGTCCCACGAATTGAAGATGGGAACAGCCATAAATGTTTGCCTGCGAGCTGTGCACGCCCCTCTGCATGTTCCCCAACCGGGAAGGCGACTTCCCGGATCGTGCATTTCCCGTGCAGGAAATCGTTCAGGGTATTCCCCATATTGGTTTCATCCAACCCAAACAAAACATGGATGCCAGGCGATTGGATGTCAGTGTCCACGATGCCGACGTGTTTATCGGCTAAAGCCACTTGCGCCGCCAAATTGGCAGTGACATTGGATTTCCCTGTTCCTCCACGGAACGAGTGGATCGATACGATTTGCCCCATTATGCCTCCCAAAGACTACTTCTTATCCGTGCGTTGCGCGCGCAATTCTTTCGCCTGTTCCTTTAATCTGGCATAGAAATCGGCGCTGGTGATTTCATCGAATGTTTGCTTGCGTTTCGCCTCGTCTATTTGCAGGATCAATTTTTGGACCTGTTTTCTCAGTTCATCCTCGCGTTCCCTGATGCCCTGCACCATGGCGATGAATTCTGCCATCAATTGTTCGACTTTGTCCTGCTTGCTCTCTTTTTCCTTTTGTTTCTGCACAGGTTGGGTTTCACCGATGAACGAGTAATCGCCCTTTGCAACACGCCTGCTCATATCGGTGATTTGTTCAATGTAGCTAGTATTTTGCCGCAAACGAGATGAAAGATTTCGAATGACAGAAAGCGCCAGATCGGGTTGCTTTCTCAGAATTTCCATAAAATCTTCCCGGCTCAATTCCAGGGTAGAGGTTTTCTCTAGCGCAACGACGCTGGCGGAACGTGGCTCATAATCCAGTAAGGCCATTTCACCGATGATTTCACCGGCGCCGACTCGGTTCAGTGCAACTTCGTGTCCCTGGTTATCCTGTGTAAAAATTTTCACTCTGCCTGAAAGGATCGCAAAAAGGGAGTCACCTTCATCGCCCTTGTTAAACAAAATCTCGTCTTTGCTCAAATAACGTTTATGGACTTTTTATGCCAATGCAGCCAGCATCTCGTCCGGTAATTCTTCAAACCAATCGATCTTTTTCAATTGGTCGACAATATCATTATCCATAAAAACTATTCAAGCTTTCCATCGGCTGTCGATGATTTGAGGCGCTCTTCAAGTGACGACCACAGGCCGCCTCCCTTTTGACCGCCAGTTGCAGCGGATCGTTCCTCGATTTTACTCTGCATCTGCTCCCAGACCGAGGCCATCTCGTCGGTGAATAAGCCGCGCACGAACAACATGGCGTATGAACCAATTTCGCTTTGGATCCTTTTCATTTCTGTGCGCATTTCATTTATTTCGGCTTCTACGGCTTTGTATATTGTATCGTTACCTCGAAGGCCGTCCAGTGCTTTACTTTTGATGCCAATGCGCGCTTGGAGATAAAGGAGTTTTTCCACCTGGCTGGTTGTTTCAACACCGAAACGTTCAACAACCGGGTATAGCGGATCTTCTGGGGTTGCAAGGCGGTCAACCAAACCGACTTCGCCCCGAGTTACACGGTTGTCCATCCCTAGCTTTTCTTTAATCCAACCTTGTGCCTGTTTTTTGCCGCGTTGCATAACATAGTAGATGAATAAAATACCTGGGAGTACGGGGAGGAAGAAAATAACCGGATGAAATCCTTCTCTACCTATTAAGTTGTTGAAGAGCATATGCTGACCTATTGCCAAGAGCAATCCAAATGCAGGAATCTGCCATCGCAACTTTGGGGTTTCCAAACGGGATATTCCCAATGTTATTCCGATAGCAGCGCTGCTGAAGGCATGGACAAGATTTGCTAAAAATACGCGTTGAAGGGCAATTTGTGTGGCAGATGGGAAGTTGGCGTAAATGTATAAACAGTTTTCAACAACAGCAAAACCTGTACCAACGGAGAAGCCATAGATCGCTCCATCAACTGAATAAGTAAATTTGGCACGCCTGACGAGATAAAGCAGAATTAATCCTTTAAATATTTCTTCATAGATGGGTGCAGCGAAGTGAGTAATAGCGTCTTGATTTGTCAGCCCAAAATGTGTCAAAGCCCAATTTGCGAAAGTCGCTGGGGCGAAGGTGACTCCACCCCAGAACAGGCATTTCAGAATAATATGAAACTGTCCGGTTTGGTAAACATCGAACGTATGTATAAAACCGAGAAAGAGCAGTGGAACAGCTAAAGCTATGAAGAATCCAAAAACAATGCTCATGAAGAAATATTACCTTATCTGAAACGTAGTTGCAACTCCCTGGTGGGGCTGATATAAAATGAGGCGATAGCAGTATTAGTTGCTATCGCCTCATTATCGGGTCTATGTCAGAAAGAACGCTATCGTTTATGGCGGAAAAACCAAATTGCAAACAGAACTAGCCCGCCAAAAGCGACTAGAAGGCCAGCGCCCAGGTTTTGGCCACTCGCAGCGGGTTGATCAGAATAAACTCCGTTGAAAAGGAAAATACTTATGAGAAATAGTCCAACCACTATGATGGCATATGAGATCATACTCACACGCTGACGACTACGCTGCGATTGCCATTTCTGCCCTTTTGGCCAGAGAATAGGAAGCCATTTTTCCCAAAAGGGTTGGCTCGCCTTAATTTCCTGTTGTTGCCATTCTCTGTGGATGTTATTTTGCATGCGGCGGATCACTGCCTCATTAGGGCCATCTTTGCTGAAGGTGTTTTTCAAGCGTAGAGCAGTTTCTTCGAGGGCACGCAACTCCGGGTCCGGGGCGAACGGGTTCTCGTCATTCTTGTCTGGTTTTTCAAGGATGAGGTCAGTAAAGTTAGCGAGTTGGTCGTCAATGATGTATTTATTGTTCTTAGATTCATTCATTTTTCATTTCCATTTTTTCTCGAAGTGTGGACATAGCACGACGAAAGAGAGATTTGGATGCTTCCAGGTTCTGGCCTAATTGCTCTGCAATTTCTTTGAATGGCATGCCCTCTGCGAAACGCAGTAATATAACCTCACGATACTGGCTGGGCAAATAATTCAGAGCGCGCTGCAATGCAATGCGATCTTCCAGTGAACTTGCACTGTTGTGATCGCTGCTTTGTTCAGCATAATCCAAATCCACCAACATGGCCTCTTTTTTGCGGTAACGCTTGCGGTAGTATTCGGCTACTTTGTTGTTGGTTAAAGTACGAAGCCAGGTACTAAACTTTGCATCACCTCGAAACGATGGAAGGGAACGCAACATGGCGACGAACACTTCTTGGGTTACATCCTCAACATCCGCTTCCGGGATAACATAACGTACTCGGTTATAAACCGCCTTAACGTAACGAAGATATAAAGTATCAAATGCACGTTTATTGCCTTGCACGAATTGTTGAATCAGATACTCATCGCTATTGTTGGATGGTGGTGATTGGGTACGTTCTATTATCTTAGTTGTCATAAATCTATCGATTGGGTCGTTGCAAACGAAATCATAACACTTGTGTAAATATGAAGGAAAACAATATCATAAAAAGTATAACATTTGTGACATCGTATAGCAATTCTTTACCAGATGTTTTACTTATGGTTCACGTTGACATTCACATCCTTTTCCGCTAAACTATACGCAAAGACTACACGCTGATTATGATAAGGAGGCGAGATGTCTGCCGACTCTTCTGTGGCTCATTTAACCCCACAAAGCTTGCTTCCCCCGGCTATTAGAGCCTGGGAGATGTATCTGAATGACCAGGGACGCTCTCCTAACACTGTTAAGGCCTTCTTGTCCGATGTACGCATCCTGACTCAATTCATTCCACCAGATCGTACCCTGGGTGCGATTACTACCAGGGACCTTAATCGATATTTCGAATGGATGGAAAAGGAACGGCCCGTTCCGTGCAGCCCAAAAACGCTAGCGAGGCGCATTACCTCCACGAAATCCTTTTTTCGCTGGTTGCATCAATATGGCGTTTTACTGGTGGATCCAGCCGAGAAGGTTTTACAACGCTCGGTGATGAGTCCGTTGCCCACGGTGTTGACCGAGGATGAAGTGCAATTTGTGCTACAGGCTGCAGATCGTCACCGCCACGAGCGTAAACCAGACGCGCGACCGTATGCATTGGTTTATCTATTGCTGGCAACCGGCATCAAAAAGAGCGAATGTTTGGGCATTCACATCAATCACATTGACCTGGGCGCTCCCGATGGTCCCATTGTATTCATCCGCTACGCCAGCCCTTCCAATCGTTACAAGGAACGTAAGATCTTTTTGCCCGAAGACTGGATTCCGGCTTACAGAGAATACCTGGCTCAATACCACCCCGTGGACCAACTATTCCCCTGGTCGCCTCGTAGACTGGAATACTTGCTAGAAGACATTGGTGAGGAGGCCGGTCTCGGTGAAAAACACCTTTCTTTCGATATGTGCCGCTGGACCAGCACTCTGCTGGATTACCGGGCGGGTATGGAAATCGAAAAGATTCGTCAAAAGCTGGGCGTGTCCAAGATCCAATGGCGAGAGATCAACTTGAAGTTAAGGCAACTTAACGAAAAATAGAGTTGAGGTATCTAAATGTAAACAAAACGGCCCCCCTAATTAGGGAGCCGTTTTTGTCCTTCATATTTTTTGCATCAAGTTGAAATAAATTGCCTGCCGTGTTTTATCCGTCAACCGAAAGGGGTGTGCCGGGCGGTATCCCGGTATCCATATCACTGTATCTCCTGAACATAACAACGGCCAGGAAGTGCGCGCTCGCTGAGGCAACTTCTCGTTGATAAAGAAATCGGATAGTTTCATCGTATGACCATCCATGCCAAACGGCTCGAAGCGGTCTCCGGGCCGGCGAGCACGGACCTCCAACTTTTTAGGCAACCGGCTCGCATCCAACCAGACCTGGAAGGGATTCTCGTTATTGAGGGCCTGTTCCAGTGCCAATGCTGGGATGCGCCATTGCTCGCAGGAAAACAGCCAGCCACCCGAGAGATTTAGTTGACCGGGGATTGGCAGCATTAAAGAGTCTTCGCTTTGAGGCATTTGGGGCCAACGTTCGAACGGCAGTTTCACCCCTTTGTTTGCCACGTAGACCAGATCCCCTTCCAGGAGCAGACGCACACCCCCGGTTAGATCGATGCGACCATAACGCTTGGTAGAAAGAAATTCGGCAGCACCCTCCAACGTTGAAAAGCGCAGGTCTGTTATATCTGGCGCGATATGTTCCAAGGCACGACGGATCAAGTTGCGCTGTAACCCGGGCGCATACGCAGACAGCAGCTCCGCGTTAAAGGTTATCATGCCCGATCGTTCTGAATTTACACATTCATCCCAGGTGGCGTCCAATACCTCGATCAGCGCTGTGTAATCATCTGCCAAGGAATGCGCCGTGCGCCAAACTGCCTCACGGAAACGCGTATTGTAGGTTTCTAGCTGTGGGATGAGCAAATGACGGATGCGATTGCGTAAAAAATTAAGCGAATCATTGCTGGGATCATAATATGGCTGTAGCCCGTTGGCCGCGCAGTACACTATCGTCTCCTCGCGCCAAAAATCCAACAGCGGCCGTACGAGCGGCATGCCCTCGTCGAAGGCGGGTAAATGCGAACGATAGGTCATGCCTTTCAAGCCTGTCAGGCCAGCACCACGCAGAAAGTGCATGAGCACGGTTTCCACCTGATCGTCTGCGGTATGACCGACGGCTAGCGCCTGGGCATTCTGCTCCCGCGCCTGTTCGAACAGGAAGCGATAACGCATCGTCCGTGCGGCATCCTCGATGGAAAGGCCCTCACGCTCGGCAAAGCCACGCACATCCCCGTTCTCGAAGATGGAGGGGATATTTTTCCGGGCCACAGTCTTCTCGAGGGAATTTGCCTCTACATCCGAATCTGGGCGTAATTGATGGTTGAAATGCGCCACGATGACCGCATATCCGGCCTGGCGTAAAGCTTCCATCAAACACAAACTATCTGGCCCGCCGGATACCCCCACTAGAATGGGATGCTCATGGGTCAATTTGCAATTTTCACGGAAAATGGTCGCGATGTTGTCTAACATCAGGCCTATATTAAACCACAAAGATTGCCAACTCCGGCAATCTTTGCAAAGGACTTTTTAGAGTTGGTAGAGTTCTACCAGCACCCCCGAAGTGCTTTCCGGATGGATGAAAGCGTATTTCTTACCGTCAGCACTGGTGCGCGGCTCTTCATTGATCAGCCGTATTCCTTTCGTACGTAGCTGCGCCAGCATACTAACGATGTCGTCTACTTCGAGACAAATATGGTGCATCCCTGGGCCGCGTTTAGCCAGGTACTTGGCGATGCCAGAATTGTCGCTGGTGGGCATCACCAATTCCACTTCAGAACCTGCCAGTGGTAGAAAAGCGACTTGCGATTTCTCGGCGGGCACATCGTGCAATTCATGTAGCTCTATGCCAAGCGCATCACGCCAGAAGGACAGAGCTTTTTCCATATTGTCTACGACGACCGCTACATGATTGATACTCTTGATGTGAGACATTTTGCTCCTGATTAAATATGACGTTCGATCAAATCCATATAGGCCCCCTTAAGCCACGCATCTTTCCGGACCCCCAACCTGCGCATCAAATCTTCGGCGATTGCCTGTCCCTCGGCGTCACTCTGACCTTCGTGCATGACGACTTCCAATTCCATAAAATGGCCCAGCCCTTCGACATCGTCTAGGTGAATGCGCGTTTGTCCGGCCATGAAGAGATAACGTGTTTTTCTGACCACGCCACGAACGCCGAGCGCCCATGTTAGAGTCTCCTTGAGACTTTCAGGATCGCGCGTCTCTGCCAGATGATAATTAGAGCGTTTGGGACCATCTCGATCTGGGCGTTCGTAATAGATGAGAACCCCCAGGTCAGGGGCCAGCACCCGCAATTTCAAGCGTCCCTGCTCGGTGTTGAAGAAGGTATCTTCCTGTGAAATGATTTCCAAAGGCCGGTCGCTCAAGGAGGCAGCCCGCGCCTTCAGAGCTTCAAAATCATCGACGTGAGCCTTGACTTCGATGTTACTCGCCATGTTTATCCGATTGGGGCCAGAGAAATTAACGGTATCGCCTCGGCCACCTCACAACAGGCCTCTTTGTCCGGTGGCAGGCGTTCGCCGAGCATGACCGCAACAGGTCCGCCAAAGGCTGTCGGATATTTTTGGGCATAGTCCCATAGCCGCTCTTCAGCTTCTTGCGTCAAGATGAGCGTCATAATTTTTCAGGCTACCTTTTCAGACGGAGTTTTTGTTCCTTTGAGTCGGGGATGCGCTCTATTTCGCCGCGCGCTTCCAGGTCTAACTTGACTGTAGTGACATACCAGGGAATCGAGCCTTCGAAGCGGTGACGCAGGTTGTAATCAATCAGCGAAACCAGCCCTTTAAAACTGATGGTTCCTTGCGAACGAATGGCATTCAGAATGGCCTGACGAATCATGTCATATTTGGCGCGACTGATATTGACGCCTTGTTTGCCCTCTTCAGGATGTAAGGTCAGGATCTTTTCTTCTTCCATTTTTGCCTCCACTAAAAGTGTACCATAATCAGCGTTAGGATTTAATTGCCGGGATTTGTCATGATGATGTAAGGGTAACTGAATGCAGTTTAGCATACCCTCAAAGCAGGTATGGAAATATCCAAACGTCCACAATCTTTGCATACTGGTAGCCTGTTGGCAAATGTCCAACAGGATTTGGGGATTCTGTTCACGTCCACTTCGGAAGCAATCTTGTTAATCGAAGCAAATGGTACTATCCTGGCTGCTAACGATGTTGGTGCAAAATGGCTGCACCACAGTGCCCAGTCACTTATTGGTGAAAACCTGTTCCAGTTGCACTCCCACCTTGATACTCCAATTAGGGAATTGGTCCAAGAAGTGGTCGATAAAAAGGCAATCCTGGAAAGCGATTTTCTCTTTGGCGAACGTTTCATAGTTGTCCGTTTGATCCCTGTTACAGATGGTAAAAAAGTAACGCGCCTGATTATCATCGGCCAAGATATCACAGAACACAAGCGAGTAGAAGAGCAGGTGCGAGAGTTCACGGAACAGATGGAACGTAAAGTACGTGAACGTACCAAGGAATTGGAAAGCCTCAACCAAAAACTGATCGAGGATAAGCGCCGCACGGAAATCCGGGCAAGCCTCTCCCAACGACTTATGCAGGATACCCAAGATTATGATCATTTGCTAGAGCAAATCACGGATGAGTTAGCTAACCTGTTTGGAGATACCTGTCTAATCGGGCTTTTTACGTCAGATCTGACCATTGTGGAAGTTCGAGCTATCGCGGATCGAGATCTTGAAAGCCTGCCACGCCAGCGCAAGCAATTGCTCAACCGGGCCATTTCCGTTGATACAAACATCATCGCCAGCAGAATCCTCAAAGGGGAGAGATATTCAGCACAAGGAATTTCGAAAAAAATGGGTGCTGAACTGCTTCCTGCTGAATTTGCTGCGCTATTGGGAAAAGATGGTTTAAGTGTGTTAGAAGTGTTCCCCTTGCAGGCAGGCGATCAGCCTCTAGGGATGCTGGCACTTGCCCGGGAATATGGGAATCCCTATTCTGATGACGAAATTTCGTTCATAAAAAGCCTGGCGAGTCCAATTGCGTTGGCTATCCAAAATGCGCGCCTATTTGAACAGCTCACAGAGAGTCAAGATCAATTGCGTGGGCTTTCCCGACAATTGGTACAGATACAAGAGAATCAGTTCAGTCAACTGGCGGAAGAATTACATGACCGCGTAGGGCAGGATATGACTGCTATTAATATCAATTTGAATATTTTACAAACCTTGTTACCGAGGAACGTATCAGAAGATGTGATTGCCCGGCTTGCTGATACAGAAAAATTGGTCATAGAAAGTGTCAAACGCATGCGTTCGACTATGACCGAATTACGTCCACCTATGTTGGATCAATATGGGTTAACTGCTGCTTTATACTGGTATAGTGAACAATATCAACGTCGCACGGGAATTCATATCAACGTCAATGACCGTTATATGAAAAATACCCGTTTGCCAACCGAGGTTGAAATCGCATTGTTCCGCATTGCACAAGAAGCCCTAAATAACGTCGCCAAGCATGCCAGCGCAACACAAGTAGATATTGAACTATTTGAAGAGGATGGTAATGTTATGATGGCCATTACAGATAACGGCATAGGTTTTGATGCAAAAGATCAAAAATTGCGCAACTTGCAGCACTGGGGTGTGCCCCTCATGCGAGAACGTGCACGGGCGATAAACGGAAAGTTCCTGCTTCGATCTGTCCCGGGACAGGGAACACAAATCGTTGTTCAATTGAGAAAAGGGATATGACAATTACCGTATTCCTGGCTGATGATCATCGTGTGCTCCGTGATGGATTGCGTATCTTGCTTGAATCGCAAGATGATATCCAGGTAGTGGGAGACGCAGAGAACGGTAATAAGGCCATCGAAGGCATTCTCAGCATAGAACCGAACGTGGCCGTGATGGATATCACTATGCCGGAACTGAACGGTATTGATGCTGCACAGGTAGTCCATGAAACATTGCCTGAAACCGGGATTGTTATCCTCTCGATACACTCGGACCTGGAGCATGTGTTTCGTGCCCTTCAAGCAGGCGCGCAAGGATATTTGTTGAAAGAATCGGCTGGTTCAGAAGTAATCTCCGCGGTTCGGGCCGTATACTTGGGCCGTCGATATTTGAGCCCCAGTATTCGCGATGCTGTCACAGAGGCTTACATGCACAACCGTCAGATGCAGAGTCCGCTTGAATTGCTCAGCCTGCGAGAGAGGGAAGTATTACAATTAACTGTTGAAGGCCATTCCAGCGCTGAGATTGCTGAAAAACTGGAATTGTCACCTAAAACAGTTGAAACATATCGCAGCCGGTTAATGGGGAAATTAGGTGTACACGATCTGCCAGAATTGGTCCGCTTTGCCATTAAACATGGCATTACATCCATAGATTAATTCCGCCTTTCCGCTCCAATTTGCAAAACTGAAAATAAAACCTATCAAATCTGCAAATAGAAAATCAAGGATTCCCGACAGACGGGATGAGCCTTCTTTTGTATCATAGCAATAACAAATATTTTTTCAAAAGGAGTTAACATGTTCCATTCCCGTACCTTCCGCAGTATTATTATCCTGATCGTTGCACTGGTATTTGCCAGCACTGCCTATGCTATGGCTGCCAGTAATACCCTTGCAGATGCAGGTCGGGCAGGCGATGGAAGCAACACTGTCAGCGGTTACACTGTAACCGGTGTTACTTATAATCTGAATGCAACCAACCCGGCCCTGGTCGCATCGGTCGAATTCGACCTCGATGCTGCCGCTTCCGATGTACAGGCCAGCCTGTCAGATGCAGCTTCTAACGAGACCTTCGCTGACTCTTGCAGCAGCACTGGCAACCACTGGACCTGCACCTTCACCGGGGTTACGGCTCTGGAAGCCGCCGACTTCCGTGTAATCGCTGCACAGTAGGAGAAATTACATCACGTTCAACATCAGCGTGAGCAATGCCAGAAAATGTCTGGCAAAAGCGAATCCTGAACCTGTCATTGGCGACACGCGATTGGCAGGTTCTTTTTTATGTCATGTATAATTTTTAAAATGTCGATTTTCCGCCGTCGGTTTCAGCTGCTCCTCACAGCCTTCTGGGTAGCAATCATGGTTGCCATCTGGGTCTCTTTGGCTCCCGTACAAGTGGGCGGACAGGCAACCTATGTCATCGTTGCGGGGCAGAGCATGGAGCCCAATTTGCACTACGGGGATTTGGTCATCGTGCACCGGGCTTCCCGCTACCAGGTGGGAGATGTGGTGGTCTATCAAAACGCAGATCTTGATCGGTATGTCATCCACCGCATTATTGACGAAAAACGAGGCCGGTTCCTGATGCGAGGCGATAACAACTCCTGGACTGACAAATACGAGCCTACTCCCCAAGAAGTGCTTGGAAGCCTGTGGGTGCGTTTACCCCGTTTTGGAATCTATATGCAAAAGTCCCGCGAGCCGATCTTTATGGCTCTGTTTGCAGGACTGATAGGCAGTATAGTTGCGGCAACATTATTTGTTTCCAAGCAGCAAGGAAAAAAACAAATGGAAGAGAATTCAAAACGAACGGAACTGAAAGTCCGCAAATGGCTTTTGTCCCTGAGTCCCAAAGAAGGCTTTAGAAAGTTAAAAGAAAAATACACCGGTAGACGGCAACAGAATCTGGAGATTCTGCCAACAGATCCGCGGCCCAACCAGGGCATCGGACAGCACAGAGATTCAATGGAGACATTGTTCTTTGCCCTGGCGGTGATAGCTTTTCTCTCACTTTTGCTGGGGATACTTTCTTTCACTCGCCCGGCAACACAGACGGTATCCGATGATGTCAATTATCAGCACCTGGGATTTTTCTCATACTCTGCAGCGGCTCCCGCGGGAGTATATGACACGGCCACGATCCAAAGCGGGGATCCTGTTTTCCCCAGTTTGACATGCTCCATAAATGTCAATTTCAATTACACTTTGGTTGCAGAGTCGATGGAAAATATTGAGGGCACTTACCAACTGAATGCTATCCTTACTTATCCTCAGAGTGGTTGGCAACGTACTATCCCTTTAAAGGAGCAAACGCCATTTACCGGAAGTACCTTCGATACGCAGGCGGACTTGAATCTCTGTGAAATTGTAAGACTGGTTGAGTCAGTCGAGGAACTCACATCCGTCCACGCGGGGTTTTACACTCTATCCATAACCCCGCTTGTCCACGTGACCGGGGTAGTGGCAGGTCGTGCACTGGCCTCCACCTTCGAACCCAATCTTACTTTTCAATATGACCGAACACAATTCTATCTGATCGGTCAAAATGAAGGCTCGGGAGTATTAAATCCCAGTGAAGCGGAAAGCTTGCATGCAGAGAAAATTGTTCCTAACACGCTCACGTTGTTTGGGCTGAAATTGAATGTGTCGATTTTGAGAGTGATCGCTTTGGTTGGACTTGTACTCTCGCTAAGCGGCCTGGCTGTTTTGTGGTTACAGGTGGAAAATATTGCCCGTACCGATCAGGGGACTTTCGTAAGATTGAAATATGACCCTCTGGTGATCGATGTGGAAGAAAACGGTTACCGAAGTAATGTGCAACCAATTGACGTGAACTCAATCGATGACCTGGCGAAGTTGGCTGAGAAGCATAATACTTTGATCCTACACGAAGTGCGAGAAGGCATTGAGAAATATTTCGTAAATGTGAATGGAATGCCTTATCTCTATTCACGAATCAACCGACAACCAGAGATCATCACTGGCTCAATAGAAGATTTTCGATCTGAGCTCCAACATGGATTGGAAAGGGACGAATTCCAGGTGTATTACCAGCCCATTGTTTCGCTCGTAAACGGACAGATTACCGCAGTTGAAGCTCTACTTCGCTGGCAGCATCCACAACGCGGTATGATCCCGGCCGGGGAGTTCATTCAGATGGCTGAAACAACTGGCGACATTGGGAAATTGGACGAGTGGGTGATGCAAGTTGCCTGCACGCAACTCAAAGGCTGGCAGGATGCGGGCTTCGACTTGAAACTTGCTCTCAACCTTTCCAGTTACAATCTGGAACGAGAACCTGGTGAACTCATTCAGCGTGTTTTGGATGCAACCCACGCGGACCCGAACTGGCTGCAAATCGAAATTCCCGAAACGAAAATGGCCGGACAGATGTCTACTTTGCTGCCGCAACTGCAAAAACTAAAGGCGATGGGAGTCCAAATCACAATCGACGATTTTGACGGGGAGGTTGCTCTCTCGTCGATCAGTCAGATGCCAGTCAGTAGCATAAAAATGGATCGTCTGCTGGTTAAGAAAATGAGCGACCCGGCTGGGCTAAATTCTTTGCAAAGGATGATTGCTGTCGCCGCGACTTTGGGTTTTAGTGTTGTGGGTAAAGGTGTAGAAACAGACGAAGAAAAGGTTTTCCTAGCGGAATCAGGCTCTCAAGCGCAGGGGTTTTTGTTGGGGCGGCCTGTCCCGGCTGAGAGAATTGTAGAATTAATCCAACAGCACCGAGAGGTTTCCAGTCCAAAACAGCGGAAAAAACCCTCGCGGAGCATAAAAAATTGAGTTGCACCCTTTTGTTATTTTTCTTACTCTGATTCTACAAGCCTGACAACCTTTCTTGGGAAGGATGGCTACCTATGAGAATAAAAAAAATTCGCAACGGTACCCTGTTTATCTTGTTAGCCCTCATCTTAATCAGCACGATTGCTGTCCTGGCGGCAAGTAATAACGTTCCGGTAACGCGCCTGATGGATCAGAGTAGGGGCGTCATTGCTAGCGAACTAGCCCCGTCTGAGTGCAACAGCATCCGCAACACTTTGGAAACAGTTATTGTCTGTACCGGGGGAAATTGCAGCGGCTCCAGTGCCAACGAATTGATGCTTGGCACCCCAGGGAGCGACGTAATCGATGGCAAAAATGGCAACGATTGTATCGTCGGAGGTGGGAGCGATGATACGCTAACCGGCGACAATGGGGATGATGTCCTGGTTGGTGGTCCGGGCAACGATACTTTGGACGGCGGCAATCGTAAAAAAGATACTGACATCTGTGTTGATGACACCGGTTCCACAAACTTTGTCGATTGTGAGATTATTCAATGAACAAATAGCGCAACAATTTAACGTTGGGTGGAGACTCTGGAAGCCGGAACGACTGCCCGCATGACCGGGCGGTTTTGTTCGCGGCTGACGGGCATAGCAAAGGGAAATGCATCCAGACAAGTGCAGTAATCCACATCGCTGGTGATATTGGGAAATTGATCAGTGGGCATGTGACGCAGTTCGAGGGCATTACGCACATGCTCGAGATAGGGCTCTGGGTCCGGCGTTTGCCCTCGCAGGCGCGCTTCCAGATATTCGGCGCAGGCTCGGTCTTCGCCATCAGAATACCGCCCGGTGATAACGAAGGTGACTTTTACCGGTTCCAGAAGTTGGATGGCGCGCACAGTTGCTTCGGCCACTACGAAACTGGCGGCAAAAAGCGTTTCTGCATTTGCGCTGCGTACTATGCCCTGCGTCCCGGCCGAAGTACGCTGGATCAGGTGCTTGCCGTGCAAGTCATGCTGGACGATCTCGGTAGGCGAGTTGCCAAAATCGAAGCCTTCTGGTGGCAAGCCGTGGACTTCACCCATCACCAGCGTGTTGGGCGTCTGTGTTTTGAGCGCCAGCGCTTCCTCTGCGCCGCCGACGAGCGTGATGCTCTCCGCGCCCGCAGCGAGGGCATAGGCAGCCGTCGAAAAAGCGCGCAGCACATCGATGACCACAACCAATCCGTCGGCGGTGTGACAGGTATCGTTGGTGGTGTACTCAAATTCCACGGTTATGTTCAAGGACGATTTGAATTGTTTCCTGCGGATTTTTGTCGAGCAGGCGATACGCCTCCTCGGCTTGCTCCAACGGAAAACGATGTGTGATCCACTTCTGCGGCTGGATACGCTCTAACGCCTCCCACGCGACCTCGAACCTGCGTGCCTTGTCCCAGCGTCCTCGCAGCTCGGGAGCGATCGTGCTGACCTGTGATGCGATCAGCTTGATGCGTGAACGATGGAAGGCGCCTCCCAGATCGAGCGAAACACGCTTTTCCCCGTACCATGAACCGACCACCACCCGTCCGCCGAAGCCGGTCAGTGCGATGGCGTCATCCAGGGCAGCGGGGGAGCCAGAAATCTCCAGCGACAAATCCGCGCCAGATGACAACAGCTTGCGCACTTGCTCACGGAAATCGGATGCGTTGGGGTCGAGCGCAGCGGTCACGCTCAGGGACAAAGATGTTTCCCGTCGAAGCGGGTAGCAGTCACAGGTCACGAGAGAAGCGAGCGGGAACTCCGCTAGCAAGGCCGTTGTCAGCAGTCCGACGATTCCCTGTCCGAAAACCAGCGCTCGTTCTCCCAGGAGCGGCGCAGCATCCTGCACCAGGTTGACGGCCGTTTCCATGTTTGGCAGGAAACAAGCCGTCTCGGGAGTCATTCCTTCGGGAAGCGGGAGCAAGTCATCGGTCGAGGCGATGAAGCGTGAGGCATGCGGTTGAAAGGCAAAGACCAACCTGTCCAACCAGCGATGACGCATTTCCTTGCTGATCTTGGTCACTCGTCCCACGCAGGCATAGCCATATGGCATGGGATATCCCAGATCGCTGCTCAGGCTATCATGTGCGTCGGACAGGTCTTTCGGGAATTGCCCGCGATAGACCAGCATCTCCGAGCCAGGACTGATGGCCGAACAAATCGTCTCCACCAGCATCTGCCCCTGCGTAAGCGGTGGCAGGGAGCTTTGACGGACTTCGACCTGTCCTGGTGCGGTAAAGTAAACTTTCTTACATTCCATGAAAGGTTAAATGATGGCTTGTCATTTGACCCTTGCGAAGGTTATCAATCTTCGCAAGAGCAATGTGATTATGACCTATCGTTCCACAATAAGGCCAGCAGGATGAGTTCGTCGATTTTGGAAGGGACGCCATAGATCGAATCATGGCTGAAGAAGGGCGTGCCATCGCGGATGACATACAGCCCAACCCAGATGACCAGCCAGGCGACGATCGTTACGATGACGAAGCCAATCAGCCCAGTCCGCACCAACGTGTGCCTTTGCTGGAAAAACGGGATGGGTAGGAAGTACGCGCCCAACAGGCCCAGATAGCCCAGGCCGTTCAAAATGAACAGGGGGTCGGGGCCATCCGGGAACAAGACCTTGTCGAAGGCAGCGGCCAGGTGCATTGCCGCCGTAAACAGCACCGCCAGGATGATCCCTATTTGTTTACCTGTCAATTTTTGCATGATCTATCTCCTTTACTACTAAAAATGAATAAAACAAGCGATTAATTTTTTGGGGGAGTACTTAACATCGAGGATATATGTCATTCTGAGCGAGCGCAGCGACCGAAGAATCTCGCCGCTGTGCGGCGGAGACCCTTCGTTTCACTCAGAGTAACAAAAACTATGTTTTGGAATTTAGCACTCCCAATTTCGGGTCTCTACCGGCCATTCCGTGATTTTCTGAAATCACTTTCATTGTACACGAATGCCGCGGCTTGCCAATAGCAAACCCAGGCCGCCGTTCAAAATATCTCGCGCGCGCATAAGCAGACTGATGCCGATGCCAATCGCGGCTGTGTGTCCGAAGGCTGTCATCACATAGACCTGGCTGGCCTCCAGCGCGCCCAATCCGCCGGGCAGTGGCATCAGGAAGGCGAACAGGGCGGCGGTCAAAGCGGCCAGGGTTTGTTCTCCCGTCAGTTGCGCCTGCAAAAAGCCAGCCATCATGAAATACTCGGTGGCCATCCCGGCCCAGGCCAGCAACGAAAATCCTAGCGCGGCCAGCAACGCTTTGGGGTGACGGCGGGTGAAGCTTCCGGCCATGCGCTCCGAGACGACCACAAGCCGCATCCATTTCTGTTTTTTGGCGGAGGAAAAGGCGGCGCGTACGAGCGCTGAAAGGGGATATTTGCCGCGATAGAGGGACACCAGATGGATGAGCGGCCACAGCAAAATCGCCGCCAGCGGGATCAGACTCCCGATGGCCTGCGTGCTGCCCCGTGTGATCAATCCCACCCTCACGGCTGCTGTCAGCCCGACCGCCAACAGGATGAAATTTGCCAGGAACTCCAGCAGCTTGTCCATGATGACGACCGCCGTAGCGCGCGCGAAGCTCACGCCATGATCGCGCCGCAAATAGATGACCTGCAACGGTTCCCCACCCACCTGCGGACCGGGCGTGAAGTAACTCAGCCCGAAGACCGCCAGACGGTAACGCACCAGTTGCAGGAATGGAATGCCCGGGTTCTCAGCGTCTAGGATGACCCACCAGCGGGCTGTCATTGCTACCAGTACCAGGATGTTGAGTTCCAGCAAGCGTGCCAAGTTGCCAGAGTTTGAGTTGTCTGAGCGCGTCCCAAATGTCGATGAAAGGAACCGCCCGTAATGCCCACCAGAGCAGGATGGCCAGGATGGCATACACTACAAAGGAACGAAACAAACGAACATTTCCCCTCGCCCTAACCCTCTCCCTTTGGGAGAGGGATCTATTACCGCGGAATATCCTCTCCTATCGGTTGAAAGGACAAGGGTGAAGGTGCACTCACAGTACACTCACTCCTTCTCCCTCCGGTGGATGTTCAAGCAGGTGTTTCATCTCTGCCAGCACAGCTTGATGAATAACTTGTGTATCCTGGCATCCCAACTCCGCGGCCGTGATGGGCTTGCCAATCTGCACGGTTACAT
Source organism: uncultured Chloroflexia bacterium (assembly GCA_963785535.1). Classification (GTDB taxonomy): domain Bacteria; phylum Chloroflexota; class Anaerolineae; order Anaerolineales; family Villigracilaceae; genus JAABUE01. The sequence continues at coordinate 17,907 of CAWAVQ010000038.1, read as the reverse complement.
CCAGCAACTTCTTGTTCAAGAGCATGTGCGCCAGCAATTGAAAGGCGGCCGCCAACTTTTCTCTGTCTTCGCGCGTCTTTTTCAAATGGGTCAAGGGATGCCCCGCTGCTTTCTCCCAGATCACGCCGCGCACCACGATTGGAAGGATAGCCGTCTCCGGCGCCATGCGGACAAAAATCCCAACGCTGTCTGTCCAATCCTGAAGGGCTGCTACCGCACCGGGATAAACGTTCGCGTCCGGCTCGATCTTCCCGGCCGGGAAGGTCAATATCGCGCCGCCGGAGCGCAGGTGTCCGCTTACCTGGCGGACAAGCGACATGCGCGCGCCTGGGTCGTTGGTCACGTAGAACAATCGCTGGCTGACGTTAGCCAATGATTTCAAGAAGGGCCGGTCCACGGCGATGATCTTCAAGTCGCTGCGGTTCAAGGCTGAAAACAGCGCCAGGGTGTCGACCGTGCCCGGGTGGTTGGACAAGGCCAGGAAAGGGCCAGCAGGCAGAGGGTGTCGTCCTGAGCCTGTCGAAGGAGGCGAAAAGATACGCAGGCTGCGAACGTATAGGCGTTGTGCCTGTCGCGCCCCATCCACCAGACCAAATTGTCCAACCGCATCGTCAAAGTCCAGCATCTGGCGAGCAAATTTGCGTGCCGGGATGATAAACAGGGCGCGCAGCACCCCTGCTAACAGTGGGCGATTTTCCCATCCAAAGGAGGAAACCAAATCATCGAGGTTGATCCTGGTCAGGCCGTTGAGCCGCTGAAGGCGAAACGATTCCAGTAAAAGGCTAGTTGAATTGCTTGATTCCATTACTCGGGCTCCATCGAAAAATGCAGGGGATAGCCTTCCAACCCTGCGGCAAAATGTGCCTTGTTGATGCGGTTCTCTGCTTCGCTTTTGGGCAGGATTTGCACCACAGCCTCACCGCGAAAATGTGCGCTGAACATAACATCGACCGCATCGGGCGGCGGGAGCATGAAGATGCTATGCAGCACATGCACCACAAAATCCATGGGCGTAACGTCATCATTGTGGATGATGACGCGGTACATCGGCTCGTAAGCTGTTTCTGGCTGTTGGTCTTCGCCGATCTTGATGTCCGGGACCGTCTTCGTTTCCATCTATCAGGCCAATTGGTTCAGTTGCCGGATTTCGTCTGCGGTCAATTCGATCTCAGCCGCAGCGAAATTCTCGGCGATGTGTTCCGGGTTGAACGACATCGGGATGGTGATGACGCACGGCTGAGATGTCAACCAGGCCAGCGCGATCTGGTAAATCGTCGCATGGTACGTGTCCGCGATAGTCTGCAAGACGGGACTGGTCCGCAGACGGCCTTCTTTAATCGGCGAGTAGGCGGTGAGCAGGATGTCATTACGCTGGCAGTAGTCCAGTACGCCGTTGCGGACATACGAACGGTCGGCCAGGTTGTACGGGACCTGATCGGTAAAGATGGGCGCTTCCGACTCCGCCTGGGCCTGCTTCAGCAAACGGACATCAAAGTTGCTGACGCCGACGTGCCGCACCCTTCCCTCGCGAACGAGTTGGTTCAACGCCCGGAAGGTTTCACCGAGCGGGATGCTGCTCGAAGGCCAGTGGATGAGATACAAGTCGAGATAATCCATCCCCAGGTGGCGCAGACTGTTCTCGCAGGAACGCAACACATCGTCATAGTGCAGGTGCGATGCGCTCACCTTGGATGTGATGAACAGCTCTTCGCGCGGAATACCTGATTCGCGCACAGCCTGTCCGAGTAACTCTTCCGAGTGACCGCTAGCGTACATCTCGGCCGTATCGAAGTGCCTGTATTCCACTTCCAGCGCTGAACGCAATGCCGTCAGCGAACGCGCATCCTTCGAGCGGTCGGGGGACATGCCACCACCGATGCTCCAGGTCCCAAAACCAATTTTGGGAATCGTTATGCCCTTAAGCGTTTCGTATTTCATTTACCAACCTTTCCAGGGCACCATTATACCTATTTGAAGACATAAAATCTCCAATTTTCGGGTTGGTAAACTTTGCCGACCATGGTCTTCACTTTCCATTACGCCGATAAAGCTTATTTTGGATTTATCTCGGGTTGAAGCAAAAAACTTCGGTAAAATGGAGGTGTGTTAAAAGCGGATGACCAACAATTAGTCGCAAGCGTGATGAAAGGCGATGAACATGCCTTCCTGGCTTTGTATGATCGCTATTCCTCGCGAGTCTATGCGCTGACCTTGCGGGTACTGGGCGACGCTATGTGGGCAGAAGAAGTCACCCAGGATACTTTCCTGAAACTGTGGAGCCGGGCCAGGCAATACAATCCTGGTCAAGGCGAACTCGCTCCCTGGTTGTTGACCATTGCCCACCGTACTGCCTTGGACCGCTTGCGCCTGGAAAACCGACGCCTGCCCGCTTCGAATGCGATTGATCCCGAAGAGACCTGGCCTATCCTCCCTGATAAAGCCACCTTGAACGATGAAGCCCGTTGGCGTAGTCTGTACTTTGCGGTACAGTCCCTGCCTGAAGAACAACGTCAGGTGATTGACCTGGCTTACTACAAAGGCATGAGCCAGAGTGAGATCGCTGAAGTGCTTGGGTGGCCGTTGGGAACGGTCAAGACGCGCGTGCGGGCCGCCATGCAATCCCTGCGCCAGTATTGGCAGGCCGACTTTGCAGAGTAAATCTAAAAGGTCTCATTTAAACGTATGATAAGTAGAGAAAATATATCAGGTGAACCCATGTCCGAAGAACGCTGCCTACCCTATCGTGAAAACCTCGCTGCCTATGCTCTTGGTACTTTGGATGCCGATGAGATTCCAGCGCTGGAATCTCACTTGAAAGGTTGCCAGGACTGCCAGTCCGAATTGGCTGAATACCAATCCGTGACGATGGGGTTATTGGGAGCGATTCCGCCCCAGCCTCCTCCTCCAGGGTTGCGCCAAAAACTGGTCGCCCAACTCCCATCGCATCGAACACGGACCTCCAGCCTGCTCGCCGGTATCTTCGGCCAATTCTCCCTGAGACAAGTTGCCGCCGTCGTAGTTGTCATGATTTTGCTGGGTCTGAACATCTTTTCAACCGTTCAAATTCGGAATCTTCAACGTGGACAGGCTACGCTGGCTGAACGCCTCTCCGCAGACCAGACGGCGCTTGCCATGCTCGCCTATCCAAGCACGCAGGCTCTGGCGGTCAACCCGGACGTGCAAAATCTGGCCGGCTCCATGCTCGTGGACCCGGATAAACGAATTGCAGTGCTGGTTTTGTGGAACCTGCCTCCTTTGGAAGCAGGGCAAACCTACCAGGCCTGGCTGATCGATTCTGGGGGGAATCGCACCAGTGGTGGACTGTTCGCTCCTGTGGAAGGGGCAGGTTATACAACGGTCACCATCAGGTCTCCAATTCCAATTGGGCAATACAAAGGTTTCGGGGTGACAGTCGAGCCAAGCGGAGGCAGTGAAGGGCCCACTGGTCCGCGCGTATTGGGCGTTGATTTGTAAAAGTCCATTGTTTCTATGCCAATTGCGCATGCAAATTTCCTAGGTGTGGCCGCACTTCGATTCTGACCATGGTTTTGGGCACCTTCCTCATAAGAAACAGCCCGCTTCATTTGAGGCGGGCTGTTGTGCTTGATTCTTTGGTCTTGCAATTAAACTGGCACTTCTTCTAATTGCGCTTTGGCATGCGCAAAACCTTTGTCCATGGCGTCGAAGTTGTTAGGAATTAATTTCTGATGCTTGGCGGGCAAATGTGCTTTGAGGGCGGCTTTAACATCCTCCAGCTTCAAAACTGGGAAAGCGGCCAGCAGAGCGCCGGTCATGACCATGTTGAGCAGGCGGCGGTCACCGCAAGCTTCCGCCATTTCGTTGCCGGGAACGTAGACCACAGTGATGTCATTGCGCTGGGCTTTTCTATCGACCATCGACTCGTTGACGATCAGCACGCCGCCAGGCTGGACAAGTTTTTCATATTTATCAAAGGACGGCAGATTGAGGGCAATGACCGCCGGGGGATTTTGTACCAATGGCGAGCCGATCTCTTCGTCCGCGATGACAACTGTACAATTGGCAGTGCCGCCGCGCATTTCAGGGCCATAAGAAGGAATCCAGGTGACTTCATGGCTGGTGTCCATAGCTGCATAAGCCAATACCTGACCGGCAAATAACACGCCTTGTCCGCCAAAACCTGCGATGAGAATTTCTTTTTGCATGTAAATCTCCAAATCATCTGTCATTGCGAGCGACCGAAGGGAGCGCGGCAATCTCAAGTAACTATTAATTACGAGATTGCTTCGTCACTACGTTCCTTGCAATAACACTTGAAATTATGCCTTTATCGCTGCCACGCCCGGTGCTACTTTATAATCGCCGAGCGGGTAGGCCGGGATCATATGATCTTCCAGCCAGTTCAACGCTTCCAACGGGGAAATGCCCCAGTTGGTCGGGCAGGTGGAGAGCAGCTCGACCATCGAGAAACCCAACCCGCGCACCTGTGTTTCGAACGCGGTGCGGATAGCTTTTTTCGCCATACGGATGTTCTTCGGATCATGTAGAGAGCGGCGGACGATATATCCTGCTCCGTCCAGGTTTGCCATGATTTCCGACATGCGCAGGGGAAAGCCTTGTACTTCCACGTCGCGTCCGAGTGGCGATGAGGTGGTCTTCATGCCGGGTAAAGAGGTCGGCGCCATTTGGCCACCGGTCATGCCGTAGATGGCGTTGTTGATGAAGACCACTGTGATGTTCTCACCGCGTCCCGCCGCGTGCATGATCTCGGCCATACCGATGGATGCCAGATCGCCGTCACCCTGGTAGGTGAAGACCACCCGGTCTGGCAGAACGCGCTTGATCCCGGTCGCCATGGCCGGGGCGCGTCCGTGCGCGGCTTCCACAAAGTCACAATCGAAGTAGTTGTAGGCAAATACCGAGCAGCCCACCGGCGCAACGCCAATCGTCTTTTCGGTAATGTTCATTTCGTCCAGCACTTCGGCGATCAGGCGATGTGCCACGCCATGTGTGCAACCTGGGCAGTAATGGGTTGGGAATTCGGTAAACGCCTGTGGGCGCTGATAGACTAAGTTTTCAGGTTTTGCGATTGTTACCATCATGCACCTCTATTTCACAATCTCAGCCATGCGTTCATACCAGGCATGCCGCGGGTCCGATACGATGCTCAGCTTGGTTGTTGAAATGCGCTGGATTTCGCCGATGATTTCATCCGGGAAGGGCACCACGCCGCCGGGACGTCCATAAAACTCGACCGGAACGCGCCCTTTGACGGCCAGTTGCACGTCGTTGAGCATCTGGCCCATATTCATTTCTACAACTAAAAAGGCCTGCACCCGTTTCGATAGTTCGTCCAGCACCTCATACGGGAACGGACTGACCGTGATCGGCCGCAACAACCCGACCTTGATACCCTGCTGACGGGCGGTCCGCACCGCAGACAGTGCCACGCGTCCGGCCGTGCCGAAGCCTACTACCACGAAATCAGCATCGTCCAGGAAATATTCCTTATACCGGACTTCGTTCTTCTGAACTTCCTGCCAGCGTTTGAACATGCGCAGGTTGGCCTTTTCTTCTTCATAAGGATCGATATAGATAGAACTCAAAACACGTCTTTCGCGACCGATGGCGCCATTCGTGGCCCAATCCCAGTCCTTGCGTTTGACGGGTTGCATTTCTGGCAATTCAGCAGGCTCCATCATCTGGCCGATAGAGCCATCAGCGATGATGATGCATGCGGTGCGGTAGCGTTCCGCCAGGTCGAAGGAAAGAACCGTCATATCGATAGCTTCCTGTACCGTCGAGGGAGCCAATACGATCGGGTTGTAATCCCCGTGTCCGCCACCATGCACAGCCTGGTTGTAGTCACCTTGCGAAGGGGCTATGTTCCCCAGGCCGGGTCCGCCGCGCATCACATTGACCAGTACCACCGGGATCTCGGTACCGACGATGTAAGACAGACCCTCCAACATCAGGCTGATGCCGGGACTGGAGGAGGTGGACATGACACGCACGCCCGTGCAAGCCGCGCCATAGACCATGTTGATGGCCGCCACTTCGCTCTCTGCCTGGACAAAGGTGCGTCCCAGTTCGGGCAAGCGTTTTGAAAGGTGTTCGAGGACTTCGGTTTGAGGGGTGATGGGGTAACCAAAGTAGGCTTCCAGGCCAGCGCGGATGGCTGCTTCCGCAATAGCCTGATTGCCTTTTAGTAGTTCTCTGGGCATATGTTCTCCATTTGTTTCGTGATTTGGGCTAGAAAATGGTAAGGGCGTAGCATTGTGCTACGCCCTTGTAAACTTATGCGGCGGCCGGAACCGCCTTGGTAATCTCTCGATATACGGTGATGGCCGCATCCGGGCAGACCAGCGCGCAGATTGCGCAACCCGTACAGCCATCCTTGAAAATGTGGGCCGGGTGATAGCCCTTGGGTGTCAGGTGCTCCATGTCCAGTGCGAGCACATCCTGTGGACAGGCGCTGACACACAACTCACAACCTTTACAGTATGTGTCACTGACTTCGATCCAACCTATAGCAGGCATTTACATCTCCTTATCTGAGAAGCTGGACAATAAAAAGCGGGATAAACCGCTATTTTGATTATGGTCTTTTTTATCTAAATTGAATAGTGCCAAGCGTCATCAGCGTTTTATACAAAAATCCTATATTTACCGGCTTAAAAAAACAGATAATTGCATGAATTTTTCAATTCAAGTAATTTTGGCCGTTAAATCATCCATCCTATGCGTGTCAACGCATAGGATGGATGTAAAAGTAACGGGTTATTTTAATGAATTACTGTGTTTTGCTTCGCGGTGGGTAAATTTCCAGGTAACGAACGCCCAGAGTAAATCCCAGTAGCGCATAGGATACGATCCCTAACGCTACACATATTTCCACCAGAGAGGGGAAATAAGAAACCGCTACAACGTTTCCCAGCACACCGGGCGACCAGTCGGGTGGTGCAACCAGGCCTGAGAGAGTGATATTCCACCGGTTGACGACCACACCAATCACGACCATCGCCAGGGCAAACATGACGAGTGGTTTCCGCTTACAAAGATTGGGTATAAGCAAGATGATCGCGGGAGCCAGACCACCTAATAGCACTTCGATGCCCCAAAAGGTAGTTGTATACGGTGTAGTGGCATGCAATCGGGAGAGGATGTCGGCTGTGGCGGGGGTATGGCTATAGTATGAGGTGGCTGCCCAGTCCCAGATTTTGATGTAGAGATATCCGAGGGTGATGAAACCAATCGTTCTGGTAACACTGGCACAAGTTGCGGTCGGCAAGAACTGCTGACGTCGCAGGAGCCCGACGATCATAGTTGCCAGCATAGTGAGTGACATGCCACCTGCTACTGCGGAGATGATGAACATGACCGGCAGAGAAGGCTTGAACCAAATGGCGCGTCCGCTCAGCACCCCGTACGTCGCCCCCAAGGATGATTGGTGCAGTAAGGAAAGCCCCATGCCAATCGCTGCCAAGATGGGGGTCAAGCGGTGTGAGGCGTGACCGATCTTCTGCAAGGTTGGCCAACGTTTGCCAACGCGCGAATCGCCGACCACGGCCAAAACCTCCAGTACCAGCACGGTGGAATACAGGATTACGCACCAGGTGATTTCCCACAGCACGGAATGAACGTTCCAGAAGACTAACGGATGCCAGAAGCGATCCGGGCGGCCGATGTCCATAGCCAGGGCCAACATGGCTGAAGAATATCCCAGGAAACCGATGAACACTGCCGGGCGCGCCAACACTTCCAATGGCTTAATCCGGAACAGGTAAACCGCCGCTGAGAAAGTGAATGCACCGGCCCCCAGCGCAATCGAGGAAAGGTCCAGGGTGATCCATAATCCCCATGGGACCTGGTCGCTCAGCCCCGTGACCTGTAAGCCTCTTACCAGGACGATGATCATGGCAATCACGCCAATCGTCAATGTCGTAGAGAGCGAGGCCAACCAGGTACGAAGGGGGCTGCGTGATAAGCGGGTTGCAAGCGTGTTTGCTGTCATGTCAACTTCTCTCGTTCGTGGGGCGCACGTAATGGACTTTTGGCTGCGTTCCCCATTCTTCACGCAAGCGGAAAGTCTCATGTTCTTTCAGGTATTTTGTAACCGGACTCTCATCGTCGAGAACATTTCCGAAGATGCGTGCATTGACCGGGCAGGCATCTACACAAGCGGGCGTGGCGGCGCTATCTACACCTGGAGTAAGCCCTTGTGACAGCCCCCGGTCGATACGTTGTATACAAAATGTACATTTTTCCACGACACCACGCGGGCGACGCTCCACTTCAGGCGAACCCCATTGCGGCACATACGTATTTTCGTTTTCCGACGGGTGCCAATTGAATCGCCGTACATCGTACGGACAAGCTACCTGGCAGTACCGGCAGCCGATACAACGATCGTAATCCATGGCTACGATGCCATCGTCACGCACCCAGGTCGCTCCCACCGGACACACACGTGTGCAAGGCGCTTCCTGGCAGTGCTGACAAGGACGGTTCATATAGAAATCGACACCAACCTCGGTGCGTTCCGGGAAAACAATGTTCCAGCGCATTTTGTCATCTGGCACATCGTTTGTTGCCTGGCAAGCCCTGACACAGTAACCGCATCCGATGCACAGGGAAAGATCGATCACCATGTGCCATTGGTATTCTGACTGATTCACTGCTGCCGTGCCCATTACTGTGCGTGTCACGACCAATTCCCTGAACAGCATCCGATGAGAATGGACCGGAAATGACCAACTGGGTCAGGGCAGCGGTGGCAACTGTGGCTCCGCCGATCTTCAACACGTCCCTGCGGGTGAGTAATGGATTCCCTTTGGAGGCTTGACCCTCAGTTGATTTATCTTTTTGATCTTCCATGACTCGCCTCTTACTTGGACTTGGGCGTGCGATCGTTATCTTCAGCGGGTTTCTCTTTTTTGGCTTTGCTTGACCCTAAATTGATCTTGGACTTGATCCAGTTTATGAAGCGCTCAATGGAAAGCACGACCTTTTCCAATTGCTCATCGAGCATATCGTCATCAGAGCTAAAAGCCTCTTCATTGTCTTGATCGGTCTCTGTCTCTTGCGCACTCTGACGCCGATTGTGCGCCAGATAATAGACTGTGATGCCACCGAATACTATCCCGATAATGCCACCCTGGAATAAGGTGGAAAGACGGGTGCTGGCCAGAGTGGCCTCCAATGCTTGTATCCGCTGTTCCGATGACAGAGTAGATTCCACGGTATTACTTTCTATGGTCTCTTCAAGAGCGACAGATTCCTGTTCGGTCCCTTCGCCGTTGGCTTCTCCGTTACCAATCTTGGCGCCGTTCTCATACCCTGGTAGCGAAAAACCAGCGTGTAAGGAATCAGTATGGCAGGCTACACAGGTGGCCGGCGTGATCGTAAAGGTATGGCCGGTTGGCACAATACCATCTTCGGGTAGCGGATCAGGCGGGATAACCAACGCATGACAATCCACACAACCGATGCCCTTCTGGATGTGGATATCTTCCAGATAGGCTCCCATGTCCTCTTTGTGGCAGTTGAGACACATGTCGTCAGCATTTTCGAACAAGGCTTGCTGGCTATGCGGGTCATGACAATCCATGCAGCCTACGCCGGCTGTACCGTGACCTGTCTGTCGCCACTCACTGAGCGTGGTGGTGTGGCAAGATCCGCAGTAGTCCGAATCGGCTTTGACGGGCACCACAGCCGGGGGATGTCCTTCCACTGTCTCCCCATGACAGGCTTCACATTGCACACCTTCTGCCGTGAATGTATTGGTTGATGATTGGTAGCCGGTCGTATGGCACGCCAGGCATTCGCCTGGTTTCCCCAACGCTTGCCAGCGCTGATTGAATTCCTGATCGTCAAAGGCATGCGCATGTGGGCTGGCAAGCCAGACAGCCTCTATGTTGGGATGACAGTCAGTACAGTCTTTCGACTGTTGAGTTGCCTCATCGTGGATTTGATCGGTAGCAGTCTGTGCAGTTGGCTGAAAGGTCGGAGCAGCTCCGACCGCGCTGACAATCAAACCAATACTAAGGATGCCAATAAAAAATGCGCTCAGCAGGATGACTTTGGTTCTTCTGTTCAATGAGATTTGTTTTTTCATCTTCCTTGCCTCGAGTGAGAAGATAGGTGTAGCAATGATTGATGTTGCGCAGGATTATGAATGTTGCTGCAATTATCGAGCTTTGAACGGTCAGGCATCTGCTAATGGGTTTTCTGTGGTTAGGAAATCCCAGAATGCGGTCTGTGCTCCGGTAGCCGGGCGGCGACTGTTCCGCCCAATGTAGATTTCCCGACGAATGTCGATGCCACGGATCTGAACTTCAGCTACTTTCTTATTGCAAATTCGATCAATGACCATTTTTGAGATAAACCCTACTCCGATCCCTTCTTGCACTGCGAGCCCGATCGCCTCCGCGTTTCCCAGAGTGATTAGAGTCCGCAAATCGATAGTAGAAATATTGTGTTTGTTGAGTGCTTCGCGTATAGCTGTGAAGGTGCCAGAATTCGTTTCACGCATGATGAAATCGCCTTCCAGCAATTCTTCTGGTTCAATTTCCTCGCGTTGTGCCCAGGGGTGGTCAAGCGGGGCAATTAGAACGATAGGGTCATCAATAAACGAGACTGCCTCGATATCCTGAAAAAATCATAGTTCACGCTGAACAAAGCGAAATGGGCATTCCCGTCAACCAGGCTTTTGAGCGCATCAGTCTGGGGTGACACTTGACAGGTAACTCGGACGCGAGGGTGTTTGTGGTGGAATTGTGCTAACAGGTGGGGGAGAATGTATTTTCCTGGCGTTGTACTGCAACCAACGATCAAGTGCCCGTAGATTTCTCCCTTAAGGGACACCATGATCTCATCTGTACGAACGGAAAGTGTTACTGCTTCTCGAGCCATGGGTAACAATGCCATGCCTGCATCGGTCAGTTCCAGATTGCGTCCGTTGCGTAAGAAAAGTTCGATGTCAAAGTGACGTTCCAGGGCCTGAATGTGCTGGCTAACACTGGGTTGGGTCATATGCAATTGCTGGGCAGCCTGGGTGAAGTTTAAGGTCTCTGCAGCAACTACAAAAATGTTGAGTTGATGAATATCTAACATAGACTTCCTTTTGTGAATTTTAGCACGAAATCAATAGGCTTTGCAATAGTTTGACGCGACTTCACAATAGGTTGTGCTTATCCTGCTGGATAGGTAAAACCTATAAGTGAAATTTATCATAAACTATTGCTTCTATAGTATTTTGTTTATATAATGATTGTGAAATTTAGCGCAAGCTGTTCTCAAGGAAAACATATGCGAAAAGTTTGGTACCTCTCGATTCTCATGATAGCAACCCTGTGGCTTTCAAGCTGCGTACCCGCCAATGCTTCAGCCAGCCTGGACAGCGCTATTGTTCCCGCGTCGGATTCCCAGTCAGAAGAGGTTTCCCCAACGGACGTATTAGTAGCGGCAGAGTCTGATGAACCGCAAGCCGAGAATGAATGCTTGGATTGCCATGCAGATAAGCAGCGCTTGATCGATACGGCCAAAGAAGAGGAAGTCGTAGAGGCCGAATCCAGCGGGGTTGGCTGAGGGGGCGAGGTGGCTCCGTTGGAGCCTTGGGAGAAAGTTTTAGTCGATGCCGAGAAGTTTTCTCAGACCGTACATGGTCACATTGCCTGCACGGATTGTCACGATGGCGCCCAATCGCCTGATAAGGATACCGCTCACGAGGACATGATCGCCCGGCCAAGTGAAGGCAATGCTGATGCATGTGTTGCGTGCCATACAGATCTGGATGGAGTTTTCCAAGATAGCTTACATGCCAGCTTGCGAGGTTACTGGACCGCCCTGGATGCTCGTAGTGTGCCAGAAGATCACCCAGCGTTGGAAGAAGCCTTTGGCAACCACTGCTCAAATTGTCATGCTTCTTGTGGCGATTGCCATGTATCCCAGCCGGCCAGTGTAGGGGGCGGTTTCTTTGACGGACATGTGTTCACCGACACTCCACCGATGACCCGCTCTTGCACGGCATGTCATGGCAGTCGCGTAGGGAACGAATATCTGGGCAAGAATGAGGGGTTTCCCGGTGATGTGCACTTCCGGGAAGGGCGTATGAATTGCGTGGATTGTCATAGCGATCATGAACTACACGGACAGCCGTCGGAATGTTCGCAGTGCCACACTGCGCCGGAAGATGTGACCATGGCGCCTCCCCAGCACCGCTATGACGGGGTGCAACTTCCCACCTGTGAATCCTGTCACCCCGACACGACGCTGGGAAAAGACAACATCGAGATGCACACTGTGCATGGCGCTGACCTGTCCTGTCAGGTCTGTCACTCGATCACCTATACCAGTTGTGATGGGTGTCACGTGGCGCTCAGCGAGAAAACAGGCAATCCTTATTTTACAACGGAAGCCACGTATTCTACCTTCCTGATTGGGCTGAATCCGCAACGCAGTTACACCCGCCCTTACAAATACACCACATTGCGGCACGTGCCTAGCGCTGAGGATAGCTTCTCATTTTATGGTGAGAATTTATTACCCAATTTCAATAATCTGCCAACCTGGGCGTATGCTACACCGCATAACATTCAACTTGATACGCCGCAAACCGCATCCTGCAATGCCTGTCACGGCAATGCTGATCTTTTCCTGACCCTTGACAAAGTAAATCCCGAGGAGGTGGATGCAAACCTCAATGTAATTGTGAAGCAGATCCCATCCCCGGTTGAAGAACCATAATCCACCCATTAATAAGGAGAACGAGAATGTACAAAAAACTTTCCCTGCCTCTCGCCCTGCTGCTGGCTATCAGTATGCTGCTGGCCGCGTGTGGCTCCCAGGCTCCCGCAGAAGCACCTGTTGTTGAAAAACCTGCAGCTACAGAACCCGCTGCAGTAGAAGCGCCAACAGAAGCTCCGGTAGCAGAAGTTGCTAACCTGGATGGCGTTTTCGGTGATATGTTGGCCAACATGTCTGGCTACAATACCGTCAAAGCCGATGCATTGCTAGTCGAAATGGCTGAAGACAATCCGCCTTTCCTTCTGGATGTCCGTACTGCTGATGAATTAGCCGAAGGTGGCTATATCGAAGGCGCGACCCACATCCCGCTGAACGAATTGGCCCAACACATTGACCTGCTGCCCAGCTTTGATACCCCTATCGTGGCCTACTGCGGCTCCGGTTGGCGTGCCACCATCGCCATGACCGCATTGCACGGCATGGGCTGGACCAATGTCCGCGCTTTCAAGACCGCCTTTGCGGATCTGGCTGCTGCTGGCTATCCGATCGTAACCGGTACTCCTGAAGCCGTTGCACTCAATGCGGCGACGCCGGATGCTGCGCTCGTTGCTGCAGCCGATACCTATCTGACAGGCATCAAAGATCATGGCTCCAAATTCGGTATCCTCACAGCCGAAATGCTCAATACGGCTCTGGCCGAGGATCCCAGCCTGGTTGTACTGGATGTTCGCACGCAGGCTGAAGTTGATAAGAACGGCGCCATTGATGCTCCGAATTATGTCCACATTCCGCTGGAAGATTTTGTCACTCGCAAAGCCGAATGGCCTTCTATGGATGCGCCTATCGCTGTCACTTGCGGCAGTGGACATCGTTCCACCATGGCCATGACCATGCTCTTTGCCAACGGTTACACCGATGTGACCAGCCTGCAGGGCGGCTTTGCTGCCTGGAAAGATGCTGGCTATGCCATAGTAGGCGGTGTTCCCACTCTGGCGGATAACTACAGCACCATGCTCGCCCAAATGGCCGCCTACAATACCATCAAAGCGGAAGATTTGCTGGTCGAACTGGCCGAAGATACACCTCCGTTCTTGCTGGATGTTCGCTCCACCGAGGAAGTGCAAGAAAACGGCCATATCGAAGGCGCGACACTCATCCCGCTGAATGAACTTGCCCAGCACCTTGACCTGCTGCCCAGCTTCGATACTCCCATCGTGACCTATTGCGGTTCCGGTTGGCGTGCTACTATCGCAATGACCGCTTTGCATGGCATGGGCTGGACGGACGTGCGCGCGCTCAAGACCACCTTTGCGGATTGGGTGGCTGCTGGTAACCCTGTTGTGGAAGGTCTCCCCGAGCCGATGGTCCTGGATGTTGTACAGGTTGGCGAAGATCTGACTGCCCCGGTTGATACGGCCGTCAATATCGCCAAAGATACCGGCTGGGGCGTCAAAGCTGCGGATGCCCTGAACACGGACCTGGTCGAGAAACCTGACCTGATCCTGATCGATGTTCGCACCCCCGAAGAAGTAGCTGAAAAGGGCGTCATTGCGGTGGAAGGCCAGGAACTGCTGACCATCCCGCTGGCAGATTTCATTGCTGATTTCGGCTATGTGGCCCGCCAACAAAGATGCCGAGATCGTAGTCTACTGCGGCAGCGGACATCGCTCCACGATGGCCATGACCATTCTGCTGACCGAAGGTTACACCAATGTTACCAGCCTGAAAGGTGGCTTCGGTGGTTGGGTTGAAGCTGGCTTCCCTGTGGCGGAATATGCCGCTCCCTAAACTGTAATCTTCTCCTCCGAAGAGTTTTTAAAAACGCAGCGCATCTTATAAGGTGCGCTGCGCGCGTTAAGATAGTTTTGTTCTTAAATGAAAATCACACATCGTAAATTGCTTTTAATTGCTTCGTAACATCAGTTTAAAGTTGCCTTAACCTATGCTTTATCTGCGTGTAAAGATTTTACAAGGGTAAGAGGGGTAGGATGATATATCTCCTTGGAAACTGATTATCCCCTCTAATCCCGACCAGCGCAGATAAGGAAGCCAAGGTGATGATTGCTTCCAGGGAAATCAGACCATCCTTTAGTATAGATCCTTTACAAGGAGAAAGAAATGAGTAAGCTTTCCCGTATACCTTTAGTAGTACTTACAATCGTAAGTGCAACGGCTTTAGCGCTGGCTTCCTGCGCACCAGCGCAACCCACACAACCAGCTTCCAGTTCGTCCTCGGGGGGAGCGAATAATGTATCTTCTAGCTCTGGAAACTCCCCTGCTTCATCGAGCCCTACGTCAGAACCGACTTCAATGCCGGCCCCGACAAGTGCCCCAACATCCCCATCGGTCAAAAACCCGGACACAATGATAGAAGCCACGATTAGTGGTCCAGAATCATTAGACCCCTCCTGGGCTTACGATACTGCCAGTGCTGATGTTATCCTTAATGTTTACGAAACATTAGTGTTTCCCAACAAAGACTCAGCAACCAGTTTCGTCCCCATGCTGGCAACCAGTTGGGATATTTCGTCTGACGGAATGACCTATACTTTCCACATCCGCCAGGGCGTTAAATTCCAGCAAGGCCAGGATCTGACCCCACAAGATGTAGCCTATAGTTTATGGCGTACCATGATCCTCGATCGGGCCGGTGGTCCTTCATGGATCCTGCTACAGCCATTCTTCGGCTTGGACGTACAAAGCTTTGAGAATGATGTTGTCCAAAAGCAATTTAACGGTGATTGGACAAAGGCTGCTCAAGCTGTTGAGGATGCGGTCACCTACGACAACACGGCTGGTACCGTAACCATGCACTTGAAACAACCTTTTGGGCCAATGCTTCAAATCTTGTCTGGCACCTGGGCCTCTATCGAAAGCATGCCATGGGTCATCCAACAGGGTGGTTGGGATGGAAAACCCGCAGACGCGCAAAAGTATAACAACCCCTCGGCTGAGGCCGATCCGCTGTTCAAAGTTATGAATGGCACTGGTCCCTATATGTTGCAGAACTGGTCACCGGAACAGGAAACCGATCTGACCCGCAACGATAATTATTGGGTAACAACACCATTATGGGATGGTGGTCCTACGGGTCCGGCCAAGACGAAGAACGTGGCCATCAAGGTTATCCCGGAATGGGGAACCCGTTTTGCTACCTTCCAGACGGGCGATGCCGATATCAACTACGTGCCGACACAATATGACTCTCAGGTCGATCCGTTGGTAGGTAACACCTGTGATGCGACTGGGAAATGTTCAGAAACAAACGCCCAGGGCAGTCTGACATTGTGGAAGGGGCTTCCATCGGTATCAGAGACCGCTATCTACTTCACTCAAAATGTCAATACCACAGGTGGCGTCCCAGGAACGATGGGCAGTGGCAAGCTGGATGGCAATGGCATACCGGCCAACTTCTTCAGCGACATAAACGTCCGTAAAGCCTTCAACTATTGCTTCGACTGGGACACGTATATCAAGCAGGTCTTCAATGGTGAAGCTATACAAGCTTATGGCCCGATTATCAAGGGCGAATTGGGTTATGACCCAAATCAGGCACACTACAGCTTCGATCTGACCAAATGTGCGGATGCCTTCAAAGCTTCTACTTTGACATCTGCGGATGGCAAATCTTTATGGGATACCGGGTTCTACGTGCAATACATCTATAACGTTGGCAATGACCAGCGCAAGACAGCCGGAGATATTCTGGCTGCGAATCTGCAAAAGGTCAACCCCAAGTTCCATATGCAGGTAGTTGGTGAGCCATTTGCACTGGAGTTGAAGGATCAGGTAGCCGGTCGACTCCCAATCTTCATGCTGGGTTGGTTGGAAGATTACCATGACCCGCAAGATTGGGTTGTGCCATTCCTGGCCAGTGGCGGTACTTATTCTGGTAGCCAGGCTTTCCCTGCTGATTTGCAAAAACAACTTGACCAATTGATCACGCAGGGCGTCCAAACCAGCGATGCACAGCAGCGGACCCAGATCTATTCGCAGTTACAAAACCTCTCTTATAAAAATGCTCTGGATCTTTACGTGGTTCAGCCAGAAGCTCGTGTGTATTTGCAAAATTGGGTAAAAGGTTATTACTATAACCCGATATTCAGTAATGCGGAGTTTTATTACTACTCAATGTCCAAATAAGTAGGAATAACCCGTTTCTTGATTGGGCAGGGAATTTCCCTGCCCAATCCTTGGATAGGTTGTAATGACCAGATATATCATTCGACGGCTGTTGATTTTGCCATTAGTATTATTTGGATTGAGCGTTATTATCTTTGGAATGTTGATGTTGCTCACTCCAGTAGAACGCGCGGCGTTGTACGTGACCAGCGTTCCAAAGAATCCTGTCGCCATACAGGAAATCATAAAGAAATATGGCCTCGATCAACCCATTTATGAGCAATATGGGCGTTGGATCGATAATATCGTCCATGGGAATTTCGGTTGGTCCAAAACGGCCCAAATGCCGGTTCTTCAGGCAATTAAAACTTATTTTCCGGCTACGTTGGAGTTGGCGTTGTGGAGTTTTGTACCAATTGTTGTGGGAGGAACATGGCTGGGAATTCAGGCGGCGATTTACCATGATTTTTTCATTGATCAAGCTGCCCGCGTGTTTAGTATTGTTGGATATTCCTTTCCTACCTTTGTGTTTGGGTTATTGGTGTTGATGATTTTTTATGCCAACCTGCAATGGTTTCCTCCTGGGCGCCTCTCAGAGTGGGCTAATGCAATTGTGATCTCGCCCGGCTGGCATAGTTATACCGGTATGTACACTGTTGACTTTTTCGTTAAATGGGCATATCGATATTTTCGTCGATGCCATTCGCCACCTCATTTTGCCAGCGCTGATTCTCGCTTACGTCAGTTGGGCTTTGATCTTACGTGTGGCGCGTTCCTCCATGCTCGAGGTGTTGGAGCAGGATTATATCCGGACAGCACGGGCAAAAGGATTGACAGAACGAAAAGTAATGTTTGGACATGCGCGCCCGAACGCGATGATACCATTGTTACGATCTCTGGCCTGCTCTTGGTTGGCCTGCTCAATGGCGTGGTCATCACGGAGACCGTCTTCAATTATCGTGGTATGGGATTGTTTGCGGCCAATGCTGCTTTGAACTTCGATGCTGTATCCGTTTTGGGCATCGCGCTTCTGGCTGGCTCATTGTTGGTGCTTGCCAA
>CAWAVQ010000037.1:0-90528 GCA_963785535.1 uncultured Chloroflexia bacterium | reverse complement strand
CGGAAGATTTGCTGGTCGAACTGGCCGAAGATACACCTCCGTTCTTGCTGGATGTTCGCTCCACCAGGAAGCGGAAGAAAACGGCCATATCGAAGGCGCGACACTCATCCCGCTGAATGAACTTGCCCAGCACCTTGACCTGCTGCCCAGCTTCGATACTCCCATCGTGACCTATTGCGGTTCTGGTTGGCGTGCTACTATCGCAATGACCGCTTTGCATGGCATGGGCTGGACGGACGTGCGCGCGCTCAAGACCACCTTTGCGGATTGGGTGGCTGCTGGTAACCCTGTTGTGGAAGGTCTCCCCGAGCCGATGGTCCTGGATGTTGTACAGGTTGGCGAGGACCTGACTGGCCCGGTTGATACGGCCGTCAACACCGCCAAAGATACCGGCTGGGGTGTCGAAGCTGCGGATGCCCTGACACGACCTGGTCGAGAAACCTGACCTGATCCTGATCGATGTTCGCACCCCCGAAGAAGTAGCTGAAAAGGGCGTCATTGCGGTGGAAGGCCAGGAACTGCTGACCATCCCGCTGGCAGATTTCATTGCCGATTCGACTATGTGGCCCGCCAACAAAGATGCCGAGATCGTAGTCTACTGCGGCAGCGGACATCGCTCCACGATGGCCATGACCATTCTGCTGACCGAAGGTTACACCAATGTTACCAGCCTGAAAGGTGGCTTCGGTGGTTGGGTTGAAGCTGGCTTCCCTGTGGCGGAATATGCCGCTCCCTAAACTGTAATCTTCTCCTCCGAAGAATTTTTAAGAACGCAGCGCATCTTATAAGGTGCGCTGCGCGCGTTAAGATAGTTTTGTTCTTAAAATGAAAATCACACATCGTAAATTGCTTTTAATTGCTTCGTAACATCAGTTTAAAGTTGCCTTAACCTATGCTTTATCTGCGTGTAAAGATTTTACAAGGGTAAGAGGGGTAGGATGATATATCTCCTTGGAAACTGATTATCCCCTCTAATCCCGACCAGCGCAGATAAGGAAGCCAAGGTGATGATTGCTTCCAGGGAAATCAGACCATCCTTTAGTATAGATCCTTTACAAGGAGAAAGAAATGAGTAAGCTTTCCCGTATACCTTTAGTAGTACTTACAATCGTAAGTGCAACGGCTTTAGCGCTGGCTTCCTGCGCACCAGCGCAACCCACACAACCAGCTTCCAGTTCGTCCTCGGGGGGAGCGAATAATGTATCTTCTAGCTCTGGAAACTCCCCTGCTTCATCGAGCCCTACGTCAGAACCGACTTCAATGCCGGCCCCGACAAGTGCCCCAACATCCCCATCGGTCAAAAACCCGGACACAATGATAGAAGCCACGATTAGTGGTCCAGAATCATTAGACCCCTCCTGGGCTTACGATACTGCCAGTGCTGATGTTATCCTTAATGTTTACGAAACATTAGTGTTTCCCAACAAAGACTCAGCAACCAGTTTCGTCCCCATGCTGGCAACCAGTTGGGATATTTCGTCTGACGGAATGACCTATACTTTCCACATCCGCCAGGGCGTTAAATTCCAGCAAGGCCAGGATCTGACCCCACAAGATGTAGCCTATAGTTTATGGCGTACCATGATCCTCGATCGGGCCGGTGGTCCTTCATGGATCCTACTACAGCCATTCTTCGGCTTGGACGTACAAAGCTTTGAGAATGATGTTGTCCAAAAGCAATTTAACGGTGATTGGACAAAGGCTGCTCAAGCTGTTGAGGATGCGGTCACCTACGACAACACGGCTGGTACCGTAACCATGCACTTGAAACAACCTTTTGGGCCAATGCTTCAAATCTTGTCTGGCACCTGGGCCTCTATCGAAAGCATGCCATGGGTCATCCAACAGGGTGGTTGGGATGGAAAACCCGCAGACGCGCAAAAGTACAACAACCCCTCGGCTGAGGCCGATCCGCTGTTCAAAGTTATGAATGGCACTGGTCCCTATATGTTGCAGAACTGGTCACCGGAACAGGAAACCGATCTGACCCGCAACGATAATTATTGGGTAACAACACCATTATGGGATGGTGGTCCTACGGGTCCGGCCAAGACGAAGAACGTGGCCATCAAGGTTATCCCGGAATGGGGAACCCGTTTTGCTACCTTCCAGACGGGCGATGCCGATATCAACTACGTGCCGACACAATATGACTCTCAGGTCGATCCGTTGGTAGGTAACACCTGTGATGCGACTGGGAAATGTTCAGAAACAAACGCCCAGGGCAGTCTGACATTGTGGAAGGGGCTTCCATCGGTATCAGAGACCGCTATCTACTTCACTCAAAATGTCAACACCACAGGTGGCGTCCCAGGGACGATGGGCAGTGGCAAGCTGGATGGCAATGGCATACCGGCCAACTTCTTCAGCGACATAAACGTTCGTAAGGCGTTCAACTATTGCTTCGACTGGGACACGTATATCAAGCAGGTCTTCAATGGTGAAGCTATACAGGCTTACGGCCCGATTATCAAGGGCGAATTGGGTTATGACCCAAATCAGGCACACTACAGCTTCGATCTGACCAAATGTGCGGATGCCTTCAAAGCTTCTACTTTGACATCTGCGGATGGCAAATCTTTATGGGATACCGGGTTCTACGTGCAATACATCTATAACGTTGGCAATGACCAGCGCAAGACAGCCGGAGATATTCTGGCTGCGAATCTGCAAAAGGTCAACCCCAAGTTCCATATGCAGGTAGTTGGTGAGCCATTTGCACTGGAGTTGAAGGATCAGGTAGCCGGTCGACTCCCAATCTTCATGCTGGGTTGGTTGGAAGATTACCATGACCCGCAAGATTGGGTTGTGCCATTCCTGGCCAGTGGCGGTACTTATTCTGGTAGCCAGGCTTTCCCTGCTGATTTGCAAAAACAACTTGACCAATTGATCACGCAGGGCGTCCAAACCAGCGATGCACAGCAGCGGACCCAGATCTATTCGCAGTTACAAAACCTCTCTTATAAAAATGCTCTGGATCTTTACGTGGTTCAGCCAGAAGCTCGTGTGTATTTGCAAAATTGGGTAAAAGGTTATTACTATAACCCGATATTCAGTAATGCGGAGTTTTATTACTACTCAATGTCCAAATAAGTAGGAATAACCCGTTTCTTGATTGGGCAGGGAATTTCCCTGCCCAATCCTTGGATAGGTTGTAATGACCAGATATATCATTCGACGGCTGTTGATTTTGCCATTAGTATTATTTGGATTGAGCGTTATTATCTTTGGAATGTTGATGTTGCTCACTCCAGTAGAACGCGCGGCGTTGTACGTGACCAGCGTTCCAAAGAATCCTGTCGCCATACAGGAAATCATAAAGAAATATGGCCTCGATCAACCCATTTATGAGCAATATGGGCGTTGGATCGATAATATCGTCCATGGGAATTTCGGTTGGTCCAAAACGGCCCAAATGCCGGTTCTTCAGGCAATTAAAACTTATTTTCCGGCTACGTTGGAGTTGGCGTTGTGGAGTTTTGTACCAATTGTTGTGGGAGGAACATGGCTGGGAATTCAGGCGGCGATTTACCATGATTCTTTCATTGATCAAGCTGCCCGCGTGTTTAGTATTGTTGGATATTCCTTTCCTACCTTTGTGTTTGGGTTATTGGTGTTGATGATTTTTTATGCCAACCTGCAATGGTTTCCTCCTGGGCGCCTCTCAGAGTGGGCTAATGCAATTGTGATCTCGCCCGGCTGGCATAGTTATACCGGTATGTACACTGTTGACTCTTTGTTAAATGGGCATATCGATATTTTCGTCGATGCCATTCGCCACCTCATTTTGCCAGCGCTGACTCTCGCTTACGTCAGTTGGGCTTTGATCTTGCGCGTGGCGCGTTCCTCCATGCTCGAAGTGTTGGAGCAGGATTACATCCGAACAGCACGCGCAAAAGGATTAACAGAACGACGAGTGATCTTCGGACATGCGCGCCCGAACGCGATGATACCGGTTGTTACGATCTCTGGCCTGCTCTTGGTAGGCTTACTCAATGGCGTGGTCATCACGGAGACCGTCTTCAATTATCGTGGTATGGGATTATTTGCAGCCAATGCCGCTTTGAACTTCGATGCTGTATCCGTTTTAGGAATCGCGCTTCTGGCTGGCTCATTGTTGGTGCTTGCCAACTTGGTAGTAGATATATTGTACCGGTACATGGATCCTCGTATTCAACTCGAGTAATGAAGTAATTGAAATGGCTACGGACTCAAAGCACTTATCTCACACAGCTACTTTAAGTGACCAGGTATTGCCTCCACCAAAACGTGTCCCTGGCTGGATAACTGCTCTATTGAAAAATCCAGTTTCTATCATTGGGACGCTTCTCGTGATTTTGTTTGCCCTGGTTGCTATATTTGCCCCCCTGATTGCCCCGCCACCGATCCCTTCTGAACCTTATCAGATTCCCCGTGATGGGTTTTCAGCCGAGCCTCAACCTCCTAGCGCAACCAGTCTTCTTGGCACTACACAGGGAC
Organism: uncultured Chloroflexia bacterium; assembly: GCA_963785535.1. Classification (GTDB taxonomy): domain Bacteria; phylum Chloroflexota; class Anaerolineae; order Anaerolineales; family Villigracilaceae; genus JAABUE01. The sequence goes on along the minus strand of CAWAVQ010000037.1, from coordinate 86,049 downwards.
AATATGACATTTTCTATGGCGTTGTCTGGGGCACGCGCACGGCCTTTAAAATTGGTTTGATCGTAACCAGCCTGACTTTTTTAATCGGCGGTCTAGTTGGTTCTGTATCGGCTTATCTCGGAGGTTGGGCCGATGAAGCCATTCAGCGAATCGTTGAAATCTTTTTGGCCTTTCCCTTTTTGTTGGCGGCTTTGACACTGGCTACAATTTTAGGCGCCAAAATCCAAAACGGACTGATTACCGGTATGATTGCCCTGATCACCTTCGGTTGGCCAGGCTATGCACGCCTAATCCGTGGTGATGTGTTGGCTGTGAAAGAACTCGATTATATCGTTGCAGCCCGTTCGGTCGGCGTGCGCGGCGGGCGGATTTTGTTCCGTCACATCATCCCAAATGCTTTTTATTCTTTATTGGTAGTAGCCTCACTGGATATTGGCACTAACGTGCTGACATTCGCTGCGCTCAGTTTTCTTGGCTTGGGAGCCAACGAGGGTTACGCTGACTGGGGCCAATTGCTCAGCTATGCCAGGAATTGGATTCCGACTCTCAACACGCATTGGTGGATTGTGGTCTTCCCGGGCCTGGCTTTGTTGTTATTTGTTTTGGCTTTCAACTTGATCGGAGATGCCTTTCGCGATGCGCTTGATCCCAAAATGATGCGCCGTTAATGAAACTGAATACAATTTGTAATGAAGGACACAAAATTGCCCGTACGGTATTTGGTAGAATAGTAATGAAATGCACAAACTCCCTATCCTCATCCTCATCGGTTTGCTGTTGACAACATCCGGGTGCGCGTCAGCGAGTCCTTCGCCCTCCTATGTCATGACTTAAACAGCAGCTAACACTGTCATCGATACCTGCGATCTGCTAAATAGCAGAGACCTGGCCAGCCTTTTTACAAGCCACACAGAAGTGATCTTACCCAAGCCACAAATCGATGAGGTGGAACATCCCATCTTTTCGACAGGGCATGCCTCCGGGACAGAGACCTCCTGTGAGTTTTACGCTTTTTATCTGCCTGGTTCCAAGTCGGAAGTGATGCTCCAGGTAAATTACTGGCTGGATGTGCCCGCACCGTACTCATCCGCCCAATTCTGGGCCGATGATTGGACACAGGCCAGGTCAGGGGCTACGCAGACCATCTCTGATCTCGGGAATGAAGCCTTTTTCAAGGATGGTCAGTTGAGCTTCAAAATGGACAACTGGTATGTGACCGTGGAAGCGACCGAGAGTAACCTGGACCTGAATACGCCTGTTGGTGTGAGTCAACAGCTCGCGATAGAAAAGCAGATTGCAATCGATATGCTAGATCATCAGGGATAAATCCGATGCTGTAGCTTTTCTCGTCCGAGAAGTTTCTAAACGCCGCGCATCTGTAACAAAAGTGCACGGCGTTTTTTGATTGCCTCATTTCAACGAGCCACTATAAGTTGCCAGATATACGTTCGTGCCGCGTGCGCTGGGGGTGACGAAATCGAAATACAGGAAATACGTTCCATCCACATACAGCAAGGTTGCCAGAAAGGCCTGCGACCATTGCGAATGATTATTGTTGGATAGAATCGGGTTTCGATCGCTCTTGATCCATTGAATGCCATCCGGGCTGCTGGCCGCGCCAAAAGAGAATTCTCCCTGTGTGAATTTTCCGGAACCGCTGGTTGCCAGATAAATCATCTCCCAGCCATCCGGAGTTTGGATGACGTTCGGGTCGATGACGCGGGTGGAATCCCAACCGTCGGCGCTTACTTTCAAAACGGGGTCGCTCTCAGCGAAAGCGGGATCGTTGGTGGACGGGTCGTTGTATTTCTGCCAGTGCACGCCGTCAGAGGAGGTCGCCATGCCGATCATCGAGGCAGGATCGCTGCCACGCGCATCGTAGTACATGACGTAACCATCTTTCGTTTTGAGCACATTCGGTGCGTTGACCTGCACTTCGTCCCAGGCGCCGCTTGGGCCAGGACTGAGCACAGGCTCAGGATCGATGGTCCAGGGGCCGGTTGGGGCGGGGGCAGTGGCGCGTCCGATGTCGCCAGGACCGTTGAAGGTACCACCACTCAGTGTATAAAAATACAAGACCCAGGTGCCGTCATCCTCGACCAGGGCGCTGGTGACGAATAAATTCGAGCCCATAAGATTGCTACCACTCAACGCTTTTGCGCTGAGCACTGGTTCGCTCACCTGGCGGGTCCAGTGGTAGCCATCTGTTGAAGTGGCGTAGCCGACGCCAACCGGGACGGGAAAACCGTAAATGCCGTTGAAGAACATGTGGAAGGTGCCGTCCTGATACACCATCGCCCCGGGGTCTATGTAAAGGCAATCCCACTGGCAGTTGTTGCTCTGCTGTAGAACGGGATTCCCCTCATAGAAATGAAAGAGAGATGTATTCAACTCATCTGTTGGGATGGCATTCGGCAGATGAGTTGGCGTTGGGGTGGTAGTGGGAACAGCCGGAGTAGGGGTTGACGTGGCTGGTACCGGTGTCTGCGTTGCGCTGGGGATTGGACTTGGAATGGGTGTTGGGGCGGCATTGCACCCGAAGGATAGCAGCGCCAAAAGAATCAACAAACTGAGAATAGTTCGCATCGTTCGCTCCTCGTTATAAAAATTGGAGTTACACAATTACTCTTTTTTTAACCGCCAAGACGCCAAATTCGCCAAGAGAGTTGTAAGATTGCCAAGAAACCTTGGCGTCATAGAGAAATCTTGGCGTTCTCCGTGGCTAAGTGCCCCGAATGGGTATGGCGGTTAAAGTGCGTAAGTCCTAAATTGGAGTTAACGATACAACCAGCGCGAAAGTCATGCTATCGAAATCTTGCTCAATAGTTGACGCATCTCCTGGCGAGATGTATTTCGCAGTTCTGAAGGTGGTGCGCCGAACGTTTTACGGAACGACTCGGTGAAGTGACTGTGACTGGCAAAGCCCAGTTTCAAAGCCAGGCTCGTCAGGTCCGTGTTGGCTTGGGTAACGTATTCCAGCGCAGTCCGTAAACGCAGTTGGGTTAGGTACTGGTGGATGCTTCGCCCGGTGTGTTTGCGGAAGAGGCGACATAAATGAAAGGGAGAGTAGTTCAGTTGCGCTGCAATCTGTTCCAGCGAGATGTTTTGCTCGAAATGGGTGACCAATAGCTTTTGAATGGCCTCCACCACTTGCTTCTCCACCGAGGTCCTCGTTTGCTTTGGAGATATACCACGCTGGCGGTAACTGTTCTCGATCACTCGTTTGAGCACTTGCAGGACAGTTTCTTCGATAAAAAGGTTGTCCGGCTGCTGCGCCCCGAGAATGTGGTTGACCACCAGCCTTTGCAGGAGATAGCTGGTCGTGTCACTTGGGCCATGCGAGAATTGAAAAGGTTCAAAGGGACGGTCATCAACGTATGGATCAAAGGAACGGATGGCGTCTGCCACGAGTTGGGAGCCAAAGCCGAACCATTCGCACAGATCGCCCGCCTCCGAAAGCGCCCCGCGTGAATAAATCTGCCCGTGGTTATAGAACATGACCACGTTCGGATCCGCCACCACTGGGGCTTTGCCGAGGTGTGTAATGGTGACGCTGGTGCGAGGAAAGACGATCAGCATTCCGCCGCACCAATGTGGACCGTTAAAATTCGGATGTTTTGGCCCACGTCGAAATCGCCCGATGCGGAAAAATGACCCGTCGTATATGGGACCGCTGGCGTCTTGGTCTGCTCGCATATACGCTAGACTATCTCACGGCTAGTTGCCTTACGGTCGGTAACTGGGTTGTCCAGGGGAATCATTTGGTGAACTGGTCATTGCTTTTGCCACAAAGTATGCATAAACGAAGATCACCTTGAATGATGTTACCGGAGTCCAACGTCTCCCGATGTTGGCAAAGTCTGGAGACTTTGGACTCCCATTTTCAGATCAGCACAAAGAAAGTGGTTCTAAGCGCAAGTGGTAGAATCGAATTGACGACCAAATTAATTTTGGAGGGACCATGCCTACACCTGTCATTATCGACGCCGTGCGCACGCCGGTCGGGAATTTTCGCGGCGGGCTCGCGCCGGTTCGCCCGGACGACCTGGCAGCGATTGTGCTCAAAGCCATTGTGGAGCGGACCGGGATCGATCCTGCGATTGTCGAGGAAGTTTACATGGGCTGTGCCAACCAAGCCGGGGAGGATAACCGCAACGTGGCGCGTATGGCTATGTTGTTGGCAGATTTCCCAGTCGAAGTGGCGGCGGTGACGTTCAATCGTCTGTGTGCTTCGGGACTCAATGCAGTCAATATGGCCGCGCGCGCGATCAAGGCCGGGGAAGGGGACGTTTACATCGCGGGCGGTGTCGAGTCGATGTCGCGCGGACCGTACTCGGTTCCCAAGCCGGAGATGGGCTATCCCTATGGCAACAGCGTTATGTGGGATACGGCGTTCGGCTGGCGTTACCCGCATCCCAAAATGGAAGAACTGTATGGCACCGAAGCGATGGGCAAAACCGCTGAGAATATCTATGACCAGATGCCAATTTCGCGTGAAGATCAGGATGCCTTTGCCCTGGCCAGTCACCAACGGGCTATTGCAGCCATTGACAGCGGGGTGATGGCCGAAGAGATCGTCCCCGTAGAAATTCCCCAGCGAAAAGGCGACCCACTCGTGGTAGACACCGACGAACGTCCGCGCCGTGACACCAGCCTGGAAGCGCTGGCCAAACTGCGACCTGCCTTTCGAAAAGAAGGTACGGTCACGGCGGGCAACGCTTCCGGTCTGAACGATGGGGCGGCGGCCTTGCTGGTGATGAGCGAAGACAAGGCGCACGAACTGGGATTGAAGCCGCTGGTGCGGATCGTGGCCTCGGCTGCTGCGGGCGTCAACCCGCGCACGATGGGCCTGGGCCCTATTCCCGCTACACGTAAGGCGCTTGAGCGTGCCGGTCTGACGATGGATGATATTGGGCTAATCGAATTGAACGAAGCCTTCGCCGTCCAGTCGTTGGCCGTGATGCGTGAAATGGGCATGCGCCATGAGATTACTAACGTCAACGGTGGGGCAGTGGCGATAGGACATCCACTCGGGATGTCTGGAGCGCGCATTCTGGGAACGCTGGTTCACGAGATGAAACGTCGCGCTCCAACGGAGAAGAAACCCTATTACGGCCTGGCGACCCTGTGCGTGGGCGTCGGTCAGGGTGAAGCGACGATTGTGGAGTGGATCGGATAATGTCATTGCGAGCTATCCTGAGCGGAGCCGCGTTCGTTGTGGCGTAGTCGAAGGAGGGCGAAGCAATCTCCGATTAAGCGGCGAATGTATTTCGATTAGCACACCCCGTTTATCGGGAGATTGCTTCCCTGGCCCGGCCAGGACGGGCAGTCGCTCTGCTCCTTCGCAATGACATATCGAAAGAGTGAGGAGGTGGAGGATGGAGAAAAATTCGTATAAGAGATTGGCCGAGCGCCTGGATGCGCTGCCGAACGGCTTCCCGCCCACACAGGATGGCGCGGAGTTGCGTCTGCTGGCCAGGTTGTTCACCCCCGAAGAAGCCGAACTGGCTTCCCAGTTGCGCTTGACCCGGGAAGTGCCCGAGCAGGTTGCCAAACGCCTCGGGCGGGATACGGCCGAAGTCCGGGCGCTGCTTAAGGGGATGGCGCGCAAAGGACTGATCGCCGCCGGGCGTACGGAAGTAGGCCTGGGGTACGGCCTGATGCCGTTCGTGGTCGGTATTTATGAGATGCAGGTCGGGAACCTGGATGCCGAGTTGGCATCCCTGTTCGAAGCCTATTACACTCAGGCCTTTGCGGATCTGCTGCGAGTCAAACCGCAGGTGCATCGCGTTATCCCTGTCAACGAGAGCATCAAAGTCGACATGGAAGTCCGTCCGTTCGAGAGCGCGTCTGATCTGGTGGAGGGCGCGCGGGCCTGGGGCGTGCTGGATTGCATCTGTCGCAAACAGAAGGCTCTGATCGGCGAGCCGTGCGAGCATCCAGTGGATGTGTGTATGTCCCTGAGCGACGTGCCGAACGCCTTCGACAATAACAGCACCATCCGCGCGTTGACGAAAGATGAAGCGCTGGCCACCCTGCGGCGCGCCGCGGATGCCGGACTGGTGCATACGGTCGGCAACAATCAGAAAGGGGTGCATTACATCTGTAATTGTTGTACCTGCTCGTGTGGTATCCTGCGCGGCATGGCCGAATTGGGCATCGCCAATGTGGTGGCGCGCTCGTCGTACGTTAATCAGGTGGATGATCTGTTGTGCAACGGCTGCGAAACCTGTATCGATTACTGTCAGTTCGATGCGCTGACGATGGGCGATGATGCGGTATTAGCAGGTCAGTTCAGTGCGCTGTGTGGGCTGCGGCGTGTGTGTCTCACAGTGTCCCAACGAGGCGCTCGGTTTGGTGTCCCGGCCCGAAGAAGAACTGGTTTTGCCGCCGGAGACCATCAAGGAATGGGCTGCGAGCCGCGCCACAGAACGCGGGATCAGTCTTGCAGACGTCATGTAATTCTGGAACAATTTACGTTTGGGGCGCGTCTGTGATTGGTACAAGGAGATTATGAATGCGTTTGAAACTTGCTTTTGTTGCCATGACCTTAACCATGCTGGCCTGCGCTGTGTTAGGAACGCCTCTCTCCCAGCACGAAGCTGCTTCCCCTTCCGAGACGGTAGCCGCGCCCCCAACCGATACGGCCACCCCCGCCGAAGTCACTGCCACCCTCGCACCTTATGCTGACGATACGCCATCCCCACCGACCCTGCCCGCACCAATCGTGTCCTCGCCGGGCATCACTTCCCTGCACATGCTCAACGAACTGGATGGTTGGGCCATCACCGATAATGCTGTCCTGCGCACCACCGATGGCAGCCTGACCTGGTACAACGTCTCGCCGCAAGGCGTGACGAACCTCGGCTACGGTGCCGCGAACGCCTTCTTGAGCGCTTCGCAGGCCTGGGTTCTGGCAGTGGATGCGAACGATCCTATGGGTGCAGGGTTGCTATATCGCACCAGCGATGGCGGTCTCTCGTGGACGACCTACCCTGTTCCCTTCGGTGGCGGTGCCCTGGTATTCACGGACGAGAGCAATGGTTGGATGATGGCTTCTCTGGGCGTTGCTGCCGGTAGCATGGGCGTCTCCATCTACCGCACCAGCGATGGCGGCTCGACCTGGACACAGGCCTACACCAACGATCCCAATCTCGCCAATGCGGGCGATAGCTTGCCGTTCGGCGGTCTCAAAAGTAATTTGACGCCGTTGGATGCGAACACGGCCTGGGTGGGCGGCGTCATCTATGCACCCGAAACCTTTTATTTCTACAAAACCAGCGACGGCGGCCAGAGTTGGGCTCCGCAAACCATGCCCGCTGCGCCCGGCATGCAAAACACCGAAGTGTCAATCGATAGCGGCCCGATGTTCTTCTCGCCGAGCGACGGCATCCTGGCCATCCGCTTCACGGGTGATACTCATGCGCACCGGCTTTTATGCCACACACGATGGCGGCCAGACCTGGGAATTCGTCAGTTTCATGCCCGGCGCCGGCTCGGTCGACTTTGTCTCCCCCTCCGATGGTTTCTTCTGGACCGGTGAGCAATTCTTTGTCACCAGCGACGGCGCCCAAACCTGGACGACCGTTAACGCCGATACATCTTTCAAAGATATCTTTGCAGGCATGGACTTCGTCACCACACGCACCGGCTGGGTCTGGACTTACGACCAGAACAGCCAATATGGCCTGTACAAGACAACCGACGGCGGCGTAACCTGGACATCAATGGACAACTAGATGATACGAGCCGGACGTTTTCTTATTTTGATTGGGATGCTGTTTTTGGGAGCCTGTTTCCCTTTACAGACGCCCACAGCGGATCAAATCTCGCCCGAATCTGCCACCGTTACACCTGCATCTTCTACACCCCAATCTTCGACTCCTGCCCCCGAAACCCTAGGCATTTCGCCTGACAAAGTGCGTAATTCCGAATACCAGCTTGGTTTTCCGGATCAGCCCCGCACTGTGCAATTGACAGATGGAAAATTCCAGGATGGCGCTGCCAGCAGCACGGACTATGTTTCCGTAACGGTAACCGACTTCATCGCTCTTGGTGACCTGAACGGTGATGGCGAAAATGAAGCTGTTGCCGCCGTGGCCGAAGATTACGGCGGCTCCGGCACCTTCGTTTTTCTGGCAGTGTATCAATACGTAAACGATAGGGCACAATTTCTGACGTCCATTTTCCTGGACGACCGTCCGATGATCAATACGCTGGCAATCGAGGATGGCGCGATTTTCGTGGACGCAGTCATCCATGGTTCCGACGATCCTATGTGCTGTCCCAGCTTGGCGAGCACACGACACTACGTGTTGAATGGCACCAACCTGATCCTGACCGATTACAGCACACTGTCACCAACGGGTGAGTCACATACGATCACCATAGAAGCGCCTGCAAATGGTACACAAGTCTCGGGAATCATACATCTCACCGGAAACGTCTCTATCGCGCCCTTCGAAAACAACCTGGCTTATCACATTTATGACCTGGGCGGCGTGGAACTCTCCGCTGGGCCGATCACAGTTGAAGCGGACGGCTCTGGCGCGCCGGGCACGTTCGAAAAAGCGGTCGACCTGGGGAACATCCTGACCAATACAACTGTTCGCGTCACCGTGGAAGACAAAAGCGCGGCGGACGGTTCATTGGTCGCCATGGATTCGATCTTTTTGCAGGTTAAGTAAGGAAGCGGCTATAATAGAAACATTGTATTATCAGTAGATTACGAAATGGCTGGTAGAAGCCCGAGATTATCGTGAAGTACAGATTATTACTGTGTGCTGCGTAAATAACTGAACTCAAACACTTGTTTTCTCGGTACGATCCGGTGCAAAGGTTCGTTTATTTATGCAAGAAGCAGTAGAATTATGAGGAGGTAATCATGCCACATACCGTTCGCGATTGGATGAGCAAACCCGTCATTGTTGTTGACCCCGATTCGAGTGTTTCTTACGCGATGACGCTGATGCGCCGTCGTAGCATTCATAGCGTGATTGTGAACATCGGGGAGGATAATCCCTCCTACGGAATTGTCACCACAACGGACATACGCGACAAAATCGCAGCCGCCGACCGCAACCCGGCGGAGATTACAATCCGCGAGATCATGTCAGGGCCGTTGATCCTGGCAGATCCCGATTGGACGCTGAAGGAATGTTCACGGATCATGCAGAAACATGATATCCATCACCTGCCGGTGGCGGATGAACATGGCGCTCTGGTGGGACTGATTTCCGTGACGGATATTTTTGTTGCCGTGGAAGAAGGCGGTTGGGGCGAAGGAAAAACGTAAATATTTATGAAAAAAATGATAAAAATCTTGTCAAAACCGCTGGGTGCGTGATAAAATCTTGATAAATCAGCCTTTATTTGGCTGATTTTTATTTCGATTAGTACTTACGCAGTTTGCAAAATATACCTCGTATTTCCGGGCCTCTCCCATCAACCGTGTAACTGCTATCAATATTTCTTTAGTGAGGTGTTTATGCTCCCCAGTTACCTGCTTTCTCTGCGAGAAGGCATTGAAGCCGCTCTTATCATCGGTATTGTGCTTGGCGCTCTGCGACAGATGCGCCGCACGGATTTATCGTCCGCTGTTTGGCTTGGTGTGCTCAGTGCCACTGTATTGAGCGCGCTGGTCGGTGTGCTTCTGACCTCCATCGGCTTGAGCTTTGAAGGCCGGACCGAACAAATCTTCGAGGGCGTTACCATGTTGCTGGCGGCAGGTGTATTAACCTGGATGATCTTCTGGATGAACCGGCAGGCCCGCCATATCAAAGGCGATTTGGAAAGCGGTGTGCAAAAGGCCGCATTCGAAGGTGGCAAGCGTGGTCTGTTTGTGTTGGCGTTCTTAGCGGTGTTTCGTGAGGGCATTGAACTGGCATTATTCCTGGTCGCATCGGTGTTCGCTTCTGATGTGCAACAAACCTTGATCGGCACATTCCTGGGCATGGGAACGGCCATTTTGTTGGGGTGGTCGTTTTTCGCGACCAGCGTACGCCTCGACCTGCGTCGTTTTTTTCAGGTGACTGGTTTCCTGCTCATCCTGTTTGCTGCGGGTTTGGTTGCATCCAGTGTGCATGAATTCAATGAAGCCGGGGTGATCCCGGTAGTGATCGAGCATGTCTGGGATGTCAATCCAATCCTGAATGAAAACACGGTGCTTGGTTCGATGCTTAAAGCTTTGTTTGGATATGATGGGAATCCTTCGCTGACAGAAGTACTATCTTACTTTGCTTATTTTGTAACGATATTTTTCGGTCTGCGACTGGCTGACCGGCGGGCGCGGGCGGCGATCCAGCCTCAGGCATAGACATACTTCTTTTACGGAAGCCCCCTGTGAGGGTGATACAGGTTCGGATGCGTCCTGAAGCGGGAAAGGAAATTCCGAACCTGTTTTTTGTATAGACAAAACGTCCCAATCCATTCCAGGGTTGCAAAGTTGGACAATCACCTGTATAATCCAACCTACATTTCTGAAAGTGGAGTTGTATAACGTGATGGATCAAAACGAGACCTTGTCCGGGCAGGGGGCTGAGCAAGAAAACCTGCAGGGTGAGCCGGTAAACCAAAACAACCAGAGTATGGAAGCTTTGTTGGAGAACGATGCCTTCAGTGTCGAGTTGCCTCAGGCAGGCGAGATTCGCCAGGGGACGATTGCCAGCATAAGCCAGGGACAGGTTCTGGTTAGCATTGGTGCCAAGTCAGAAGGCGTAATTTCTGGCCGTGAACTGGAAGTGATCGACGCCGAAGAACGCGATGCGTTCGAAGTGGGGCAGGAAATTCCGGTTTTCGTTGTAAGTCCTGAAGATTCGAATGGCAACGTTGTGCTTTCTTACAAGCGTGCCCAGGAGCAAATGGCCTGGACTGCAGTCGAAGAACAGATGGAAGGCGATGTCATTATTGAAAGCAAAGTAATTGGGTATAACAAGGGTGGCCTGATCGTAGGTGTGCATGGCCTGCGTGGGTTTGTACCCGCTTCACAGATCAGTGCGCTGCGGCGTAGCCAGGCCGTGGGCGATACGCCCGAGCAGCGCTGGGCCAAGATGATCGGCGAACCAATTTCTGTCCGCATTATCGAAGTGGACAAATCTCGCCGTCGCCTGATCTGCTCTGAGCGAGCTGCTGGCAGCGAATCACGCCAATCCATCAAAGAGCGCGTTATCGAGGAACTGGAAGAAGGCGAGGTATACACCGGTCGTGTAACCAGCCTGGCAGACTTTGGCGCTTTCGTCAATATCAATGGTGCTGACGGCCTGGTGCATCTTTCCGAACTTTCCTGGGACCGCGTTCAGCATCCCAGTGAAGTTCTGGAAGTCGGGCAGGAAGTCAAGGTCAAGGTCATCAACATCGACCGCGAAAAGAAACGTATTGGCCTTAGCTTACGCGCGCTCAGCGACGACCCCTGGCGCTCGCGGATTGAAAAATTCAGCGTTGGCCAGTTGGTGGAGGGCGTGATCACTCGCCTGACCAAATTCGGCGCATTTGCCCGTCTCGAAGGTGATATCGAAGGCCTGATCCATATTTCCGAGATCAGCGAAACCCGTATCGAGCATCCCAAAGAAGTTCTCAAGGAAGGCGAAGTTGTTGCCCTGCGTATCATCCGTATCGATCCTGAACAGCATCGCATCGGCTTGAGCCTGCGCAAGGTCGATTCAGCTGCCTTTGCCGATAAGGATTTCAAAATCCTGGCACAGGAGATCGATCGCTTGGAGGAAGAACCTGTCGCTGAGGTAGAAGAAGCAGACGACCGCGTAGTCGAAGAACCCATTGCGGAAGAGACTGCTCCCGCGCCTGTAGATGAACAACCTGCTGCGGAAGAGACTGCTCCCGAGCCCGTAGATGAACAACCTGCTGCGGAAGAAACTGCTCCCGAGCCTGTAGATGAACAACCTGCTGCGGAAGAAACTGCTCCCGAGCCCGTAGATGAGCAACCCGCCGCGGAAGAACCCGCTGAACCTGAAGGCGAGCCATCAGACGAGCCGCCTGCCGAACCGGAAGAATAATGCAAGGAGCGCACCAATCCGGTGCGCTCTTTTTGGTCTATGCCCCTGATCGTCGACTCACATCAAGACCTGGCCTGGAATATCCTGTCCTTTGGGCGGGATTATTTACGTTCCGCGCATGAAACCCGCCGCCTCGAGAAGGGCGGGCTGACGGTGGAACGCAATGGTGATACCCTGCTGGGATGGCCGGACTACCAACAAGGTGAAGTAGCCGTTATTTTTGCTACGCTCTTTTCAACGCCTGCCCGTTGGGCCTATGACTGGGAAACTTTTTTTTATAAAACGCCCGAAGAAGCGCACCGACAGTATCGTCAGCAGGTGGACGTCTATCACCGGCTGACAGACGAGCACCCGGATGAGTTCCGTCTTGTCAGTTCCGCTTCAGACCTGGACGAGGTGCTTGCCAGCCAACAAAAAGCCGACCCCGACGAAGGGGGATACCCGGTCGGCTTGCTGCCATTGATGGAGGGTGCGGACGGCATTCTTGATTTCGGTGAACTGGAAGAATGGTGGGAACTGGGACTGCGCCTTATCGGTCCCGCCTGGGCCGGAACGCGCTTCTGCGGCGGCACCAAAGAGCCTGGTCCGTTGACGGCTGATGGCCGTAAACTACTGGCCGCCATGGCGGATTTCGGTTTCACCCTCGACCTTTCCCACATGGACGAGCCTGCCGTGCTGGAATCGCTGGATATCTATCCCGGCCAAATTGTTGCCACGCATGCCAATTGCCTGGCATTGATGACAGGCTACGAATTCAATCGTATGCTTTCGGAGCGTGTCATTCACGGTATTCTCGAACGAGATGGTATGATTGGGGTTGTGCCGTTCAATACATTTCTCAAAGTCGGCTGGTTGATCGGAAAAAGCGACCGGGAAGAAGTCAGCCTGATTAACCTGGTCGATCATATCGACCATATCTGTCAACTTGCCGGGGACGCCCGCCACGTAGGAATTGGCACGGATTTCGATGGCGGTTTTGGCTTGCAGTCCACGCCGAAAGAGATCGATACGATTGCAGATTTACAGAAACTTGTTCCATTATTGTTATCGCGCGGATACTCCGAAGAGGATGCCGCCGCCATTTTAGGTGGGAATTGGATCAATCAACTTCGCAGGAGTTTACCAGTTTCATGAATGACACTACCCGTAAGAATTCACACTTGGATGATACGGGGGGCTTTCAAAAACCGCTTTCACGGATGCGTATCCGCACAGGATTGTTTATCACATTAGCAGGCTTTTTCATATTTATCGTGGGGGCCAAGCCCGATTGGCTGGGCTGGGACCGTAGCCCGGTGGTCGGCTTTGTGCAGATCGCCGTCTTCCTGGTAGGATTGGCAATCATTTGCATAGGCGGCTATATCGGTTTGCTGGCGTTATGGGGAAACGGTCAACGTAGTATCGCTGCGGATATCGGACTGCGTTTGGTGAGCACCGGTTATGTGATCAGCGTCTTTGCCGGCATGGCGGATGTTTTCGGGATGGGCACACATCTCCTGCCGAATGTGCCTTACTTTGGGCCTGTCCAGGCAACCGGCGTGGTTTTGGGAGAGATCGTCATCGGGATCGGATTTTTGCTCTTGATCCCCTATAAACAGCCAATCAATCAAGGAAAAAATTAAACGAGAACTTTCCTACGCTGAGAATCGAACCGGCTTTGCGTGCAATCCCAATGCAAGCAAGAGCCTGGTATTGAGCTTCAAAACGCCATTTCCAACTTTACGTATGAAGCGTTGGATGGGATCATTTTCCGGGAAGGGACGAAAGATAATTAGCATAAAGGGGAAGATAACAAGAAATATGCCAAACACAATACTCCAGGGAGCTAGAATAATCAAGCGCCCTAGCCAGATGAAGGGTGTGGCAGGTATAAGCCAAAGAGATAATCGAGGGTAATCTTTCTTGTCCGGATCGTCAGGCTGTCGTTTCGCATTAACGCGATAGGCCGAAAAAGCACAATAGAACAAGATAAGAATGAAAAGAGCACCAGTTCCTAAGCAAACCTTCCCTTGAATGAATATCATTTCCCGCTCCTATTTATTTACAAGTATTATATAATTAAAATGCAGTAGAAAGTCATTGGTACAGGTTTCCTACATGTCAAAATTCCTCCTTATTCTTCTGGTCGGCATCATACTAGCGGCATGTGCTGTCTCTCCGCCTCCAACGAATACACCAACACCGCAGCCTTTGGCAACGCCGACAGGTTCATCGAGCGCAGCCTGCAGTCCCCCCTCCACATGGACCATTCAGTATAATCGCAGCGGCGGCTTTGCCGGGTTCGACGAGACGCTGATTTTAGATAACGACGGCAGCTTGTCGGTCCAAAGCGAACGCCCGTTCATAGACGAGCAGAAAACGATTTCAGCGGACCAGGTGCAAGCGATTACAGGATTGTTGGTCCAGGCCTGTCCGTTCGAGGCGGGTCCGACCAACGGGGTTTGTGCAGATTGCTTTTTCTACAATCTGAATGTTCAGATGGACGGCCGCGTGTATACTGTACAGGCTTCGGATGTGACGCTGACCAAAAAATTACAACCCCTGATAAATACCCTGAGCCAATTGTTACAGGAATCAGGGCAATAGCAACTCCTCAGTATACAACAAAGGCGCGGAATACTCCGCGCCTTTGTTGACTCTCGTTTTCTGCTTACCATCTGATCTCTACCGGCGTGCCAATATCTGCCCAGTTGTAGAGCACCTGCGCATCGTAGGTATCCAGCACTACACAGCCGTAAGAGATGGGCGTGCCGAGATACCCAGCCCACAATGTGGCACCGTTGGGCAGGATGGGCAAGGCGTGGATGCCGTTTTGCAAGCTGCCAGACCAGTAAATGCCCAGCCAGTTTGGCATCCAGATATTCCAGGTCGCACCATAGGCGTTGGGGATTTTGTTGAGCACGCTAAAGGTCCCGACCCGAGTCGAGTTGCCCATCCCGGTCGAAGCGATAAAGCTGTAGACCAGCGTATCCCCTTCATAGACGTACATATGCTGCTCGGAGAGGTCCACCACGATACGTTTGTTCCCGGAATAAGCGGACGGGGCGTCATATGGGGTGGTCGAGTCGTAACCCGCAGATGCCGGAGCGGGCAGATTTTCGATGACGACAAAGGCATCTTTTGCAAAGACGCCTGGCGCGGAGGTCTCCGTTGGCACAACCGTCGGCGGCTCGGTCGCCGAGAGCGGAGTAGGCGTGATCGTTGCCGTTGGGACCGCTGTGTAGGTGGGTTTGGCGATCTCCACCCCAGACCGAAAGGGCTGCTCCGGGTTTTCAAGCGCCGACGCAACGGACGGCCGTTCCGGCAGGGCGGAGCAGCCACCAATCAGGGCGGCGATAACCAATAAAATCAAGCTGAATCTCTTCATCTGTACCATTGTATATCAGAAACGAAAAAAACAACCAATTAGTTCCCGCATGATTTTTACGCTCAGAACAACCGACCCTGTTGAAGGGTGTTCGCGTCGGTTTCGTCCCACGGCAGTGGCGGGATCGAGACCTGCGTTGCCACGCGCTGATGCAGATTGCGGCACAAATAAGGCGCAACCACATTGTCGGGGGAGTGACAGAAAACATAAACATCTGCCCCCTCTCGTAACTGTGAAACCAGATAATCCGCCCATTCCGCCAGGAAGGCCGTGTTGTAGGCCTCCTGCGGATGGCCGATATAGCGGATAAAGATGAAGTCCGCGGTGCGTTCTGGGATAACGGGCACATCCGGTTTACGTTCGCGCGCTGCCAGCAAACTCTCGTAAGCGCTGCCACGCAAGATCTTATCGCCCTTCAAATTGCGGATAGGACGCGTGTCGATCACCACGCGCGCCATGTCGTGTTGCGCAAGCAGCCCGTTGAGCGCCTCGTGTTGGGGAGCGTCGAACCAGTCCAGGTGGCGCACTTCCACCGCCAGTTGATGGTCAGTTGACCAGGCATCCAGAAACGTTTTCAAATCATCGAGTTGGCGCGGCGAGTAGCGCGGTGGTAATTGCAGGAACATGGGCCCCAGACGTGGACCGAGTTGGTCCATGATTTCTACAAAAGAGAGCGCATCTTCGATGTGCTGTGTTAAAGTCCCCTCGTGGCTGATGGCGCGCGGAATCTTGGGGCAGAAGTGGAACCCCTCGGGCATTTCTGCCGCCCAGTTCAAGATGGTGTTCTTGGGTGGGATGGCATAGAAGGTTGTGTTGCCCTCGACCGTAGTCAACCGCCGGGTGTACTCGCGCAGGAAGTCAGCGGGTTTTGCCCCTTGTGGGTAGAAATTCCCTATCCAGCCCTTAAATGACCAAATCGGACAACCGATGTAGAAATTCATTAAAATTCATTATATAATGATTTGGGCGTTTTTGATTACCCTGTTGGGTTCCCTGAACTGCCATGGGAACCCGCTGACTGCTTGACCAACCTTATCTCGAAAGTGTAGGGAAAGGGTTCTGTGGATACGAGTATTCCAAACATGATGCAGGTTGCTCAAATCGAGCAGGATGGGGGCCCGCTTGTGATGCGGCGGCTCCCGGTTCCCAAGCCGGGACCGGGTCAAGTGCTCGTCCGCATGGCGGCTTCCACGATCAATCCATCGGATATCGGTTTCCTTTCCGGGCATGGCACATATGGAGGCCGCAAACTGCCTGTTATTCCGGGCATCGAGGGCAGCGGGACGGTCGTGGCTGCGGGTTCCGGACTACTCCCCAGGTTTCTGAAAGGTAAACGTGTTGCCTGTTCCAAACTTCCGACAGGGAATGGAACCTGGGCAGAGTACATGCTGACCAAAGCTTCGCTGTGCGTGCCGTTGGGGAAGGATGTTTCGCTGGAAGATGGGGCAACCCTGGTCGTCAACCCGATGACCGCGCTGATTTTCTTTGAGATCATCAAAGCAGGCAAACACGCTGCGTTCGTCAATACGGCCGCGGCCAGTCAGCTTGGGCGTATGCTGTTGCGCTTGTCACAGGCGAGGGACGTTCCCCTCATCAATATCGTACACAGGGAAGAACAAGCAGGCTTGTTGCGCTCACTCGGAGCGGAGCATGTGCTCGTGAGTACGGAGGTGGACTTCGACCAAAAGTTGAAAGAGCTCACGCAGCGCCTCAACGCGACCCTCATCCTGGATGCCATTAGCGGAGATTTCACCCAACGATTGATCGATGCCTCACCCGCTGGCAGTTTGATCTTGCTGTATGCCAACTTGTCCAATTCGCCGGTCAAATTCATCCCCAGCTCTTTATGGTTGCAGGACCGCCGCGTAGCGGGCTTTTATCTTGGCACCTGGGCCTCCAGGCACGGATTCCTGAAATTGTTGAGCCTCTCCCGTCAGGTGCAGAACCTGGCTGGTGCCGAATTACAAACCATTTTCCAAAAGCGCTTGCCGTTATCGGCTGCGCAAGAGGGACTGGAACTGTATCAACAAAATATGACCGCGGGCAAAATCCTGCTGGTCATCGACCCGAAGGAAGTGTTCATTCACGCTTGATGGATGGTGCCATATGCAAGAAACTGAAGTGATTGTGAAAACCGATAATGTCCGCGTGCGGGTCATGAGGCTGAGACCGCGCGAGCTGGCCGAATGGCATTACCATAGCCAGGTAACTGATGATATTTTCTGCCTGGATGGAAAGATCATTGTCCGCATGCAGGAACCCGATGAAGAAATTCATCTGTCCCCTGGGCAACGGGCTCGCGTCGAGCCGGGCAGAAATCATCAGCTTGAGAACCTGAATGATGAAGACGCTGCTTATTTGCTGGTGCAGGGAATTGGCAAGTATGATTTCAATCTCCTCAATTCAAAGGAATAGCAAATATGAAAATCTTCTTTAACGTTATTGCCGGCCTGTTGATTCTGGCCGGCGGGGTTTGGTTTTTGCAAGGGATCAATGTTTTACCGGGCAGCTTTATGACCGGTCAGATCCGCTGGGCAGTCTATGGGGGCGTTGCCATCCTCGCCGGGAGCGGTTTGCTGGTCTGGAACAATCGCCGTAAACAGCAACAGTGAGAATTTGAGATTTTAAATTTAGTAAATCACGAAAGTTGAAGAAGTACCCGAAAACAGGGGTGCGGGCGCGCGCCCGCACCCCTGTTTTCGGGCTTCTCTCAGCAATTCTGTGATTTACTGAAATTTTTAATCTGTTCCAGCCTGTTTCATCAGGTTGGAACAGATTTTGCTATGCAACCATAGCCCACCTGCGCCTAAGATTCCACTCAAGGGCACATACCGCTTGATGTTCCCGAAAGCTGTTAATAGTGACTTTGTCGGAAACAATCGATACACGCTGAGAAATTAAAATTCTGTTAACTGAAAATAATGAAATTGAAAGAACTTTTTCCATACTAACGCGGTAATATTGGGGGAATTTCGAACAGTCCGGCATGGAACATGTTGAGGTACTATGAAAGAATCTGTAAATCAATTCTTAGAGTTCTTGAAAAAGCATAAATTAGGCAGTATCGGCCTGGTTGTTTTGCTCTTTGGCCTGATCGCTGCCAGCGCTATGCTGCCTCGCCTGTTACCCAAGGATGAGCCGATTGCATTGAGCGAAGTGGCGACTGCCATATCATCAGGGCGGGTGGTTAGAATAGAAGACCTCCAGGATCAAGGTAAACTGACCATTTATTACAAAGATGGCTCACAGGATACGACACTCAAGGACAATGCGACGTCTTTCCTGGAGCAAATGGGTTATCTGGGTGTAAGTGATCATCAACTGGCGCAGTTGAAATATGAAGTGGTAGTCTCTAAGGCGCCTGCCGGCGAACAAGTATTCAGCGCCATCATGAGCCTGGCAATACTGGGCCTGGTTGTCTTTGTTTTTATGAGATTCACTGGCGGGGGGCTGATGACCACCCAGAAGAGATATGTTGAGGGCAAGGTTCCGGAAGTCACCTTCAAAGATGTCGCTGGAATTGATGAATGCCGGGATGAATTGGTTGACCTCATCACCTTTTTGAAAGATAGCAAGCTGTATGACCAGATGGGAGCGCATATGCCGCGCGGTGTGCTGTTGGTAGGCGATCCGGGCACGGGCAAGACTTTAATGGCCAAGGCCATCGCCGGAGAGGCGGGTGTACCCTTCTTTGCCACTTCCGGTTCCGAATTTGTCGAAATGTTTGTGGGGGTGGGTGCTGGTCGAGTGCGTTCATTGTTCAAGAAGGCCCGCGCCAAGTCTCCATGCATCGTTTTTATCGATGAGATCGATGCAGTCGGCCGCAAACGACATTCCAGCGGTGGCGGCGGCGAAATGGAACAGGACCAGACGCTCAACCAATTGCTGGTGGAGATGGACGGTTTTTCTCCCGCTGATGGAATTATCGTGCTGGCCGCTACCAACCGGACCGATGTCCTGGATCCGGCTCTGACGCGTTCTGGCCGCTTCGATCGTCACGTGAATGTTCCTCGCCCGGACGTGAGAGGCCGCCTGTCCATTTTGCAGGTGCACGTGGACGGTCGCCGCCTGTCACCGGACGTGAATCTGGTGGACGTGGCCAAATCTACCCCCGGTCTGGTCGGCGCGGACCTGGCCAATATCGTCAACGAAGCAGCTATCCAGGCGGTGCGCAGCGGGCACGCAGCCATCACAACCCAGGACTTTCAGGAAGCAGTCGAGAAAGCTCTGACCGGCAGCGTGTCACAGAAGAGCCGGGTCATGAGCGAGCTCGAGCGTCAAACCATTGCCTATCACGAAGCCGGACATGCAGTCGTCATGCAAGCCATGCCGCACTCCGACCCGGTCTATAAAGTTTCGATTATCCCCAGAGGCCAGATGGGTGGCTTTACCATGTCGCTTCCCAAAGAAGACAGCCTGCTCACCTCCCGCAACAAACTCCTGGCGCGCATTACTGGTCTGATGGGCGGTCGGGTAGCGGAAGAACTGTTTTGTGAGGATATCAGCAGCGGCGCAGCCAATGATCTCAAAGTTGCCACCCAGTTAGCCGAAGAGATGGTCATGCGCTTGGGGATGGGTGCCACCGGTCTGCGAGTTTTCGACCGGCCTGAAGGCTATGAGGCTTTAGCTTCACCGCGCAGTGGACAAAAGACCTTTGAAGTCCTCGATCAGGCCATCAACACGATCCTGGAGGAATGCTATGCCGAGGCCAAACGCATCATCACCGATAGCCGTGAAACGATGGAGCGGGTGACGCAGAGCCTGCTGCAAAAAGAAACCCTGACCCGCGAAGAGTTCGAGGCGCTTGTGTAAAATCCGCTCAAGGCAGCGTCCCGCCGCCCGAAATGAAGAATGTGAAGAGCCAGCCTCGCAAGCTGGCTCTTCTTTTTTCAGTATGACGCGGTGCTATACTTTATGGTATGCCGATCCATCCAACCTATTCGAGCGAACCCGACAGTCAGAAAGGTTTCACCGCTGAATTTGACTCGTTCTACACGCGCTTTGCAAGTATGTATGATTTTCTGGTCAAATTCCTGCCTATATGGCGGAACTGGCTTAAACGGACCGTACCCCACATCCGGGGCTCACGTGTGCTCGAAGTCTCCTTTGGAACCGGGTACTTGCTGACCCAATTTGCGGACCGCTTCCAGGCCTTTGGCATCGATTACAACGCCGCCATGGCCCAAACCGCCAAACGGAACTTGCAGCAACGGGGATTAACTGCTGTCTTGCAACAAGCGGATGTCTATTATCTGCCATATGCCGAAAATAGCTTCGACACGTTGGTCAACACCATGGCCTTTTCCGGCTACCCGGATGGCAAAGCCGCATTAACCGAAATGGAACGCGTACTCAAACCTGGCGGGAGGCTGGTCATGATCGACATCGACTATCCCAAAGACCGCAACCGACTGGGAATGGCGTTGACAAGGTTCTGGATGGCGAGCGGGGATATTATCCGGGATATGGGCGAGTTGTTCAAGGAGTTGGGCTGGGATTTTCAAGAAAAGGAGGTTGGGGGTTTTGGCAGCGTGCATTTGTATGTAGCGGAGAAGAAATCTTAGTGTGTCGCAGCCTCATGGCGCATTACTGCCTCCAAGCATAAATCAAAATTCGATTGATGATTACAATCGCCGCAAATCCCCAGGCGAGGGAGTAATTCTCCGTCGCATATAGCGCTGCCACGCCCGAGCCGAAGAGGACCGCTTCCAGCGCAAGCAACACGAATCCGTGCAAGGGATAAGCGGCTTTTGGTGCAACGAATATGCCCCAGATAACCGCGATGGACAAGGGTGCACCAATTCCCAAGGCGATTTTCAGGAGCCAGCCCGAACCAGTTTTGAAGCCCCAGTACCCTACAGCAACCAACATACAAAGTTCCAGTAAAAAACGAACCCCTAAATTGATTGATTTCAGAACGTTCATTTTTGTATCCTCTTTTATCTCAAATCGCCATCTTTACCGCCGGGACGCTGAGATCGCGGAGTTTTATGGATTTTCTCTGCGTTCTCTGTGATCTTCGCGAAGCATACCCGCAGGGTACTGCGGTGAAATTTTTAAAGTAGCAATTTGGAAAATTACCTATTAAGTTTCTGCTGTTCTAACCCGGCGATAAACAAATTCATCAGGCGCGAAAAGCTCTCGTCCAAATCCAGCGGCATGCCAAATCCGCCGGAGATTTCCAGCGATGCAAAGCCATGCACCAGGCTGCGTAACCCGCGCAAGGCATGCACGGCAGCCTCTCCTTCCAGACCAAAGGAGGCCATGACTGCCATGCCCACTTTGACGCTGCGTGCTTCTTCCCTTTCCAATTCCGGGTCTACTTCTGCCTGTGTGCCCGAAGCCCGTAGGGTCGACAAGTACAGCCCCGGATATTCTTTGATGTACGCGTGAATGGCTTGCATGACGGCCCAGACCGCACCCGGTCCGCTCTGGCCGATGGCCGCTTCGCTGATGCGGTCTGCCAGGTTGCGGGCATTCAGGATGGACAGTTCCCGCAACAGCCCGGGCAGACCGTCCACGTGGTTGTACAGCGAAGGCGTGCGGATGCCCAGCTTCTCTGCCAGGTGACCGAGGGACAGGGCTTCCAATCCCTCGGCGTTGATCAGTTCCGCGGCGGCCTGGACCACGGTTTGTTTTGTCAGGTTCGATCTGGGTGACATTAGTTTTCCTTTTTCCCGTTCAACGACTGCATGAATTCCAGCATCAGCGGGGCGGTGGTTTCCGGCATCTCGGTGTGCGGATAGTGGCCTGCGTTCTCGATCATCACATACTTGCCGCGCAAAGCCTCCGCGATCCGCCTGGCCTCGGCTTCCGGGTCTTTGAAGTCCCGGTCTTTGCTGCCCATCAACACCAGAGCAGGTTGCTTCACCATTGGCATCCGTTCCCCTGAAGCTGCCTTCGAGGCGTACAGCATTTGCATCACGGCTTCCAGACGCCCGCGTTCCTTCAAGTTCGCCTGGAGCGCCGCGCTATATTCGTCAAAATCCGCCGGCTTGCGGGTTGGATATAGCGACGCATAATACTTCAACCACGTGGACGGACCCCATGGACGGGCGAACATGACAGATATCAACAGATTCGTCAAACGGTTCCCGTCCCCATCGACGAACGGATCAACCAGGATCATCCCGCGGACGAGATCGGGCGCTTCGACCGCCGCCCAGATCGCTGCTCCGCCACCCATGGAGGTCCCTATGACTACGGCTGGCCCCGCCTTCAACTCGCGGACCAGGGCAAGAATATCTTTGCCAATCCCGGCCACTGAGAAATCATCCCATTCGACGCTGGTTTCGCCATGTCCGCGCACATCCATCGTCGCCACACGAAAGCCTGCTTCCAAGAGCATGGGGCGTAGAAAGCGGTATTCGCCTCTCACATCACCCAAGGAGGGCACACATACTATTAAAGGGCCATTCCCTTCGACATCGTAAGCGATCTGTCCACTTTTTTGATTTAGATATTTGGTAGTCATGCTTCTAAACTCCTGTAAACTAATTATATTAGTATTTTAACTAATATAATTAGTTTTGTCAAGGGCTTTACAAAAAGTGCAGCAATTCTAAATATGTCATTGCGAGCGTTCTTGGCGAAGCAATCTCCTCGCTAAAACAGGGGATTGCCACGACGGAAGAACGCCGTCTCGCAATGACACTAACCAAATTTAGAATTGCTACAAAAAGTGACTGTCAATTAGCAATTGACAGTCACTTCCATCCCGTTTTAGGAAGCGCCTTACGAATGGATCTTCTCGCCCCGCTCCAACATTTCCACAAATTGGCGCAAACGTTTCGCGCGCGTCTCGGCCTTGCGAGCAGTTTGCAGTCTGAACAGGATCGCATAACGGTTGGCGCTGTCTAGTGTGTCGAAGAAAGCTTTGGCTTTAGGATTCGCCTCCAACGCAGCTTGCAAATCATCGGGAACTGTGATCGTTCCCTGCGAATTGTAGGCTGCCGCCCAGCGACCATTTTGCTTGGCCTGTTCGACCGCTGCTAAACCCGGGGGTTGCATCTGTCCGTTGGCGATCAGTTCTTCCGCTTTCTCGCGGTTGTCCCTGGACCAGATGCTCCTGGGTTTGCGCGGTGTGAAGCGCTGCAACCAAAAAGACTCGTCGAAGCCTTTTTTCTGGCTGTCGATCCAGCCATAACACAGTGCAGTTTCCACGGCTTCATCGTAGGTTATTGATGGCACGTTGGTACCCTTTTTTGCCAGCTTCAACCACAGGCCGTCCGACTTGTCATAGTTCTTGGTCAGCCAATTGGTGAATTTACCTTGGGATTCAAAAGGTAAGATGGGGAGATCAGCAGAGGGCATCTCATTTTCCTATAAAGTTGTTAAACCTTTTATGCGTGCATCGCACCTTGGTAGATGGGACAAATCTGTTTGTAGTGATTGACCGCTTAAGCGGATTCTCCCATCTAGCGGGTGCGATGCAATGTTTTGCGTTTTCATTCATTTTTTAGTCTCTCTTATCGTCATCATGTGTCATCATATCACTGGCAACCGCGATAACCAGGATGCTCTTGGTCCGCAGGCGGGAAATAATTTTCGTAACTAAATCATATTTTTTACGTCTTGAAAAAGAAGACAAATATCTTTAAGACATATCGATAGGTTGCCTTCACTGGTAGCCGGTGTTATTAGCCCATTAAGTTTGATAGTTGATCAGGTTTGTTGACTTCGGGCAGTTCTCATCAAACTTCAGGGCTATATTATTTATCTGCTAATTGGAGTAATATCATGGTTTTAGTCGTTTTTTTAAATTACCCGCACAAGTCAAGAGCGCGTTTCTAACGATTGCGCGGTATTCAGCAGGAGGTGTCATGTTTTAAATTCCATCTTATCTTTGAATGATTCAATTCCTATTTATTGAAGAGAAAAAATAAGGCGAACAAAAAATCCCCGCATGGAAATAATCAGTTGTATTTTAGTTTATTACGGCCTTGGCATGTCACAATCTATTGTAAGTGAGTCTAGGGGGGCAAGCTGATTATCGAATGCGCAACGTGCAGTGACACAATAGTAAATTGATCGACTGCCAAAAGTTCGGTATTTGGCAATTTACTAAGCTGTCAAAGTCTGGTTATCTTCAGAGGACATAATAATATGTTAAGAAAGTTGTACAACGGATTGCGATTATAACCGTGATCGCAGCTCTGGTTATCGCACCGGTTCTTGCATTGTCCGAATCGAAATCGGGTTCAGAATTTGCATACGAATTGCCTCGCATGCTTGGTATAGAAGGACTTGGAGAACAAGAAACCGCTCGTCTTGATGGACCTCCATCGACCGATGTAAGCGGACCTATTTTTGAAGTCCATGGGAAAGCTGTCTCTTTCAACAAGGATCTGCGCGACCTTCCCCAAAGGGGACCAAAGGATAAGAAACCTGCGCGTGAAATGGGCGTTCCACCCAACATGGGTCCGAATGGCAACGGCATTGATTCTGTCTTACAGACTACCGGCGCGTTAGCTCCTGCTCCCGGCCCGTCAACCAGTTTCGCCGGACTTGATCTGAACAATTGGGGCGCTGGTTGGCCCCCAGATACCCATGGCGATGTGGGTCCTAATTACTACATTCAGGTTGTGAACACCTCTATCGGCGTGTTTGACAAGGGAAGTGGAAATCGTCTGGCTGCATTCACTTTTGACAGCTTCTTTCAAGCCAATGGAGCAAATGATGCCTGTGCGACTCTAAACTATGGCGATCCGGTAGCGCTATATGATCAGGTTTCTGGCCGCTGGATCATCACAGATTTCGCTTTTGCCGGTAGCGGCAACACACCTCCTTACTATGAGTGTATTGCGGTTTCCAAGTCGGCTGATCCGGTCAGCGGCGGTTGGTGGTTGTATACCATCGTTGCGGATACCCAAAGCCTGAATGATTATCCCAAACTAGGCGTCTGGAATGACAGTATTTACATGTCTGCCAACATGTTCAAGCGTGGCAGGAGCTATGCAGGCGCAAAGGTCTGGGCATTTAACCGCGATGATCTGATCAGTGGTGCCTCATTGCGGAGCGTTGCCTTTAACCTCGGCAATTCATATTTCAGTCTGCTCCCAGCAAATGTCAAGGGGGTCAACCCACCGGCTGGTACGCCTGAATACTTCATGTCTGATTATGGTTCGAATACCAGCATGAAATTGTGGAAGTTCAGCGTCAATTGGGGGAATCCATCCGCATCTACACTGACTGGCCCCACCAGTTTCGCGGTCGCTTCTTTCACAAGGCCCTCTCAGAATAGCGTTCCTCAGAAAAATAGCAATGAATTACTGGATACGCTTGGTGATCGTCTGATGACCTGGCTGCAATACCGCAACATTGGTGGAACAGAATCCCTGTGGGTCTCCCGTACGGTTGTGAGCGGAAACACCTACGGCATCCGCTGGATGGAAGTGCGCGGCATGGGCAGCACACCATCTGTTTACCAACAAGGGACGTATGCCCCCGATGCGAACTATCGTTGGATGCCAAGTCTGGCCGTTAATCAGAATGGCGACATGGCGGTGGGCTATAGCGTATCCAGTTCGAGTTTATACCCGGCCATCCGCTATGCAGGTCGCCTCGCTTCAGACCAACTTGGCACACTTGGCCAGACCGAGACTTCTTTGATCGAAGGCACTGGCTCACAGTCGGGTGGATACAACCGATGGGGTGACTATTCCTCCATGAGTGTCGACCCGGTCGATGATTGTACGTTCTGGTACACCACGGAATATTACGCATCTACTGGTAATAACTGGCAAACGCGCATCGGTTCGTTCAAATTGGCTGATTGCAGCGGCACGCCCATAGATAACCCGCCGACGGTGTCCATTACCAACCCCTCTGACGGTGCTACAGTTGCTAATACGGTTAACGTGACAGCCAATGCATCGGATGATAAGGGTGTGACCCAAGTAGTGTTTAAGGTGGATGGTGCTACCATTGGTACGGATACGAATGGTGGAGACGGCTGGTCTGCATCCTGGGATACCACTGCCTACGGTGATGGTGCTCACACCGTGTCTGCTACTGCAACCGACACGATCGGGCAGACCGGTACCGATTCGATTAGTGTTTCCGTTCAGAATACGACTGTAGACAATCCACCCACAGTGACAATTACCAACCCATCCAACGGTGCAACAGTCTCTGGCAGCCTCAGCGTTACAGCGGACGCGACGGATGATAACGGTGTCAGTCAGGTTGAATTCTTTGTTGACGGTAGCAGCATCGGGGTCGATTTCGAGCGTGCCCTATTCCGCTTCCTGGGATACAACAACCTACAGCGATGGCGCTCACACCGTGTCCGCAGTTGCTACCGATACAATCGGTCAAACTGGCAGTGACACTGTCAATGTCACAGTGCAGAATGCCGCTACCGGAACAATTCATGTGTTCGATTTGAGCGGTTCCTCCACAGTCCGCAGGAATAATTGGAGTGCAACCGTCATAGTCACTGTGCACGATTTTGGCGATAGCCCAGTGGCGAATGTCACCGTTACCGGAGATTGGACGGGTGCCAGTTTCAATGGCGGTTCAAATACGTGTATCACGGATGCAAGTGGTCAGTGTAGTGTGTCAACCGGTAACATGAAGAGCGGAACAAGCGTGACTTATACCGTCACTGATTTGGCGGGCACAGGGTATGTCTATGATTCCGGAGCTAATGTTGTAACCAGCATTACCGTAAATCAGTAACTATAGCCATCGCCAAAACACGTTTCTAAGTACGAAGGCTTCCGGATAACATCCGGAAGCCTTGCCTTAATAGCTTACTGGTTACACACGTTTTGATGTGATCGAGTAGTTCTTATTTATTTCTCTTTCTTTTCCTTTTTATCGTCGTCATCGTGCGCCATCATATCGATAGCGACCGCAATCGCCAGGATGAGAATGTCGTTCTGGCCAGGGTCGATCTCCACGCCATAGGTATCCGTCAGGTGGAACCATTTCTTGGAGACTTCCGCAATCTTGTTCCAGCCCTGTTTGATGGAATACTCGTGGTCGAGAAAATCACCCTGTACGTCCAGGTCGGGACCGTCCTTGACCTTGACATCCCATTTGTCGCGCAGCGGGGTGATGAGCGCCTTCTTGACCACGGCTATCTGCTCACCATCCGGGCCGTCGATGGCCATGGTCTCTTTGATAGGCAGCCAGCGCTCCTGGATCTGGCACAACTTCTCTCCATTCATATCTTCGAAGATGAGCGTTTCGCGCAGGCGCAGCGCCTTGCCGTCCACTTTGAAGACTTTTTCACCGTGCTGGTTTTCGATCCAGAAGTCATCGCCGATGGAGAATAGCTTTTGGCGGATTTTGTAACGGGTGGTCATAGGGGTTCCCTTTTGGGTAGGCGAAATAAAGTTGTCATCATTAGTATAATCTATCAGCGTTCGCAGTACCTTCAAACTCGCACCCACGAACTGGCAGTGGTTCTTGTAAAGTTAGTTCGCTCATTTCTTTTGGATAAAAAGGCAAGGTTAGGAGTACGGTAAGTTTTGGCATGGAGTAATTTTATCTGAATGCAACACGTCTACTAAATGAGGAAATCAATGGAACTAGAATTTGGTAGGAGCAATAAGCGAACGTAGCAGTGGTGATATAATGAGTTTAGCAAATACTAGGGTTCGCAAATAATAAAATCTCCTATGACCGATCTAAAAATCTGGAAAATAATATTCGATATAAAATATCCCGCCGCAGCCAGTTTGTTTGACAATCGGGGCAAGATTGCTACAAAATGGCAGTGGTCATCTGACTTAACTGAATGGCGGATATCTAATAATCAAGTGTCGATTTACAATAAAAGCAGTACCACCTTCCTAAATGCTGGTTTTAAGAATACCAGTGTAGTTATGGAGTTGCCAGAGAGCCACACTCAATTTTCCAATCAAGCTTCAGATTTTTCGGCTTGGGTTCTTGATTTGTTACAAATCCAAAAAATAGATCGAGTAGGTTTAAGGTTTATCCAACTTTCTAAAAAACAACACTTTAAATTACTTATGGCGAAAATGCGTGAAAAATTATTAGCCCTAAGCGAAGACGACTGGGAATCCCTTGGTGGTTATCCAGAAGACATTGGCCTACCTCTTACTTTAGTACTTGGAGATAATAGAGCAAATTTCACTCTTGGCCCGATGAAATCTGATCAACTAGCAAATTACTTCGAGTCAAAAGATGTGAAGGGGAAGCTTCCTTCTGCAGCTGTATTTTTAGATTTCGATTTATACAGAGCCGAACCTAACTTCTCAGTAGAAACTCGCTCTAAAGATATAGATGATTATTTAAAGATAGGAAGTCAACAAATTCTGGATATTTCAGATAAATTTTTAACAAGGTTTGGAGGCTTCAAATGACAAGCTCAACTCAACGATCTGTCACTGAAATTCCTCGTGTTGATGAGATGTTTTATCAAGGTTCAACAACTGAAAGTACAGAATCAAGTATTCTTGAAAGGTTAGAAACTTTAACCAACCAAACTGGTCAGCTTAGAGTTGATGTGCAGGACAGACCAGTGAAGTACAACTCACAAATTCGTGATTTAGGTGATGAAGACTACGCCCTGAATGAACCTTTAATGGTATCTATTGAAGAATACCCTGGCGAGGATACGGTTATTGCTAGTTTTCCTGAAATTGAACTATTCGGCGAGGGCGCAACTGAAGCCGAAGCATTAACGAATTTAAAGTGGTCAATTCTCGATTTATACGAAGAACTAACGGACTCTTCACTTGGTGAACTTGGTGATTTACCAAAAGCTTGGCTCTCGATTCTGCGAAAAATAATTATAAAAAACAACTAACTATTATGAAGTGGCGAAATATTACAGCGGCAGATTTAGGAAATGTAATTAAAAAGCTCTCACTACAGTCTTCACAATCGAAGAGACGCGCGCCACATCCTGTTTATTGGTATTACCTTGATGGCAAAAAGACATTAAGAATTACTATGCCAAATACACATGGTGGGGCAAGGTCAATTTCCACTGGTTTCTTAAAACAAATTCAAAACAGTCTACGCTTGGATACTAGACAATTTGAAGATTTGGCGGAATGCCCTCTTAGTGCTGAAGAATATGAAGCGATAATTCGTGATAAGTTAAGAACTTAGTCAATTTACTTGACAAGTTCGCCGAATGATCACTCGGTGGCCTCGTCTTTTACAAAACTCACTCCCCTGTCAACATCCAGATCTTCTTGATCTGCATAGCCTCGCGGGAAAGAGCCAGCGCCTGAATTTATTCCTTGCTCAACCTTTCCGCCTTTTCGACAGTCAGCAAGCCCCCGCCGGATCGAATGACACGTACTGCGCTGCCGGCGGGAATAGGGGTTTTGCTGCGAGCTCTCCATAACTCCCCTTCCACCACTACCAGGCCACTCGAATCGATTTCGGTGCGCGCCTCCCCGATCAACCCGACTACGGAGTCCGGATCATAGATGCCCTTTTCATTCCGCTTTTGTATCTGACGATTATATGCTCCCCAGGCAAATAAAGCGCTGAGAAAGGAAACCCCTATAACCAAATTAAGGTTGACCGTGGGCGTACCGTTCTGGTCTGTAAAAATGAAGTAAGAACCAATGGTAAGCGCTATAAGCGACAGAAATAGCAAGGGGTAATGCAAGCGTGAGGTGCGGACAGCAATATAAAACGGTATCGGGCTGAGAACCGCTATGATCAGTGGCCAGAAATCCGCCTTGAGTTGAGAGATTTCATACCAGGCCAGCGCCAGGCAAATCACAAACCCAACAACTGGAATCTTGGAGCGGGGCATGACGAAGGTCAACATGACGAATGCGACTGCCCCCACGATGGATACATAGCCGATGTTCGGGTTGATCAAGAACTCCATTTTGCCCTCCGAAAAAGAAGTTTACCCTTTCTGTTTTATTTTTCTGTCAGCGCCCAGATATTCTGCCCCGCCGAAGGCAGGGGCGGGAGGGGCTGTTAAGATTTAATATTTTCCAAAATCACTTCCAACACTTTATCAATATTCTTTATCACATCGTTATTGTAAAAGCGCAAAACACGATACCCTTTTGATTCCAAAAAAGCAGTGCGTTCTGCATCGTATTCTTCCTGCTCTAAATGTTGGCTACCATCCAACTCAATAATCAGTTTCTTGCTCGGGGCGCAAAAGTCAGTGATGTAGTTCCCAATGGCATGTTCCTGGCACCGTCCGCCAGGGCAGGTGTGACGGCGAAATCCGACTCCGCCTAAACGATGCGCCCGCAACCGCGACCACAGCTTTTTCTCCGCAGGAGTTAGATTCAGTCGCAACTCTCCTGCCCGGCGCATGATCTTGGGTGTGGAGCGTTTTTCGGTCATTGGATTATTACCGTTAAAAGCCCCTCCCCGTCCCTTCGCGCAGCACACCGTTAGGTGCCCCAAGTCCGAAATGGGGATTTAGAATAATTATGCAAAGACTTTTATTCGGACTTGGGGAGGGTGCCCGAAGGGCGGGTGGGGCTATTCTCCCGTCGGCACCCAGATATTCTTGACCTGCGTGGCCTCGTGCAGGAACTCGTGACCTTCGCCCTGCTCACGGTTTATGCGTTAAACTTTTCCCCAGTGTTTCGTCATCTTTTTCAATTCCCGAATATATTCCGGCCAATCATGTAATGTGGCGGGGTCAAAGTCAGCGCCATTCGGCCAGACCAAGGTATGGACTTCGGGATCGATTTCTACCTGATTGAAAAGGATTTCATCCTGTAGGGGGCCATATATTTCACCTGTCAGGATGGGACGGAAATCTATGACTTGTTGCGTGTCATCGTCAAAAATTACCTGTAAAGTGAAAGGACGGACAGGCTCAAATGCAACCACACGGCAAATTTTATGTTCCATTTCAAACCTTCTTTCTATTTGAGCGGTGCAATCTTGAAAGGCAACTTGCTAGACTGCAACCGTTCCCAATTCTCTAATAATTCATTTTGATGCAAAACGATCCATGCTTCGACAAGACGCTGCTCTCTTTTGTCAAGAGAACCTTCAATCATTTCAATCTGGTCAATACGGTAAATACCAACTGCATTTTGGTAATAGGCGTGCAGGTGCGGGTGATGATGAGGCGCGCCCAACTCAACGTACATGCGGATGATGATACCGAAAAAGCGAGATATTTCTGGCATGGAATTCTCCGATTAATTTTACTATGCTTCCTATTCTCCCGTCGGCACCCAGATATTCTTGACCTGCGTGGCCTCGTGCAGGAACTCGTGACCTTCGCCTTGCTCGCGGGACATCCAGTCACGGGACAGGCCGTAGCCGACCCAGGTGCGTTTCATATTCGCAGCAGACTCGAACTCGACATGGTAGCTGCCTTCGGCCGAGCCGAAGTACCAGACTGCATCCACATCCTCGTGCTGGACCAGGGTCTTGATCAGGTGGTCGCGGTCGCCGGTGACGATGTTGACCACGCCGCCGGGCACATCGGATGTGTCCAGCACCTGGTAGAAATCGGTGGCGCTGAGCGGGTATTGCGGGCTGGGAATCATTACAACCGTGTTGCCGCGCGCGATAGCGGGCGCCATCAGTGAGATGAAACCCAGCAGCGGGTATTCGTTCGGGCAGGCGATGCCGATCACGCCGACCGGCTCGTTGACGCCGACGGTGATGCCCCGCAGGGTGGTCTCCTGCACCGTGCCGCCGTACTTGTCAGCCCAGGCGGCATAAGCTGAACAGACGCTCGACGGCAGCGTCCACTTCGGCCTGAGCGGATTTCTTCGTGCGGCCGGTCATCTCTGCGATGCGCTCCACAAACTCAGCGTTGCGGGCGTCCAGGTTTTCGGCGATGAAGTACAGGATTTGCGAGCGGTTGAAGCCGTGGCGCATGGCCCAGCCGGGTTTGGCGGTATGGGCCGCATGGGCCGCTTCCACGGCGTTACGGATGTCCTTGCGGTTGCCGTCGCCGACCTGGCCGATGACTTCACCTTTCGAATTTAACACCGCGATGGTGTAATGCCCATCCGGGCGGACCTGCTTGCCGCCGATGTACATCTTGGGCGTGCGGTCGACGCGTGGCAGATTGTGGCCGTCGACGCGCTCCACGGATGGCATGGCAGGTCGGGCGGGCACGTGCTCGCCCCATTTTGCATCTTCTTTTGGCTTTACAAATTCGGGTCGCGGGCGTGGCATCCAAGCCGGGCGCACATATTCGAACAAGCCTTCTTTGCCGCCTTCACGGCCAAATCCGCTTTCACGGTAGCCGCCGAAACCCGAAGCGCCGTCGAACAGGTTGGTGCAATTGACCCACACCGACCCGGCCTTGATTTTGCTGGCCGCGTCCAGCGCCAGGTTGATATTGTCAGACCACACGCTGGCGGCCAGCCCGTAGCGGGTGTTATTCGCCAGTGCCACGGCCTCGGCTGGGGTACGGAAGGTCAACGAAACCAGCACCGGGCCAAAGATCTCCTCCTGCACGGTAGCAGCCGCAGGGTCCAGCCCCGTGATCAGGGTCGGCTTGTAGAACAGTCCCTTTTCAGGCAGCTTGATGTCCGGCTGGAACAAGTCCCCGCCCTCGCTCACGCCCGTCTTGACCCAACCGTCCACTGTCTCCCACTGCGTCTTATCCACGATGGCGCCCATGTCGATGGCTTTGTCGAGCGGATCGCCGACCCGCAGGTGTCCCATACGGTTCTTGAGCTTGCGGATGAATTTCTCGGCGACATTTTCCTGGACCAGCAGACGCGACCCGGCGCAGCAGACCTGACCCTGGTTGAACCAGATCGCATCGACCACGCCCTCGACTGCTCCATCCAGATCGGCATCTTCGAACACGACAAAGGGACTCTTGCCCCCCAGCTCGAGCGACAGCTTCTTTCCGGACCCGGCGGTTTGCCGCCGCAAGATGCGGCCGACGTCGGTCGAGCCGGTGAAGGCGACCTTGTCCACATCCGGGTGCTCGACGATCATCGAACCGGCCTTGCTGCTGCCGGTGATGACGTTGACCACGCCGGGCGGCAAGTCCGGCCTCGGCCACGATCTCGGCGAAGAGCAGGGCGCTCAGGCGGGTGTAGGAGGCGGGCTTGAGCACCACGGTATTGCCCATGGCGATGGCCGGGGCGATCTTCCAGGCCAGCATCAGCAGCGGGAAGTTCCAGGGGATGATCTGCCCGACCACGCCGACCGGCTGGTAGTCACGCAGTTCGGTTTCCATCAGTTGCGCCCAACCGGCGTAATAGTAAAAGTGACGGGCCAGCAGTGGCACGTCGATGTCGCGCGACTCGCGGATGGGCTTGCCGTTGTCCATCGACTCGAGCACGGCCAGCAAGCGGTGGTGCTTCTGGATGTCCCGGGCGATGGCGTACATGTAGCGGGCACGGACCACACCGGGCGTCTGGCTCCAGCTTTCGAAGGCGGCCCGGGCAGCGGCCACGGCCGCATCGACTTCCTTTTGCCCGGCCTGGGCGGTTTCCGCCAGGGTTTCTCCGTTGGACGGGTCGATGCTGGGGTAGGTTTTGGCATCCTTGGGATGCACCCATTCGTTGTTGATGAACAATCCAAATTTGCGCCCGTGCTCGTCCAGCCAGGCATTGACGGCGGAAGGGGATTCGGGGGCGGGGCCGTAGTCCATGGTTTTGAAGATTTCTAGTAAGTTGTCATAAGTAAACTCCAGATTCTTAACCACAAAGCGGCACTAACGGATACACGAAGAGGAAAATCAAAAGGTTTTTCTTTGTGTTTCTTCGTGTCCTTCGTGGTGAAAAAATCTTATCCCATCGGCATGTGATGCTTGGCGGCGTAGTGACCGGTGATGTAGTGGTACAACTGCCGCTCCAGGTCGGTCAGCAGACTGCATGCGCCGAAGCGGAACAGGTCGTTTTTCAGCCATTCGTCGCCGAGTTCTTCTTTCATCAGCGATTGCCAGGCCATGGCCTGCTTGGCCTTGCTGATACCGCCCGCTGGTTTGAAGCCGACTTTGTAGCCGGTGCGCTCCAAATATTCACGGATGGCACGCACCATCACCAGACTGACTTCCAGCGTGGCGTTGACCGCTTCCTTGCCAGTGGAGGTCTTGATGAAGTCCGAGCCGGCCATCATGGCCACCAGACTGGCCTGATAGACCTGCTTGAGCGTGCCCAGGTCGCCGGTAGCCAGGATGGTCTTCATGTGGGCAGCCTCGCCGCAGGTTTTGCGGAACTGGGCGATCTCGTTGTAGAGCGCTTCCCAGTCGCCGGTCAGGACGAAGTTGCGCGGGATGACCACGTCGATCTCTTTGTGCGCCCGCTTCGATGGCCTGCTCGATCTCGCCGATGCGCTGGGGCAGGGGAGTCTGTCCGGCGGGGAAACCTGTCGCAACGGAAGCAACCGGAATATCCGAGCCGCGCAGCGCCTGGACTGCATCCGCCACACGGTTGGGATAAACGCAGACCGCGCCGACAGTGATCCTCTCGCCGTTGAGTCCCATCCTTGCCAGCATATCCGGGCGGATAGGTTGACGCGCCTTGGCGCACAGGCGTTTGACACGTCCGGGCGTATCGTCACCGGACAGGGTGGTCAAGTCGATACAGGTCACGGCGCGCAATAACCAGGCGGCCTGCCAGTCCTTTTTGACGGTGCGGCGCAGGGGCAGGGTGGCAACCCGCCGCTCGACCGCGCTCTTGTTGACATGCGCACCCGCGACCCAATCCAGGTCGAGGGGCATGCCGGGGTTTCTGGTATTAGTTGTCATGGAATAATATCTCCATTGATTTCGTTGTTATATCTTTTCCCAGTCTTTACGACTGATATTTGCTTGTTTGAGAATCCGTGCAAGCAAGTCTCTGCTAATTTCACTTTGGTGTGGATTTGGTAAAACCAGCCGCAATTCCCCCTTGACTAGAAATTCATGTTTTCCACCTGCAAAAGGGCCTTCAAACCCCGCCTTTTTAAGGGCCTTTATCAAGTCCTTGCGTTTGGTTGGACCAAATGATGGCATTTCTTATGCTTCAGCCGGTATGAGTTGTATCCCAGCCACAACAGGTAGTTTATGACCCATGCGCAGGCCAAGTATCAGCCAATCTTCCAATACACTCTGCAATTCATCGCGGCAGGTTTCAAGGTTATCTGCCTGTGCCCACACTCCTTGAAAACCGGGAATTTCACCATAGTATTGACCGTCTTCAAGGATCTCGTATTTTGCCAGTCGCATCGCATTTTGAATATAAGTAATTAACATCATTTACCTCTATGCCTATTATACAGCCTGGTCAAATTGGCTTACATTTTCTTTTACTATATCATAATGCAGATGGCGCTGGAAATAGGGAAAAGGATATAATAAATTCACAGAAGACCTTGGAGACGATTATGGCCAAAATAAAATATGTCATTAAAAGGAATGGCGCTACGGTTCCGTTTTCAAAGAGCAGGATTACCAATGCGATTTATCGCGCCGCGGTATCGGTCGGAGGCAGGGATAAGAAAATCGCTGAAGGTTTAAGCAAGCAAGTTGTAGAAATCCTGGAATCCCAATTTAAACCCAACCAGTATCCAACCGTTGAAGAAATCCAGGATGTCGTTGAAAAAGTGTTGATCGAAAACGGACATGCCAAAGTCTCGAAACACTATATCCTTTACCGGGAAGAACGTACTAGACGAAGGCAAAAAGAAAAGTCGCGCTCCGAACTGCATACGGAATACATTCCCTGGAGGAAAATCTGGGGTGTGTTAGAGTGGGCCGTAGAACACGATCTCAATACGGTAGCCAAGTTAAATCAACGAATTCGAAACGGAGATTTTCCGGAAATCGTCAGAGAGTCAGAGGAAGCATACGAGGAAGATATCCGAACGGTCACTGGTTTGATCGAGGAACGAAAAAGCCAGGTCAAGATTGTGACGATTGCCGGGCCTTCCTCATCCGGGAAAACTACCACAACGCAAAAGATCGCTCACAGACTTGGACGGCAAAATCTGCGCTTTGTGGAGTTGAACCTGGACAACTACTACTACGACCTGGAATTGCATCCCAAAGATGAATTCGGCGACTACGACTTTGAGACTCCCCAGGCTTTAGACATTGAATTGATCAACCAGCACCTGCACCAACTCTTGGCCGGGGAAGAGGTGCTATTACCCTACTACGATTTTAAAACCGGGAAAAACTTCCCGGACCAAACGCCGATGAAGCTAAGCGAGGGCGATATTATTCTCATTGACAGTCTATACGGTCTCTACCCACCACTGACGGATGGCATTGCCGATTTAAAAATAAACCTGTATATCGAACCTTTGATGCAAGTGAAGGACGACAACGGTAAATATGTCCGCTGGACAGATATCCGTTTGATGCGCAGGATGTTGCGAGATGCTACACACCGTGCTTATGATTATGAACAAACTCTCACGCATTGGCACTACGTACGGTCAGCCGAATTGAAAAATATCATCCCGTATTCAGGCACGGCTGATTTTGTGATCAATAGCGCCATGCCGTATGAATTGCCGCTCTACAAATCAAAATTGTTTGATAGCTTTGTCAAATGGGTGGAAAAATATCGTGATGATCCGCTGCGGCAGGATGCGTTTATGCGGGCCTCACGTATCCATAGTCTGTTTGAAACAATTACTCCTGAGTCGGACGACACGGTCGTGCCGAAGAACTCTGTCATCCGAGAATTTATTGGAGGATTGGCGCTGGAATAACCACGCTTCGGACAGGCAAAATCACTTTGCTTCATAAGGCATAAAATGTCTCAGCCTCACAACGAACGGCATTCGAAAATCCTGTGGGGGTTGATTTTGGTGGCAATCGCGGTGAGGCTTGTTTTTTATATCTGGCCGCGCGTCACCGGCAGCCCTGAAGTGGATGGGCTGCTGGCTGTTTTCCTGGGCTTTTACATTTGTTCACGCGCCGCTGCCAATTTTCTGAACGTGATCCTGTACGAGTTGGGTGCTCGCCGTTGGGCATCGGTGACACGACCGGAT
Organism: uncultured Chloroflexia bacterium; assembly: GCA_963785535.1. Taxonomy (GTDB): domain Bacteria; phylum Chloroflexota; class Anaerolineae; order Anaerolineales; family Villigracilaceae; genus JAABUE01. The sequence continues at coordinate 48,789 of CAWAVQ010000037.1, read as the reverse complement.
ATCCTCTGGTTGGGATTGAATTCACTGGTGATGCTGAGCGGATTGATGCTGGTTGTCATTGGGATTTATCGATTCTTCAGCCATGCGTTTTGAAAAGTTCTTGCTTGGAAGATTTTATTATTGAAGGCGTTGACTTTTAGGATGTTGGACATCTAAATGATCTGCGAATCCTCTTTGTTGCCTCGATGACCAAAATCCAAATCGGGATGTTTCTCACTTGTTTCAGGTTTTTGTTTGCTGTATAGTGAGTATGCAATCACTGTAGGCGGAGGTGACTCATGCAAGTCGATTTGTGGCAGTTGGTATACACCTTATCTGATGCATTGGATCTGGTCGGCGTGGATGATCGCTATCATGGCAAACGGGTGGCTGTTATAGCGGCCACCCTCGGGGAAGAATTGGGTTGGGATCGACATGCCTTGGAGAACGTCTTCTTCGGGGGATTGTTGCATGATAGCGGTGTTTCCTCGACAAGAGTCCACGAGCAAGTGCTGAGCGAATTGGACTGGTCTGGAGCCAGTGCGCATTGCGAGCGTGGCGAGGCATTGTTAGCGAGCTTCCGTCCCCTGATGCACCTGGCTCCGCTGGTACGCTATCACCACACCCACTGGGAAGAACTGAGCCGAAAAGACTTGCCCGAGCAGGTCAGATTGTTGAGCAACCTGATCTATCTATCGGATCGAGTAGATTCACTTGCCCGTGAACATTACGGGAAAGATTTGTTGCTGCTGCGCAAACACATCCAGGGGGTGATCAGGCATTATAGAAACATGTTCTTTGCACCTGATCTGGTGGATGCCTTTTTAGATATATCGTTCAAAGAGGCGTTCTGGCTGAGACTGGAGCCAAACCATATCAAAGCCAGCACAAAAGCCTGGATGCCGCAGCCAACATTGATGGAACTGGAAAGCACTGACGTTCGGCAATTAGCGACGATCTTTGCCACCATTGTAGATGCGAAGAGTCCCTTTACCGCGGAACATTCTATCGGCGTGGCGCACTTGTCCCGTTGGCTGGCGGAGTGTTCTCAACTGCCGGCCAATACCTGTGACCAGTTAGAGATCGCCGGAATGCTGCATGATATTGGCAAGTTGATGGTTCCGGATGAGATTTTGGATAAGCCGGGAGAGTTGAGCGCGCCTGAATTTGCTATCATCCGCAAGCATAGTTTCGAAACGTATCAAATTCTGAATCAAATTCGTGGCTTTGAAAAAATCGCCGGTTGGGCTGCCTACCATCACGAAGCCTTGAATGGACATGGTTACCCCTTCCACCTTGGAAAAGGTGAACTGGATGTCGAGGCGCGCATTGTGGCAGCTTCGGATGTCTTTCAGGCGTTAGCCCAGCAGCGGCCATATCGACCGTCCCTTTCGCGCAAGAAAATCTTGAACAAGATGAAATATCGAGTGCGCACCGGACGCTTGGATGAAGATCTGGTGGGGATCGTCGAGAGAAATCTGGATGATTGCTGGCAGGTGGCCACGGTTGTGTAGGGAATAGAATGCTTTGTCGTGTAGACAAAGCATTTCCAATATGGTATGAGCAGTTTGGAGCTTTCTGGGTGGCGTTATATGTAAAAAGACAATTTGTGTGTTATACAGTTCGGTTATGAATATCGATGAACTCAAAAGAGAAGTGATCGCCTGCCGCAAATGTCCACGCCTGGTGGCGTGGCGCGAAGAGGTGGCGCGCACCAAACGCAAAGCCTACATGGATTGGGATTACTGGGGGAAACCTGTGCCCGGATTTGGCGATCCCCAGGCACGCGTGTTGGTGGTCGGGTTAGCTCCCGGCGCACATGGCTCCAATCGAACTGGGCGGAATTTTACTGGTGACGCTTCGGGAAAGTTTTTGTACCCGGCATTGTATCGGGCCGGGTTTGCCAGTCAGCCGGAAGCCACTTCGCGTGATGATGGCCTGACGCTGACAGATATGTACATCACAGCCGCCGGCCGTTGTGCGCCACCTGGCAATAAGCCTACAGCACAAGAACTTAACAACTGCCAGCCTTTTCTGGAACGCGAGATCGAACTGCTACAACCCAAAGTGATCGTCGCTTTGGGGCGGGTCGCATTTGAGAGAATCCTGCGCATATATTCCGAGCCGAAATCTGGCAAGAAGTTTGCCCACGGCGCGACATTTCGATTGGAAGCGGGTCCCTGGCTGGTTTGCTCCTATCATCCCAGCCAACAGAACACGTTGACTGGTAAACTGACGGTTGAGATGTTCGATACCATGTGGACTACGGTCAAAGAGTTGGTTGAGAAAATATAACGGAAGCAGGTTGAAGGACGAGAAAGATGCGTAATACAATGTTCGAGGGGCAGGAAGCCCCCGATTTTGAATTGTCTGATTTAAACGGAAATCGAATCCGTCTATCCAATTTTCGTGGTGAAAAAGTTGTCGTGCTGGCCTTCCTGCGTGGCTTTATGTGACCGTATTGCCGCGCGCAGTTAGCGCGTCTGCGGGATGAATATGCGGAGTTTACCAAACGGGATGCGGAAATTCTGGCGATCGGGCCAGATTCGTTGGAAAAGTTCGCGAATTACTGGCAGGAAAACAACCTCCCGTTTCCCGGTCTGCCCGATCCGGAAAAGCAGGTTTCGAAGATTTACAAGCAGGAAATCAATCTGTTCAAACTGGGACGTATGCCGCTAAACGCGATTTTGGATCGTAAGGGGTTTATCCGCTTTATCCATTATGGGTATAGCATGTCCGACATCCCTGACAATGAGAACTCTCTTGCAAGTAATAGACGAACTCAACGCCTCATCAGAATAGGCATGCTAGGACAAATCGCTTTCCTTGGCTCCGGTGAGACCTCGCTCGCCGGTGGCCGTATTTTTGAAACGCTGGCTCGGGACCTGCCCCAACCAATAAAAATTGCCCTGTTGGAAACGCCGGCCGGCTTCGAGTTGAATTCCGATCAGGTTACCGGGCGCGTGGCTGAGTTCATGCAAACCCGTTTGCAAAATTACCAGCCGCAGATCGATGTCATCCCTGCTCGTAAACGCGGCACCGCTTTCAGCCCCGATGACCCTGACATCTTAAAGCCCCTGCTTTCAGCCAATATGATTTTCATGGGACCTGGCAGCCCGACCTATGCCATCCGGCAGTTGCGGGACAGTCTGGCCTGGAATATTCTGCGGGCGCGACATCGCCTCGGGGCTACACTCGTGTTTGCTTCCGCTGCAACGATCTCGGTCGGCGCCTGGGCTCTGCCCGTTTACGAAATATTCAAGGTAGGGGAAGACGTGTATACCGTGCCGGGACTCAACCTGTTCAACGACTTTGGCGTGACCCTGTCCTTTATCCCGCACTGGAACAACGCCGAAGGTGGCGTGGACCTGGATACCAGTCGTTGTTTTGTGGGCCTGGACCGCTTTGTCGAATGGTGCGATCAGGTTCCACCCGAAAATACTACGTTAGGCTTGGACGAACATACCGGCATCATCCTTGATTTTCAAAAGGGTGAGTGCCAGGTGCTTGGGGTCAGCAGCGTTTCGTTGGTGCGCGAATGTGACCCGGAAATCTACGCTACCGGGGCCACCGTTCCCTTTAGCGAATTGGGCGAAATCCACATTCCTGAGCCACTGGATGCAGGCATCCCGGCCGAAGTGTGGGAGATGGTCACTGCGGCCAATGAAGCTGAAGATGACAGCCCACCGGAAGACGTGCAAACGCTGGTTAATCAACGACAGAAGGCTCGCGAAGACAAAAACTGGGCTGAATCCGACCGTCTGCGTGATGAAATCGCCGCCCACGGTTGGCAGGTGCAAGATACTCCACAGGGGCCGGAATTGGTAAAAGCTTAGCCCGCCCCCACCCGCCCTGACGGGCTGGGGAGGGGGCCAAAATGGGATACAATACAAAAGGTATATTTCACAAGGAGTATCCCATGCGTGCTGTCGATGTCATCATAAAAAAACGCGATAAAAAAGAATTAAACCGCGAAGAGATTCGCTTTTTTGTACGTGGAATTTCAAACGGACGCATCCCTGATTACCAGACCTCGGCCTGGGCGATGGCTGTTCTGCTCAATGGCATGTCCCCCCGTGAGACCACCGACCTGACGCTCGCCATGGCGCAATCCGGCGAAGTGTTAGATATGCACGATGTAGGCGACATCGCTGTGGACAAACATTCCACCGGCGGTGTGGGCGACAAAACAACCATTTCTGTGCTGCCAATTGTAGCTGCTTGCGGGCTCCCGGCGGGGAAAATGTCCGGTCGCGGGCTTGGCTTTAGCGGGGGAACATTGGACAAGATGGAATCCATCCCTGGCTACCGCTGTGATTTGACCACCGAAGAGTTTGTGGAACAACTCAAAAAAACCGGAATTGTGTTGAGCGGGCAGTCCAAAGACCTGGCCCCCGCGGATGGTAAGTTATATTCTCTACGGGATGTCACCGGGACGGTGCAGTCCATTCCCCTGATCGCTTCCTCGGTCATGAGCAAAAAGATCGCGGCCGGGGCGCATGCGGTTGTCTTGGATGTTAAAGTAGGGCAAGGCGCTTTTATGGAAACACTGGAGGATGCCCGTGAACTGGCTGATTTGATGGTGCAAATTGGCAATTGGCCGGGCGGGAGGTCGTTGCACTGCTCTCCGATATGAACCAACCGCTTGGAAACGCGGTCGGCAACGCGCTCGAAGTCCGCGAGGCCATCGATATGTTGCGCGGTGGCGGTCCGGAAGATTTCCGCGAGCACTGTTTGCACGTCAGCGCGCATATGCTGGTGCTGGGCAAAAAGGCCAAGGATCTGGCTGAGGGACGCAAATTGGCGGAGCAGGCTGTCAAGGATGGCAGCGCCTTTGAGAAATTGCGTACCCTCGTCAGCGCCCAGGGCGGTGACGTCGATTTTGTGGACCATCCCGAAAAACTGCCGAAAGCAAAATATATCGAAGTGGTTGAGTCGCCCAAAAACGGGTACCTGGACCAGGTCCAGGCGCGAAGCGTAGGGGAGGCGGCTGTCGCTCTGGGAGCGGGCCGGGCCAAGAAAGGCGATCCTGTCGATCATGCGGTCGGCTTCATCATCCATCACAAGGTCGGTGATAAGGTCGAAAAAGGGCAGCCGTTGTTCACGATCCATGCCAACAATGAGAAATTGCTGGCGCAGGCGCGTAAAAAGATTCTTGCTGCGCATGGCTGGAATAATTTGCCTGTCCCAGCATTACCTTTATTCTATGATTGAATGTGGCGTATAGCCTTGCATAAAATTTAAGAATCGGGCATACTTACATAGAAGAGTTTGTTTTCTTCATTATAAAGAAAACGATAAGCTAGTACCCGGGCAGCATGACTATGATTGATAAAGTTACCGTATGCTAAAGGAAAATTCATCAATCAAAAACATCTTGTTCGGGCACTAGATGTAAGGAGAACAGGTATGGCGAAAGTATCTTTGCGCATATACAACCAAGAGATAGAAGGTCTTGTGGATCGTGGTCAGTTGGATGAAGCGATTGCGCATTGCCGCCATATCCTGAACACCTTCCCTAAGAACCTGGAAACGTATCGCATGACTGGCAAGGCTTACCTTGAGGCCAAGCGCTACAATGAAGCCACCGACATTTTTGGGCGCGTGCTTATGGCCGTGCCAGACGACTTTGTCGCCCATGTGGGAATGAGTATCATCCACGACGAACAAAAGGAAATGGATGCGGCCATCTGGCACATGGAGCGTGCTTTCGAGGTACAGCCTTCTAACGCGGCCATTCAGTCCGAATTGCAGCGTTTATTTGGTCGCCGGGATGGCGTTGAGCCTCCCAAGATCCGTCTCACGCGTGGCGCTCTGGCGCACATGTACGTGCAGGGCGAGTTATATGCCCAGGCGATTTCTGAGATCAAAGCGGTACTTGAAGAGGATCACGAGCGGCAGGATATGCAGGTTCTATTGGCGCTCGCTTATTTCCGTGCTGGTCAAAAGAGCGAGGCCGCTGAGATGTGTTCGCAATTGTTGCGACGCTACCCTTATTGCTTGGACGCCAATCGCGTCTTGGTCGAACTGCTTCCTGAAACCGAGCGCAGTGAGAGCACCCAGGTTTACCGCAAGCGTGTCAACGAACTTGATCCCTATGCTACGTTTACGACCGGTTCCGTTTTTCATACCGATGAAGTCCCCGATGCTGCCGTCAGCCTCGAACGTTTGGATTGGAACGGTCAGCCGGTAGAGATGGGACCGGAATGGGGCGAATCGATGGGGATTGGGCTGGGGGAGAAAGCGACTGCTGAAGATGAAGAACCAGACTGGTTAAAAACCGGCCTGGCATCCGGATCTTTCGACGCTTCTACCCCGACAGCAGCGTCACAGCATGGAGATGAAACTGCTTCCGCTCCAGGAAGTTTGCCTATCCCTTCTGCGGGTGGCGAGGATGAGATTCCCGAATTCCTGCGTAAAGCGGGTTGGGGCGAAAATACAGGGACATTTCAAGAAGGTCTTGGTACATTCGATGCTTCGGATGAAACTGAAGAACCCGCCCTTGCTGAAGGTGACTTGCCCGATTGGGTCAAAGCTATGGCTCCCACCGGCGCAGGCGTGGGGGAGTCGACCCCGCAGGCTGGAGCGGACGAAAACCTGGAGCCGGGCGATGTCCCCGATTGGTTGCAAAGCTTGAGTGATGAACAAGGTACGCCTTCCGATGAGGAACCTGCGGCAGAGCAGGCCCCACTAGAAGGGGATTTACCGGATTGGCTCGAATCCATGAAACCGACGGAAGGTGCGGTGCCGGAGTCGCAGCCACAGGAGCAGATGATGGCAGATTCTACTAGTGATGATGACCTTCCCGATTGGTTGAAGCCCATTCAATCGGAAGAACAAGAGGCTGAGCCGGGCGAGATTCCGCAGGAAATGCCCTCGGAACCAACAGAAGAAGTGCCGCCGGAGTTGCAGCCGCAAGAGCAAATGATGGCAGATGCCAGCAGCGACGATGACCTCCCTGATTGGCTGAAGTCTATGCAGTCGGAAGAAGAAGGAGCCGAACCGGGCGAGATTCCCCAAGAAGTACCCTCGCAACCGATAGAAGAGGTGCTACCGGAGTCTCAGCCGCAAGAGCAAATGACGGCCGATGCCACTAGCGATGATGACCTCCCCGATTGGTTGAAGGCCATGCAGCCGGAAGAAGAAGGTGTCGCGCCAGATGAGACGCCCCAGGAAATGCCCTCGGAAGCGGCAATGGAACCGGAACAGGAAGTCCCGGAAATGAGTGATAAATCGCTGTCCGATTGGCAGATTGGTGAAGAAGCAACTGCAGAATCGGTTGGCGTTGATGCAACCGACACCGGCAATTTAGGAGCCTCGGCCGATGAACAGGATGACGCCATTGCTTGGTTGGAAGGCTTGGCGGCCAAACATGGGGCTAAACCTGAAGAATTGGTGACAAATCCCGAGGATCGTACTGAAACTGAGCCGGAATGGGTACAGCGAGCCAAAGCCACCCAGGAACAGGCTGGCGTTGAAATGCCTGTTTCAGACGAGCAGCCATCTGCTGAAGTTCCTGCCGAATTGTCCGAGGAGCAGGCTGAACCGGCAGAGGAACCTTCCGCTGAATTTGAAATGCCTGTCTCACAAGAGCAAACTCCTGTTGAAACCCCTGCGGACTTGCCTGAATTCCTGTCCGAAGAACAGGCGCTTCCAGCCGAGGAGGTTGGGGCCGAAGCCGGACCTGTCGATGTGAGCGGTCTTGGCGCATCTGCGGAGGAGCAGGATGACGCGGTTGCCTGGCTGGAGAGTTCTGGCAGCCAAGCATGGGGCCAAACCCGAAGAACTGGTCACAGATCCGGAGGCCCGCAAAGAGACGGCACCCGAATGGGTACAGAAGGCTACCGAAGCAAGTGCCGGAACCCCATCTCCTGAAGCAGCAATGCCTGCAGAAGAAACACCCGAAGGCGAGGCTGAAGGGATGGAGTATGCCGAGCAGACTGGAGAAACTCCACACGCCGAATTAGAAGAAGCACAAGGCCTCCCAACCGACACGGATAAAACCGGTATGTGGTTGCGTGACATGGATGAGGAAGGCGCTTTTAAGGAACAGCCAGAGCTAACAGGTGAGGCAAAATCATCAACTGCGGAGAGTGATATCCCCGAATGGCTGCGCGAGATGGAAGGAGAGACTGCTGAAACGGAAGCAGCACCGAAGTCCGAGGAAGAAGCGCCCTTGCCTGACTGGTTGCGCGACATGGATGAGGGTCCATCTCAGGCGGAGAGCATCCCTGCCTCTTCACCAGAGGAAGAAGCTGTTTTGGAACCCGAGCAGGAAGCGGTTAGCAAGACCGATATCAATACTGCCTCGATTGAACAACTGGCGGAATTGCCTGGCATTGGAGATTTATTGGCGCAAGATATCGTTGCGCACCGCGAAACATATGGCAACTTTTCAAGCGTTGACGATTTGAGCAATATCGCCGGGATTGGCCCGTCAACAATTGACGAACTACGAGAGCGGGTTGAGTTCCAGGAGGTCGAAGTTTCAGCACAGTCTGAAGAAACGGAAACTGTTGATTGGTTGCAGAGTTTGGAGGCGGAGGCTTCAACGACGGATGTCGAGGAGACCAGTGCGGAGGAAGCAGCCTCGGAAGACCTGCCTGCCTGGTTGGCTGACTTGGATGAGGACAAAGAACAGCCACAACCTGCGATGGATGCCGACAGTGATTTGCCAGAATGGTTGCGAGACGTGGATGGACAGCAGCAACCTGCCGAACCGGAACCGACTGCGCCAACAGATTGGACACCTGCCGAGGCTGCAACGCCTTCCCAGGAAGAGCCAGCTTTTCCTGCTCCGGAACCTGAGCCAAAGGTGGAGGAGAATCGCCCGTTCAAGCTGCGCCACCGCCTGCTCCCGAGCCCAAGCCTGAATCGGCACCGGAACCAGAGCCAGAACCGACACCGTCCGAGCGCGAACCCTATCGCGAACCAGTAACCAGAAGCCGTTCGGGCATGACCGGGATGCTCTCGGCCGCCCAGGAACCGGCTTTGACTGGGGCGCAGATCGAACTTACGCGTGGTAATATCCCCGGCGCGATGGAAAGCTATGGAAAGTTGATCAAGAAAGGTAAACTGCTGGATGAGATCATCTTTGACCTACGGGAGGCCCTGTACCGCTATCCGGTGGAAGTGCCTATTTTGCAGACGCTAGGCGATGCTTATATGCGCGCCAATCGTTTGCAGGATGCGCTAGATTCGTATACGAAAGCGGAAGAATTGCTTCGCTAGTGTCGCAACCTCGTCACACTCTGGCGAGGTTGCCATTTAAATCATAGGATTACTTTTAGAGGTGCCCATTACAAAGATCAAACGAACTGCGCAAAAAAGAAGCTTGATGAAACGAATCGCAGCGACTTTATTCTTCGCTGCGATTTCATTAGTAGGCTGCTCAGCCTTGCGTTCAACGGATACGGCGCCATCCACATTACCAAGCCCTGCAGAATCTGTGGCCGTACAAGGAAGCGGACGTCTCGCATACATCGGCGCTGATGGCAATATCTTTGTTACAACGCCGGACCTCAAAGAACATTTCGCAGTTACCCGCGATGCGACTGCCCCACCCGAAGGCCCCGGGCTTTCCTATCCGCGTGTCTCCTGGTCGCCGGATGGACAACTTGCGTATGCCTCAGTGATCCGTAACGGGGACAATGCACAAGCCCGGCTCTATGTAGCCGAATCGCCTGGTGCACCTGCCCGTCTGGTTGGTCAGAGTGATCAGCATTTTGTGATTTACATCTCTTGGTCGCCTATATCCTGTCCCGGTAAATCGGGATGTTCTCGGTTAGGTTATTTGATCGAGGAGCCTGAAGGCATTGCACTACACATTGTTGACATGGGCATAAATGGGGTAACCAATGAAATTGCAGGCCACGGTTGGCCGTTCTATTTTTCGTGGTCACCGGATGGGAAATTTATGCTCTGGCACACCGGCGGTGCAGCGCGCTTTAATAACGATGCGCGTATTGCCCGCTTTTCACTCGAAAGCCGGCAGGTTGAGGCATTGGGAATGGACCCAGGTCTGTTCATCGCACCCGCCTGGTCCCCGCTTGGTGATGAATGGCTACTGGTGACAAACCAGGATAACCGCGACTACTTGTACCGCACTGAAGCGAAACAAGTCGGCCCGGATCCGGAGATACGGCAAGTACTGGCGACAGCAGAAGACAAACATATGGTCTTCTCCTGGTCTCCAGATGGAAAACGAGTTGCGTACAGTACTTTGAGAAGTAGCGGTGGTTTGATCTTTGGACCAATCTACGTTTATGACCTGGAATCCGGCGAGACAAAACAGATTACCGCCTCGAGCTTCAATATCTCTGGTTTCTTCTGGTCACCGGATGGGGAACGCATCGGCTATCTATCTCGGCTTGAACTGCGCGACGCAACCTGGATGCAGTGGCGTGTGTATGATCTTGCTCAGGATTTGGATCGGGGTTTTGCGGCCTTCAATCCTTCTTATCAGATGCGCTATGTGATCAGCAGCTTTAACCAATATGCCCAGAGCCATCGTCTGTGGTCGCCGGACGGACGGTACCTGGTCTATGCCGACCAGGATAACAACAACGTGGATCGGATATGGATGGTAGACACCTTCGCTGAACGGGGGGCCGATCCGATCCTGGTCGCTAAGGGCAGCATGGGCTTTTGGTCGTGGCAATAGTACAATATGTCTTGTTAGGATGTGCGTAGTAAGAAGAAGCCCGAAAAAAGGGGTCGGGCGTCGCCCGACCCCTTTTTTCGGTATCTTTTCACGAAATACGTAATCCTAAAATAAAAACATGGAGGCATCAATGGAACGTTCGCTCGTACTTGTAAAACCGGATGGTGTGCAGCGCGGACTGATCGGTGAGGTCATTGCGCGCCTGGAACACCGTGGATTGCGTTTGGTGGCAGCCAAATTTATGGCCGTCAGCCAGGAATTGGCTGAGACGCACTATGCCATTCACAAGGGCAAACCCTTTTACGAGGGTCTGATTGCTTACATTACATCTGCGCCGGTGATGGCGATGGTCTGGGAAGGACCGAACGCTGTGGCCGCTATCCGCCAGACGATGGGCGCTACTCGCCCGACCGAAGCTGCCCCCGGCTCGCTACGCCATGACTTTGCCTTAGAAGTGGGCCGCAACCTGACCCACGCTTCGGACACGGTCGAGAATGGCGCAAAGGAAGTCTCCTTATGGTTCAAGCCAGAAGAACTGGTGGATTGGACACGCGAGGTGGATAGGTGGGTATTTGAAAGATAGGTTTGGCGCTGCGCACGATTGCTGTGCCGTGGTCTCCAGACTGTGACACTTAAGAACCGAAGGTCTTCACTATTTGCTGGAGACCTTTTTCATTTCTGCGCGGTTGAGTTCCCTGCACCAAATAAGCTTGCACAGCACAGCATTGGCGGGTTAAAAACCTGCCCTACAATTACCCTTTTCTATAGCGCCTCTCGAACTCCTCATGCGGAATCACATCTTCCCCTACCACGTAAAGGAAAACATAGATCCCGGTTGGGCCCATGAATTTGAAATCCTTGCGAATTGCGTTCAAGGTCTCATCGAAGCTGCTGTGCGAGCGCAGATATTTCTGGAATGAACCATATTCTTCCTCTAGTTTGAGCATCTTGCGTGCATTGGAGACGATAGCCACAAGCTTGCGATAATTGCGCACCACGCGCGCATCTTTTGTGAGTTCCTCGATGTCTAATTCATTGAAATCCGCCACTATTTGAACGTCAAAGTTATGGAAGGCTTCTCGGGTTCCCGGCCATTTGTTCTCGATCACTTTCCAGGACATGCCGGATTGAAAGACGGATTTGCTCATAATCTCCAGGTAATCGTTTAAGGATTTTGGAGTAATTTTTTCAGGTGGACCTACAGGCATTTTGTATTCCTTTCTAATTCGACATCTCTAAAATTTATTACTGTACTCTCAGTAACACTTTGCCCTCGCTCCACAACTCTTCCAACTGGTAATAGGCGCGCTGGTCAGGCGAGAAGAGATGTACGACCACGTCGCCATAGTCCACGACCAGCCAGCCTTCGTGGGCTTCGCCCTCTTTGCGGCCTCTTTTCTTGTGTTGTGCGCGCATGTCGTCCATGACCGCTTTAGCCAGGGCGTCTAGCATGCGGTCGCTGGTGCCGTTGCACAGCACGAAATAGTCAGTAAATGATGCAATGTCTTTCAGATCAAGCAGTAAGATGTCTTCGCCCTTTTTTTCTTCCAGGGCATTGACGATGGAGCGAGCCAGTTCAAGTGCGTTCAGATGTCACCTCGTTTATTATCGCGCTGAGCAGAGGGCGTAGTAGCCCGCAGTCGAAGCGCTTGTCAGCGCCCATCGACTTCACTGCGCTACGCTCCGTTCCGCTCAGGGCCAATATCATATTTTTAACGGCGCGGAGAAAAGCCGGGTATAGACCGCGCCGGTCGGTTTCAAATCGCTTTTGAAGAGATGGACGGCGGTCACCCGCATAGTTCCCAGCGAGCCGACCTGGGTCTCTTCCAACGCGGTACGGATCTTTTGCATGCCGGTCGAACTGACGTTTTGTTTGACGCGCCCGATCGTCAGGTGGGGAGAGAAGGGACGCTTTTCGACCGGATACCCCAGTGTAGCGGTAGCAGCTTCGATCCCGTGTTGAAGCGCTTCGAGCCCAGCCGGGGCCTGGATCCCGATCCAGATCACGCGCGGTTGCTTGGGGTTGGGAAAAGCTCCCAAGCCTCCAAACCTTATTTCCAAGGCCTGATGCTGGCTGACCTCTACGCTGAGCATCTGCGACAGCAGTTCCACATTAGCAGGCGAGATATCGCCCAGGAACTTCAACGTCAGATGAATGTTGCTCGAAGGCACCCAGCGTACCAAAGATGAGTTGAGCGCAGCCCGTATGTGGGCCGTCTTGTTCTCGATTGCCTGATGGATTTCGAAGGGGATTTCAACAGCGATGAACGCGCGCAACAAGCTCATGGACTAGGTTGGCAGGTCTATGCCTGAATTTCCAGTTGGTTGCTCCTGCATCACCTGATCGACAGATTTTTTTAAATCCAGATAGCCCACCGGTTTTGTCAGGTAAATTGTTGCGCCAGCTTCCAGACCTTCGCGGATGTCGGAAGGCATGCTGCGAGCCGAGACAACGATGACAGGCGTGTTCTTAAGTTCCGGATCGCGGCGCATGAAACGCAGCACTTCCAAGCCAGAAATATCTGGCATCATGATATCCAGAATGACCGCATCGGGCCGCTCTTTGGCAATCAGGGAGATGGCCGGGGTGCTGCTGTAAGTCTTGAGAACCCGAAAACCGCTGACGCGCATCATTTCGGCGAACAACTCGGCGGCGTCTGGTTCGTCTTCGACAACGATCACTGTTTTTTGGTTTTCACTCATGAACGAGGAACTCCTGTCTTTGGTAAAAATAGCACAAGATGTATGAAAAGGCAAGAGCCTCTGTGGTTGATTCGAAAAGAGCTCGATGCGGTGAGAGTGGCGCACCTTGTAAGAATTATTTGGGAGTAGTGGTCTTAACCGTACAAGTGCCGCAATCACATTAAATTGTAGGTCCACCCCGAAATTTTTCCTTGATAAGATCTCAACAACCCTACATTTTTATATTGCTGCGGTACAGATTTACTGGAGGTAACATGAACGAATTGCAGGAATTCCGCGCCAGCAAAGATGATTTTTTTGCCAGTCACCCGCAGAGCCCGCTGACACCTGAGCAGAGACGAGAATTTCGTGGACTGCATTATTTTGACGAAAACCCGGATTTGAAGCTGGAAGTAAAACTCGAAAAGTTTCCGGAACAAGATCAGATCATGATCCAGACTTCGACGGGTCAAACCCAGACCTATACTCGCTACGGAAAATTCGGGTTTTCTGTGAACGGACAGGAAGCTGAACTGACCCTGTACGCCAGTGAGCACGGCTTCTTTTTACCGTTTGTGGACTCGCTGGCCGGTGAAGAGACCTATCCCGCAGGTCGCTACCTCGAGCCGGACCCTTTGCCTGGTGATCGTTTTCTGGTGGATTTCAACATGGCCTATAATCCGTACTGCGCCTATAACGAAATGTGGTCGTGCCCATTGACGCCCCCTGAAAATCGCTTGAAGGTGCCCATTCGGGCTGGCGAAAAGATTTTCCACGAATAAAAACAGGCTGCCGAGAGGCAGCCTGTTGGCTTGAATCTTGGTTCCGTTTAAGGAGTTGCGCTACTAGCTCTTTTCAGTTCCCTCTAACACACGCAACAGAGCCTGATACTCCTCATCGCATTCGCGACACATATCCAGATGGCGGCGGATGAGCGGTTTAAGGCTGGCAACATCTTCTCCGCGTTGGTTGGCTTCGGCGTACTCGTCCACCAAAGCAAAGACCTCATCGCACGAGAGTTCTTCCTCGTGGGTTTTTTGCAGTTTATGCATGATGTCGGTTACCAAAGCGCCAGTGACTTCAGGATCGCCCCGCAAACGACGGGAAACTTTTTTGAAAAAAAGCTTAATATTCATGAGGGCCATTGTTTTGACGAGCATCTCCGTGGCTTTCTTACCCTTCCTCAAAAGCTGCCAGAACTTCTTGCGCATCCAGTCCTTCTGTGTGCAAGCGTTGTTTGAGACGCAAGCGCGCGTCGTGCAGAAGTTTATAAAGCGCATTGCGGTTGGTATTGAGCCGCCTTGCGGCCTCTTCCATGGGCATACCCTGCATTCCCAGCATGATCAAGGCCCGCCGTTGGCGTTCGGTCAACTCTTCATCGATCACGCGGCTGATGCGGGTCAGCATGTCGGCGCGTTCCGCGGTTAGTTCGGGCGTCGGGCGCGAATCTTCCAGGATGCGAGGCGAGACCGGAATATCTTCGTTGTCCACCAGCTCGTCGAGGGATGAGTCCTGCCAGCGTTTACGGCGCAACTCGGTCAGTGCGATGCGAATAGCGATCTTGTGTACCCAGGTAGTAAACATGCTGCGCCCTTCGAATGTGTGCAGTTGGTCCAGCACGCGTAGAAGAGTCTCCTGGGTTACTTCCTCAGTCAGGGATTCGAATTGTGGGGAGGAGGGAGAAAGCCAGCGCGAGAGTGCAAAAGGTAGGCCGCGCGCGATGATGGCGCGCAGGTCTGCCAGGGCGGCCTCCTGTATTGTGCCATCAGCACGCAAGTCGGAAAGCCATTGGTCATTGGTGCGGGTTGTCATGTGAGGAAATTATAACTTATGAAGACGTTGAAATTGAAAGAATGATGCAATGAAAAGAAAGCTTATATTCTGTACAATGGCGATGTAAGCTGGTTGATTATTCCCGATTTTACAAGTTTAGTTCAGACCAGTTCGTAATGGTGGCAAATGCTCTCAAATAGTACGATTAGTGCCTTATCATGGTTTTTGATTATCGTTGATATTTTCTTTATCTGAGAAAAATTTCGTAATTCACGAGATTGAGCATCCAAGTTGTATATGGTGAGATTAATGAGCAAAATCAAAAACGGTTTTTGGAGGATTCTCAAACAGAATACAGTAGATAGCCAACCGACTGGCGACGATTTTGCGGTGTCAGGAGCGAAAAAATGGGCTTGGACCCGACAACCCCAAAGACCGTGGATTGTCGTGTTCGATCTGGCCATTTTGTATCTTTTATTATTTCCGCTTCTCAATGCTATCCTGGGTCCGGTATCGGCCGCTTTAGTTTCCATTCCGGTCGCTTCTGCAGGTTGGTTTTTTGGCATCAGAACTGGATTTGTTGCCGGTCTGTCGGGCGTTGTTTTAAGCTCATTCCTTCTCCATGTATATGCTGATTTTGGTTGGCATGAGTTTATCAATGGTTCGCCGGGTTTTGCCTTGGTGATCCTAGTTGCCTATATTGCTGGCTACTTGCACGATGAGACTTTTGCTAGAAAGCGTATTGATGATCAGATTGCTTCGCGCGAACGCTTTATTGCTTTGATAAATATAGCTAATAAAAGTATTACAGGAACGGAAAAACTGGAGGATGCTTATTATCGCCTGATCACCCATCTGACCAACCTGTTTGTTGCCGATTACGCTTATCTTATCCGGTGGGATGAAACGAATGAACTGGCCCTTTTAATTGCCGCTACCAAACCTTTGGGGCGGCCCTTTTCTCCCACCGTATTGAGTCCTGAAGAAACAAGCATGATTATGACAGTATTAAAGGATGGGCATCCCAAAATTATAGAGGATGTGCAGAGTTCTAACTATATTATTAACCCTGCGTCTTTCAAAGATCTTGCGCTTCCGACAAAGTCCGCACTGATCATGCCCCTGGCCAGAAAGAAATACTGCTTTGGCGTTGCAATCCTCGCCTTCGATACTCCACGTCAATTTGCTGCCGAGGAGATCGTATACGTTGAACTGGCCGCCAACCAGATCACTCTTGCGCTTCGCACTATTCTCCAGCAAGTAGAAATTGAAACAAAACTCAAGGAAGCTAAAGCGTTAGCCAATATTGAACGTGTTCTCAGTGAATCCGAACAAGTGGGTGTGGATAAGGTGCTTCAACTTATTGTTGAGTCGGCTAAAGAATTGATCCCGAAGACCAAAAATGTTATTTTGCACCTGATAGACGAAGAAAGGCAAATTCTCGTGCCTCGCGCGATCGTAGGCTACCGGGAAACAGTAAAAAGTCGGTTGAACATGCGTCTCGGGGAAGGAGTTGCCGGTCTTGTTATAGAGACAGGGAAGGTTATTAATATAGCTGACGTTCGCACGGATCCTCGATTTCTAAACCAGGCTACGCCCGTTAAGTTCCGTTCACTCGTTGTTGCACCAATTCGGAGCAACGAGCAATGTATTGGAACGATTAGCATCCAGAGTGACAGTCCCAATGCATTTGACGAGGGCGAGGTCACCTTGTTAGAAACATTAGGTACGCAGGTCTCTATCGGAATTGATAATGCAACTTTATTGGAAACAACCAGACAGAATTTACTTGAAATCGATATCCTTTATCGAATCAGTCAGGGCCTGGCAGGATCTTTAGATCCGGAACAATTGATGAAAGAAGTCACAGACCTGCTGCGACAAAATTTCGGATATTATCACGTTATGATTTTTGTAGTAGATCATGAAAGTGGCGATCTTATTGCCCACCAAGGGAGCGGAGAAGTTGCTACTCAGTTAATCGAGCAGGGATATCGATTGCCAGTTGGCGAAGGCATTGTCGGTCATGTGGCAAATACTGGCGAGCCTTTTGTCACAAATGAGGTGGAGAACATAGTTTTTCACGTGGATCATCCCTTATTGGATGCTATAAAATCTGAATTATCTGTACCTATCATTATCGATGGTCAGGTTACAGGGGTTCTAGATGTTCAACAAACCTCTTCAGCCTCTCTTACCGAACAGCAGTTGAATTTATTAATCGCTGTAGCCGACCAATTGGCCGTTGCATTACAGAAAGCAAACCTTTACAATAACCTGCAAGCTTCCCTGGCCCTTGAAAAAACGATGCGAACACAATTGATACAAAATGAACGGCTGGCAGTAGCCGGACAGTTGCTGGCCTCCGTTTCGCACGAGATGAACAACCCTCTACAAGCGATTCAGAATGCTCTTTTCCTGCTTAAGCAAGAGGAAGATTTTTCGACACAGGGGAAGCAGGATTTGGAAATCATCCTTGCGGAAGTGGAGAGGATGGGAACTTTATTAAACAGGTTGCGTGCAACCTATCGTCCCATCCACTCAGATGATATTGAAGAGATTCAAATAAATGATATTGTTGAGGACACATATGCCCTTACATCCACTCACATGCGTCACAACGATATCGTATTTGAGTTTCACCCGGATCCCAAATTACCCGCCGTTCGAGGTGTTGCTGACCAGATTCGTCAGGTGGTGTTAAACTTATTTATCAACGCAATCGAATCCATGCAAACAGAAGGGCATTTGACTGTCTTTACACAACAATCTCCTGAAGATGATCAAGTCCTGTTCTCTGTCGCGGATACAGGCACCGGAATTGCCCCCGAAATACTTCCCAAGATCTTCGAGCCTTTTTTCACCAGCAAGAAAACCGGCACAGGACTGGGGTTAAGCATTACATCCGATATTGTTCATCAGCATGGTGGTGAAATACGTGTTGAGAATAATGAACAAGGCGGCGCTACATTCACAGTTAGTCTTCCGACAAACAGGAGGGGATAGTTATGCAAACTGCGGGCCATATTCTTATCATTGATGATGAAGCTTCTTTACGTCGTACTTTGGCGCGTATCCTGCAGCAGGCCGGTTTTGAGGTTACCACTGCTGCGAGCGGACAGGAGAGTTTGGCCTTCCTCTCACAACAAGCGTTCGATCTGGTTTATTTGGACATTCGTATGCCGGACATGAATGGGCTGGAAGTGCTCAAAAAAATCCATTCAAATTTTCCCGAGTTGCCAGTCATTTTGTTTACGGCCCAACCTGACATGAACTCCGCGGTGGAAGCTCTCCGGTATGGGGCGATCGACTATCTGATGAAACCGCTCCAGCCCCAGACATTGATTGACCATACGCGGACTATTCTTGCCCAAAGGGAGAAAGAGCGTCGCAAACGCGAGATTCAATTGCAAATCAAGACGTTGCAGGCCGAACTAGGTAGACTTGAGAATGAAGAAAACAGCCAGCCAGTTTTATCGATCCCTAGCGATAATGTAAACGAGCGCTTTCTTATTCGTGGTGACATCAACCTGGATTTGCATGCCCGGCGCTTGAAAGTAAAAGAACAGACAGTTGACATTCCTCCAACCACTTTTGATTATTTGGTTGTACTGGTTCGGCATGCACCCAATGTTGTCGATTATCAGACACTGGTAGCGGAGGCTCAGGGGTACCAGGCTGATTATCGGGAGGCGCAGGAACTGGTCAAATGGCATGTTCATCATATTCGTCAGGCGATTGAACCAAACCCGCGTAAACCCATTTATCTGCTAAACGAACGGGGGACTGGGTATCGTCTCGTGGCAGATTTAACCTATACGACCTGGTCCGATCCGAAAACGGAAGCCCGTTCTAGTCCCGGTTGGAAATGGCTTTAGTCTCCAACTTTTGCCAACTTTTCTATCACTAACGCAATCTGCAAAATTGAGAATATCATTGAAAATGGGTATATGAACCCATTGCCTGTCGTTGCATGGGTCAGATAAATGTTGATTCGGTTATGCAGGGAAAGCTTGAAAAGGTAGCAAACTCAGTATTCTTATGACGCGCCATGGTGATAGCAATCAATTGTCAGGGATATCTGAGGAAGCGACCGGTCAATCACAAAATCGGGATGGCAAAATTTTATCCCAAATAGATTCCCGTACGGCGAACAAGGAAAATCTACGACGGCTCACCGATAATATGTATGACGTCATTACGCAAATCGGGCCTAATGGCACTATACATTATGCAAGTCCCTCCCACGAATGGGTGTTGGGACTCAAGCCCGAGAAGATGATCGGCAGGTCTATCTTCGAACGCCTGCATCCAGACGATCTGACAGAGACCCTGAAACTTTTTTCGCAAGCCATTATGGACGGGCAGGGCCCCGACCCATTTACCCTGCGCTACCAGCACGCTGACGGTCATTATGTGTGGATGGAGTGTTGCAGTAATCTTCTCTTAGATGAACAAGGGGAATTCGCGGGGGCTGTTCTCTCCAGCCGGGATGTGTCGGACCGTAAGGAAATAGAATCCAAACTTCGCGAGAGCGAGCAACTTTATCGATTGTTGGCCGAAAACGCAAGGGACGTAATCTGGACGATGGATTTGAACTTTAGGATGACGTACGTAAGTCCGTCTGTCCAGGATTTATGCGGTTATTCTATCCAGGAAACTCTATCACAGCCGATCACATGATCGGCTGAACTCCAAACTCAGCGGAGGTCCTGTTTAAGTCTTAACGGATATGATCGCAGAATTAGTGGTTCAGAATCCGAAAGATGTAAGGGACAGTTATCGGACTCTCGACTTAGTAGTGAGACGGAAAGACAGGTCAACAGTCTGGACTGAAATGCAGATGAAATTCTTTTTGGACGAGGCGGAAAAACCTACAGGGATATTGGGTGTGACGAGGGACATCACTGAAAGGCGGGCGGTTACAAATGAACTCCGTCATCTCAACACGAGGTTGGAAGAACGGGTACGGGAACGAACCGCAGACCTGGTGGCTGAAGTAGCTGAGCGTAAACGCATCGAGAAAGCGCTACGGGAAAGTGAAGCCCGTTACCGGGCGGTCTTGCAGCAATCCTTGGAGGCCATATACATCTTTGACGAGGATGCTCATCGCATACTGGAGGCGAATTCAGCTTTTCTCGATCTGCTTGGGTACACTGCAGAAGAAATATCCAATTTGACGCTCTATGACATCATCGCTCAGGATCGGTCCTCAACTGACTTTCAGCTTCAAGAGATAATGAAAGGTGAGGGTGTAAAACTCGGTGAACGGCAATGGCAACGCAAGGATGGGACCATAGTTGAAATGGAGGTAACAGCTAACAAGATCAGGCAAGCTGGACGAGATCTGATCTTTGTTGTTGGCCGTGATATCACCGAACGCAAACGGACTGAAGAGCGTCTGGCCTACGATGCACTCCACGATGTTCTAACTGGCTTACCCAACCGGATTCTTTTCATGGACCGGTTAGGCCAGAGACTGGAACGCGCTAAACGACATCCGGATGATTTGTTCGCAGTCTTATTTATCGATTTGGACCAATTCAAGGTCATCAATGACAGCCTTGGGCACTCTGTGGGGGATGAATTTTTAATCAACACGGCGAAACGTTTGTCGTCTTGTCTGCAACCCGAAGATACCATCTCCCGTTTTGGAGGGGATGAGTTTGTGGTCTTGGTGAACGAGGTGAGCGAGGAAAGCGATACAGTCCGAGTGGCCGAAAGGATCCATACCCAATTGGAGTCAGCCTCCATGCTCAATTCCCTGAACCGCTCCTCTACAGCCAGTATTGGGATTGCCATGTATAACAGTAAATATATCGAGCCACAAGAAATGTTGCGCGACGCCGATACAGCCATGTACCGCGCTAAAGCATTGGGCGGGGGACGATGCCAGTTGTTCGATAACACGATGTATGAAAACGCTCTGTTGTTGCTACAAATGGAAGCAGATTTGAAACGTGCTGTCCAGAACCGGGAATGGCGAGTTTATTACCAACCCATTATTTCACTGGAGAGTGGTCAGATAACGGGGGCGGAGGCACTAGTGCGTTGGAACCATCCAACACGAGGCCTTATCTCGCCCTTGGATTTCATTCCCATCGCTGAAGAAACCGGGCTCATTATGCAAATCGGTCAGCATGTACTCCGGGTGGCGTGTGCGCAAGCTCGCGCTTGGCGAGATAGTGGCCATCCAAAGTTATGGGTTTCTGTCAACATCTCAGGGAGGCAATTCCAAGAAAAAAATCTGCTCAGGCTGGTTGAACAAACTCTGATGGAAACGGATCTTCCCAGTGAGGGGTTACGGTTGGAAATCACCGAAAGCGTAGCTATGAGGGACCTTGATCACACTATCAGCATTCTTACCGAGTTGAACAGGCTGGGAGTGAGTATATCCTTGGATGATTTTGGCAATGGCTATTCTTCGCTTAGTTATCTGAAACAATTTCCTCTCAAAGTTTTGAAAATTGACCGCTCGTTTATTCAAGAAGACGATCCCAATAAAAGTGGCGAGGCGATCACCTCGGCAATTATATTCATGGGACAAACCCTTAATATGGAAGTTGTTGCTGAAGGAGTAGAAACCGAAGAGCAATTAAACTTTTTGAAATCACAATTCTGTGATGAAGTACAGGGTTTTCTATTCGGCCAACCTATGCCGAGCGAAGAATTTAACCAAGTTGTTGAACGCTAGGAAAACCTTCGTGATATGATAACTTAGTTGTATGAGGGGGAGATGCTCATCAGTCGTATAAATCTTTCAAAATCGACTGTTTCCTGCTTGTCCCAACTTTTACCAACTCTTCTGCCCATAATCCAATCTGCACAATTGTCATTTTCATAGAAAATAGGAGAAGCAAATATGTCCGGACAAACTTCTCCCCCCCATCTTCCGAGTGCGCGCGTCCTGATCGTGGACGACCATCCCAATACGGCCTTAACACTCTCACGTGCTATCTCCCAATTAGGGCCAGGCATTGAGGTAATTTCAGCTACCAATGGCAAGACCGCTCTGGAGCGTGTCAGAGACGGTGCCGTGGATTTGCTCATCACCGACATGATGATGCCTGAAATGAATGGCCTGGAACTGGTAGAAAAGTTAAAGTCACATCCGGGGGGACGTCCAACTTACACCATATTGATCACAGCTTATGACGTTCCGGGGTTGCGCGAGAGCGCCCGGCGTTTAAAAGTGGATGAAACCATCATCAAACCCGTGCGGCCAGAGCGCGTATGCCAGCTTGTTAGCCAGGCACTCGAAAATATGGGGAGCCAAAACCCACCCCAACCAGACACAAAGATACAACAACCCTTCAAAATCCTGGTCGCTGACGACATAGCGGATAATGTATCACTCCTCTCGCGTTACCTGCAAAGTGAGGGTTATTCGTTTATTGTGGCATCTGACGGCGTGGAAACCTTGGAAAAAACTCGCACAGAGCTGCCCGATTTGATCTTGCTTGACATCAATATGCCAAAAATGGACGGGTTCGAAGTTCTTCAGGAAATCCGCGTGGATCCGGCGATTGAACATATTCCGGTGATCATTCTGACTGCGGCGCGTATCGGTCATGCTGACGTGCAAGCTGGCTTTAACCTGGGAGCCGATGATTACGTAACAAAACCCTTCGACCGGCGTGAATTACTGGCTCGCATTCGCACAAAATTGCGTGTCAAAAAAGCAGAAGACGCTATCCGTCAACGCAACAAAGAATTGAGCGTACTACCCGAGATCGGCAGAGAACTGAGTGCCATCCTGGATATTAATGATTTGGCAGATATCGTGCTCCGGCGGGCTGTCGAGGCGCTGGGGGCGATGGTTGGACATGTCATTATTCTTAACCGGAAAGATCCGCTTCACAAGGAATATCACCTCGACACAACCGACGCATCCAACTTTGACTTTCAGTTGCCTCCGTTAATGAATTTTTGGAAACTATCCGGGAGTCGCATCAGGGTCTGATCCTGGACGACACAAGTAAGGATGCGCGCTGGCAGGTATTGTCCAACAACCCGGCCCGCTCGGTCATTATGATCCCTATGTTTGGCCGGCTCGACCTGATAGGCTTGCTCATCCTGGTTCACGAACAAACAGCTTATTTTAACTTGGAGCATCAACTCTTGTTTCAGGCGATCGCCAGTCAGGCAGCCATTGCAGTGGAAAATGCACAGTTATATGAAGTTTTGCTGCACGAACAGCAACGGTCAGCCGCTGTCTTGGAAGGCGCAGCAGATGCCATTTTAATGTTCGATGCGGATGGATGCCTTTCTTTGTTAAATCCAGCAGCAGAAAAATTATTTACCGATTATGAAGCCAAACTCGGATTGCCACTTGCACGGGGCTGTGGCTATGATGTCTTGATCGAACACCTGGATGAGACATACACTTCTGGAAACCCGAAAACAGAAGAGATTACCTGGCCTGACCAACGTGTGTTCATAGCATTGTTCACACCAGTCGAAGAGGGCGGGTGCGTTGTCCTTCTACATGATGTTTCCCATTTCAAAACTCTTGGAACGGGTCAAAAACGAATTTATTTCTACCGCTTCGCATGACCTTAAAAATCCAATCATGACGATTTCTGGCTTTAGCCAACTGATCCCAAAGATAGGACCGCTCGACCCGAAACAATTGGAATTCGTTGAACGCATCCAGTCGGCTGCCGAGCACATGCAAGAGTTGGTACAGAATTTGCTTGACCTGGCAAAAATCGATATGGGAGTGGAGTTTAGGCAAGAAACGATAGATATAAATGCCTTGATTGCCGAAATAGCGGACGAATTCCAACCCCAGGCAGAAGCCAAAGAGCAAACATTCCGCTTGGAGAAAGCCAGCGACCAGCCCAGGGTCCAGGGAGACGCGCTGCAATTGCGTCAGGCTTTGCGCAACCTGGTTGGCAATGCCATTAAGTACACGCCTGTCGCCGGATCTGTCGACCTGTCTGTCGAGACAGATGATGCCATGACCACCATCTGCGTGAGGGACACCGGTTATGGTATCTCCGCCGATGACTTGCCATTTATCTTCGATCGTTTCTATCGTGTTCGCAATGAGGCCGTCAAGGATGTTGAAGGCAATGGCCTGGGGCTGGCGATCGTCAAATCCATTATCGAAAAACACGGCGGGCAGATCAACGTGGAAAGCGAACCTGGGAAAGGTTCTTGCTTTTCTTTTTAATTTACCGCTCGTTCCAATCGAAACATTACCCCACTCAACTCCAGAGACGATCCCTGGTTGAGCAACAACAAATTGAAGATAAGGAGCAATAACATGTTGGATAAAAAGAATTCTCAAATGAAGTCTCAAAAAGTGTGGGCATTGCTCACATGGGTAGCGATTGCAGCTCTGCTGCTAAGCGGGTGCGGTCAGGCTAAGCCAAAGGTATACCACGTTGGCATCCTGTCTGGTCTGGGTTTCATAGCCGACGCTACCGACGGTTTCAAAAACGGCATGGCAGAACTCGGTTACGTCGAGGGCGAAAACATCGTCTATGACGTTCAACAAACCGATTTTGACATGGATGCCTATCATAACATCCTGCAGAAGTTCGTGGACGATAAGGTCGACCTGATTTTGTCGTTCCCTACCGAGGCCACTATGGAAGCCAAAGCCGTCACGCAAGGCACGGATATCCCCGTAGTTTTCACCTATGCATTGATCGAAGGCATGGGCATTGTGGACAGTGTGCGTGAACCGGGCGGCAATATCACCGGGGTGCGCTACCCTGGCCCGGATTTCGCAGTCAGGCGCTTTGAAGTTCTGCGCGAACTGGTTCCGGATGCTAAACGCATCTGGCTACCCTACCAACGTGGCTATCCAATTGTACCGCCACAGTTAGAGGCCTTACGCCCGGTGGCGCAGGCTGCTGGAGTGACGTTGATTGAGTTCCCGGCTGACAATGCAGCAGAACTCCAGGCTGAGTTACAAGCGCGGGCTGCATCTGGTGATGTTGGCATGGATGCAATTATGCTTCTAGTCGAACCGCTGGCGGTCACACCAGATAATTATGCTGTCATCGCTCAGTTCGCTTATGAGCACAATATTCCCTTTGGTGGCGCGTATCTCCCGGGGGTTGAACTAACTGATGTGTTCGGTGTGGACGTGATCAGTTTTGATTCTGGAAAGGCTGCAGCGCCTCTGGCCGACAAGGTTTTCAAAGGCACGCCGGCGGGCACCATCCCAGTTGTCTCTGCTGACCCCTTCCTGCACATCGACTACAAAGTAGCTCAAGAATTTGGATTGACCGTACCCGAAGGTCTCCTCAAACAGGCAAACGAGATTATTCGCTAGTCAAGATAACCTATCTAATCTTTTTGAAAAAAATTGTCTCAGCAACCCACGGATGATATGAGAGAATAACTATGGAAACAAAAACAAATAAACCTAAATCCTCGCGGAGCCTGACTGTTACCCTGACGATCGCTCTCTTTTCCCTGAGTGCGGTTGTGCTCTTGATTTCCAGTGGGTTGCAACTTTACTCGAATATCCAGACCCAACAAGCAGACATTGCTAACAAGCTAGAACTCATTGCTCAGGGAGCCAGTAGCAAGGTGAGCAGTTTCATTGATGAGCATTTCAGCGTACTGGAAGCAGCTGTTGACCTGGCCGATCCGATTTCACTCTCCGGTCAGGAGAGGAAAATCGTGTTGGAAAGTCTGCTGGGCCTGCAACCGGACTTCCGCCAGTTGGTCCTATTGAATGCCCAAGATAGCCAATTGGCGGAGGCTTCCCGTCTCACGCAAACTTCGACTGAGAAGGTTCTCACTCAACTCACAGAGGAGGCACTGACCCAAATCCATCAGGGGCAGAGATACATCAGCCCTGTCTATATCGACGATGCCACCAGTGAGCCTTTAGTAGTGATGGCGCTCCCGGTTACGAATGTCTTTGGGGAATTCCAGGGTGTCCTGGCAGCCGAAGTGAACTTGAAGTTCATGTGGGATCTGGTCGACCAACTCCGGGTGGGTGAGGCTGGCTATGCCTATGTAGTGGATAGCACAGGTGACCTGATTGCATTTAGCGATACAGGCCGCGTGTTACGAGGCGAGAATGTGCAGCATATCGGCGAGGTGAAAGAGTTTGTTGAGAATCAAAACCAATCAGGCGATGTAACATCAGAAGTTGTCTCATACACTGGCTTACTTGGGACGAATGTTGTTGGCACTTATGCTCCTCTGGGTACGCCCCAATGGGCAGTTGTAACTGAATTGCCCTGGAGGGAGGCTTACCAGGATGTCATTGGGCAAGGGATATGGGGGCTTGTGATTACGCTTAGCATCGCGGCCCTTGCTGGCCTGATTGGTCTCTTTATTGCCCGTCGTCTGTCAGCACCCCTTATTGATCTTTCCGATACTGCGACTGAGGTTGCAGGCGGTAACCTGTCGGTTGTTGCTAAAGTTGCTGGTCCGGCCGAAATTGCCCAAGTAGCCACTACTTTCAACGTTATGACCTCTCGCCTGCGCGAACTGGTTGGCAGTCTGGAACAGCGCGTGGCTGACCGCACCAAAGCGTTGGACACCTCAGCGGAAGTTTCCCGCCGCTTGGCAGCTATCCTCAATCGCGACGAACTGGTGCGCGCGGTAGTGGATCAGGTTCATGAGGCCTTCAGCTATTATCACACACACATCTATCTGGTTGAAAATGATGAATTGCTTATGAAATACGGTACAGGTGACGCCGGGGCCGCCATGCTAGCCCAAGGGCACAAAATCCCTAAAGGACGTGGGTTAGTAGGTCGCGCGGCGGAAAGCAATGCACCTGTGTTGGTGCCAGACACATCCCAAGACCCCGAATGGCTGCCCAACCCGCTGCTGCCTGATACCAAGTCCGAAGTCGCCATCCCGATTTCGGTCGGCGACCAGGTGTTAGGTGTGTTGGACGTACAACATAATGTAACCAATGGCCTGGGGCAGGAAGATGTCGATGCGTTGCAGTCCATCGCCAATCAGGTGGCGGTTGCCATGCAAAACATCGTTCAGTACGAAAGCACTCAGAAAATGGCAGCAGATTTGGGGGTGGTTGCGAACGTAGGCATTGCTGCGTCCACCATCACCGAGGCTGAACATCTGTTACAGGAAGTGGTTGATCTTTCCAAACAATCCTTCAACCTATACCATGCCCACATCTATTTGTTGAATGAAACCGGCGATATGCTTGAGTTAGCCTCTGGCGCGGGAGCGGTAGGCCGGAAAATGGTAGCGGAAGGACGCGCCATCCCGCTCGAAAGTGAGAAATCGCTGGTAGCGCGCGCAGCCCGCAATCAAGAAGGCGTAGTGGTCAATGATGTGCAGACCGACCCGGACTTCCTGCCCAACCCGTTGCTACCCAAAACGCGTGCGGAAATGGCTGTGCCTATGCTGATCGGCGGTAAGGTCATTGGTGTGCTGGATGTGCAGTCGGAACAGGTAAATCGCTTTACTGAAATTGACGTAAACATTCAAACTACCCTGGCTTCCCAAATCGCGGTTGCCCTCCAGAATGCACGCTCCTTTGCAAATGCGCAAAAGCAGGCCGAGCGTGAAACGAAATTGAACTCAATTACCCAGAAGATTCAAAGCACAGCAACCATCGAAGAAGCCATGCAAATTGCAGCCCGCGAGCTGGGTCACGCTCTTGGCCAGCGCCAGACGCTGGTGTCGCTTGATCCATCTGCACTGATTGGTGATAGTAAAGGTGCCGCTACCAAATAAGCGGCAAATATATTTCTGAAACGATTGAAACAAAGAGAAAAGGAGCAATATCATGAAACACAATTTGCAAGGCAACTCTCGAAAGGTATGGGTACTACTTACCTGGTTAATCGCCATCGCTCTGCTGCTAAGCGGGTGCGGTCAGGCTAAGCCAAAGGTATACCACGTTGGGATCCTGTCTGGTCTGGGTTTCATAGCCGACGCTACCGACGGTTTCAAAAACGGCATGGCAGAACTCGGTTACGTCGAGGGCGAAAACATCGTCTATGACGTTCAACAAACCGATTTTGACATGGATGCCTATCATAACATCCTGCAGAAGTTCGTGGACGATAAGGTCGACCTGATTTTGTCGTTCCCTACCGAGGCCACTATGGAAGCCAAAGCCGTCACGCAAGGCACGGATATCCCCGTAGTTTTCACCTATGCATTGATCGAAGGCATGGGCATTGTGGACAGTGTGCGTGAACCGGGCGGCAATATCACCGGGGTGCGCTACCCTGGCCCGGATTTCGCAGTCAGGCGCTTTGAAGTTCTGCGCGAACTGGTTCCGGATGCTAAACGCATCTGGCTACCCTACCAACGTGGCTATCCAATTGTACCGCCACAGTTAGAGGCCTTACGCCCGGTGGCGCAGGCTGCTGGAGTGACGTTGATTGAGTTCCCGGCTGACAATGCCGCAGAACTCCAGGCCGAATTACAGGCGCGGGCTGCTTCCGAGGACATTGGCATAGATGCAATTTTGATGGTAGTAGAACCTCTGATGGTCACACCAGATAATTATGCCGTCGTCGCCCAGTTCGCGCACGAACATAAAATCCCCTTTGGTGGCGCGTATCTCCCGGGGGTTGAACTAACTGATGTGTTCGGTGTGGACGTGATCAGTTTTGATTCTGGAAAGGCTGCAGCGCCTCTGGCCGACAAGGTTTTCAAAGGCACGCCGGCGGGCACCATCCCAGTTGTCTCTGCTGACCCCTTCCTGCACATCGACTACAAAGTAGCTCAAGAATTTGGATTGACCGTACCCGAAGGTCTCCTCAAACAGGCAAACGAGATTATTCGCTAGATCGGATTACCCGTCTGTCGTTTCGAAAAGGATTACTAAAGAGCTTTCGGTTAACGAGAGAGGAATAAAGATGGAAATCGAGTTCAAGAAAACCAAACCGTCGCGGAGTTTGGCTGTCACATTAGCAACTGCCTCTTTTACCCTGAGCGTGATCATTCTATTGGTAATTGGTGGTATAGCGTTGTTCACAAATATCCTAACCCACCAGCAAAGCGTTGCTGTTCAACAGCAGCTTGTAGCGCAGGATGCAAGCAAAACCGTTGGTAGTTTCATCGAGGAACAATTCAACGTGTTGGGGACAGCTATCGGTCTCTCTGACCCAATTTCTATCTCTGGTTCAGAGCGCGAACTTGTCCTGGAAAGCTTGTTGGGGCTGCAGCCAACCTTCCGCCAGTTGGTTTTATTGGACGCTCGAGATCATCAACTGGCAGAGGTATCACCTCTTGCACAAACCTCATCCGGGAAAATCTTTGACCAGCTTACGGAAGATGCGTTGGGACAAATCCATCAGAGTCAAAGATACATCAGCCCCATCTATATCGATGATGCCACCAGTGAACCCCTGGTTGTCATGGCACTGCCTGTTAAGAACGTCTTTGGAGATTTCCAGGGCACCCTGGCAGTTGAAGTGAACTTGAAGTTCATGTGGGATGTGGTTGATCAACTCAAAGTCGGTGAAACCGGCTACGCTTACGTGGTAGACAATCAAGGCAACCTGATCGCTTTCAATGATACGGGTCGTGTGTTACGGGGCGAAAATGTGGGGCATATCAGTGAAGTGAAAGAGTTCGTTGATAATCCAAAGGCGTCAACTGATGTAACGCCGGAAATTGCATCTTATAAGGGCTTGCTCGGAACGACCGTTATAGGTACCTATGTTCCTCTTGGTACACCGCAATGGGCGGTTGTGGTTGAAACACCTTGGGCTGAGGCTTATCAACCGATTATACAAATTGCAGTACTTTCTCTTGTTGCCATCTTGCTTATGGCCGTTTTAGCCGGTTTGGCCAGTCTTTTTGTGTCACGTCGGCTGGCAACGCCTATTGTAGAACTCTCGAATATAGCGAGCAAGGTTGCAGGTGGCAACCTATCGATGGAAGCAAAAGTTTCTGGCCCGACTGAGATTGCCCAAGTAGCCTCTACTTTTAATGAGATGACTTCCCGCTTGCGCGAACTGGTTGGCAGTCTGGAACAGCGCGTGGCTGACCGCACCAAGGCGTTGGCTACTACAGCCGAAGTTTCCCGCCGACTGGCGTCCATTCTCGACCCACGCCAACTGGCTAGCGAAGTGGTCAACGAAGTACGCAATGCTTTCGACTACTACTATGCCCAGATCTATTTGTTGGATGAAGCCGGTGAGAACTTAGTTATCGCAGGTGGTACAGGCGAGGCCGGCTCGGCTATGTTGGCGCGCGGGCATTCGGTACCCAAAGGACGTGGTCTGGTAGGTCGTGCAGCGGAAAACAATGAAGCCGTGTTGGTGTCGGATACATCGCAGGACCCCGGTTGGTTGCCCAACGAACTGCTGCCTGATACCAAGGCAGAGGTTGTTGTTCCGATTTCCGTTGGGAACCAGGTGTTGGGCGTGTTAGATGTGCAACATAACCAGGTAAATGGTTTGACGGAAAATGATGTGACCCTGCTGGAATCGCTTGCCGGTCAGGTTGCCATCTCATTGCGAAACGCGCGCTCATATGAACAATCCCGAACGCAGGCGGAACTGTCCTCACTGGTCAATGTCATCGGCCAGAAGATCCAGCGCACTACCTTCAGTCGAAGATACGTTGCAAACCGCCATCCGTGAATTGGGTAAAGCGATCGGCGCTTCGCGCGTGAGGGCCAGAATTGGAGAAGCCCATTCGGTGATTGAACCTGTAGTCATCTCGCACGGCAGCAATGGAACCGGTGATGAGAATGAAGATGAACCGGTCTGGCTAATTCCTGGCTAATAAGAGAGAACACTTATGAAAAAATCATTCCTACGATTTCTTGACGATATGTCCCAACAAGCGCGCAATGCATTCCTGATTGCGACACTGCTCGCAATTCCCCATTTCGCGGCTGCACTGTATTATCTGTATTTGGGCTGGGTTTCCGGCAGCATACAATTCTATTCGGTGGCTGCGATTTCATCGATACTGGGTGTGCTATTTGTGATCAGTGCATTGTTAAGCAGGCGTGGACGACCCACGCAGGGTACTATTTTAGTTCTAGGCGCCCTGGCAATATCGTACCCACCAATTGCACTTCTGTTGAGTGGGCTCGGGCTGGTGTTGGGGATTGCCTTGATGGTTGCTGGACCATTGATAGCCTCCCTGGCTCTGTCTCGCAGGTCAAGTTGGATAATGGGAGTTGCCACCGTTATTTCAGGCCTGGCTACTTTCCTGCTGGACGCATTTGGTTCGGCAGCGCGACCACCCTTGCCGGGTATCTTTATCCAGCTTTTGGCGGTCTCGGTAGTAAGTGTGCTCATCTATTTCATCTTCCGCCAGTTTCATGCCTATCCCTTGCGCACCAAGCTGATTATTGTTCTGGTGGCGTCCGTAACAGCCTCAGTGGGTGCTGTGGCCTTCCTGACCAATCGCTCGCTAAATGCCAGTCTGACCGATCAGATCGGCAATAGTCTAGCCGAGCTCTCTAGCGCCAAGGGCGTTGAAATCGGCCAGGCAGTAGACCGCGAAGCTGATATCCTGAAGGCTCTGGCTTTTGACAAGGCGGTCCAGGATGCAGCCCAGGCTGCCAGTTCGTCAAGCTCCCTCAGCCAGGCTGAGATCGAGCAACTTGATCAAAAATGGCGAGCCGCAGATGCTGCTGATAATAATGCCGACCCGTTGGTGGCGCGCGTAATCAATAACAGCCTATCCACCGATCTACGTCGATTCCAGAAAGACTTTCCCCAACACGTCGAAGTTTTCGTCACCGATACGCAAGGTGTCAGTATCGCCAGCACCAACCGTACTTCCGACTACTATCAGGCTGACGAAGAATGGTGGCAAACTGCCTACCAGCAAGGCCTGTACGTTGGACAACCGGAGTATGACGAAAGTAGTAAGAGTCTTGCAATTGTTATGGCCACGATCATTCGAGCAAATGGCAGTGAAAATGTCGTCGGCGTCCTGCGCACCACGGTTAATTTTGATACGTTGGCAGATTCGTTGGCTGCCGGTTTGTTTGGGCAGACCGGTCATATGGATATTTATCTGCCCGATGGGCAAGAACTAACCCTTGAGCCTGGGGAGAACGGCGCCTTCGAACTTGTGATGAAAGAAGCTGAACTCGACATCAACGCACTGACTCAGTCTGGAGAACCTTACCTTGAAATTCTCCACAATCAGATTCCCGCGCTGGCGAGTCAAAGCACCGTAAGTGTATTCGGCGACGTGAAAGAAGACCAAACGACAATCGCCAATCTGAATTGGCGCGTGGTGGCTCTCCAAGATCAGGCAGAAGCTCTGCAACCAATCGCGACCCAAACACGCAACCTTCTGCTCTTGGCGCTTGGCATTACCATTGTCGCAATTGTTGCTGCCGTCGGCCTGGCGCAAGTCATTTCCGGTCCTATCGTTCGCCTCAAGGCGGTTGCTGAGAAGGTGGCTTTGGGAGACCTGTCAGCCCAGGCGCAAGTGGAAGCGGGCGATGAGACCGGCGCTCTTGCAACCACGTTCAATGCCATGACTGCGAGACTTCGCGAGTTGATCGACACCTTGGAAGAGCGTGTAGCGGAGCGCACCCGTAACCTGGAACTGGCGGCTGACGTTGGTCGTTCCGTCTCACAGGTGCGCGACCTGCATAGCATGTTAAAGGATGCCTGCGATCTGATCCGTGACGAATTCGATCTGTATTATGTACAGGTATACCTAACCGACCCAAGCCAGACGACCTTGCAATTGCAAGCCGGTACCGGGGAGGTTGGAGTGCAATTGCTCGAACGAAGGCACGGTTTGCAACTTAATACAGGCTCGATCAACGGTCGTGCAGCGGTCGAAAAGCGCACAATGGTGATTTCCAATACGTTAGAAAGTACGACTTTCCGTCCGAACGCACTGCTGCCTGATACCCGTGGTGAAATGGCTGTACCGTTGATTGTGAACGAAAAAGTGGTGGGCGTACTCGACATGCAAAGCAGTAAGCCCGGCGTGTTGAACGAGGAAGTGATTCCTGCTTTCGAAGCGCTAGCCGGACAGTTGGCTGTTGCCATCCAGAACGCCACCCTGCTCGAAGAAGCTGAGCAGGCTCGCGACGAGGTGGAAGTACAAGCTCGTCGCCTGGTCCGTACAAATTGGGCTGAATATCTGGATGCAGTACATAAGCCAGAACAGATTGGTTTCGTGTTCGATCGCAATGAAATTGCCCCGCTTGAGGCAGCGGACGAACTTCCGGATGAAAGTCGAGCCGTATCGGCTCCTATTTCCCTGACCGGTGAGGAATTGGGTTCGCTGGTGGTTGAGCTTGACGATGAGAGCAAGAACGAACAAACCACTGAATTGGTCAACACGGTGGCCCGCCAGGTGGCGCAACAACTTGAAAATTTACGCCTGCTGGACATCGCGGAGCGTTATCGCTTCGAAGCGGAACAGGCCGCGCGCCGTCAAACGCGGCAAGGCTGGCAGGAATTTATGGATACCAGATTAAGCGATAACCTGGGCTACCTGTTCGACCTGAATGAAGTCCGCCCGTATAGCAATGGCAAAGATGATGCCTCTGCGCTAAACGTCCCGCTAAAAGTCCGGGATGAAATGATAGGCAAACTATCTGTAGATGGATTGGATGCCAACGACAATGAAACTGTTGAATTTGCCAATGCCGTTGCCGAACGCCTGAGCGCGCATATCGAAAGTTTAAGACAACACGATCAAACTCAAGCTGCTTTGGCACAATCGGAGAAGTTATTCGATGCCAGTCGAAACCTGACACAGGCAACGGATCTACAGGAATTAGTAGCGGCTGCGGTTAAAACACTTGAGATCCCGGCCGTCAACCGTGCTGTCTTGACAACCTTTGATTACGATTCGGCAGGTGAAATAGAGTACCTGAATATCGTTTCCAACTGGTGGAATGGGGAGGGCCATGATGTCACCCCAATTGGAACGCGCTACCCGCTCGAGGTGATTCGGGTCATGCCCATGTTTGTGAGCCCGACACCAGTTTTCTTCGATGATGCGTTCACCGATGAGCGCGTAGATGCAACCACCATGGAACTCGTCAAGAGACAGAATCTGCGCGCGGTTGCAGTACTGCCATTGCATCTTGGTTCACAACAAATCGGTGCTTTGATATTGGAGGCGGAGGAACCCCACAACTTCACCTTGGCCGAAACTCGCTTGTTCGAATCACTCGCGCCGCAGATCGCTACCGTGTTGGAGAATCGTCAGCAGTATGAGAAAGCACAACGCCAGGCTGAACGCGAGGCCATGTTGAATACCATCAACCAGAAGATCCAGAGCGCCACTTCTGTGGAAGCCGTGCTGCAAATTGCTGCTCGTGAACTCGGTCACGCCCTGGGCGCTCCGATGACAATTGCCCAGCTAAGCATGAAAGATCGGAATTAGCGGTAACGGCCTCAGGAGATCTTGACTATGCCTACCGACAGAGCTCATAAATCAGTCAATAAGACGCCCGCAAGTGCGAAGCGCAACGGCTCAAAGCCGTCTGCTTCAAACGGCAGCCGTTCTCGCAAGCGGATCAAGAAGTTGTTCTCAGATATCGAAAACCTGACGTTATTATCCTCTGCTGATTGTGATGGAAAAAATGGTAATCATGGCAATGACTTGCATGTAGATGTTGCAGTTGTGATGCCTCCGCCGCCGTCGGAAGATACGAAGGTACAATGTGAACTTGAAACGCTGCGTGCACGCATACAGGAATTAGAATCGCAACTCCGGCAGAACCATAATTCTGCTTCTGCGCCGCTCTTGTATGAAAAAGAGCAGGTTGGTTATGCTTATAAATCGGACGCCGTAGAGCCACTAAAATTCTCAGTTCACGAGCAGGAATTTGAAGCTAAAAACGCGATCCAGGTGCCGCTAACTGCCACTGGGCGAGTAATCGGCTCAATGTATGTCGAGCCTGTGCCGGAACGGGATTGGCAGCCGGAGGAAGAGAACCTAGTTAATACGGTCGCACAACAGACCTCGCTTCAAATTCAAAGTCTACGCTTGCTTGCTTCCGCCGAGCGAGCGCGTACCGAAGCTGAAGAAGCTACCCGCCGCTATATGCATGAGAGTTGGGCTTCCTACCTGGATGCCATCCACCAGAACGAACGCATTGGCTATGCATATGACCAAGCTTCTATCGCGCCTTTTCTGGACGATCCCGATAGCGAAGACAGTTTACGAGAAACGGTCAAGGTCATGGACGAACAGGTTGGCATCTTGTCCCTGAAACCTGACTCGACTCGCCCGCTCACTGAGAACGACAGAAAACTGGTCTCAGCAGTGGCCGACCAGGTGGCGCAGCAAGTCGAAAATATTCGGCTCTTGGCAGACGCCTCGCGCGCCCGTGCAGAAGCCGAAGAAGCTACGCGCCGCATGACGCGTGAAAGTTGGCAGAGCTATACCGCGCATCGTAGGGAAGATACTCTCGGATTTGCTTATGATACGGTTCAAGTCACTCCGTTTGGGAATTCGTCTGAACCGGAGAACATAGCGCTTACAGTTCCCTTGAAAGTGCGCGGAGAAGCCATCGGTCGATTAGCTATAGCAGGCCCCGAAAGGTTCTCGCCGGAAGCACTTGAATTGGCTGGCACTATTGCTGCACAAGCTAGCACACATCTTGAAAACTTGCGCCTCTCCGAAGGAATGCAAGAGTCCCTGAATTGGCAACAGGCCATCAATCGCGCTAGTGTTTTGATTGGCCAAGCCAAATCGATTGAAGATATTTTGCGCGGTGCTGCAGAGCTATTGCCATTACTGGGAATGTTGTCATGTTCTCTCAGTATTATTAAAGAGGTCGATCCGAAGGGGATTCCCACCTTATGTGACATCTACACGGTTCGATTTGTTAAAGATGAGTTTATAGGTATACCTCCCGTGCTTGGACAGCCCACCGCTGGTTGGTTACCCGACGATCCGAGGTATTACCGGGAGAACCGCGTTACGATCTTTCCAGATCTCGAGGATCTAACGACGATAGTGCCGTCAGATGCCTACAGGGCAGAGGGGGCGGTTGCGTATATGCTCAAAGCAGGCATGCGCAGTGCGATAGCACTCGCATTGAGTGTGCATAATCGAGCAATTGGCTATCTGGTCTTCACCAATAGAACACCGCTAGCCTTTTTACCGGAGGATTATATTGCATGGATGGCGAGTGTCGTTGATCTGATTTCGGCGGCGATTGATAATCAGCTATTGTTTGGAGAAACTGAACGTGGACGGCAGGCACTGGCCCGCCGTGCCGCGGAACTTGAAACTGTTGCAAAAGTAAGCACCACAACATCTACGGTGCTTGACCCGGAAAAACTCCTGCAGTCAGTGGTTGATCTCACAAAGGAACGGTTTGGTCTCTATCATGCTCATATTTATCTGAGCCACCCAGACGGAGCTACATTGACCTTGACCGCTGGCGCGGGCGATGTGGGAAGGCGGATGATAGCTGAAGGTTGGAATATTCCAGTAGATCATCAGAAATCCCTTGTGGCAGATGCCTTTCGCAATCGGCAATCTGTCGTTGCAAATAATGTACATCATAACAAGAACTCTGCATTCTTATCAAACCGCCTTTTGCCAAACACGCGTTCTGAACTGGCAGCTCCACTCATTGTTGGTAACAAAGTGTTGGGTGTGTTCGATGTCCAATCCGAAGAGGCTAATTACTTCAAAGCGGAAGATGTTAACATCTATACTACTCTGGCCGCGCAGGTAGCAGTAGCTCTGCAAAATGCACGTCTCTATGTGGAACAAGCTGCGACTGTTTCCCAATTGCAAGAACTCGATCGTCTCAAGTCCGGCTTCCTGGCCAACATGAGCCATGAGTTACGTACGCCGCTCAACTCCATCCTGGGTTTCGCGGATGTCATGCTCATGGAATTGGACGGACCGTTGACGCCCCACATGGACAACGACCTGAAATTGATTCAGAAAAATGGTCAGCATTTGCTGCATCTGATCAACGATGTGCTGGATATGGCCAAGATCGAATCAGGGCGTATGAACTTGAACCCGGAAAAATTCAGACTGCATGATTTGCTCGAAGATGTGAATAGCATTACGTCCACATTGGCCAGCGAACGGAACCTTGCGCTCTTTATTGAACCTGACTCGGATCAAGAAGTGGAGATCTATGCTGATAACACCCGCTTGCGTCAGGTGATGATCAACCTGGTAAACAATGCTATCAAATTTACCGAGACAGGTAAGATCACCATCCATGCCGCAAAGCAAGATAGCACCACCGTGCTGATCGCGGTCAAAGATACCGGTATTGGTATCCCAACCGAAAAATTGGAAGATGTCTTCCAGGAATTCACCCAGGTCGATACTTCTACCACTCGGAAAGTCGGAGGTACTGGTCTCGGTTTGCCCATCAGTCGTCGCCTGATTGAAATGCATGGCGGGCGCTTATGGGCGGAAAGCACGGGCATATCAGGAGAAGGTTCCACCTTCTTTGTGGAACTTCCCATTGAGGCTCGCATCACCGAAGTCGTTGAGAAACGGGAAAAATAATTATGGCCACGCCCAAATATCTTGAATGCAATATCTGTGGAAACCAGCAGCCCTACGAACCCTTTTCGCCTGCCATCTGCAAAAAGTGCGAATCGCATTGGATGGAGGCGCGTTACGACTACAAAGCTTTCAAACGTGAGATATTGCGTGGATTGCCTGAACGCCCATTCAACATGTGGCGCTACCAGGACATCCTTCCGCTAGACGACCCCGCCTCAATTGACTTGTACCCGGCTGGCGGCACTCCCCTGTGGCTATCTCAACGCTTCGCCCCCGACCTTGGGCATGCTTCTGTTTACATAAAGGACGAACGCTACGGCCCGACCAGTTCCTTTAAAGACCGCCAGGCTGCGGTGGCTGTGGCAGCCATGGTTGAAAACGACATCAGCGAAGCAGTTATTGCTTCCACGGGTAACGCGGCTGTTGCTTATGCCGCAGCCTGTGCGCGGGCCGGGATTAAGCTCTGGGTCTTTATGACCAGCCTGGTTCCGCAGGAGAAGCTACGCGAGACAGCCCTGTTCGGCGCAGAAGTAATCCGGGTCAGTGGTAACTATGACCAGACCAAACAGATCGCATCCCAATTCGCGCAACGCCGAAACCTGTTTTTAGACCGGGGTGCGAGCTCCATCCCCTCGCGCGAATCGATGAAAACCATCGCCTACGAGATCGTTGAACAGCTTGGCTGGCAAACTCCAGATTGGTATATTCAAGCTGTCAGTGGGGGTATGGGGCCACTGGGCGTTTATCAAGGCTTTAAAGAACTATATAGTATGGGCCTGATCAGTCACATTCCCAAACTGGCCGTCATCCAGTCGGATGGTTGTGCACCCATGGTGCAGGCTTTCAAAGCCGGGAAAGACGTTGCCGAAGCAGTGATTCCCAGTACGCGCATCATCATTTTGGCCACGGGTGATCCTGGAAAGTCCTATACTTACCTGTGGCATCTTACCCAAAGCTTCGGCGGCCTGATGGAATCGGTCACGGACATGGAGGCCTTTGCTGCTATGCGCGCTCTGGCAAAAAGCGAGGGCATGGCTGTTGAACCTGCCACTGCGGTGGCTTTTGCCGGTCTCGAAAAAATGCTTAAACTGGAAGCATTAGCCAGGACGAGCTTGCAGTTGTTAATTGCACCGGACATACCTTCCCTGTTGAAAAACATGTGCTTGGGGATCAGTTCGCGGTCGATGTAGAATTGACCGACGGGCGGGCCCCTGCTCCACAAGAGGGCTTACAAGCCGCACTTGAGAATCTGGACGAAAAGACGACCAGTGTCTTATTGATAGATGATAATGAAGATGCCGCTTTGCTTATCCATCGTTTGTTGGAAGCACGCAAGAACTATCGTATCTTTGTAGCCAAAGACGGATGGGATGGCCTCTCACAGGCGCGGCAAAAATTGCCTGACCTAATTGTCACAGATTTAATGATGCCTGGCATAGATGGATTTGGCCTGGTCGAGGAACTGCGGCTTGATCCGCGCACACGGAATATTCCGATTGTAGTAGTCAGTGCCAAAGATATCACCCCGGAAGAGCAAGAGCGTTTGAACGGTCATATCGAAGCTTTATACCAGAAGGCCTCCTTGCCACCGCGGAAATTCGTTGACCAGCTCATTCAAGTTATCGAGGATAAATCTGGATCATAAGGAAGTCGTTATGGGAAACACTATTTTGTATATTGAAGATAACCCTGACAACATGTTATTGGTCCAACGTGCGCTTGAATCGCGCGGATACAAACTGCTCAAAGCTGTTAACGGAATAGAGGGTGTTTCCAAAGCAGAAGGAAATATGATCGATCTGATTTTGTTGGACATTAACCTTCCTGATATTGACGGTTATGAGGTAGCTCGACGTTTACGAAAAAGTAACAAAGCAGATTTGGCCTATATTCCAATCATTGCGGTTACGGCGAATGCATTAAAAGGGGATGCAGAACGAGCCCTGGAAGCTGGCTGCGATGTGTATATGTCCAAGCCGATCAATATTCGTGAACTTTGGGCCAGAGTCGAGGCTTATGTCCCATCACCGATGTGACCGATAGAGATTGCGGTACTATTTTCTTAACGTTAAAGAGCAACAGGAGCGACATAAGCCCTGTTGCTTTTTACGTCAAATTGATCGAAACCTTTATAGTTAGGAGTTATGCAGTTGCAAAGGAAGGACCCGAAAATAAGGGGGGCGTGCGCAGCCGGTAGCACGACATCTAATCGTGGTCAAGCGGCCCATTGTTGAGTGAGTTGAAGCAAGGCTTTAGAAGGTCTACCGTGCAGAGCAGGCAGTTTCCAGCGAGGTGGAGGCACCCTGAAAGCGAGCAATTCGGCAGGTGTCCAACGGTGATCGGTGAGTTGCGCAGCGATGGCAGGCGTGCGCTGCACCCAGCGATAGCCATGCGAACCGACCAGGAGTTTCAAGCGCAGGCTATGATGGAAGTCGCAGAAGTTATAGAAACAACCCACGAGATACATACCAGCTACCAGGGTTTCAGAGCGGCACGCCAGGGTGCGGGTGCGTCGCACCAGATGGTTCAAACGCTGGCGAAAGGTGGCATTGAGCCTTTCGATGTAGGCTGTATTGATCATACCCTTTCCTTTCTGGGTGACTTGGATCAAGCTTTCCACCATCTCTTGGCTGCCCTGCACAATGCGTCGCTCAACCGTGAAGACAGCTTTTCCCCGTTGCTTGATCACCTGCACAATCGCGATATCTGGCCAGGCAATCAGCTTACAACGACCACCTTGACCTTGCCGGCGAGGCAGTTTGGAGCGAAATGCCAAGCGAAAGGCGGTGATATAGGTGGACAGCCCGTCGACTGCCAGGATCATGGGTCGGCACAGAGCCACCGCTCGTACTTTATCTGCCAGCGCCTGGATCAACTCCAAATCTCGTTTGGCGTTGAGCACACCACCCAACCACAGACGCGTTGGGACCGCCAGTGCCATTGCCATCCAATAAGTTCCTTTCTGCGTCTTGACCTTGATCTCATCGGCTTGCACCTGCTGCAAATCCTGTTGGCTGTGCTCCACAATGTGTGCGTGGACCTTTTCACAATGTTTTCCAGCTCTCTCATGCCAATTGCTCACTGTTCGCTCGTCCAACCCAAAGGCTTTGACAATCGCCTGCACTGGACAGCCATATGCCAACAAGATGATCACATACATCACGATCGTCGGGTCGCTGCGCAACCGGTAAAAAAGTGTGCCCTTGCTTGTTGTAAAGGTTCGCTCGCAAACGGCGCAAATCCAACGTTTTTCTTTCTGGG
The DNA here is from genome assembly GCA_963785535.1 of uncultured Chloroflexia bacterium. Lineage (GTDB taxonomy): Bacteria > Chloroflexota > Anaerolineae > Anaerolineales > Villigracilaceae > JAABUE01. The sequence goes on along the minus strand of CAWAVQ010000037.1, from coordinate 8,015 downwards.
AGTGAACATCAATGTTCCCTTTTCCAATTTGTCCTCTTGCAGGACAGTCCATGTTCGGGCAAAATAGTTCTTGTGGGTTCATTGGCGCCTCTCTCGGATGTGATAGTCCTTAGAGTTTGCCAGTGAACCCCTCTTTTTTCAAGCCCTTTTACATCCACCACGTTTAAAGGGGGGGATACCGCGCAGCACGCCCCCCTTATTTTCGGTATCTTTTCACGAACTGCGTAAGTCTTAATAGTATGAAATTGGTGATTTTATAGGGGTGGTTCCATAGCAGCATGCCTGCGCATCTCGATCCTTGAGAAGTTCTCGAAAAAGGAAAGAGAACGGAAGGCTGGTAGATGGGGATCATTTTCAAGAATATTCTCTGCATAGGTATCCATACGTGGGTAACGCGTATATAAATGTAACAGCAGTTGCGTACCCACTTCAACCGGGTTACCCCGTTCGGTGTGCATGACCAGATGGCTGAGAAAGAATTTTTGAATGCGATAGACTAACCAGCCCCTTTCACCATTAAGGAGTTGAATTCTCATTCCATTGACATCCGGGGAATTTTCCATCGATTCAAGCGCATTGATCCAGGTCAGGTGACTAGGATAGGTTTGTAGAGTTTGTAGCGCTTCGTCTCGATCCAGCCATTTTACGGTTCCGATTAGCGGTTTGGAAATGGAATGCGGTGCCCGACGCATGACCAGATATTCATCAGCATCGTGAAACCCTTTTTTAAAAAATAACCGGTGGGCAGGCTCGTTGTTTTTTATCACTTCCAGGTGAGTTTCTTTCAGCCCCAGTGCGTTGGTCTTTTCAAGCATGTAGTCCATCAGAGCGTCTCCGGCGCCTCCCCGGCGCGTAATTGGCAGCACTCCCAGCCGAGTGATCCAGGTTCGGTTTCCCCGCACGCCGAGCATGCCCAAACCAAGTGTCTGGCCGCCATCAGCGCACGCTACACCGGAGCATGATAAATCAACGTCGAAATCACGTATGTATTCTGCCAGGCGATCGGCGCTCATTGGCATAGGGACCAGGTAATCTACTCTGGTTTGGTTATATAGATCGGTTAATTCTTGAATCGTATATTGCGCCGCCGATATTATTTCAATTGTCATGAGTGTCGGGCATCCAATGCAGCGTCAATAGTTTCCACTAATTTTTTCAGAGAAATTGGTTTGCATAGATACCCATCCAGCCCATATGCCTCAACAGTATCACGGGCTACCTCTTCCGGCCAGGCTGTCAGGACAATGATTGGTACGTTCTCAAGGGCTGGTTCGCCTCTCAACCAGACTGATAAGGTTTGGCCGTCTGAATCAGGCAGCCCTAAATCCAGCAAAATTAAATCAGGCTGATTATTCAATGCCATCTCTAATCCCTGTTCAGCGTTATTCGCCTGGAAAAACTCATGTCCTTGTGAAGTGACGATCTTTTGAACCAGGGTTAGATTGTCTTCGATATCTTCGATGTACAGAATCTTTGCCATACCTGTTCCTTTATGGTGACCGCAATGTGCCCCCGTCAATATGTAGGCCTGCCGGAGAGTCGGATTTCAAACATTCTACCATCCGAGAAATATCCATCAATTTCAAAATCATATGCAATTCAGCGAAGATGAATATACAACGAATAACGCATTGTTCAACATAGAAACGTACCTGCCCCAAATACCAATTTCGGTCATGATAAGATAGAAACGTAACATAATGACGATATTATCGGTTTAAGTTTTCGCTGAACTGTCCGATGCGTTGAGGGGCGATGTAATAGAAAGGAAAACAATGGATAACCATAACATGCATGAAATGCATGATCATCACGAAAACCATAACGCACATGAGGGACATACTGGTCATGAGCGAATGTTCCGTACCCGCTTCTGGTGGAGCCTGCTGCTGACCGTCCCGGTGCTGCTCTATAGTTCTGCGCTGCAAAGCTGGCTGGGTTTCAGCCTGCCGGCTTTCCCCGGCAGCACCTGGATGCCCTTCATCTTCTCGCTGGTTATCTTTGGCTACGGCGGCCTGCCCTTCCTGAAAATGGCCATCCCCGAAATCCAAAACCGCCAGCCCGGCATGATGACGCTCATCTCGCTGGCAATCTCAGTTGCCCTGATTTACAGTCTACTAGCGCAGTTGACAAATCTCGGCGAAGGTTTCTTCTGGGAACTGGTCACGCTGATCGACATCATGCTGCTGGGTCACTGGCTGGAGATGCGCTCGGTGCGCCAGGCTTCGGGTGCGCTGGACGAATTGGCCGAGCTGATGCCGGACGAAGCCGAGCGGATCAAAGCAGACGGTTCCACCGAAACCATCTCGGCCGCCTCGCTCCGGACCGGGGATCTGCTCCTGGTTCGACCGGGGGCCAGTATCCCGGCTGATGGGGAGATCACCGAGGGACGGTCCAGCCTGAACGAGTCGATGATCACGGGCGAATCGCGTCCGGTCAAGAAATCGAGCGGTGATAAGGTTATCGCCGGGACGATCAACGGTGACGGCAGCCTGCGGGTGCGGGTCACCGCCACCGGGGATGAGACCGCCCTGGCAGGCATCATGCGTCTGGTCGATGAGGCCCAAAAGTCCAAATCCAGGACACAGTTGTTGGCCGATCGAGCCGCTGGCTGGCTGTTCTACGTTGCCTTGAGCGTGGCTGCCCTGACCACGATCGTCTGGATCATCGCCACTGGCTTCAACGTAGATGTGCTCAAACGTGTGGTAACTGTGCTGGTCATCGCCTGCCCGCATGCGTTGGGATTGGCCATTCCGTTGGTGGTGGCGATCACCACTTCATTGGGTGCACGCAATGGCATTCTGGTGCGTGACCGCCTGGCGTTGGAAGCCTCCCGCCAGCTTGATGTGGTGGTTTTTGACAAAACCGGCACGCTGACCAAAGGTGAGTTCGGCGTGGTAGACATGAAAGCTGCAGATACTTGGAAGGAAAATGATGTCCTGGCGTTGGCCGCTGCTATCGAAGGTGACTCGGAGCATCTGATCGCCCAGGCCATTCGGCAAGCCGCCAAAGAGCGCGAATTATCCCTACCCTCTGTGAGCGATTTCGAGGCTATTAAGGGTCGTGGCGTACAGGCCAAACGGGATGGTGAGAAGGTTTATCTTGGCGGACCGGCCTTGCTGGAAAAGCTGGAGCTTGAACCAGCATCTGAAATTGAAGAGTTTGCCAAATCTGCTGGCGAGAAAGCGCAATCCGCTATTTACCTGATTTCTAATGATGAGGTGGTTGCGGCCTTTGCTGTGGCAGATGTGGTCCGTCCGGAGAGCAAGCAGGTTGTAAAACGGTTGCATGAAATGGGCGTGGAAGTCGCCATGTTGACCGGCGACAGCCGTCCTGTGGCGGAAGCGGTAGCATCTGACCTGGGAATCGATCATGTCTTTGCCGAAGTTCTGCCAGAGCACAAAGACCAGAAGATCAGCGAACTGCAAAAACAGGGAAAACATGTGGCGATGGTCGGTGATGGTGTCAACGATGCGCCCGCCCTGACGCGCGCGGATGTGGGCATTGCCATTGGTGGTGGCACGGATGTAGCCATCGAATTGGCCGGGCTGATTTTGGTCCAGAGCAACCCTCTGGATGTGGTCAAGATCATCGCCTTGAGCCGTGCCAGCTACCGCAAGATGATCCAGAATCTATGGTGGGCGGCGGGCTACAATATCATCGCCCTGCCACTGGCAGCGGGTGTTCTGGCTCCCTGGGGCGTCAACATTTCCCCGGCTTTTGGGGCGCTATTGATGTCGCTCAGTACGGTCATCGTAGCCTTGAATGCCCAACTGTTGAGACGGACAAAACTTTCGGGATCCGTCCCTTGATAAATAGGAGACAGGTTGCGGCCCGGGGTGGAGCGCTTTTGTCCCCATTTTTCGGCAAGGAATCTGGAGAGAACGTTTGTCCTATGTGCGTTAAATCGGATGAATTATGTTAGAATTTCTGGAATTTCCACGATTTTTGACACCGGTGTAAAAGGTGTCTTCAACCTTCATGGAGGACATCGAATGGCCAGGAAAATGGAACGAGTTGTAGTAACCGGGATGGGAGTCGTCAGCCCATTAGGTTGCAGCGTGACGGAATTCTGGGATGGCTTGCTGGCCGGCCAATCCGGAGTGAAATCGTTGGAAGGGAGCGATTTTTCCGGGATGGAAACCGGGATCGGGGCGACAATCTGGGATTATGACGAGGGCGAACATTTCGATAGTAAGGAAGCGCGACGCATGAGCCGCTCGTCCCAATTTGCGGTGGTCGCTGCGGGGCAGGCGATCTCGGATGCGAAACTGTCCGATGGAGGGGTGGATTACCTGGAGGTGGGGGTTATGATCGGTAGTTCTATTGGCGGCTATAGTGCTTCGGATCAATTCTTCAAAAGTTTTTATGAGCGTGGCCGTCTGAGTCCGTTCACAATCCCGATTTCGATGAACAGTGGGCCTGGGTCCAATGTTTCGATCAAGTACGGATTTCAGGGTCCATTGTTGAATGTGGATGCGGCTTGTGCCACAGCGGCGCATTCCATTGGGCACGCCTTTAACATGATCCGTAACGGGAATGTACAAGTGGCAGTAACCGGGGCTGCTGATAGTCCCTTCTCGCCTGCTGTGGTAGCTGCCTGGGCAGCTTTGCGCGCCATCTCGAGTCGAGAAGATTGCCCGGCGGAAGCCTGCCGCCCGTTTAGCGCTGACCGGGATGGCATGGTGCTGGGCGAGGGGGCGGGTATCTTGATCCTCGAGTCGGAAAGCCATGCTTTGCGCCGAGGTGTTCCCATTCTGGCAGAGATCAAAGGCTACGGCGCTTCCGCCGATAGTAATCATCTGACCCAGCCCACGCAAGATGGACCGATCATGGCGATGCAGCGCGCCTTGAAAGACGCCGGCTTGGACGTGAAGGACGTCGATTACATTAATGCCCATGCGACCGGCACGATATGGAACGATAAGAATGAGACCAAGGCCATCAAGGCAGTCTTCGGGGAGCACGCATATCAGATTCCGGTTGTAGGGAACAAAGCTGCCCTGGGACATTCGATCGCCGGCAGCGGAGCGCTGGAGTTGATCGGATGCATCCTGTCGCTGCGCGACCAGGTTGTGCCTCCGACCATCAATTACAAAGTGCCCGACCCGGAATGCGATTTGGATTATGTCACGGAGGGTTGTCGTAGTCTGCCGCTGCGCAATATCATGAGCAACTCGTTTGCCTTTGGGGGCAGCAATGCGGTCTTGATCGTGGGGGCATATGAACCAAATTCATAACTCAGTTTGATTCTGAAAAAAAGACAATAGCCTGTGTTGAATAAAAAGTTTGCGGCCTTTCTGGTCTTCGTTTTGACGACCATTTTTTATATTTATACGCTTTTGCCTTCCCTGGCCTGGGGTGACGGAACCAAATTGCAGAGCGAAGCCGTTTCGGGGGAATCGTTCGTCCTATCGGAAATGCCGAGCAATGAGTTTACGCCGGACCCATTCATCTTTTCCAGAGTAGGGGTTGCAGCCTGGGACCATCCTTTGTACATCATGCTGGGGTATACGCTCGTCAAAACTTTCCCGTTCGTTGATTCGCTCTGGTTGGTCAATCTTATTTCAGCCATATTCGGAGCTGCCTCCGTCCTATTGGTATTCCTGCTCTCTTATCGCTTTACCAATTCACTCTTGGCTGCCTGCTATGCCAGTTTCTCCCTGGCCCTAGCGCATACCTTTTGGTGGCATTCTTCCACTCCCGAAGTCTATACGCTGTTCGTCTTCCTGCTGTTGATGAGCTTTTATTTCTTCGATCAATATGAAAGAACGAACAAGAACACCACTCTCTTTTTTAGCGCCTTCTTTTTAGGATTGGCGGCATCCACCCATGTGCTTGCTTTCCTGGCCTTGCCCGCCCTGGGCCTTTATTATCTTTTTGCTGGGAGTTTTCGTCACTTTCATCTATCCAACTTAAAGAAACTGGTCATGCCAGCGCTTGCATTCCTGGTTGGCTTTTCTCTCTATATCTTGCAATTCATCCGCATGTCTGAGAACTTTCCTCTTACGGAGATCATGGGCCCTGTAGTCGGTTCTACGTTTTTGAGCCGGGTTGAAACGTTCTCTCCCATCTTGTTAGGAGGAAGCGTATTGAGTTACCTTTTCTTCCTGACTATACAATTTGGCCCGGTCGGTTTGGTTTTGGGCGGTTTTGGCATTCGCAAGGTATATAACGATAAAGACTTGTCTTTACGAAAGATCGTTTATTCTTTTATTGTGTTCGCTTTGTTTGGGATTTTCTATCGTGTGACGGACCAATTTACCTTTTTCATCACCTCTTACGTCTTTTGGGCGATGTTAATGGGCATCGGTTCGGACTACGCCTTTAGCCTGCTTCCGGCAAAGAGGCGTTTTCTGCTCCCCGCCACTCTCGGGCTATTGCTGGTAGCCACTCCGTTTTTCTACGTTGCCTTACCCCGCGTGGCAGAGAAATACGGCGTCAATGATGCTACTATTGGAATTCCCAAAATTGGGACCGGTGTTCGGGATGGGTTGGCCTATTATATGGATCCCTACAAACGTGGCGATCATAGCGCCTACGATTTTGGCGAAGAGACGATCACAAGCTTAGAACCTAATTCGGTGGTGATTGCGGAATGGTACACCGACACCGACGAGTACTTTATCTTGCGCTACTTCACCGAAATCAAGAAGTTGCGTCCGGATGTAACTGTAGTTGGTTGGGCCAACCAGGACCCCTTTTCTTTCGATTCCCAACTTGCATTGGACATAATCGAAAAATCATTCCCAGAGCGACCTGTCTATCTGGCTTCGCTGAGCGACAAATTCTATGCGGCTTCAAAATTGATCGATATGTATTGCATTGTCCCCGAGAACGACCTGTATCGTCTCTATCCAAAAGAGAATAATAACTTTTCAATGTTTGGGAAACGATTCGGTCACTGAATAACCGATAAGTGCGTCGCACCTTACTAAACCGGACGATCCACACCGATGAATTTATCCTCATTGATCGAGTGAAATCTATCTTTCAGGTGCGACGCAACCTGGTTCGCGTATTCCAATCCCAAAATCTGAATTCCAGGCTTTGACCCTCGACCGCCACCGCTGCCGCATAGTTGGGATCAACATCCAGGGATAACAATGTCCAATGAAATGCTACTCGTGCATCAGGGCGGGTGGCGCGCAATATGGCAGGTTCATTCGGGGTCAGGGAGACATCAAAACTGTCCAACGGCAGGGACAGACCCAATCCTTGCGCTTTGATATAGGCTTCCTTGCGCGTCCAAGCATTGAAGAAAGCCATTTCCCTTTGCTCGGGTGCCAGAGCCATTAACTCAGAGACCTCGTTCGGTGAAAAAAAACGCCTGGCAATGCTTTCATGTTCCAGTTCCGGGCGGATGCGTTCTACATCCACGCCGACTTTACGTTCCTGCGTTATCGCAATCAAGGCAAAGTCGCCGGAGTGCGAAAGATTGAATTCCAGTTTGTGGCCATTTAATGTGGGCTTTCCGTAATCGTTTGTGGAAAAATCCAGTTGACTCGGCTCACAGTGCAGATAACAGCGACAAGTAAATCGCGCAGAACTCCATGGGCAACGATGTAGTGCTCTCTGCCTGTCGGGAAGTGAAAGCGCGCGGCGCGCTGGGCTTCGTCCGCTGAAAGGTTGGATTCCAATGATTTAACGGAGGCAGGTGGCAGGTCCAGAGAGATGCGCCAGACGTCTACTTGATGGGGCTGCAAATCCAGATGGTCAGGGGGCGGCAACCAGTTTGACAAATCTCTTTGCATTTGTATTTACTCGCGCCAGGCTTTGATAATTCCCAGCCGGGTAATCCTTGTCCCAAACCAGTGTGGTTGTGGAAAAATCGCTTTCTCCACGACAACTTTGAAGCCGTGCGAAACCAATAGGTTTGTCAAGTCCCGGTGGGTACGTTCGTCTCCTTCAAATTCATGATACTCGATCACCATGCGCCTGATTTTGGCAAACGTTTCAGCCGAGCAAGCGAGCAGGATATCGAACTCGGCCCCTTCCACATCCACTTTCAGAAA
>CAWAVQ010000036.1:0-122504 GCA_963785535.1 uncultured Chloroflexia bacterium | reverse complement strand
TTGTATTACATTAACATCATGGGCTTTTACGATTTCAAGTGTACGGTCTGTACTGAATGAATCGACAACGTGAATTTCTTTCGCAACATGGGCAACGCTAAGCAACGTGCTATCAATAGTTGCTTCAGAATTAAAAGTCAGGATGATGACAGCAACGTTAATCACTTTTTGCCTGGCAAATTATAGATTTCTATAGAATATGACCATTGGTAACGGGTTTCATCCCCAGTTTAGGCTCTCTCCCCCCATGCAACTTTCCGATAAGCTTTAACCCAACGGGGTCCGATTGCCCGCCAGCTATAACGTTCTCGCACGAAGGCCTTGGCTCGGATGCCACGTAATCTACGTTCTTCTAGTGTCCAAAGTGATGTACTTTGCAATGCCTAGTCTATTGATCTACATCTGCATTTATCAATACTCCGCCGCCCTCAGCCCAATCATCTAGCCCGGTGTCAGTCGTGGTAATTGTGGGTGTCTGTAGTGCTGCAGCCTCCAGATTGACTAACGCTACTACCTCAGAGTATGAAGGAACCACTACCATCCAGGCTTTCGCTAGCAAGGCGTATTTTTTGTCCCCATATACTGGCCCGATGAAATCTACTTGATCGACTAAGTCTAGATCGACCACCAATTGACGCAGTTCTCGTGCGTAAGTCTGGTTGAAATCTGGTCCAGCGATCACTAGTTGCCAATCATATTCAAACTCTGCTTGTTTGAAAGCCTCGATCAGTAAGTCCACGCCTTTTTTGGGATGTAAACGTCCTAAGAAAACAATTAGTTTTTCTGGTTTTTGATTTTCACATATTGTAGAGGTATGACACATTAATAGCGTTGGGGATAAGAATATTTTGAATTAAGGAAATTCTTCTAGTAATAATTTAGCTTCTTGCGATGTGATCGCATGTGTGAAAGTCGCTTTCTTAACGTGGGTTTCAATAAAGTATTCCAGTAAATTTTTTTTATCCAGAAATAACCATTCCCATGTTGCCGCCATAACCAGGGATCAACCATCCCATGAAAGCTAACCAGAATGGAACTCCCGATTTTGTGGCAGCTTCAACGACTGATTTTTGAACGAATGTAAAAACGCCATGTACATGTATCACATCTGGGGAAAAGCTTTCTATTTGCTGCCTGAAGAAATGACCCATTCGGTGATGCCAGCGTGTTATTCTCCCAATTGTACTCACTCGCTGCCCCAGTTTATAGGTAGGGATTCTAGCTACATGAGGGTGATATCGTACTGGAATAGAACCGCAACGACTTACCAGTACTTTGTAGGGTAACTGGTATTGCTCGCAACAATTCAATAAATCGAACACAACCTGCGATACGCCAAAAGCTTCCTCCCCTAAGGCTTCGGTAACAAAAAGGATCTTGGGATGATCTTGTGACAATTTTTCTTCTACCTTGAAAGCCACGTAGGAAGATTATTTACATTTCCTTTGTGTAACATTTCTAGTAATGTCTCACGATCAGTTTCATAAAAAGCTTTCAATCGATTGATTGTTCCTCTTGAGAATACTTCGCGGTCCCTCAAGCGATTAAATTTGTGATGGGCATTACGAACCCACATTCGCATCCGGGGGACATGGTTTAACAAAGGCTCTAGTTGAGAATTAACCTGCAAAGCCCATGCATATAGCATTGGCCATCTTGCATCGATCGTTGGGTTTTCAATTTGGAAAGAATATTCTTGGTAAATATCTGAGTCAATTTGTAGAAATTCGCAAACCTGAAGTATTGTTTTATAAGGGTCTATTGACAGGTTTTCTAGAAAACCGATGAAAACCTGATCTCTATCAAAAGTTTGAAATACGTCCTTAACAACATTTGAGTATTGACTTACCTTATAGATTTCTGTCCATATGCCCCAGCCATCATCTAAACCTGTTTGATGTTCTTGTTCTGTGAATATTTCCAAATTAGGGTTTGGAGTGGCAGAGCCAATCAATGAATATATCGAATGATACATGAGGTTCTAATCTACCCGATCTTTCGATTGCTTTGTAAATTGAAATAGCTCTGGAAACTGGCTCTCTCAGTAGGAGTATGATTTTTGTATTGGGAATAACTTTTTTTATTCCTTGTAATATACCTTTGCTTTTCCTAAGATAGTTAGGGCTAGCTTCAAGTAAAATTGTTTGCCCTCGAAAATTTTGTTTAAAAATAGAACTATATCTACCAAGTATTTCATCTTCTTGATAATCAGATGAATCCGAAAAATATGATTAATTCCTTTTTGGGTCCCGTACAAACATCTGGATGATATGCCAGATAACGAAATAATGATGTTGTTCCACTTCGCATTGCACCAATAATAATGACATTTGGTGCAAGAGGAATTTCGCTTGTACAATTCCACATAGATATTTTCTTCTTCGCATTCATATAAATTTCTCAATCTGCTATCAGTAAAAAAACTTAAAGAGCGGCTCCTCGTTTCTCTACTGATCTGCACTCGCTATAAGCGGGACACAGCGTAATGAGATCATGTAGGATCTTCAACGTTTATTTTCTATTCCAAACGAGGAGATGATTTCGTTATAAATGGCTAGATATTCATTTAACATTGTTGCTTCTGAATAACGCGCAACGTTGGTAAAGCCAGCCTTTACCAATGTTACACGTTTTTGCAAACCATCGCGTATGATTTCTACTGATCTTGGAATATCTTTTGGAGAAATAAATATCGCGGCATCTCTAGGTGTGATCTCATTAAGGGGCAATATCGCTACTGACTACCGGACAGCCACAAGCTTGTGCTTCAATCGGAGGCCACCCAAAGCCCTCCGCCAACGATGGAAATAGGAGTGCTTCTGCCCGGCTATAAAGAGCCTCTAACTCCTCATTAGTTATGTCGACCAGTTCATGAACACGCCCATTCAAATTCCTGACTGCAATATAATTGCGCAGTTCATCTGTCAGGGGCTGGCCAACCATCGCAAAATGATGTAATCGATATTCTGGAAATTGGATGAGGGCATGAAAGAGTTGCAGCGCTCCAAGGCGGTTTTTGTACCACTGATTGCCACCTACATGAAGGAAAAACCGTATCTCATTCGCCCCCAGTGCGGGTTCCTGCTTCATTATTTCATCTGGAGGCATGGGGTGATAAGGATATTGTTGGCTCATGTAAATTACTCGAAGAAGTTCGGATTTTGGCTGGATTGTTTCGATTAATTCTTGCCGGGTTTGTTCCGAAATACACGCTACCGCATGGGCTCCTTGTAAGTGGTGGGCAATCCAAGCTTGTAATATACGTCCGCTGATGCTGATACGGTGATTTTGCACCAACCCACGGGCAGAGCGAATAGCAAGCAGGTCATTGCACGTGATGATATGCGGACGACCTTTCACCCAGGGTAAGTACATAGCATTGGAATGATCGCAGATATGCACAATATCAGCGTTCCTAACACGGATGTGTAATGTGAGAGGAAAAATAATGAACTGGTCAATATATCCTAGCCATTTTTCTCTTGTCGTTCTCGATACTGGTGACGAGGTTTTACCAAATAGGGGGTATGGCCGTAGGATCTCGCACCTCATGCCCAGCTTGGGTGAGCAGCGTTCCATCAGGCCGACGAACCGGAACATGCTTTGTTGTCCGCAGGCTCGTAGTTGCCAATCAAAATAATTCTCATATTCGGCAATATCTCTTCGAGAATTCTTTTTGAAGAAACAGAAATCTCTGAGAAAGAAAATAAAGCAACACGTAAAATCCGGCTCTCAGGTTTTAACGCTAAACAAATCTTCGGCCGACTATTTTTAGCGGCATATAAGTAGCCCAATATACCAAAGTATAGATAAAAAGAACCTGTATCCATCCCCGTAAAAGATAATTGGCTAAATCGATATTGATTCAGCGGCTGTAGCAGCACTGGTAAGGTAAAAAAACCACGTAAAAAAGCTGACAATTACCATGGAACTCAGACATGGAACCCATTTATTTTCAGATCGATCAAATTGAGGAACGCCTATCCTTGTGGTTAACGCATCTGCTAATGAAAAGATCAACACAGCAAGCAAAGAGAAAACGAATGGATATCCCCAGCCTAAAATGGCATATCCAATTCCAAAGACTGAACCGGTCGCAAATCCTCCTAATACATACGGGTTACCTGTGGCAGCATAAAGTAAAAAATCCCCGGGCGAAGCTGCCACAACAAAATCTTTATCTACAGGTAATTTGAATAATTCAATCAGTGGTTTAGGAAAAGCAGCCAATATTTTTTGTATTTCGATTTCACGAAGGTAATCCTTCGAGAACTTACCCATGGATAGTGCTAAATCTATACTGCTGTCAGCAGGTTTTAGGTTACACAATCTAGCCATGAAAGGCTATCCACATAGTATTCATCCCACACCGATCTATTTCCAACTGCATCGAGCCTATATGACTGGATAACTTTTTTATTCTGAAATACTTTAATCGTTTCTGAAACCAATTCAGTAGCTGAAACATCTGTTCGAAATCTGCGTACAATTACCATACTGAGAGCCAAATCCGTAATTGGTCCGGATAACACTATCACAGCAAATGTCGCCAGCGCAATTTTCCTCATTGCGCCTTTATCTGCCTTGTAGATACCTACTGCTAAGCCATAGAAATAAGCAATTATGATTGAGGCAATCCCTATCAGAAAGGCTGCGCGACTGTTCATACCCAAATGAAACGAATGCGATTAAGGTGGTGTATCCTAGTAAAACAAGTAACCATTTTCGATCAAATCTGCCATACTGGCCAATCAGTTTCCTAACGAGAATAACATTTGGCAAATAAGCGAGTGGGTATAGTCCTTGTATGAATTTATTAATGATACCAATCGCCTCGTTCTGATAAGCACCTACAACAAAAATTTGAAACCCCATTGCAAATAACCCTATGCTTCCCATGAGAAGCGGATCCAAGTTTGATGGGGGGCGGAAAAAGCCGAAAGGTTGATAAATCTTCCGGGAGACAAACCATCTTAGTCCCTGTACTATACTCCAGTGCCGATAAATAGTGTAAGCACAAACAGAGACTAAAAGACCACGAAGTAATATAAAAGAACCAACGTTGGCTCAATCAAGTTGTTAGTCAGAGGTTTGCCCTCGAGGAAGGTTGCCAACGGTGGAAGCAAAAAATAATAGCTAACATATCCCAACATCATGACCGTGGATATTGGATTAGTGACCAGCAGTTTCCATCTAAAGAATATGATGACCCCAAAAATACCTCCTGCAATAGTTAAGAAGGTTGCACTTGAATCCCTCATCCAAGCCACCACAACCACTGGACAATAACCATAACAGACCAAAGTGTTATTCCGAAGTTCCTAAATCTATTTAGATGAATCACTCGGACATAACGAATACTTGCCATTTGTATATCAGTACGCGTGGTCATGAAATATGCACCTATCATATCTCGAATACAAGAGCTGCTCTCGGAGAAGTTCAAGGTCGATTTTCCTAAATCACTTCTCTGTATTTTCTAATGGCTTCTACGCCATCGCTTTTTCAATAATCGAAGCTAGTACTGGCTCATCGAACAAATTGTTGCTTAGTGCGCGTTCATGTCCCCTTCTCGCAATCTCCTTCCGACGTCCATCATCGGCCAGAAGGTTCTTGCCGGACTTTGCACACTCGACTGCATCATTCCAGAAAACGGCCTCGACACCTTCCTCATATAGCGCTAGATGTTCCGATGTCCGCTCGGCACACAGTAGACCACCCAGCGCGGGAATTTCGAAGACTTCTCTGGGTATGCAAATCGCGATTTCCTTTGCTTAACAACCCGAGACAAATTTTGGCACCTAGAATAGCGGCAGAGTATACCTGGTCATCGTACAGACCTGGACCGCGCCAGCAAGTTTTTAGTAGCGGCCATTCTGGAGATTTCTGCCAGTTATCGCCCCAGATGGAAAGCGGCACACTATGGCGAATCAATTCAACCATAAAAGGCCCCCGTTCGGGCATCCAGGTGCCAATGAACGCTACATCACTGGCGTAGCGTTGTTGCTCCGCATGGGTTAGCTTTCGAGGTGTATGGGCGATTTCATCGGCGCTACGCCAAACTTGCATAACTTGACGCGCTCCGGCTTGCTTCGCTTCTGTCACATTTTCATTTCTGACTACCACCAAAAGGCTATAAAGAGGAACAGATTGTCGGTAATAAAAATCGCATTCCATCACGCGGGCCGAATGGGTCATCAACGGCATAATTGACGATTGGCACATTGATTGTACTTAACCGCCGTAAACACCCTGAACCGAGAAATGGTCCTTGGTCGACCCAGATGAGATCAGGTGAGGCTTGACGGACATCTTGATAGAGACGCTGATCGATTAAAGGCCAACACCCCATCCGCCAGCATGATATAACCAACGTGACACCCATTTGGATTGACCTAGCCAACTCCATGGATCGATGATATTAACTTGATGTCCGAGGCGTTCCAGTGCACGCGCCCGGTGCAGAGAAGTTCCATACGCTGGTCCAATATAAACAATTTTCATACATAAGCCTATATTGATATTCAAAATCCTAAGATCAAGGATTATTTCCAGAATCTCACGCCTCATTGGTTTTCTTAGAAAAATTATATATATATCTTGTGCTAAGGAACGTAAATCTAACATCGATCGAAAAACAGCCCTTGCCGGCCACCCGATAGAATGTGCTGCAGATTGAAACACATAGGCTGTCATCATCCCATCCATGATTACAAGTGCTAGACCTGCACCTGATAGCACACCATTGGATCGCAATAAGAGTGTAGCAAGTAGGATGGCAGCCAGTGATGAAAAGACATACCAAACGGCCGCCCGAAGGTGGCGGTTTGCTGCCTTGAATAGATTAAGGCCCCCATACCACAAAACGCTTGCTACGGCAGAGACAAGTAACCAATTGAACAAACCTACATCCATCAATACCTTGCCATGTGTCCACATCTTGACGATCCAGCCGCCCAAGAAAAATAGCGAAGTGGCAGCGCCAAGTGCCAACCACAAACCAAGACGTAGATTGTTGATATAGAGTTTGAACAACAATTGTTTATCGTTTGTTCCCCAGGCGGCTGCTAACTCAGGTTCGAAAGTATGGCTGATTGATAGCACCATTTGCAGAGCAAAACGGGTGAGCGTCCGTAACGTTGAGAAAACCACTACTGCCAGAGGACCAAGAATGGCGCCCACCACCAGCACCATCCCCTGAATATTGAGACCTTGCGCGAGAGGCATAGCGGTGTTGGCTAATGCTGGTTTTAAGAGTGTGTGAAGATGTTTGCGACTAGCATATCGAAATCCAGGTTCAAGGGTCGGCTGTCGATGAAATAGCCATACAGTCATTAAAGAAGTCATCAGAATCCGGGCCAGCAACATAAAAAAAGCAGCCATCAGCGGCCCATGACCGCTGAGAGCAGTAATCCACAAGGCTAATTGTTGAAGCAAAAGGGTTGTGTAATAAAAAAAGGAATGAAATGCGTATTCGCCATACGCCCGAAAACCGGCATGATTAATTCCATCCCCGAGTTGGATCAGAATACTTGCTGCAAGCAACCACAGGATCCAGCGTGTATCTGCAATGCTAATTACGGCGATATGCATCCAACGGCCAATGGGTAGGATGGCGATTAATATGGCACTGATTGCCAAACCAGCTACAATGACTGTACAAATTAATGCGGAAAGGCTCTGAAATATAACTAATGCTCCAATGTGGTCATCACGAGCCACGCGTCCCGTCATGTCGTTAGCAGCAGACAGCGAAAAGCCGAGATCCACCACTGCTTAATAAGATGGAATTGCAGCAAGGATTAGCCATTCACCGTAAAGCTGCGTACCCCAATATCGTAGCAACAAGGGCACGCCGATGAGTTGAATGGCAATCACTATGAATTGCCCATAAGCGTTTGCGCCAACGCCTTTGATAAGACGCTTGAGCAGATTTGTATCAGTTGCTTGAAACATTCCTCAAACAGACACTTTCCTGTCAATTGGCTCGTTTGACTCTCTTTTTCTTGCCAGCCTCCCCGTAATAATAGGCATACTTCGAATAGTAGCGGCTGTAATAATAGCCGTATTTGCGGCTGCGCGGCTCGACCTCGTTCAGCACCACGCCCAGCACGCGCGCGCCCGCCGATGCGCAATTGTTCCAGCGCCTGCTGGAAATCGCGCAGGCGGGTTGTGCCCGGTTTGGCCACCAGGATGACGCCGTCCACGCAGGGCGCTAGCGCGGCCGCGTCCGTCACGGTCAGCACCGGGGGCGTGTCGATCAGGACCATATCGCATTCCTGGCCCAACATATCCAGGAACTGGCTCATCTTCTGCGAGGTCAGCAGTTCGGCCGGGTTGGGCGGCAGCTTGCCGGAGGTGACCACCGCCAGCCCGGCGGCCGGCAGGTACTGGATAGCGCCCTGCGGCAGGGCCTCCAGCGGGCGCATCAGCAGGAACAGGTCGCTCAGGCCCACCCGGTTCATCAGCCCGAACTTGCGGTGCAGTTGCGGGCGGCGCAGGTCGGCGTCGATCACGGTCACCTTGCGTTCGCCCTGGGCCAGCACCACCGCCAGGTTGGCGGTCACGGTGGTCTTGCCCTCCTGCGGGGTGGCGCTGGTGACCAGGATACGGGATAGAGGCTGGTCCACCCCGGCAAAGATGGTGTTGGTGCGCAAGGTCCGGAAGGCCTCGGCCACCGGCGAGCGTGGCTGCGCCAGGCTGACCGGTTTGGCGTCCGGCGCTTCGTGGCTGGCGATCAAGCCCAGCACCGGCAGGTCGAAGACCCGGCGGATCTCGTCCGGGTTCTTGATGGTATCGTCCAGGCTGTCCACCGCAAACACCACCCCAGCCGCAAACAACATGCCTGCCACCAGCGCCAGCAGGGTGTTGCGGGCTCGTCTTGGGGCTGATGGGAATAGTCGGCACGCTGGCGGGTTCGGAGACCACCACGTTGGTGGTGGTCTGGGCTTCGGCCAGGCGCACCTGCTCGTAGTTGGTCACCAGGTTGGAGTACAGGCGCTGGTATTCGGTCAGGCGCGACTCGAGTTGTGATTTCTGCTCGGGGTCGGCCTCGGCCGCAATGGCCTGGTTGGTGGCCTCGATCTGCGCTCTCCATGTCGCTGACCTGTTTGGCCAGGCCGTCCCGCGTGGCGGCATAACGTTCCGACTGCAACTCGCGGATGCGGTCGGTGAACACGCTGGCCAGGGTGTTGGCGATGTCGGCCGCCAGGCTCGGGCTGGGGTGCTCCACGCTGATCACCAGCAGTTGCGTATCGCGCACCACCTGGACCGAAACCGTCTTTTTCAGGTCTTCCGGGGTGGTGGACAGCCCCAACTGCTCGATCACGCCCTGTAGTACGGGGCGCTCCAGCAACATCTCCGCGTAGGTGGGCGTCATGCTCTGCGAGCTGACGATGCCGGAGTAGTCGATGCTGCGCATGGCCGGCGGGTCGCTGACCAGCAGCCGGGTGGTGGATTGGTAAATGGGGGTGGTATTGAGCGAGATCACCAGGGTGGCCGCCCCGGCCAGGGCACCGACCAGGACGATCAACCAGGCCCAGGACCAGAACAGGTACAGGGTTTCCCGGATGCCATCCGCGGCGTCGATCGTTTCAATTTCTTCGAATTCGTTCATGATGACCTCTCAAGATTGATTTCATCGAAAGCATTCGGAAACCTGAAAATCTAAGCGGGGATACCCTGACGGGCACACGTGAACAGAGATGAACATCGATGGATTTGATAAACGCATCGAAATCCTTTCTCTTTGAGGTAAGGATGCCAGGAAGACCGCGTTCATCCAGAAAATCTTTGTTCATCCTCGTTGATCTCCGCTGTATTGAAATGACCAAATGCTCTCTTCATCTTATGGTTCAGGCAGGCTGGCTTTTCCCGCGCTCCGCCCTTCCGACATACCACTGGTTTGTCGGTTATTCTCTTCTGTGACTCGAGCGCTGTGAGGGTCTTTCCGGACCGCCGCTCAGCGCTGGATTTTTCGTTCGACCCTTCCTTTTTTGTATCGATCCCTAAACTCGTTCACACAAATACTCTCAACCTACCTGGATTTCGGTTCAGCGATGTACGCAGTTCTCTGTAACATGCAGGCCTTGGAAATTCTCTTCTCTGGTGTCCGACCCTTAAGAAAATACGTTTCAGTATAGATGGCGTCTTCCTCCTTCACTATATAAAAAGAGGCCATGAACGCGCTCTCGTCAAAGAGCCGTCATGGCCTCCGGGAATTTTCGCCCTCGCCAAGGCCAGTGTTACCAGGTTTAATTTGTCTTACATGTGCTTACAGACCGACACCCTTAAAACGTCGTTTTTAAGTTTTACTTCTTTGGTTCGCTTTTCCAAACCTTAAAGCTCTCGACTTTGTTGATGTAGCGCAATTCTCCACGCTGCACGATCAAATGCACCTCCCCATAATCGCCCAGGGAGGCGAGAACGTGGTCGATATGCCGAACCTGTTCCGGGCTTAACAATTTCAACTTAAGAGCCTGAAATAAAGAGTTTGTCTGTGATGAATCTGATTGAATTCCCATATCTGTGCCTTTCCTACACAGAGTTCTACTGAACGGACCCTTCCCAACCCTAACCTCAATCCCGAATAGCCAAGGACATCACCGGTAAATTCATAAAAAACAAATTGACTCCCGGGATTTTTCACCCTCGCCAGAGCCTTTGTGTCAGAATATTGAGTTGATAACGGAAGATAGCCAAGATCACTTAAACTTACAAATCCGTTAATTCCAGTTTAACTATAGGCTTTCCTAAATCCCCAGGCAATAGGATAATTGTCATCCTACTTTTGGGGGAGACCCCCGCCACGGACTCCGCCCCCAGCCTGCTCCCGTTTCATGGATGGCCGCTTTCCCCAAAGCCCGCAATGGGCGCCTGAATAACGTCAAATATGGATAATGCCGCACTGAGCTTGTCGAAGTGGGGGATGGCAAAAACACGCTTTGTATTCAAGAAAGCTTAAAATTGGAGTAAAACATGTCTCTGTGGCCAAGCGCCTGGAACGGGTATGGTGGTTCAGAAAACATCATCGTTACGTAGAAATGATGTCGCAATAGGTGCGCGAAAAATCGCGTTTGGCCAGATCCGCCTCGTGCATGAAGAACTGCAAAAAGCCCAAATCGCCCCATTGCATTTCACCCCCGTCCGAGGCCAGCACGAAGACCGGGCGTATGGATCCCATACGTTCTTTGTGCTCTGCAAAATCCCGGTGGTACTCTTCGATCCGCTGGGCCACCTGCGTGCGCAAAAAGCGCACCAGTTCCGGGTCTTCGTCTTCCAGCCGTTCCCGGCGGATGCGATATTCGAGGCTATCCAGGCTGGTACCGTATTGATGTAACAGCTCGAAACCGCTCAATTTCAAGTAAGCCCATTGCTCCGAAAGGGGCTGAAAGCTCATAGGGTGCCCGCCCACCCGCGTGCGCTCCCCCTGGAAGTGCCTGAACATGACCTGGAACAGCTCATCTCGCTCTTTCCCGCGCGGATACTGGTCGAAAAAGCCCTCCAGCCACGCGCCGTACAAGGTGAACCCCGTTTCGAAGCGCAGCGCGTACGGCTGGTAGCTTCGCTCCGGCGGCCTGGCGGATGCGGGAGGCAGGCTCTTCTGCAACGCCTCTACGGGGCCGTCGAAAAACAAGACCCGGTGCGGGATGTCCGACCATTTCCTGTGACTGTTGATGAAGAAGTACAGCCAACCGCTTTGCGGTAAATAGGGCGCGAACCCCCGCTCGAGTTCGCTGAAATTGACCTGCGCCAGGAAGGTCATAGCCTGGCCCGCCTCGACCGGCCAGGGCAGGTCTGGCGGCAGGTCCGGGCTGCCCCCCGTATGGGACGCGCCGCAGGGAATGTCGTCAATTGCCGCCCCTGGATTGTATCTCTGGTAAAAACAGGGCAGCGCCCGTTCGTAGAAAACCTGCGAATCCAGCCTTTCAAGCTTTTGCGCGTCTGCAAACAATTCCCCCCAGCGAGCGAGCGTTTTATCCATTGGTTTCTCCCTAATCAGAATTTCGGTCAATCCCGAATTTGGTGTCGTTGCCCCGCCACGCCGTCCTGCATTCGGTGCAGTGAAATGCGGCGGGGTTGCGAGGCCGTCCGTCCCGCGAGGACGCCGGCCCGAGACGGGGAGGCCGCAGGCCGACGCGGCAATCTCATGTTCAAGAGGGCGGTTTTATAGGGTAATTTCACCATTTATGCGGAGACCCTTCGCTACGCTCACCGTTCGTGCCGCAAGAACCAGCGGCACGCCGGTGCGAGACGGCAGGGTGACATTTCAGATATATTTCCGAATTTAGGCACTCCCCTCACTTCGATAGAACCTCGCCTCGCCTGCGGCATCCCCGCAGCCACACGGATGGCTTCGTTCAGGTCCCGGGCCTGGATGAAGAACAGCCCGACCAGCCGCTCATTCGTCTCGGTCATTGGGCCGTCCTCGAGCGACAACTGGCCCTCTTGAACCCGCACCCGGAGGGCCGTATCGTTATCTTGGAAATCCAGCGCAGCCAGCAGGTACCCGCCCTCCCGCAGGGCCTCGTCACTGGCGCGGTTAACCGCTTCGAGGGCCGCACGCTCGTCCGCGGAGGAGGTCCCCCGGCCAGCCTGGTCGAGATAAGCCAGCAATAGATATTTCATGGGAACCTTCGTGTCGCGGCAGAAACGACTGAGCCGGGCCTCCGGTTTGCCCAGGATACCCGGCTCAATGCGTCAGATTGTCTTAAGCTATGCGAAGTCCAAATCCATTACGCCGGGCCGCCGTCATCCGGTCCAAACACGCGCACGATCTCGGTCTCGCCTTCCCCCACGATCTGGCGGAAACGCTTTGCACCATTCGATAGCTTCTTCCAGCGAATCCGACCTGGATCACCGCCAAACCCGCCATCAACTCTTTCAATTCGATGAACGGTCCATCGGTCACGGTGAATTTCCCGTTGGAAAGGCGCAGCCGTTGCCCTTTGGTTGGAGCGCACCGGTGGCAACCAGCATACCGGCCTGCATTGCCTCGCCAATAAATTTGCCCATCTCTGGCCATCATTTCCGGCGTGGGGGGATTGATTTCCGCATCCGGATCATAGTTGGGGTCGTAAACTATAAATTGCATGTTCTTTTCTCCTTTTTTACTTGAGAGCCAGATGGTTTCATCCTGGCTCTGTTTGTTGGTTTCAATTAATAGTCGTTTGGGGAAGGCGAATTTCGACAACCAGCCCGGTAATTTGGAAAATTCGTTTGCAGTTCAGTCTGTCAATTTGGCCAGTTGACGTTCAAGAAAACGTCGCTCCGCTTCCTGCTGCGCCAGGGCAAGCGCCCTTTGATAAGAGACTCGGGCTTCTCCTGCCTTTCCCAGGCGACGGCATAACTCTGCACGCGTCGCGTGCGCCAGGGGATACTCCGCCAGGTCACCGCGTGCCAGGATGGCGTCAACCAGTTCCAGGCCGGCAGCGGGACCATCCCGCATTGCCACGGCCACCGGCGCGATTGATCTCGACCACAGGAGAGGGCGCTACCTGTATCAACAAGTCATACAGGTCGACAATTTGCGCCCAATCCGTGGCAGCGAAGTCCGGCACACTCGCATGGACCGCCGCAATAGCCGCCTGGAGGGTATATGCTCCAACCGAGTCCGATGACAGCGCTTGCCTGACGAGGGCGATCCCTTCTGCGATCTGTTCCCGATTCCAGCGCGCCCGGTCTTGATCCTCCAGCAAAACCAGATCGCCTTCCGGCGAGGTACGCGTGGCGCGCCGCGCTTCATGCAGCAGCATCAAAGCCAGAAGTCCTACCACTTCCGTCTCCGGCAATAATTCGACAAGCAGCCGCGCCAGGCGAACGGCTTCGCCGGAGAGATCGGGTCGTGTGAGCGATTCTCCTGAAGAGGCGTAATACCCCTCATTGAACACCAGGTAAATCACCTGGAGTACCGTCCCCATCCTTTCGGGAAGTGCTTCCTGCGTCCGGCACCTCGTAGGAAATGTGCGCGTCACGGATCTTGGCCTTGGCGCGTACGATGCGCTGGGCAAGCGTGGATGGCGTGGTGAGGAAGGCGCGCGCAATTTCTTCGGTCGTGAGCCCGCATACCTCGCGCAATGTCAAGGCCACGCGAGCCTCCGCGGGCAACTCCGGGTGACAGCAAGTGAAAATCAGCCGCAGCCGGTCATCCTCGATGTCCTCCTTGTCCTGCTCGAGCGGCTCATCCGCCTCGCGTTCGAGCCTTCCAATTTGTTCCTCATCCAGCGGGGCCTCGAAGCGGGAGCGGCGGCGTATGGCATCGATGGCCTTGAAGCGCCCCGTCGAAACGAGCCAGGCCCTGGGGTTGGCAGGCATCCCGTCACGCGGCCATTGCTCCATCGCCACTCGAAAGGCGTCGTGCAAGGCATCTTCAGCCAGGTCGAAATCGCCAAGCAAGCGCACCAGCGTGGCAAATATGCGGCGCGACTGCTCGCGGTAAATGCTATCTACCTGCTCTCGCACCTGTTCATCCGTCATTGGAAGGCCCTGGCCAGTGTTTGGGTATCTGTCGCTGTCTTTGGCAAATCGACAAGCTCATCATAGCACGAATTCTGCCACCCAGCGCCGCCGCGCCCGTCTTGATCCACACATTGGTGGTCTTCCGACCTGCGAGAGTCCCGCGTCTGGAGATATTTCCCCTGCCTCTCCAAATCCAGCAGCATAAGTGCCCCTGGCCCTGGCCAGGTGGTGGAAAAAGGATGTGCGGTACAATTCTTCTGAGGCCCAGATAGTAGATGTACTACAGGAGAGGCAGAGAACCTGTCAATTTGTACACTACAGCGGGGGCGCTGGAACGGATCAGGGTGAGAATGCGATAGAGAAAACGAAGATTGCGAAAGGAAAAAATGACCAAGATGCTGAAACGCGCATCCACTAGTTCTTTGGCTCGAAGGTTGAAGAGGCTATGGCCACAGGTACCGCTGGGCCTATTCCTATTCTTCGTGGGTACGATAAACGTGCTGACTGGGATACAGAGCCAAGCTTTCAGCCCGGCATTCCAGATTTTGACTCGCGTGACCCCTCTCTCAGAGCTGAGCCAGGAGGTCTCATTGGGAATTCTCGGCAGCGGCGTACAGGCGCTGTTAGGCACCGGTCTGCTGCTAACAGGGATCGGTTTGCTCTGGCGACTTCGTTCTGCCTGGGCTTTTTCGCTTCTCTTGCTGGTCATTGCCATCGTCTTGGATTTGTTCAACCAACGCGATCTATACGGCGCTCTGCTCTCCGGCACAGCATTGGCGGCCCTGATAATCTGGGAAAAGCGCTTCAGCCGCCGGTCGTTGTTAGGCGGCTATCTGATCTCCCTCATCAGTCTGCTGGCCGTGTTTGCTTACGGAGTTCTTGGATCCCTGTTGCTTGGCGGTAGTTTTCACCCTGCCATCCGGGACCTTTATACGGCCCTCTACTTCACAGTCGTCACCCTTTCCACGGTCGGAAGCAACATCTATCCGGGCTCCTCCGAAGCCCAGTTTTTTATGGTGACCTTGATCCTGGGTGGAATCAGTATTTTTACGACCACGATTGTGACTACGTTAGGACCTTTGCTGTCCAACCAAATCAGACCCATCCTGGCAAGGAAAAACGCCAAAAAGGACTCCGGCGATCAGGTCATCCTGGTGGGCAGCAGTCCATTCGCCGAGAGCCTTATCCATGAACTTACTCGCCTTGGGATCGTCTTCACGCAGGTGGTAGCACCCAGCCAGGCGCCACCCAGCAGCGAGCGCCCGCTTGTTCAGGGAGATGCCGGGGACGAAGATGTGCTCAAGCAAGCCGGGATTTCCTCTGCAACAGCGGTTGTCATCCTAGGGGGAAATACAGCGGACAAGGTCGCCGTAGCGCAATCCGTGAAAAGATTGAACCCGGGCGCGCGCCTCGTGGTCGTGGTGGACTCGGCCGAGGCACCTGCACAGTTCGGCCCCGTTCACGCCGACCTGATCTTTTCGCCCGAGGTCGTTGCGGCCCGGACACTGGTAAATCTGCTTACGAGAGCCTCTGTTTCTAAAGAGCTGCGGGACATCATCAGACCGAACGATTAAATTACATCGCAAACCTAACCGTTGGCCAGGGGAGAAGCTTTGGGACCGTCAAAGGATCCGCGCGCTTAGGAACTGACCTGGCGCGCTTCCGGGTCAAGGCCCAGGATCGAGCGGCCACCGTCTACCGGTAACGTTACGCCAGTGATGAAGCCCGCCTCCTGCGACAACAAGTAGGCCACCGCACCCGCCACATCCTCGGGACGTCCGATCCGGCCGATGGGATGCAATCGGCGGATTTGCTGCTCGATCTGAGCCACGGCCGCTGGTTCCTGTTGGCTGATGAACCTTTCGTAACGTTCGGTCGTGATAGAACCCAGCGCCACAGCGTTAACCCGAATCCCGCGCGGTCCGTAATCCACAGCCAACGCACGCGTCAGCCCTTCAATGGCTGCCTTGGCGGTTGCGTAGGGCAAGGCCCCAGGCACCGCCCGGCGCGCCTGGTGCGATGAAACGTTGACGATTGCTCCACCTGTGCCCGCCGCCAGGAAATGCCGAATGGCGACTGCACACCCCACAACCGTGGGATTGAAGTTCATCGAGATGAGCCCCAGCACTTCCCGTATCGGGGCAGAATGGAGCGAGGCGTCGCGAAAAATGGCCGCGTTGTTTACCCATCCAGCTAACGGAGCCGCAGCCTGGGCAAGGTCCGCAGCCCGTTCAGCGACCCCTTCGTCGGACGCGTCGCCAACCACGCCAATGATGCGATCCCCCGCAGGGTGGGTTTCAGCCCAGGCCAAGGCGCTCTGATCGAGTTCGATTGTGACCACCACATCTTCATCCCCAAGCAGCCTCTCGCTGATCACACGACCGATGCCGCGTCCGCCTCCTGTTACCACATACGAACGGTTCATCTTCGACCTCCTGCCATGCTAGAGTAAACCAACATTGGCATATTTTTTCTCCTTCATCCGCTCACATTGACGATGACCTTGCCTGCAGCCCGATGGCTTATCACCCGCTTGATAGCCGCTGACATATCTTCTCTGGTTAGGGTTGCCACCCTATCGATGATAG
Source organism: uncultured Chloroflexia bacterium (assembly GCA_963785535.1). Classification (GTDB taxonomy): domain Bacteria; phylum Chloroflexota; class Anaerolineae; order Anaerolineales; family Villigracilaceae; genus JAABUE01. The sequence goes on along the minus strand of CAWAVQ010000036.1, from coordinate 105,459 downwards.
GTTTGCTGCCTGAAGCGACTAACATCCTATCGATACCTGCAAAATCCGGTGTTGTCGGGCCGGTAAAAATATATCTTGGACCTGTTCGTATTCCCGTCCATAACATACGCCAGCCGATATAGACAAATGACGATAGGGCTCCAAGCACCCCAATCTTTTTCTCGCCCACGTATTGGTTTGGTCCCACAACAGTAACAAATCTTCCCGTCGAAGCCAATACGCGAAAAGCCTCCTTTTCTATCTCTTTCCCGCCTATGAGGTCAAAGACTATATCCACTTGCTCACCTGAATCTTGTATTTGTTTTGAGAAGGGCGCCTTGGTGTAATCGATAATCCGTTCGGCTCCCAACTGCCGGACCATCTCTGCGTTCCTTTGACTGCATACTCCCCAGACCCTGGCATTCTTTTGTTTCAAAGCCTGCACGCAAAGGGTCCCGGTCCCCCCCGAGGCGCCGATGACCAAACATTTCTTGTTCGCAACTTCCTTGGCCGCGTTCAGCATGCTGACGGCGACCGTTCCAGCCAACGCACATGCGGCCGCTTCTTTATAATCCCAGACTTTGGGTTTCACTGCGACATTATCCCTTTTGGTAATACAATATTCCGCCCATGGCCCCCGGCCTCTCATCGGATTACATATCCCGTACACTTCTTGACCGACTTTCCATGATTTCACACCCGGGCCGACAGCCTCGACAATACCGGCGACATCCGTTCCGGGAATGTATGGCTTGCTTTGGCTTGGCTTTGGACTGACCGGTAATCCCCCGAACATCGTATCTTCTGCAAAATGGACATCATCAATATTAATTGTGGATGCTATGACTTTGATCCGAATCTCGTTTTTCCCCGGTTCAGGCATGGGGAAATCCTTTAATTCCAGGTATTTATCCAGCTCACCGGGGTTTGGCCTGGATGTAATACAAATTGCTTTCATGCTCGTGCGGTTCCTTTCCTATGTTTATCGCTCTTCTGCGTACTCAGTAATGAGCCAACCTCCTTGACCCTTCTGTACAACAATATGAACGGGTATCTTGGCTGCTGCCCCACCGTTAGCCATCTCCACGCTCGTGACCTCGATTATAAAACCGGTAACCACATACCTGTCGGAACCTTCCTTTGTCAGGGTGGTTATATCGATCCGATCGGGCCAGGGGCTGGAAACAGTCCGTCCAGGGGCCTCGGAAACATTGCTCGTCCACGTTTCGAGCAGAGCAGGAGATACGAATTCAGAGTACTGCGCCTGCATCTCTTGCGCAGCATCGGGGGACAGGAGCGAGACGGTCTGAAGTTTCTTTCCGAAGTTCTCCACGAAATCTCTGATCGCGGCTTCTTCAGCCGTAGTGTTGGCGGTCGTTTGCGTTGGCGTGACCGTCAGTGTTGCGCGGGTGGCACTTGGAAGGGTAGCCGTATGGCTAGTTGTCTGCACCGATGAAGTCGGTGGTGTTGAACAAGCGACAAGTGAAATAGCCACCAGTAAGATCACCATATGCTTCATCTTAGATTCCTTTTAGATTTGGAAAGAGCCCAACGCGGGACAGGTGTGTTGCAGATGTCACCAGTGAGCCGACAACCTCTTTCAGGGTACACCACGCCGGATTAGGCAGATTTCTCTTGGGGTCGCATTGTCGAGAATAACCAGACCAGCAATGCCAACAATATTACAGTAAGAGTGCCGATTGGCACAACTACCCCCCAGGCCGCGCTTTCACCACGGGCAGCCTGAACCGCCGGTGTGATCAAGATTGGTATGCCAGTCAAGATCAGGAAAACGATGAAAGATGGCGCAAGGGTATATGCAAGCGGTTTCCTTTTGATGAGCAGCACGCCAGTAGCGATAACCGCTGGCAGGAAGAATCCCAAATCGAGGATGTGGACCGGGTTTGTGGGTAGCGCCATGTCGATCAGGCTTTGGGGTCTTGTGTTCGAAATCAGAGCCGGCACATCTTCAGAGAGCCACAGAAACCCGAAAAGAATCGCAGTAATGATTAAGAACCAGGCGACCACCAGAATCGCGCGTCGGTTTTTGAAAGATGACGCAACGGATGCGTGGTCAAGCGCTGTGATACCGCCAATCAGCGCATAAAGGCTCATGCCAAACACCGCGACCCATAACAGGAATAACCTCCCAAAGGGTACTGAAAATGTGTATATCACATAGTTATAAATAGTAAATGCCAGCACGCCCAACCAGAGCAGATAAGCACGCAGTGATTTGCGCAACGCCAGCGCCGCGAGGATAAGCCACATCGGAGAGACAACCGCCAAATTGGCTATATCCTGTGCCAACGCTTGCGGCAAGAAGGCGGGCGTTAAGTCAGCATAGATTTTGTCCACAGACAGAGCAATGATGCTGCCAACGATAGCCAACAGTGCTGCCCCAATCGAAAGCCACAACCAGACCGCAGCGACAGGGGATGAAAATTTCAGTTCAACTTTGCTCACAGTGTTATGTGTTTTCATAGTCACCATCATCTTTCATTCGAGTTACTGACGATGCGTTGGAACCAAGATAAAGGGAGCCAGCGGCGTATGGCATCGATGGCCTTGAAGCGCCCCGTCGAAACGAGCCAGGCCCTGGGGTTGGCAGGCATCCCGTCACGCGGCCATTGCTCCATCGCCACTCGAAAGGCATCATGCAAGGCATCTTCAGCCAGGTCGAAATCGCCAAGCAAGCGCACCAGCGTGGCAAATATGCGGCGCGACTGCTCGCGGTAAATGCTATCTACCTGCTCTCGCACCTGTTCATCCGTCATTGGAAGGCCCTGGCCAGTGTTTGGGTATCTGTCGCTGTCTTTGGCAAATCGACAAACTCATCATAGCACGGATCTTGCAAAACGCTACACCCGCGCCAAGTCGCTTAATCCGTACGGGCAGCCTGCCGCGCACAGCAAACTGCCCGATTTACAAGACTTTCGGATGTACTTCTAGCGTTGGATTCTCGCCGAGCCGCCTTTGGCGAAAGCACACACCTGCTCCACGGTTGCCATGGTCGTATCTCCTGGGAAGGTGGTGAGCAACGCACCGTGTGCCCAACCCAGATTCACTGCCTCCTGTGGTTCTTCACCACTCAGCAACCCGTAGAAAAAACCGGACGCACTGTCATTCCATTGCCGCTTGGACCCGCTCTCGTATCGACACTGACGACTTGCTCAAGCGCTCGCTGCTCAACTTGTTATATCACTTCCGGAACTTCAACATGAATATCAATTCTATCGAGCAATGGACCAGATATTCTTTTCTGGTAACTGTACTCAATTCCTCTCTAACTTTGAACTATAACTGAGTTGGGATCGGCACAATATCCTTGTTCTGTCTGAAATTTTTGAATGACCGTTGGTTAAATCCTCGCCGGAGTATTGACAAGAAAGTTTGGTAAATTCTAACCAAGTTTCTTATGAAAAGAATTCGACCGCATTACAAAGTAGCTATAATTCTCACTTTTTTATTCTACGCGTTTCAATACCTCTCGCACAATATCGTTGATTGTCAATGTAACATCTATAACTAAAGCATTGGTTGGTTCCTCAAGTGCGTCGAACTGGCTCTTCAACATATGCGGCTTCATGTAATGATCCTTCCGCTTTTCCATGCGCGACCAGATCAGATCATAACTGCCTTTCAGATAGACGATCTGCACATCGGAGTTACCATCCAAAAGCGTCTGGCGGTAGCGCTCCTTGAGCGCGGAACAGGCCAACACGCCGGGCTTATTCGCTTCCAGCGAAGATGAGATCAAATCGTGCAGTGAAGCAAGCCAGGGGGCACGGTCTGAATCGTCGAGCGGAATCCCGTTTGCCATTTTGGCAACATTTTCGGGCGGATGGAAATCGTCGGCATCGTAAAAATCCCATCCCAATCGTTCCGCAAGCGCTTTACCTACGCTTGATTTGCCACACCCAGAGACTCCCATCACGATAAAGAAACGGACCTTCATACAGCACGCCCCTTCTCGAATTGATAAATCAACCAGGAATTGTACAGGTGATGATACAGGATGTAAAACATGGGCCCAATTGCCACGAGCGGATTGATGAACGTCAGCGCGACCCAGATGACGAACGAGAGATTCTTTTGTCCGAGCGATTGACTGCTCTCCTGCCAGTGCAGTCGGCCACCGAGCAGCGCGCCAATGCCAAAGTTGGTGATGCAAATAGCGAGAGAAATCAGGGCAATCGCAATCAAGGTGGCCCTTGAATTGCCGTCACCGTTGCGCAGAAAATTCGACGCGTTGGCGCTGATGATGAACAGATTCCCCAACCAGACCAGAAAGGAAAAAGTCTTCCCTTTACGAAATCGCGCTTTGTGCGTTCGATGGCAGATATCCAGCCAGCCGCGCCAGAATCAACGGCACGAACATCACCATCAAAACTGGCTGTAACACTTCCCAGACAGAGATGTGTAGCTGCCGCGCCGAGCAGAGATGGCAAGGCAATCGGGACGATGATGGCGCAGGCGACATTGGTTACCAATACGGCAGCGACAACGTATTCCACTTCACGTTCGATGAAACTGATAACAACCGGTGCAGCAATGGCAGTCGGGGCGATGGCGGTCATGAAGGCTGCCATCGCAAGCGTGATGTTGAACCTCGCTAAGGACACATAACTGATGAACGCCAAGGTCACATTCACCAGCAAAACCCATATCACGCTCTTTTGAAAAGTCTGCGGCTTGAATTCAATATCCAGGAACGCAAAGAACAGCATCACCATCAACAGATATTGGATCAGGAACGAAACGACATGCGCCTGCGGGAAGAGTATCCCGAACGCCATCATCAGCAACAGGGATAGACCCTTGCCTTGGGTGTTTAAAAAGGATTTGAGTTGGGAGAATGATTCAGCCACAAAGTTTGCGCCAGGCGCTCTAACGAACTGCCGTCAAACGCTGCCCTTATAAATTGTACGCCTGTTTCGCCAGACCAACCGCGAGTTCGTTAATCATCTCGAGTGCATCATCCATATCAATAATGTGGCGCACAACCAACCCCGCCAGCCAGTTCGCAGAGGCGCGCCGCCAGACGTCATGCCGGGCCGGGATGGAACAGAAGGCGCGCGTATCGTCGTTGAAGCCGGCGGTGTTGTAGATGCCCGCCGTCTCCATGACCTGGTCGAAGTAACGCGCCATGCCGTTCAGGCTGTCGAAGAACCACCAGGGCGGACCCAGCTTGAGCGCGGGGTAATGTCCCGCCAGGGGAGCCAGTTCGCGCGAATAGGTTGTCTCGTCGAGCGTGAACAGGATCAGCGTGAGATGTGGGTCATTGCCGTATTTATTGAGCAATGGCAACAAGTTGCGCGTGTATTCGGTTTGGATGCGGAATGTCCGCGCCTTTGTCGGGGCCGAAGGTTTGGAAGATGACCTCATTGTGGTTGCGCCAGGAACCGGGGTGCAATTGCATGACCAGGCCGTCTTCGATGCTCATACGCGCCATCTCCATCAGCATGTGCGCGGTGAAGCGCGCCGCATCGGATGTATCCGCTTCACCTTTGAGTGCGCGCTGGAAAATCGTCTCGGCCTCGACGGGAGTTAATTCGGCAGTAGCAGGTGTCAGCGCAGCATGATCGGTGGCGGTCGCACCCATGGATTTGAAGAAGGCGCGTCGCTGTTCCAAAGCACGAATGAATGCTTTGTAATCCAGCAACATCCACATCGCTGACTTCACATGAGTTTATCGATGTTTGCTCGCCAATTGGATGCATCCAGATTGACCACCGCATCGGGGCGGAAGGTTGGGAGGATGCGCCCGTTCCAACCAGAGTCACGAATGGCCTGGTGATGTTCGAGCGTGTCGGTGGCCGCATCGGTGGTACACAGGGCCTCGATGTGGAAGCGCTCGAAGAGGCTGCGTGGCGAAAACTCGGGGGAGGCTAATTTTTCGGAAATGGTATCAAACAACCGGTCGGCGTTCGAGGCGTTCGGCTTCTCTTCTACTCCAAAAACGCTGGCGAGTTCATCCGTCAGCCAGATGCCGCTGGGCGTCCCGCGAAAGAGATGGAAGTTCTCGCAAAAGATGCGCCAGATTAGGCGGTGCGAATTCACCGCAGAGTTGCGGAGTTTTTTATTTTCTTGCTTTGCGTTCTCAGCGTCTCCGCGGTGAGCGATCTGTGGCACGCCAAGTTTTTCCAGTGGGATGCCCTGCGAGTACAACATGCGCGTGACGTAGTGATCGGGGATGATGAACAGGTCAGCGGGCGAGCCGAAGGTTGCGTTGGGGTCGGCGAAGAGACGCGGGTCGACGTGACCGTGCGGGGAAAAGATGGGAAACGCCGCAACGGTTTGATACAGCTCGCGCGCAACCTCGCGCGTGGCAGGGTCGGGTGAGAAATAACGATCGGGGTCGAGAGTGGTGTTCATCAGGAAACGATGCGGGTTTTCATCCAGTCATTCGAATTATGGAAATCTGCCACCGCGTTGCCGGGATGCACAAGTTCATCGAAGAGCGGGCGATCTGAGTCGTCCAGTGTTTTCTCGAGGATGCCTAACGCATCTTCCAAGATGCGCCAGCGTACGCGGGCCAATGATAGGCGCGGTGATGCCCGGCTGGTCTTTGACCCACAACAGAGACAATTGCGAAGCCGTCAAGCCGCGTTCCTGCGCCATTTTGCTCACGGCCTGGCCCACTTCTATGCCACGTTGGGTGATCCGCTCCCGGCCCATATTATTGTCCCAGCGTTGGGCGCGTGAACCTTCCGGATAATTTCCAGCCTGGGTATAGCGGCCTGCCAGGACGCCCATGGCCAGCGGCGACCAGGGCATGATCGCCAGGCCGTATTTCTGGCACAATGGGATCAGTTCATTCTCGATGCGGCGGTCCAGCAAATTATAGGGAGGCTGTTCACTGATATAGCGGTTCAGGTTGTAGCGTTCGCTGAGGGACAGGGCTTCCATCACCATCCAGGCCGGATGCGTGGAACAACCGATGTAACGCACTTTGCCAGCATGGATCAGGTCATCGAAGGCACGCAGGGTCTCATCCTGTGGATGCGTCAAAGGCGGACGGTGGAGCTGGTACAGATCGATGTGATCGGTCTGCAAGCGTTGGAGTGAATCTTCACAGGCTTTGAGGATGTGGTAGCGGGTCGAGCCGCCCTCGTTAGGCAGATCGCCAACTCGCCCATATACCTTGGTCGCCAGGACGACCTGCTCACGCAAATTGCTCTCTTTCAGGAACTTGCCTGTGATACGCTCGCTCTCGCCTTGGTTGTAAACATTGGCAGAATCGAAAAAATTGATCCCGCCTTCCACCGCTTTCTGCATGATTGCAAAAGAATCCTCTTCACTGGTTGGCCCACCGAAATTCATGGTCCCCAGACATAAGGGCGAGACCAGCACTCCGGAGCGGCCTAACGTGCGGTATTCCATAACACACATCCTTTCTATAAAATTCATTCTGCGGGTTTTGTAAGTTATGACTTATAGAATACCATTCTTCCACGGGCGAAGCCAGGAACACCACCACGCCTTTGAGATCGTCGGGGGCCATCCAACGCCAGGTGGAAATACGCTCAGGATCGACGTTGAACGCTTCAGGGCAGCGCACAAGTGATCGGATGTGCTTTAGATTAGAACGTGTTGTAAGCCTCGTCAAGGTGGTAAACTCTGATTGTGACTGGAAAATCCGGGTTGACTGTTACTTTATTGGGTTGTGCTTTCTTCCTGCTCAACAGTCTGTACGCCTGTAACCCGAAGACGGTCACAAATCCTCCACCAACCTCGATAGAAAGCCAATTGGCCAGTGGAGCGCCAATTTACCACCAAACCTGCGCAACCAGTACCTGCCATGGCACGGATGGTGCAGGTCTCCGCTCCGGCAATGGCTTCTCGGTCTGGCCGTTGGTCGGCGATGATTTCCAGACGCGCCATCCCAACGCCGAGATCGTATTCGATGTGATTCGCAGCGGGGACGAACCCAATTTGCGGGCTTTGACCGATCAGCAGATTTACGATTCCATCGCATATGAACTGAGCCAGAACCAGATTTCCCTCCAGGCGCCTCTGACAGCCGCCAATGCCTATCAGACGTTCGGGGGGCAAATGTCGGGCAGCAAGGTTGACGGCTTTTACCCACCGCTGGGCAACTACCAGCCAGCCGCTACACCACCCCACGCAGACCTGCCGCTCAGCACCGAAGGCGGCGACTTGCGTCTACAAGTCGATCAAATTGCAGCCGCCAGCGCAATTGGAGGCACCAAACCGCCCGCCGGTGGTGTCTTCTTGATGCTGGTGTTCGTCCTGACCGACGAAGGCCAGGCACCTATCACAGTCGGCCCGGAAAATTTGAGTCTCACTACGCCAAGCGGCGATAGCCTCTTACCCCAGACGATTGATCCCCGCACTGCCATCGAAAAATTTCATACCCAGACGATCCAGCCGGGACATGGCACGGCAGCACTCGCCATCTTCAGCCTCTCTGCGCCCGATCAATTTGATCGATTGATTTATTCCGACAAGTATGGGAATCGGCTGGAATTGAGCTCTGAAGCCATGAAACTCTCGCAATATAAGTGGGTCATCTTCTTCGTACTGGCCGCACTGGGGATCGGGAGTTTGATCATCCTGTACAGCGGCAACCAGCAGCCTGTAGCAAAAAGCACGCCAGAGATTTTGCATCCCAATTTTGATGCCGAGACGCAAGCCATGATCGCTAGCGCCAAACGAGTCGTGTTCCTGGTACCATTCTCTCATTGGGATACAGACTGGCACCAAAACTTTGATGCGTACAGTCAGCTTGCTGACCAGAACATCCTCAAAGCGATCCAGCTAGCCAAACAATATCCTCGTTTTCGCTTCACCCTGGAACAGGTTCTGTTCGTCCAGCATTTCTGGGATACCCATCCCGACGAACGCGCCGATCTCGTCGACCTGGTTCGGAAGCGGCAACTCACCTTTGCCTGGGCCGGGATCACCCAGCCTGACACCAGCCTGGTAGCCCCTTCCATACAGGTGCACAACCTGCAACTCGGCCAGGCCTGGATTTCCCAAACCTTCGGTCCCGAATATGTTCCGCATACCGCCTGGCAATCGGATGCCTTTGGCAATTCGGCCGCCTTTCCCACCTTCCTGACACAATTCAAAATTCCTTATCTCTACATTGGACGTCATCAGGGCCGTTGCGATCCCGATTACCAGCAATGCCAACCGTTGCCGCCCGCATTTTACTGGACCAGTCCTGCAGCGCCAGCGGACATGGCCGGGCGTGTGTTGGTCTCTTATGGCAGCTATCCTACCGCCTGGGCTGACATCTACCAGCGCACGGATCCAAATGCCCAACTGGACGAACTCCGCAAGACCATTGATGCTGACTTCAAACAAACCAGCTCTAAATACCTGCTCCTGCCAGTGGGCTTCGATTTTTTCGACCCGCAAGCCAACCTGCTATCGCTTGTCGATCGCTGGAACGCGAGTGACCAAAACACCCTGCTGGTAATCTCTGACCCCGAAAGCGCCTTTCAATATCTGGAAACGCAGTCGCTGCCCGAAATCACGACCGATCTCAACCCAATCTGGCAGGCCTTTTATGATACCCGTCCGGCAGCAAAAATAGCAGATAAGGAAAGTGAATATTACCTGACCGCTGCCGACAAATTTGGATTGTTCCTTGATAAGCCCGCCCCGGACGCCTGGAATTTGGCTGCCTTCAACGCTCATTACGACAACATCTCGGGCGTCAGCTATGATTTGGTCTGGGAGAGCAGCCAACGTCCACGCTATGAGCGTACCGTCGCTTCAGCCAAAGACGCTCTGGCAAACACTCTGGCTGGCATCGTCGGGCATGTCTCTGCGCCTGTGGTGATCTTCAATCCGACTTCATGGCCCCGCTCCGGGATCATCGAACTGACCGGCGATTTACCAGACGTTCGTTCTTTGCCCGGACCTGTGCAGCAGATTGGCACAAATGGCCTGGCCTTTCGCGTGGAGGATGTCCCGGCACTTGGCTACACAGGTCTGAGCAGCGGACAGGCAAGTATCGACCATCCTGTTCGGATCACCCAAAATGGCAATCGTGTGACGCTCACGAACGACCTCGTCTCTGTCACACTCGACGGCGACCACGGCGGGACCTTCTCCAGCCTGACACTCACAGACAAAGCAGATGCTTCACATGAATTGCTCTCCGCGTTCGGCGATGACATCACATACTGGGATGATAGCGGAGACGTGTACGGAGCCACTTTCGTCCAGGAACGCGCCCGCGAGAGTCAGGTTTCGGCCCAACTTACGGTCCTGGCGTCTGGCCCGCTCGTGGCACGCGTGCAGGCTACGCTCACACTTGGCGGCCAACAGGTGGTCAAAACTGTGACTTTGCGGGCAGACGATCCATTGATTGAAGTAGGGCTGGATATCAGCGCTTTACCGGAAACCACTGCCCTGGTCGAAACACCGACGGTTCTGGATACCGCTACGCGCACCGATGATCTTGGTTTTGGAGACTTCGAACATACGATTGATACCCGTCCCATTGCCCCGGGTGACCGCACCTACCGGCGCTCGATCTTCTATCCGATCATGTACTGGAGCGACGTCTCCAACGCGGATTTCGGCCTGACCCTCATCACGCATGGCCTGCAGGGTGTGGGCGGCGGCCCCACACGCAGTTTTATGCTGGTCCGGCAGGTCACCAAAGACCCGGAAGGTCTGACCGACCCGGGCATCCACCACCTGCGATATGCCTACCTCCCACATAGCTGGAACGGCGGTCGAGGCCCAACCCTGGTTGGCGGCCTACGAGTTCAACCAGCCGCTGATCCCAGCCTGGCACAGCGATGGGCATATCAACGTGCAACTCCCATTCGACGAAGCCACGCCTATCAGGCAGTTCGAGGACACGCCATCGGCTCCCGAATGGCCGGACTCATTTGGTTTGCTTTCGGCGCAGAATGCCATTGTTACTGATCTTTATCGGCAGGGAGATCAGCTAGCGGCCCTTGTTCTGGACTATGATCCAATGACGGCCGGGACCATTCAGATTGGAGAGCAGGAAATCGCTTTGCCCCAAGATGTATTTACGCTGAAGTCGTTACTGCCCTCATCCTTGAACCTTCCCCCACAAAAGTAGCCGACCTCTTACTCATCCAGGTCAGGTATCCAACCATCTTACCGTTCTAATCCGAAGTCTGGCATTGGAGGAGTTCAGCCCATTGATCCTCTGAAATGCTCAGAACGGCTTCTACAACTCTCGGGTCGAATTGTTTCCCTGACTCCGTTTTTAGTGTCTCCAAAGCCTCGGACAACGGGTGAGCGCGCCGGTTGGGTCCGTCGTGAGTCATCACATCAAGGGTGTCCACCACAGCAAAGATGCGAGCCGTGAGCGGGATCTCTTCAGCGCGCAACCCCTGTGGATAGCCAGTCCCATCGTAGCGCTCGTGATGCGCGCCTACCACATCCAGCGCCGGAGTCAAAAGGGGGACCGTCTCCAGAATTTCCATACCCCACATCGGATGCTGTTCCATAATTTGCTGTTCGTTCGCCGTGAGAGGCTCAGATTTTAGCAGCAACGCTTCGGGAATACGGACCTCACCAATGTTGTGTACAAGGGCACCCAGCTCCAGTGCCTCGCGTTGGGTTGCGGAAAGTTCCAAGTGGTCACCCAACGTGACCGCCGCGTTTGCCACTCGTTGCAGCGAACCGGCTTCACCTCCCCGCGCCTCCAATGCCCGCACCAGGACGTCCACCACACTTCGGTGTGAGACCTGGACACGCTCGACCATCAAGTGAAATACATTCGCAAGCATTCCAATCTCATCAACAGCGGAAATGTGGACTCGGGCACTCAGGTCACCCTCGACCACCCGCCGGGCGAGCGCTGAGAGCTGCGCGAGAGGCTGGGTGATCTGACGTGCAATCAGCACGCCAATTACGAGGGCCAGCAGCGCACCCGCCAGCGAATTCAGGTAAAGCCGCCGGCGGACCTCGGCGAGCCGGTTAAGGTAAACTTCAACACGGTAATCCACATCCAGCACTGCGAAGACCCGGCCTTGCGCATCCCGAATCGGCGCGAAAGCTGTAATCCATGTGCCCGACTGATTCTTGTAAATGTCGGTATAGGTGGGCACTCCTTCACGGAAGGCCCGGCCAAGTGGGTCCACCAGTTCCGGCACAAGCGGGTAAGGTTCTCCAGGAGCCCCGGGACCGCGGCTTGTCACCATGAAGTGCGCCTGCCGATTGTCGGCATCGAAGCCCGTCAGTGTGTAAATTGGCGTTTCGATCTGGTTTTCATCCTGGATCATCGCCAGAGCCGCGCGGACACTGGCGATAAGCCTCGGTGTCCTGAGTCAGTGTGGCTTCAACCTCAGCATGCAGTTGTGGGTCTACCAGCAACGCGCCCGTGCGCGCGATACTCAACAACAGTGACCCCAGTGTCTCACGCAGATCCTGCTCCTGAGCGCGATACTGCAGGAATCCGCTCAAAAGAATTGTAATTGCCGTCACCAGCAGAAAACTGGCGCCCAGCCGCCAGGCGAGTCTCCGCCAGACCGGCAGACGTGCCTTCTTGGTTAGCTTCGTCGAAAGTTTTTGCATCTCAACTTCCTCCTCCCTGCTCCACTGTCAATTCCGAGACATCCCGCTCGAAGAACAGTTCCACCGTCCAATCCAAGATCACTCGAATGCGAGCTGTCAATGTCGGGAGTTTGAGCATGTAAAGCACCTTCCAAATAAACCAAGCCAGTAGCCCGGTTACTTTGATTCCACTCAGGTCCGCCACAGCCGTCCGCCGACTCAATGGCACCATCTCTCCCAGCAATTTGAAGCGGAACGGTCGTTTCTCGCGGCCTGTCAGGTCAGCCTCGATCACAGCCGCGAGCGAACGCGCCTGAGGAACAGCCACTTGGGCCGTTGCCACGTAGGGCGCATTCGTGTGAGGATTAATCTGTGCGGCGATATCCCCCAATGCGTACACATTACGGATTCCCTCGACCTCGAAAAATTCGTTCACCTTCAGCCGGCCATCCTTCGCCTTGGCAAGTGGGAGATTGGCAATCACCGGGCTCACTCGATTTCCCGCGGTCCAGATGACGCAATGGCTGGGGATGAATTGTCCATCTTGAAGTTTGAGACCATCAGCCGTCACTTCAGCGGCGCGGGCCATTTCCAACTCGATGCCTCGTTTTAAAAGTTGCTCTGTTGTGTAAGCAGCCAAGTGAGTTGCGGTTTGAGGCAGGACGGAACTGCCGACCAGAACGAGGCGGATGCTATCACGGGGAATCGAAGGATAATGGCGAAGCAGAATACCGCGCGCCAGTTCCTCCAAGGCGGCCATCAACTCGGTACCTGCGTGTCCGGCCCCAACCACGACAAAGGTGAGTAGACGCTGTCGCACCCACGAGTCATCGCTCAAAGCGGCCGCTTCAAAGAGATCAATGACGTGATTTCGAATCAGGACCGCGTCGCCCACTCCCTTGAAGGGAAGCGCATGCTCCGCTGCTCCCCGCACCGCGGCAACATTTGGAGCCGCTCCGAGCGCAAGAACCAACTTATCATAATGCACCTGCTGGCGAACTGATGACCGGCGGTGGCGGACAATAATACGGCGTTGGTCCAAGGCAATGGATTCGACTGACATTTCCCCAAATTCGATGCCCCACGGGCCGCACAAATGCCGAATCGGATAGAGAACATGACGTGTTTCGACGGCGCCAGTGGCCGCTTCCGCTAGCAAGGGCGTAAAGAGAAAAAAATTCTGCTTACTCACCAGCGTAATGTGTACCGGTAAGACACCGGCACAGCGTTTGGCCAATTCCATCGCCGTAGTGACTCCGGCAAATCCACCGCCGAGAATCACAATACGCGGAGCCAGCGATGTCGAAGGCCGAGCCAATACTCTGCCAGCCGCCGGACCGACATTCATTTGCTGCGTCATCACCATTTGTTTACTTCCTCCTGCCCGTCAAAAGTAATCACCTTGCACGCACTAAAAAAAGTTAATCGCTGATCGCGAATTTCCAAGGTGAAATTAGATACTCAGCGTATTTTCCATGCATAGCGGAAGGTAACCCCTAGGATATACCAGCCCGCCAATAACGTTCCGCGGATCGTTCCGCTGACTTTTGATTGACCGGATAAGCGGCTTCGGTAGCTGACAGGCACCTCGATGATCCGCGCTTTGCGACGGGCTGCCTTCACGATCATCTCTGTCGGCCAGCCATACGTCGTTTCCTGCATGTTCAATTCGCGCAGCAGTTCTCCGCGAATGGCGCGATAGGGTCCCAGGTCGGTAATGGACAGCCCATACAGAATGTTCATCAAGCGCGAGGCCAGCCAATTCCCGAAGCGTTGCTGAGGGTACATAGCACCGGGCTCGATGTGGCCCAGTTCGCGTGAACCCATCACCAGATCAGCTTGATTCTCTAGAATTGGCGCTAGCAGTGAGGGCAGGTCGGCCGGCGAAAAACTATAATCTCCATCCAGGAAGACCAGTATATCCGCATCTCCCGCTGCGGCAACACCAGCGGCACAGGCGTAACCATAGCCTCGTCGTGGCTCGCTGACCACCTTAGCTCGCGCGCTTGCAGCTTCCTGGGCAGTGTCATCAGTCGAACCGTTATCTACCACGATCACACTAACTGACATGGTTGCATGAACCTCTTCCACCAGCCGCCGGATATTGCCGGCCTCGTTAGCGGCCGGGATGATCACGGTCACCGCCCTCAGCTTGAACCTGCCCCTCGTAACAGGAGCCGGATCGGGTCCTGGTCCAGGAAGCGACGTGTATGGACCGCTATGCGCGCATCAAGCCCGTCGATTTCCTGCGCTAACCGGAGCAACGAGTTCCATCATCCACATCGTACCAAGCCGGCAATTGAGTGAGATGTAAACCCTCCTCGCTCGCCAAGGCGATTGTATCTGCGGTCACGGTCGGCGTGCTCATGCGAACTTCCCGCAACAGGCGCGGGACCGGTTGATTGCACCCGATTAAGTAGTAGCCCCCGTCCTCGCAGGGACCCAGCACCACCTGCGCGCCATCCGACAGGGCCGTAAAGGCCTGCGAGAGATGACTCGCGGGAAGCGTGGGACTATCGCTGTCCATGATGACTGCGTGTGCGTAACCGCGTGACAGATACGAGGTCAGGGCGTGATCGAGGCGGGCACCCAAGTCTGGGCCTTCCTGTTGAATCAGTTGAAAGTCCGGTGCCAAGCGATGAAAGTAGTCGCGAGCGTCTGCCGGAAGGTAAGCGATTACCCGTTCCACACCTTCCACCTGACGGATCTGATCGAGTGTATCGGCCAGGAGACATTCATACAAGGCGCTGGCTTGTTCAGGACTCAACGGCGGAGAGAGACGAGTTTTGGTATTTCCGGGCGCCGGGCGTTTGGCCACCACAATCAGGGCGTTTCTATTCTCAGGCTGCGCCATAAATGTCCCTCATGCGTCTATCCTTCCAGATGTTCCACAAGGCGTACAGCCAGGGTAGGCCCAGAACTCCTAACGCGAGCAGGGCTTCTAGCCAAACGACCTGCCCCGGCGTGGCTCTTACTATCTCTGGAACGAGCCAGGGCCCAAACCACAATTTTTGACTCAGAATCCAAAATCCAAAGAACAGGGCGAAACGTTGATGCCTCTTGCTCAGCAGTGGAGTCAGCGTAATCAGCCAGAGACCATACCATTGATGAAACCACAAACAAACTGCCAGTAAATAGAAAGCAAGGATGTTGAACGTAGCTCGAAGGTAATCGTCCGCTGGATCGCCTTTTCCGACGGATAGGGATTGATAAAGAACAAATAGAAACAGCAAGCCAAGCGCACAGATGCTGACGATCTGTCCGGCTTCATTCGCGCCCAGAAATGGCCTCAGTGCTTTATAGATCGTTGAGGGAAGAGAAGTGGTGAAGAGTTGCATGCGCCTACCAACATCCAGCGTTGTAAGTCCATTCCAAAACGGGGCATACAAAAGCACCGTTAACAGGCCGCCTATCATCGCGGTTTTTGCGAGGAAGGCAAGCCGAAGGTTGGTTTTGCGCAGGTCGCGCCAGGCGAGGACCACAACAGCGGGAATCAATAAGATCGGAATGAACTTTACCAGTGCTCCCAATAACAAAGAAAGCACCGCTAAGGTGTAATCTCGCCTGCTTATCCACCAAAATGCCATCAAAAACCAGAAGGTCATGGCCATATCGTTATGACCGTTTCCCCAGGTTTCAAATAGCAAGACCGGATTCCAGCCTAATAACAGCACACCACCCAAGGCCTTCTCTGGCGCCTTAGCCCGTAAAAACAAGAATACGAGGCCCACACTGGCCAGATGAAACAGGCCTGGTAGGAGCTTAAAGGCCATGACATTGGCAATGATGCCATCCCCAGACAGACGAGCCGCCAAACCGGCCAGCAGTTCCCAGATAGGACCATAAGCAGATTGTGCCTGTTTCCAGGCCGTATACTGAAAAAACGGATCTCCTGGATAATCCGCAATCACCTGCACAAACGGATTGGCGCTATAGACGCCCAAGATGCGGCCATGCAAGATGTTGTCGTAAATGTCAGCTGCGTCAAAGGGTGCCATGAATAAAAAGATTGCAATAAAAGCCAACATACCGCCAACCACGATGATCCATGCAGCCCGCCCCTGAACATGACGGCTAACCAGGTGATATCCTTCCCAATATAACAAGCCCAGGATCGCAAAGGCGATAATCAAATGCAGATAGGCTGGAGTACCGCCCCGAAACAATAAGTATGCATCCAGACGCGGTTGGCGGAAAAGGGTCAAGAGGTTTGCCGGTAACAAAAATGCCAGAATGTAAATAAACAGACTGACCAGACCCACACCGGCCAAACGGAATGAAGCAGGTAAGCTAAGATGAATATTTGACAGCGAGCGCACGGATTCCATGAAGCCTCATAAAGTCAATCAGCAGGAACAGATATAACGGCAGGAATTGAGCCAGGGTGGCAGTTTTGATCGGTCTCCCGTTGATAAAGACTGTGTACGACAAACCAATTAACCCACAGAATAACCACCAACCTGTCCAGGCGTCCAGTTGTGGAAATTTCAAAATTCCCAAGCCCTTGTCCGAGGGAGTCAGGAAGATCGCGATCAACGGCAGGAGCCAGAGCATATACCAAGAAAAAAGATCCTGAGAAAGTAGGGTAAGCACGCCAATTGGCAGGATACAGCGCCGCAAAGCAGTTCTGGCATCCGGAGCCGGATGCGTGATCGCCCAACCGGCAGCGATGAGGGTGATGACCAAGGCTAGCGGTATCAACATATTGGGTAGACCAAGCTCGAGGCCGTCAAACATGTGGTTCAAGGCAGAGACAAGAGGGCTGACGTTAAACATCTCCTTGACGTAGCGAGGCAAATACCCAAGCACTCCCCAGCCACTCGCCAGCACATAGGGCAGGTAGAACAACCCCATCGTCAATCCAAAAGCCAATGGCATACGCCAGCGTCCCTGAGGGTGACGGGGACGCCATAAAAAGGGCAGAAGCAGCGCCGGGTAAAGTTTCATGGCCGCCGCAATCCCCAGGAAAAAACCTGTCAAACCGTCCCGTTCCCGAACCCGTGCCCACCAGACCCCTACCAAAAACGGCAGCAGCAAGCCGTCAACGTGTGCGGAATGAGCGGTTTCAAAGGCCAACAGAGGGGACCACAAGTAAATGAGTGCGCGTGCTGGCGAGAGGCCCAGGTCGCGCAGCAGTCCCAGGAGGAGAGACCCCGCCCAGTAGCCTCCACGCGTAGCCATCGCTGCCTGGAACCAATGAACGTTATCAGGCCAAATACGCCACAGAAGAGCAAACGCAGCCTCCGCAGCCGGCGGATAAATGGTCACAGCAGGTTTTCGGTTGATAAAAGGATAGACTTTATTGTCCCGTAGGGAGGCCAGTTCCGAGGCCACGGGAGGATAACGGTACGGACTGATGCCCTGGGCCTGCACCCTGCCATCCCACACGTAACGGTACATATCGTCGGAAAGGGTTGGATGCATAAAAACCAGGGGGGCCTGCATCAAGAGGGCCACTCCCAGAATCCCAAAAACAATGGGGCGATCAATAACTCGCTCCGTTCCCAGAGCCAAAAAGCAGGCAATTCCATATAGGATGAAAGCTGAAAAGAAAAGGTACTCAAAGGTAAGCGTGTTCTTGCGAAGGTCACCAAGGGTCAGAGCCCAGACGCAGGTGGCGATCAAAAGGAATCCTGATATACCGAGAGTCCATTTTCGGGAACGGGACATCACTTCCTTTTCAGAATCAAGTCAGGGGTAACAGAATCTTTGCCAGGCCATTTCCTCGCTCCGCTCCAGCCTGAAGACGCGGACGCAACCATGCGTCCAGGCCCAGGATGCGCCCAGCAGGCACCGCCACGAAAACCAAGCTCAAGAGGGAAAGCATGCCATAGGTCCAGTACCATTCCCCGGGAGCAGCGGTCACGCCGATGTATAGGTTGATGGCCTGAATCAAACCTGCCAGGCCTCCCAGCCGGGTGAACAGTCCTAGGATCAGGGTCACGGCCACGAACGCCTCCATCAGCCAGACGACCCATCCGAACCAAGCCATGTTCGGGACGACAAATTGCTTCACAAGCGAGGCTTGCAACGGCCACTTTGAATAGAGCGTCATGATGCCGACCCAATCACAAAGGCCAGACGTGCGCGCATGAATATCCGCGGTCACCGCGAAATTCGACGGGCACCCAAAGGTGGGCGGCAGCTTCCAAAGCAGCTGGGTGTACCATAAATAGCCAAAGATCACCCGAGAAATAAACATACCTGCCCGACTCACAACATCCACCAAGGTGTTATCAGGTTTGAGCAGCTTTTCCATCAGAACCTCCATTCTTTGGAACATAACAGGCGATTAAAAATTGCATAGAAATCTTACAATCCCAACTGGCGGGCTTCGTACAGTACCGCCAACATGGTCATACTGTCTCGAATTTCGCTCTCTAACACCATCTGGAGCACGCGATCAAACGAGAATGTTTCAACCTCCAAAAATTCTGTTTCGTCCGGCACGGCCTGTACCTGCCTGAGCTTCCGTCCGATATAGAGATGCGCGATCTCCTGTAGGATGGATTTACTCGTGTAGTAAGTACTGATCTGTTCCAACTCGTCAGCCTCATAGCCCACTTCCTCACGTAATTCACGGTGCGCCGCCTCAATCAGCGCCTCACCGGGATTTACTCCTCCAGTCGGCATCTCCCAGCGATTATTTTCACCGAAGACATATCGATATTGCCGAACCAGCACAACGCGTTGGTCATCGAGAAAGGGCAAAACACCAACGCAATGGCCACATTCGACAACACCGTAGATCGTTGTCTTGCCGTTTGGCATCTCGGCAATATCTTCTCGGACCGACGTCCACGGGTTCTCATAAACCGGACGACTAGAAAGGGTTTTCCAAGCTTTGGGTGGCATATTTATATCCTGTGAGGTTCCGCTTCGGACCCCGTTACATTTTCAAAGTGTCCTTTTTATACTCATTACTGGATTAGAACGGTGAATGTCGCGATAAATAAAGAGCATTTGCCAAACACGCAAAGTTGCCTCAAGCTGGATTTGAAATGACATCTTCGTTTTTCCGCTTTGTCGCTCAGCAAAAAAGATTGGAACCTCATCTATCACATAATCCAGTCGATGTGCAAGATACGCCATTTCGACCTGGAACACGTAGCCCTTCGATCGAACGCGGTTAAGCGGGATACCTTTTAGCGCTTTGAAACGCCAGAGTCGGTATCCGGTTGTCACATCATGGAAAGGGAGTCTTAGAATGTGACGTGCATACAAGTTTCCCCAAGCCGAAAGACTTCTCCGCCTGAATGACCAGCGTTTATCGACACTTCCTCCCGGAATATATCGAGAACCGAGAACCAGATCACTGGTCTCTAAACGCTTTGCCATGGCAATCATTGCTGTAGGTTCATGGGAAAAATCGGCATCAATTTGAGCGATCGCATCCACTTTTTTGTTCAGAAAATAGCGAAACCCTTGAAGACAGGCTGAGGCGAGACCCAATTTTTGAGGTCGATGGAGTGCCGCTATTCTTCCAACGTTTGCCGCAGATAATCTCTCGGCAAGATGACCCGTTCCATCTGGACTATTATCATCTACAACAAGCAAGTGTAGATCCAATGGAAGCCCAATTAAAGCGGAAACTAATCTGGGCAAATTCTCCGCTTCGTTATAGGTCGGTATGACGACACCAATTCGCATGAGTACTCCAGCGATCTGAATACACTATCTTCCAGCTAAACAACGATAGTCGTGCAGACATTACCGGAGCGCATCAAATCTTTACTTGGACCTGCTTCCCATTCCAGTTCAATTTGGTCCCCGCGGACCCAAGGACAATAGGGATCATGGGCATCCAAATTTTGATTCAACGCCCGCCGGCTGGCACAACCGCCCTGACAGGGACAATCCGATGCGCTTGCGGGAATACGCCGGGCGGAGTGAAAAGAAGCATCCTCAACCACCCTCTCACCTAACTGGGATAAGTCTTCAAGGTTGGGCATCGGAGTCATATTTGTGGGCCAATATACACAGGGGATCACCTGTCCGCGCGGATTGAAGCGAATACTACGACGACCGCAAGGGGATTGCACCCGCTCGAATCCCATGACCGCTCGAACCACCGGCTCGCTGCACGAAATCACCTGTCCCTCCGAAAATAGCCTGCGGTAGCCTTCCCAGAATTCTTGATAGCTGAGCAGGTAAGCATCGGTCTTGACTGCCTGATAGGCGTTCACGCGCAGGTTCACGCCATTTTGACGAGCTAAACCTACCAGCTTGTCCATTTTGTTGTAATTTGTCTTCATTAACGTCGCCAGGATCGAAACGTCGATTCCCATTCGGCGGCAACGTTCCATGGCTTGATGGACGAGTTTCCAATTGCCCGCACCGCGCCAGGCATCCTGTTCTTCCTGGGTGGGATAATCAATCGAAACTTCGACGTCACTAAAGGCCGAAAGGATTTCCTCGGGAATGACCGTCAAGGAATAGCCGTTAGAGGCAATACTAATTTTTATGCCTTTCTCGCGCAAATACTCGACGATTGGAATAAATTCCGGGTGCAATGCATTTTCACCCGTGCCCATCCCCATCGAATCGACCGGTATCGTTTCGCAAATACGCTTCACCTGGTCCAAACTGATCGACCAGATTTGCCCCGTGTCACGATAGCAATGAGCGCAATTGAGATTACAGTCGTTGGTTAATCCAATTCCTACCGAATAACCCATGAAGCCTCCACTTTCATGTCACTCTGAGCGAGCGTTCGCTGCGAGCGAAGAGTCTAGGTGCAAAATACGGGAGATTCTTCGTCGCCAGAAGAACACTGGCTCCTCAGAATGACAAACCTGTGATTTACTGAATTTGCGAATAACCCACGGTCGTTCAAGGCACGATCCCTGAAACGATGAAATACACAATGCTGGCGAAGAAAGTTCCGTCCCGGATGCGTTCCTTTAATTCACGTATCCAGGCATCGTGTTCATCCGGCGTGATGCCACCGTTATCTCGTGCAACCTGAGCCGCCCGCCATAAGGATTGAGTCAGGCCTCCGTCTTCATCATGCACCACGGTAACCACCGGCTGAACGGAAAGGGATTGGAGGCCAGCGGCTACCATCCGCCGCCATAATTGCCGCCCGGACCAATTGTCTCCGCCGTGATGGTCATTGCGCCAGTGCAGCAATCGACGCGTTAGTTCACGGTCGGAATGATCGACTACGACCGAATCAAAATCCCAGTCCATGACTATGACACGGCCTCCCGTCCTGACGACCCGCACCATCTCGCGCACAACAGCATCCGGATCGCCAGCGTGTAACAACAAACGGGCGGCAAACGCACAATCGAAGGTTGCATTGGGATAAGGTAAAGATTCGCCTATCCCGCATTCGAAAATGATTTGTTCCCCAATTCCCTCTTGGAGAGCATATTTTTGCGCCTCGATCAAAAACTGCGCTGAAATATCCAGGCCAACTACACATCCATCGGGTTGGAGATATGGTGCAACCATCCGGCACAATACGCCACTGCCACACCCTACCTCAAGAATATGTTCGCCGGGATCCGGAGCAAGCGTTTTGCAAACTGCCACATTGACTTCCAGCATATCCGGGGTACGCGAACGTTCTTCCAGAAACGCGGCCATTTGGCTTACTTCGGCTGCTCCGGCCTGGGATGGATTTGACCATACGTTTGTTCGGCTCAACCTGCAACTCCTGAGAGCTTTCTATCGTGGTAGGGGTTTGACTGAGGATAAATTTCCACTCTATTATAGGATCAATCCTAAGATTATTTATACGGTTCGTCAAGTTAATTGTGAGTCGCTTCTCACGGAAGCAGAAATCAGCCTCAGGTAAAAGTCATCAGCGGCGCGCTGCCGGTCTTTTCGATGGTTTTCAACTGCCCCTGGATTTTTTCGACTGCCGCAGACAAAGGGAACAGTTCCCGGTTCACCAGCATATCGGTATCGGTGGCCAAGGGATGCCAGTAGATTCCATCCAGGTTGACTGTTATCTCCGGGATCAGGTTGTGCATCCCCAATTCGAGCCCCTCGCGCGAGTAGCCGCGTTTTGCCAGCGGACGGATAAAATGATCTTCGTCCGGGATACCCAGACTGCGGTGCAATTCACAGATCTTGTCCAGGTGCGCCGAGTTGACGGGCGTCTCGGTCGTTCCAATCCGGACCCGGAAACCGCGTTCCTGCAACAGATGGATTCCTTCGACTGTCTTCTCCCAGCTTCCCGACCCGCGATAGGCATCGTGATCTTCGGGGCGCCCGCCATCCAGACTGACCTGGACGATCAAATTCTCGGATGGAACCGTCCTGGCCGTGGCAACCAGCTTCTCCAGGCGGGTTCCGCGCAAGAGCATCGCGTTGGTCAGCACGGTGGTTTTGACACGACTGGCCGAGTAGGCCAGCATATCATAAATGTCTTCGAGAATGAAAGGCTCGCCGCCCGTAAAGAAAACATCCCCGAAACCCAGGCTCACTGCTTCGTCAACCAGACGTTGCACATTTTCCAACCCCAGGGCACGGCGTGGCGCGGTTGGGCCTGATTTGGCAACGCAGTACGAACACTTCAAGTTGCAGTCATAGTTGGTGTATACCCACAGTTTCCACAGCATTGCAGGTGGAGACACAATTTTTTTATCTAAGGTGTCAGGAACAGCTTGGTGGTCGTGCCCGGACGTATTCGTCATGACTAGCTGTCACTCCCGGTTGAGATCGATGCACCTGTGCTGACCAACTTCCCTTCCAGAGGATCTGCCACGTCCAGCATGGCCCGCGGGCGATCGGCGGGTAAACGAGGCTTTAGCTTGCTCTCAGCCAGGTCGTCGATGGAATGCCGCTCCCAATAAATGGTGTGTTCAATGACTTCGCGGATACTCCAGTCATCATCCGGGGCACGTGCCTCGAGGTCCATATCGTCCAGCCCGATCAAGGCTGCGATCAGGTTTGCGCGGGCACGGATCGTCTCTGCCATCAACCGGTCTACCTGGCCTTTTTGCATCTTTCTCATACCATAACGCAAACTGTAAACTTGGCCGGCGTGCATCTGTTCATGGTCGATGTTATGCGTGAGTAAGTCACGCACCGGACCGCCCATCGCGCAAGGGTGCTCGGACGGGTCATCCAACTCGGCGTCGCTCAAGTGTGACAAAACCGCCAGAGTTCTCATTGAGAGATAGGAGCAGCATCTCTACCAGTTTATCTGTTTGTTTTCCCATCGGACAATTTTTCTCCTTTCTTTGCCTGGCAATCTCCCATGAATATGTGGTTGGACAATTGTCAAACTGAATTTACCGCAAACACGCAAAGAACGCGAAGAAAAATCTATAAACCTTCGCAGTTCAAAAACCGAACGCACAATCGTGGGAGACTATCCAACGTCTAACCTAGCTGAAAAGCGGCATACCGCATTCTAACTTGCCAATAAAGTCATAAAGCACGTCGGTAGTAGGCGCCATCACGGTCGCCGCGCGGGCATCCCGGAAATTACGCTCAACGCCCACATCTTTGCGGAAGGCTGCACCGCCACAGACGCGCATCGCCAGATCGGTTACTTCTGTCGAGGTCTCGCCCGCCGCGGCCTTGACTTCCAGGACACGCAACATCGTATCCTCGCGGCCAGACTCAACAGCATCCAGTGTGTCAAGCAGGAGCGCACGTACCATGTCGGTTTTGAGGCGCATCCGAGCAATGTAAGCTCGAATTGTCGGCAAATCACTTAGGGAACTCCCCAAATGCTCAAGCTTCGCTCCAGAAACATGCTGAGCTGCTTTGCGGGTAGCGGCCTGCATGGTCCCAATCGAAAAAGCAGCATTCATGATCTGGAAATATGGCAGGACGATCGACATCATGATGTCGAACCCGCCGCCATCCGGTCCGAGCATCGCGGATCGTTCAACTGCGACCTTTTTAGCAGTGATCGGGCTAGAAGCGTTGCCTCTCAATCCCAGGCCATCGAAAGTACCCGCGATCGCAAGCCCGACTGCGTCGGCTGGGACCAGCCAGAGTGTGCTGGCACCCTCGGCTCCAAGTGGGCGGCTCGACCAGACATAACTATCTGCTTCCCCGGCCGAGGTGACCCAACTCTTGGCAGCATCCAGGTTCACCGTCCCGTTGTGACCGGTCGCCGAACTGACCGGTGCCCAGAAATGGCTGCGTGAGCCCCGTTCGGAAAAGGCCAGGGTGGTGATATGTTTTCCAGCAGCAATCGCCTTCCGAGCTTCAAGCGGACCGTGGGCTTCGATCACCGCAGTACCAGCATAGTGCATGCATAACACCATGGCAGTCGAGGCGCATTCCTGGGCAACACGTTCTATGGTCAGTGCAGCCGCACGCAACCCCTGACCCTGGCCGCCTACTTCTTGGGAACTGATCAAGCCTAACAGCCCGCCTTTGCTCAAAGCATCCATAGCCGCACGCGGGAAGGTACCTGTCTGATCGATTTCGGCAGCGCTTGGACGGATCACCTCAACAGCAATCTTTTCCAGGTCATCAAGATATGTTTGTGCTTGTGTTGATACCATTTTTCCTCCGGATTCTCTAAAGCTAAAAACTCCAATAAACACCGCAACTGGCACACGCCTGGTTAGGGTGTTCGCTTAACAAGTTTGTTCTGAACTTTTGATAAAGCGACTCATTCCATATTTCGCTGAACGGGCGCTCGAATAAATTTCCCAAAACCAGGCTCCCGTAATCATCAGTCGCAAAGGGGGAAATGCAACAGGGCAAACAATTGCCATTGGCTGTAACATAAGCTGTGGTCCAGGGGCGCATACAGGCCTGCCAAGGAGCAAAATCAGCCGGACGGGCGGCAGCCAGGCTGTTTACCGGGTCACGCCCACCCGAAGCCAGGAAATCGACCCCCAGTTCAGCGCTCAGTTGTGTGCATTCCTCGATGACTCTCTCCTCTGTATCATCCTCTTTTCCAAAAATTGCCAGGTCATCACGCGCCAACCCAAATTGTTGGTCAGTCTCTCTTGCAAAATAAACCAAACGCTGCATGTAGACTTCCGGCACGCCTAAATCGGCGGCTAGCCGCAGCAGGTCTGGGAGTTCTTGCAAGTTCTCCCTGCTTGCCACACACCAGATTGAGATGCGAGGTGTCGTCGCCCCCAAACGTTCTTTTGTCTTGACCAGACCACCCAGTCCCTTTTTCAGTTTGGGAAGCAAGGCTACACCGCGAATGCGGGCATACGTTTCATCCGTGGCACCGTCAATCGAGCAGCGATATTGGTCCAATCCGCTTTCGATCAACCTCTCCTGCCATTTCGGAGTCAACAATGTTCCGTTGGAATTGATGATGACTTCTACCTCCCGGCCTTTTAGATACTTGATGATCTCATCCAATTCATGATTAAGCAACGGCTCTCCGATGCCATGCAGGAGGGCCCGTTGCATCTGGGGAAATTGTTCCGCGATAGAAATAAATTCTTGCAGCGAAAGAGACTTGAGCGGCTCGCGCTGAAAATAAGTCCGTGGGCAAGTCTCGCACAGCAGATTGCAGCGGTTGGTTACCTCAATGAAGACGACCTTCGGGCCTGCTTCCATCACCGGACCCCGGGTGCTGCCCTCTGGCAAACGATACGCCTCAGGCAAGAATTTCTGTTCGGGTAACACAGATGAATTTCTTCTATTTATCATTGGTAGCAAAGTGTAAGAATCAGGTCGATCCATAGGACACCTTGAATGATGATTGTTTTTGATTGGTAAAAATTGTCGCGCTGAAGCAATTTGTAGTTACGGGTGATGGTCTTTATTATAGGATAGGTTCTGTCTTGAAGATATTACGGAATTCTTACCAGAATCTTTCCAGATTCTGTTGTATCTGTCCACCGCTTTGTCCAACCCATAAAACCCGACCAACTTCCGCCACGCACATATCTGACTTGCAGAAAATATCGCCTCTCATAGCGGACTCGTTGTCGTCCTCACGCCGCCGGCACCTGCTCCCGTATCGACACTAATAACTCGCCCAGGCGGTCACTGCCCAACTTGCCTTACCGACTCGCGGGACTTTGAAGTGAATGTCATCCCCGCTAAGAACATGTAGGGCGTTGCGGCCGAATGGAGACACGCTCTTAACCCGCTATTAACAAAAAGCCTATTGCGCCATGAATCACAAAGCGCTATCATTTAGGCATGAACAGTGAAGTCGAAGATAGTGTTATGTCTGGGCACTGTTTGGGGGAGAAAATAAATCAAAATGTGCGTGGCTCGTATATGACACTGGCACAAAGCGTTTTCCTGACATCAAAGGTACAAGGAGCGATCTTCGGTTTTCCCAAGAAGAAGGGATAAATACCTGTAAGTTAAAAAATCGTGTGGAGGGTAGGATAAGTGAAAAAACGAATAAGCTTCAGTAAGATGTACATCGCCGCGATTGTCATGCAAAGGGATTTGCCACAAAAAGGCCGTAAGTTTACGGCCTTTTTAAATGTAAAAACTACTTGACATAAAGTATGAATTATATTACTATATGTAAGTTGTGTATTACTAAAAGTAAATTATAACTTACAAGTCGAGGTAAACATGTCTTTTCAACAAAAAAATATCACTGTGTCGTTGGTTAACTTCAGTCTGATTTTAGTTTTTTATCTAATCAGGGTGATGCAAATGATCTTGAGCGAGAGTTTCAATTCGACAAATGTGTTTCGCCTGTGGGGAATCATCATTGGCCTCGCAGTTGTTGTCACGATTATCGGTACGATTCTCACACATATTGTCTCTGCCATCATACAAGCCATAAAAACTGGTGATAAAGAACCCGATATCGAAAAAATTGAGGATGAGCGAGATCAGCTCATCGATTTGAGAGGCACAAAGGTTACTTATCTGGTCTCTTCGCTCGGCGTTTTTCTTTCGATGCTCACATTCGCCTTTGGTCAGCCACCCTTGGTAATGTTCAGCCTGCTGATCTTCTTTGGGGTTGTAGCCCAGGTTGTGGGCGATATTTCGCGGCTGGTGCTTTATCGCAGGGGGTTCTAAGATGGGCAAATCCCGGATTAGAAACAATATCCGTAAATTACGCTTTTTCCACGATGAAATGACCCAGCAGCAGTTGGCTGAAAAAGTGGGGGTCACCCGACAAACCATCATCGCTATGGAACAGGAAAAATACTCCCCTTCCCTAGAACTGGCTTTTCGCATCGCACATGTTTTTGACGTGCCACTGGAAGAAGTATTTTCTTATGATGCCGAAGCTGATGTTAACTAATAGGAACAACACATTAGACATATTAAGTAAGGAGATAAAAAATGAATTCAAACAGAAAGACAGCGATGATTGTAGGGGTTCTGTACATCATTGGAACGGTGTCAGGTGTGCTCAGTGTTGTTTTTACAAAATCTATTCTGGACGCTCCGGATTACCTTGTCAAGACCGCTGCAAGCCCAAACCAAATTATCATCGGATCGCTTTTCATCCTCACGATGGGCCTGGCGCTTGCAATGGTCCCTGTGGTGATCTTCCCAGTCCTGAAAAAACATAATGAAGTCCTGGCACTCGGGTATGTTGTTTTCAGGGGGACACTTGAGATGGTTGGCTATATGGCTACGGCAATCAGCATTCTGTTAATCGTGCCTTTAAGCCAAGCGGCTGTTCAGTCTGGGATCATGGATGCTGCCAATTTTCAAGCGTTGGGCGATCTACTACAGAAAGCCGATGAGGTCAGCGTAACGATCGGGGGAATCATTTTTCCTCTGGGTGCTTTGATGCTTTATACCGTGTTGTATCAATCAAAACTCATTCCTCGCTGGATTTCAGTCTGGGGTCTCATAGCAGTCCTCTTGTTTATGGCAACAGCCTTTTTAGACATGTTCGGCCTTGTCGGTCAAATGTCAGTGATCCAGGCAGTGTTGGCCCTGCCAATCGCTTTGCAAGAAATGGTGATGGCAGTTTGGCTGATCGTGAAAGGATTCAATTCATCCCCAGCCAATTTCGGGTCAGCCCAAGTTGCTATAAGTCAAGCTTAAAGGTTCACATCCAATTCAAAGAAGGAATCGCATAATGAAAGCAATTGTTTATCACGAGTACGGTCCGCCAGATGTTCTTAAGCTCGAAGAGGTTGAAAAACCTTCGCCCAAGAACAATGAAATATTGGTAAAGGTACATGCAACAACAGTAACCATAGCAGACATTAGAAGCCGAAGTTTCACTGTTCCTCCTTCTTTTTGGCTTCCCGCTCGCATAGCACTTGGTATTAGAAAACCCAAAAAAGCTACACTGGGGATGGAGCTAGCCGGTGAAATTGAATCAGCAGGCAAAGATGTAAAACGGTTTAAAAAAGGCGACCAGGTTTTTGCAGCTACCCTTGATAGTTTTGGTGCTTATGCCGAATACAAATGTCTGCCTGAAGATGTGGCAGTATCCATTAAACCGTCTAATATCACGTATGAGGAAGCCGCAGCCCTGCCGATTGGGGCGCGGACAGCATTACATTACATTAGAAAAGCAAACATCCAGCCCGGGGATAAAGTCCTGGTCTATGGGGCTTCAGGAAGTGTAGGATCATACGCCGTACAACTAGCCCGGTATTTCGGAGCAGAAGTTACCGGGGTATGCAGTACCGCAAATGTAGAGTTGGTAAAGTCTCTGGGAGCCGATCAGGTCATTGATTACACCGCAGAAGATTTTTCTACAGAAGATGAGACGTATGACGTTATTTTTGAAGCGGTAGACAAGAGTTCGTTTTCAGCTTGTATGCGGGCGCTAAAGAAAGATGGAATCTATGTGAATATCACTACACCATTACCAAGCATGCAGATGCTTTTGACTCAAATGACAAGTAGCAAGAGACTCATGCTTGGGGAAAACGCTCCCGAAAGTGCTGAAGATCTGATTTTCATCAAAGAACTCGTTGAGACCGGGAAGCTAAAACCAATCATTGATCGCTGCTATCCACTGGAACAAATTGTCGAGGCTCACAGATATGTGGACAAAGGGCACAAAAAGGGAAATGTGGTCATCGCTGTAGAACATCATGACGCAGCCTGACATATTAGGAGAAATCGTATGAAAGCAATTGTGTGCACAAAATACGGGCCGCCGGAGGTTCTTCAACTCAAAGAGGTGGAAAAACCTACGCCTAAAAACAATGAGGTACTCATAAAAATCTTTGCGACCGCAGTAACAGCAAGTGACTGTATTGTCCGGGGTTTTAAACTTCCTACCTGGTCCTCGATAGGAATCATGATGCGATTGGTAATCGGTTTTAAAAAACCGAGAAACCCCATACTCGGCATGGTGCTAGCCGGAGAAGTTGAGGCAGCAGGCAAAGATGTAAAACGATTTAAAAGTGATGATCAGGTTTTTACAATCAACGTTATGCACTTCGGTACGTATGCCGAGTATATATGCTTACCGGAAAACGAGGTAATCGCGCTGAAACCATCTAATTTAACCTACGAGGAAGCTGCTGCTATTCCCTATGGCGGAATGATAGCATTGCATTATTTGAAAAAAGGAAATATCCAAAGCAGGCAAAATGTACTTATTTATGGAGCTTCCGGGGCAAATGGCACTTCTGCCGTACAACTTGCCAAACACTTTGGGACAAAAGTTACTGGGGTATGCAGTACCCCAAATTTGGAATTAGTGAAATCTCTAGGAGCCGATGCAGTCATCGATTACACAAAAGAAGATCCCACAAACACAGGAGAGTCTTATGATTTTATCCTTGATGCCGTTGGAAGGAGAAAAAGTTCAAAATTTCAATTCGAAAAAGCGCTGACTCCGACCGGGAAATTCATATCGGTCGATGATGGATCACCAAAGTTTCATATTGACGATTTAATCCTACTCAAAGAACTGGTTGAAGCCGGGCAACTAAAACCAGTCATTGATCGCTACTATCCACTGGGACAAATGGTTGATGCTCACAGATATGTCGACAAAGGACACAAAAAGGGAAATGTCGTCATTACCGTGAATGGATAAGAAAGAAGGACACAGCTAATACACTAAAGCGCCACCAGGAACAAGCCTATAAAGATAATCACATCCTGCAAAAATGGATGAACCAAGCCCTCAGTCTCGGCTATGGATTTAGCATATTTTGCTTGGCCAGCGATCGCTTCAAACCTTTACGTTGCCAGATCGAAAATGCGATCAGGCCATAAACCAGGGTGGTCGTAATACTGCCCGGTACGATGCTACCAAATAATTCATTGTTATAGTGAATGAGATTCCCTTCCAGAATAGCAAATCCCAGAGCATTGGCCATGCCATGCATCAACACTGCCAGCCACACACTGCCACTGGATTTGCGCAATTGTCCGAATATAATTGAAAGCAAGGTGACACCAACCATAAAGAGTGGGAAGAAGATCAGGAGGGGCACACTCGTATAATCGGTGGAAACCACATAACGCCGACCAGCAGCGATGAGAACAAGCCGCGCATACGGAGATCCAGCTTCTTGTGGAGATAGCCGCGCCAGCCGAGCTCTTCGCCGAGCGCTCCAAACGGCATCCATAGCACCATCAGCCACAGAGATTAGTAGACTGGAGCAGTCGCAGCAGATTCAATGTGCATCAGAGTGCTGATCAAATAGATCACCGAACTCACCCCGGCCGGGATTAAAGCCGCATAAAGATATCGCGGAACGGGAGTATCTTTGGAGAAGAACGTGATGCTGTACCCATCCTTGCGAAAAATCAGTAACATTAGCAGCGCAGCGATTCCCGGCCCCCATTGCGCCAGGCCAATTTCCGGCGGCAGCAGGCCGGTCGCCTGCTGAACGGGCTAGTTGTGTCGAGCCTGTTTCCCATGTATGGGAGGTTGCTTCGTCGCAGCATATGCCACTCGCAATGACATCAATTTTATGAATTATTGATTTCTAAAATTCTTGAGCGTGTAATCTCCAGATTTCACACGCCCGGCAAGGCTTTTCAGCCATTCCAGCGAAACCCGATTGCTCAGGATGCCGTATTCCAGGGTTGAGACGCTCAAGAATAGTGAACGGGGTTCATCGCTGGCATTAATTCTTTCCTGATACATTTTGTATATCGCATCATAGATAGCCAGCCTCTCTTCTATAGCCTGGATTTCGTGCTGCAATAAAGCATCTATTTCCTCGTCGGAGAGTTTCCCAGCAAAATAAACCTGGATTAGGAACGGTTCTCGGTAATCCTGGGGTGGCAGAGGAGTGGACAGCCAGCGATGCAATTTATTGCGGCCCGCTTCGGTGATGTGATACAGCTTCATGTCCAGGCGTTCATCGCGTTCGATAACTTCCATGTCGACCAGACCTTCTGCGTTCAGCCCGGCTAACGTACGATAAATCATATATACTGTCAAGAGTGTTTGATGGGGAAAAGTTTTCGTTCTTCCTTCGTCAGGGCCACAACGTCCAAGCGCCCTACCGGGAGCACGATGGCTCCTCTGCGGACTTTACCGTGGAATTCCCAACCCTTAAAATCGGCGAATTACTTGACAAAGCAGGCGAAGGTCAGGATGAGATCTTCCAATTCGTTCATAACGATCGGCAGATCTTGTGCACCATCCGTCCGCTTCAAGCCGAATGCAACGATACACCACTCACTGGACTTGATGTGTATGAAAACCACGTTTATTGAAAAAATCAGACTTGTACATCTGCCAGGAAAGCAACTATATCTTCTGTTTTGTATTTATTAAGAACTTCTTGGGCAATTTGTTCGCATCTTTCTTTTTTCAGATTTCGAATTATATGCTTTATCCTGGGTATTGAAATTGGTGCCATGCTGAATTCATCTAACCCTAGCCCAAGCAATAGAGGCGTTGCCAAAGGATTTCCAGCCATCTCGCCACATAAGCCAACCCACCGATTTTTGTTGTGGGCACCTTTGATCGTTATGGCGATCAACCTGATGACCGCTGGATCAAATGGACTCGCCAAGTTAGCCACTCGTTCATTTGTTCGATCAACTGCCAAAGTGTATTGCGTGAGGTCATTAGTGCCAATCGAGAAAAAATCAACTTCTTCCGCAAGTTCTTCGGCCAAGATAGCGGTGGCAGGCACCTCGACCATGATGCCTGTCTCCATTTGCTCTGGAACTGCCTGTCCATTCTTCCGTACTTCTCGAAGAGCCTCATCTAATAGAGCTTTGGCTTTGTGCCACTCATCGAAGGTGGCAATCATGGGGAACATGATCTTTACCGGGTACTTGGCAGCCACCCGGATGATGGCCCGTAATTGAGTTTTGAAAAGGTTCGGGTGTTCCAAGCATAATCGAATGGCTCGCCAGCCCAGGAAGGGATTGGCTTCCTGCTCCAGGTTCAAATAAGGGATTGGTTTATCGCCCCCGGCGTCAAGGGTCCGAATAATGAGCGGCCGGTTCGCCAATGCCGCGGCCGCAGCCTGATATGCGGCATACTGCTCTTCTTCGTCCGGCGGATTCTCCCTATCTAAGAACAAGAATTCGGTGCGGAATAATCCGACTCCTTCTGCTCCCGAGGTAACTGCAATTTGGGCTTCTGCTGCGGAGCGGATATTGGCTACGATTTCCACACGGTGGCCATCGATAGTGATGGCGGGTTCCTGGCTTTCTGAGAGGGCTTGTGCCTGAGATTCCTCCGCAGCCTGTGCCAGGTTGGTGTACTCGGTAACGAATTCAGCCTCCGGATTGACCCATACCTGGCCCCTCTCACCATCCATAACTAGCAAAGAATCCGCCGGCAAATTCAAAATGTCTTCACCGAGTCCGGCAACCGCCGGGATGCCCAGGCTGCGGGCCAGTATGGCTGCATGCGAGGTAGGCCCACCAAAGGCTGTCAGGATGCCGCGAACCTTGGATGGATCCAGGTGGGTGGTTTCAGCAGGAGTAAGATTGGATGCCACCAGGATACCCGGTTCATCGAACGCGGGAACGAGGGTTTCTACCCCCAACAAATTGATCAGCACCTGCTGACCAACGTCTTCCACATCTTTGGCACGGGTTTGGAGATAGGCATCATCCAGACTGCGATATTGGGCGGCAACCTGCTCGACTGCATGCATCCACGCAGCCGCTGCATTCTTCTTCTCATTGAAGATGCTTTCGCGAGTGGGTAAACGCAGGGCTTCGTCATCTAGAAAGAGTAGGTGTGCCTCGAAGATAGCAGCCGTATAGTTATCCGTTCGTCGGGTAGCAGTCTCAAAATCAGCCTGGATTTGGGAACGGGTCTTTTCGATGCTATCCAGTAAGGCGTCCCATTCCGCCTGGGGATTCTCTGTGTGATGATCGGGGATATCAGGAATTTCGGGTCTGAAAAGATTGGCCGGGCCTATTGCAATTCCTGGCGAAACTGGCAATCCGTTAAACGGAGAACCCGAATCCGATACTGAAACTGCGCGAGGCGTTTCTTCATCGAGTGGAATATTCGGCTGGATATGGTTTCCATCGCCAAAATTATTATCCGCCAGAATTTGCAAGGCCGCCAGGGCAGGTTGTGCTTGAGAACCAGAAGCGGTGATCAATATGTCATGCCCCTGTTGAACTCCCAGTGTGGTGACGCCATTGATACTTTTGGCGCTTACCGGTCCGCGGCCTGTGGTTTGATTTTGCACATAGATTTCTGCTCCGGCAAAACTTCCGGCGGTTTGCACAAAACGTGCTGCTGGTCTGGCATGCAACCCCAAAGGATTATCGACCTTGATGCGCAATTCATATTTTTGCGCCGTGGACTCCTGTTGCATTGGTAGCTGCTTTTCGGCATCCTCTACCAGAGTCGTATCCCCAAGATGGGTTTCCTTGGCAATGAGAGCGCCTTTGGCCTCTTGGATTACTTGCTCTATGGGTGAACCCAGACGAGCCTGGACCGCTGCTGCAACCGCTCCCTCTACAAGTGGGGCGTCACACAAGCGCACCACTCTCGATTTTTGGGGAGGTAACATTTCGATTGCCATTTCGGCACTCATTAGCGCGCTGCCCAAATCCATCAAAACTAAAACCCCGTCGGCAGAGTAAACTTTTTCGATCGCCTCCAAAATCATAACAGGGTCAGTGCCGAGGTGCTGAGAGGGAGAGTTTATGCCGCCGACGCCTTGCATCAACAAATCATTACCGCCCATTTCCCGGGCTAATTCGACAACACCCTCAGCTAGCTTGGCGCTGTGTGAGACGATCACGATTCCTATCATCAAGATGATCCTTTGAAATCATTGTTTATAAAAGGTATCCAAACAAAATTTGATTTCGGCGATTACTCAAACGAGTTTTACCCCTTTGGGTCAGAATCCTAAGGCAATACCTCTGCGGCTGTTTTGAACAGAAAATAAGAGGAGGTTGCACCGGGGTCCTGGTGTCCAGCGCTGCGTTCGCCCAGATAACTTGCGCGTCCCTTTTTGGCAACCAATGGAATGGTATCCTTCATCCCTTGCTCGGCTGCTGCTGTAGATTTTTCCAGAGCTTCAGCTAGATTGGCGCCGTCATTTGCCGCTGCTTTTAGCGCCTCCAAACCGGGCAGGAGGCTGTCGATCATCGTCTTATCACCGGGATTTGCTTTTCCCCGTCGGATAACACCATTTAAACCGGATTCCACAGCTAATATCCAATCTTCCAGAGTCAGCTCAAGTTTGCCGTTGGTTACCATTCCCATCTGCATAAAATACGTGCCGTACAGGGGGCCACTTGCACCTCCCACCGTGGAAATCAGAGTCATGCTCACCATTTTAAATATCGCACCAATATCCTGGTTGGATACCGATGGCAATTTATTGAGCACAGCTTGAAATCCCCGATCCATATTAATGCCATGATCGGCATCTCCAATTGGCGAATCCAAATCGGTTAAATAAGCTTTGTTTTCAGATAAAACAGCAGCAAAAGCTTCGATCCAAGCGATGATCTTATCCCGAGTTATATTCATGTTGACCTACCATCGTTGAGTATAGTTTAATTGACAGGGCAACGGGACAGCAAAAACTGTCTCGTTGCCCTATGGCATTTTATACGCCCCAGCGCAATCCAGGGGTCTTTACCGGTGCATCCCACAAGCGGATCATTTCATCATCCATCTTGAGGAGGGTAATTGAACAACCAGCCATTTCTAGCGAAGTAATGTAGGGGCCTATCAGGTTGCGGGCAATCTTGATGCCCTGACCATCCAGGATTTTTGCCAACTCATTGTAGACCACGTAGAGTTCGATCAAAGGCGTGCCACCCATGCCATTGACAAAAGCCAACACCATATCGCCCCGTTTGAAAGGCAGATCCTGAATAATGGGGGTGGCGAGCATCTCTGTGATTTCCGCAGCAGTTTTCAGCTTTTCGCGAGAGCGGCCAGGTTCGCCATGAATGCCAATTCCGATTTCCATCTCATCTTCTGGCAGATCGAAGGTCGGCTTCCCAGCATGTGGAACGGTGCAGGAGGTGAGTGCCATGCCCATACTGCGACCCTGGGCATTCACCTTGCGGCAAACGTCCGCCACTTCTTTGAGCGGACGTTTTTGCTCCGCGGCCGCTCCAACGATCTTTTCAGCTAGTACGGTGACCCCTACGCCGCGGCGCCCAGCAGTATAAAGACTATCCTGCACGGCAACATCGTCATTGGTTACGACAGCCTCTACTTCGATCCCTTCACTGCTCGCTAATTCAGCGGCCATTTCGAAGTTTAGTACATCCCCGGTGTAGTTCTTGACGATGTGCAAAACACCTGCACCGCCATCGACTGCTTTGGTAGCTTCCAGCATTTGATCCGGAGTGGGGGACGTAAACACCGCTCCGGGACAGGCTGCATCCAGCATCCCCATGCCGACGAAACCGCCATGCATGGGTTCGTGCCCGGAGCCTCCTCCTGAAACAACACCAACTTTCCCTTTTACAGGAGCGTCTGCACGCACAATATAATTTGGATCAAAGAAAACTTTGACGAGGTCCGAATGTGCAGCAACTATCCCCTGTAATTCTTCTTTAACAACATCTTCGGGTTTGTTGATCAATTTCTTCATTTTCAAATCTCCTTAGAATAATGTTACGATTTTGATAGTGATCCTTTTTATTTTCCGATAGCACCTCCAGTTCATCCGAAAATTAACTACCGAGAGTGACACAGGCGTAGAATTCTTCTTTATCATTCTCTGCGTATCCTGCAACCTTCGCATAAAACAATTGCTATTCAATAAAGTCACTTCCATAATCGAATAGAAATCTTCCATCTGGTAGCCATGATAAGAAATGTGATGGAACTAACTGTCAGCATGAAAAAAGCAAATGCTTCCACCTGTTTTTTATGTTACCGGGAATATCATTTTTTTCAAATTTTACCCCCAAAATGTTTTATTGCGAAACAGGCGCATTCCCATAATGTTTCAATATGAAACGCCTATGCAA
Source organism: uncultured Chloroflexia bacterium (assembly GCA_963785535.1). Lineage (GTDB taxonomy): Bacteria > Chloroflexota > Anaerolineae > Anaerolineales > Villigracilaceae > JAABUE01. Next base: position 68,709 of record CAWAVQ010000036.1, on the reverse strand, counting down.
GTTTAATAGAATTCGTCGCTTGAAATCTCGAACTCCTTCATTTTCCGCCACAATGTAGTCCGGCCTATTTCGAGGAGACGCGCCGTTTCTGAGAGGTTGCCATGGGCAGCTCGACCCGCATTCAGGATACTAATTCGCTCGGTTTCGGCCAAACTGCGCACAGGTTCTGTAATAGTGGTCCCCTTAGTAACCACCCTGCGTTGATGAAAGATCGCGGGAAGGTGTTCCAAACCAATAGGCTGGTTATCGCATTGTTGGACGGCCCTTTCAATTACGGTTTCCAGTTCGCGATTGTTGCCAGGCCAGGGGTATTCACAAAGTGCCTGTTGCGCGGCAGGTGTTATCGTCAGGGATTGATTCACCTGGATTTTCAGTCTTTCTAACAGCCGTTCGGTGAGCAGAGGAATATCTTCTGGATGATTTCTTAGGGGAACCGTATCAATCAAAAATGAACTCAAGCGGAGCAGTAAATCGAAACGGAAGGCGTAGTCGTTGCTTAGCTCATCGATGGAGTGCGTGGTAGCCACGATAAACCGGACATCCACTGGAATAACCCGTGTTCCCCCCAGGCGGATGACATCATTGAATTCAATCACACGTTGCAGGGCAGCCTGGGTATCCATGGGTAAAGCTTCGATCTCTTCAAGAAATAGCGTTCCGCCTTGGGCCAATTCAAATTTGCTGGGTTGCCCAGAAATCGAACCGCCGGAGAACAAGCCGGGTTCGTATCCCAAAAATTCCCCGAGCGCTAATTTGTGCGGAATTGCCCGGCAATTAATGGCCAGGAAAGGCCCTCCGGCACGATTACCACTATTATGGATTGCCCTGGCCAGCACATTCTTGCCGGTTCCTGTTTCACCAATAATCATCACGGGGGCATTTGCCTTGGCCGCAGCTAAGGCTTGTTTGCGTGTCTTGCGGGCTGCGCTTCCCCGCCCTACAATATCATCTAACGTCAAGCGCGCCTGAGCGCCAACGAGTTGACTGGCTAGTTGATGTAGCTGTTCGATTCTTCGCAGGGTAACAATGAAAACCCCAGGCGTTTTATCTTGCCCTGTAATGACGCGCAGACTGACCAAACATTCTCGCTGTTTATCATGCAGTTGAAAGGCAACCTCTACATCACTTAGTTCCTCTTTGCGGGCAACGGCGCGCGCCAATCCTTCTGGCAGGGTGATATATTCGGCCAGCGGGCTACCTACAACCAAGGATGGCGACAGGTTGAAAATCTGGCCTCCCTGGTCATTGAGATGCAATATGATACCTCGTTCGTCCCAGGCCAGAATGCCCTCGGTAACCGAATCCATGGTGGCATATAATTCGGAAGTTTGGGTATTCGCTTCTTGAACAATTACCTCGGCTCGCAGTTGGTTCTCGATAGCCCGGGCTGCAGCCACTACAATCCCAAAACACTGCTTGCTGAATTGTTCGACAGGTTCGATAATTCCAACCACCCCAACCGGATGTCCTTCCAGTTCATGGATGGGGGCAGCCACCGAGCAGAAGTCGTGAAAAGTGATCCGGAAATGTTCTGGTCCAACGACTTGAGCGGGTAGGCCCTCGGTGAGGGCGATGGCAACCGCGTTGGTTCCAGCCCGCCCCTCATCTAAAAATATGCCGGGGCGTATCTCCATTCTCTTTAATTCCGCTAATACCGTTGGCTCCCCCAATATTTCGATCAGACAACCGGTATTGTCGATCAGCACCAGAGCTAGGGGGCATCCCTCAACATACTGGTAAATATCTTCCAAGATGGGCCGGGCAATATTCAATAAATTAGCGTGTTGATTCAAGGTTGCAGAATAAACCCTGTCGCTCTCGTATACCCAGCGAGGGGGTGTGATGGGGTTCATACGGAGTGCACAACGTTGCCACGAAACTGTTACCAGTGGATCCATTTCGATGTTTGGCGGGATTTTATTGGTTGATACGAAAGTTTCCCATGCCTGTTTCAGACGTGCGAGATCGGGGCGCTTTTCCGAGGGTTGCATTTTCCATACCTTGTCAATACGTTGCTGCCCTTGGTTGAGATCTATTTCTCCTTCATTTAGGCAACAATAATAACCAGATTTCACATGCAGAGTTATTTGAAAAATTATACCCCACCGGATTATTCGCCCTGATTCTATTGCTTACACAAAAGGGAATGGCTAAGATAATGGGCTACATTAAGCTATCGCAAATTTGTTCATACTGCCAAACAACTTCTATGAAGCATCTTTCGATGGTGAAGATACAAGTGTAAGCAAAAAGTGTTTTGGGAGGGATCTTGGAGGCACGTTCTCCGCAGCTAAACGACATGGTACGGGAGATGCGAGGAAAAGAAGCTGTCAGCTACAAAGAGATTCAGCGTTTTTGGGTCGCAGTTCCCCACGGCCTGTCAACCCAAAGAGAGATGTTCCCCTACAGGGGGGCATCACTACTTTTCGAGAGTGGGGTGGCGAAGCCCTTACGCCAAGCAGAAGGTAATGGTGGCCTGACACATAGCATACGTGGGGCGATTGGTTTGGATCTGATAGACGGTCTTGTGGAACTGCAGGGTCAAGTCCTTTCCCGAAGAACATCGGGACGATGTGTGAGAATGCGTGGCTCTTGCCAGGTCAGGATCTGCCCAAGATCATCCTGAGTGGTGAGTGGACGATGCGCATCATGGCTGCTTCTCGCTGGAACCGCAAAGTGTTGATTAAAAGTCGTCCATGAAATCTGGCAAGTAAGCATTACCTGCTTCCCAAGAAGAGATATATCGCAAGGGAACACAATCCCGCCAAAACCATGCGGGACTTTGTCTGGTGACCGCCAGGTTGATTCTTCCCACATATGGGGGTACTCAAGCCAGAATCTGCTCAAAAAGCTACCCCTTTCGGTCTGCTGGTCACCAATGCGCCGCACATCGTGAAGTGTGATAGAATCACGGCAATAAAACTTCCGGCGATGAGGCTCGCCACAACTGTCCTGACGGACTGATAGCCTCTACCGAATCCACCCGGTTCGGTAGAGGCTTTTTGTTTGCCATGTCGAAAGAACATCTTCTCGAAATCCAGACCACCCAGGCGGGGCGCATCACAGGGCAATATCGCCCTGTTGATGTGGGTACGCTTCCAGTATGAGACTGTTTTTCTGTCCCCGCTGCCGCCAGCCTTTTTCAGGCGTTCAGCAATGCCCCACCTGCAACCTAATTGCGGACACCGAAGCGAACACGTACGCCGAGAAGCTGCTCGAAACCGTTGTATCCGCAGAGAGCGATCGCGCCGGGATGGCCGTGGATGTGCTGACCAAACGAATGCACGAACCACGCGCCGCCATGCCGCTGAAGTTGTTGTTGGAGCGAAACCACGACCCTTATTTCCAGGTCATCGGCGCGCGCGGCCTTGGATGGTTGAGAGATAGATCTGCCATTCCGGAGCTGGTAAAACTCTTGCGGGACGAGGATCAGCCCTACGTTTCGCGCATAGCAGCGGCAGATGCGCTGGGACAGATCGGCGGGCAGGAAGCCGCTCGTGCGCTCGAACAGGCCAGGACGAGTCCGCGCCGCAGCGTGGCCAAGGCGGCCACCCGGGCGTTGGAGAAATTACAAGAGTAAAACAGGATAAGCAAGCATGAGCTTTCAGAGCATCCTTTTCGATAGAACCGGCGTCCAAAAAGAAACAGCAGAACAGCCCGAGTATTTTATCGATCTAAATTTGGACCAGATCATCGAAGCTATCACGGCGCACAAAGAGGAGTACAACCTCAAGCCGTTTTTTTACACGCCCCTGCGCGATGTCAGGACTATCCGCTATCGCCAGGCTGTGATGCAGGATCTGGAAAACAGAAAGCTGATGGAGCATACCAACACCTTTGCTAGAAAAATGGTCAGCGCCCGCCGTTACCTGGCGTTGGTAGAAAAACTCGATTTCGAGTATCACAAAAAAGGCTGGTTCCTGGAGGCGGCGCTAGTCTATTGTGAAGCGGTAAGGGATCTGGAACGCGACCTTAGCCAGGTGGAGTTGAAATCGCGCGGTTTTTCGGCGTTCCACGAGTACGTGACGAACTACATCCATTCGCCGGGCTTCCAGTCACTGTTGGAGGAGGCCGGGGTAGTCAAAAGTGGGTTGTCGGGGTTGAAATATAGTGTGATCGTCAACAACGGCAAATTCAGCGTACGAAAATATGAAGGGGAAAGGGATTACAACGTGGAGGTTGTCAAAACCTTCGAGAAGTTCAAGCAAGGCGCGGTGAAAGATTACCGGCTTAATCTTGACTATGCGTCTGGTATGAACCATATCGAAGCAATCATCCTCGGGTTCGTCGCCCGTTTGTATCCGGAAGAGTTTGCCGCGCTGGATCGGTTTTGCGAGCGGCATAATGATTTTGTGGATGAAACCATTCGGACGTTCGACCGGGAAATCCAGTTTTATGTTGCCTATCTTGAATTCATCTCAGATATCAAGCGCAAAGGGCTGGCATTTTGTTACCCGCAGGTAAGCGGAACCAGCCGCGAGGTATACGGTGATGACGGCTTCGACCTGGCGTTAGCGCATACCCTGCTCCACACCGAGAAGCCAGTGGTGTGTAACGACTTTTTTCTGAAGGGGTCGGAGCGCATCATCGTTGTTTCGGGACCGAACCAGGGTGGTAAGACTACCTTCGCTCGCACCTTCGGGCAATTGCACTATCTCGCTGCCCTCGGCGTTCCCGTGCCTGGTAAGAGGGCACAGCTCTTTTTGTTCGACCGGATTTACACCCATTTCGAAAGAGAGGAGGACATCACCAACCTGCGCGGCAAACTGAACGACGACCTGGTACGCATTCACGACATTCTCACCCGCACCACATCGGAGGGCATCCTGATTGTGAACGAGATGTTTGTATCCACCACCCTGGAGGATGCCATCTTCCTGAGCAAGGAAATCATAACGCAGGTGATGGAACTGGATTTGTTGTGCGTGTGGGTAACGTTCATCGATGAGTTGTCCACGTTGAGCGAGAAAACCGTGAGTATGGTCAGCACGGTCGTTCCAGAAAATCCTGCTCTGCGGACGTTCAAAATCATCCGAAAGCCTGCCGACGGGCTGGCCTATGCCCTCTCGATCGCCAGAAAGCATCACCTGACCTACGAGCAGATCAAGGAGCGCATCCAGCTATGAAGGTTTTTCTGATGTATCCTGACCGGGATTTTGACCCAAAACAGAAACTCCCGCCCAACGAAGCGGCTCTCACGCAGGACCTGGAATTGAACACGCTCTTCAATGCGGTGGCACAGGGGGACGACTTTTTGTTCGGGATGGCAAAGCAAGCCATTTTGTCCAGCCTGGATGCGCCAGATGTGATCCGTTACCGCCAGGAGATTCTCAAGGACTGTTTGAATCATCCCGATGTCGTCAGGCAGATCTACAGCATTCCGCTTCAGGCCATCGAAAGGAAGCGCAAGCGCTGGATGGGCATTTTCGGCACCCATCCAAGCTCGGTCCTGAGCAGCGCGCTGCAAATGCTGGAACTGTTCGTCGAATTGCTCAAGATCTTGAAGAAAATTGCCGACGAGCATGCCGAGGGGTTCGAATCGCAGGGTTTTCGCAGTTTTTTTGCGATGATCCAAGGGGAACTGGACGATGATTATTTTGCCGTTGTAGAAAAGCATCTCAAAGAACTTAGCTTCCCCCGAGGCGCTTTGCTCAGCGCCGAATTGGGAGAAGGCAATGAAGGCACAAACTACATCCTACGCAAAACCAACCACGACAACCGGAACTGGATAAAACGGGTTATTCGTCAAGAATCGCCGGTCTATTCTTATACCCTGCCCCCGCGTGATGAGCATGGGGCGCGGGCGCTGGGAGAATTGAGAGATAGGGGCGTCAACCTGGTCGCCAATGCGGTGGGGCAGTCCGCCGACCATATCGATAGTTTTCTCACTGTCCTGCGTCGGGAACTGGCCTTTTATGTCGGTTGTTTGAATCTATCGGAGCAACTGGCGGAATTGGAAGAACCCATCACGTTCCCCCAGCCGATGCCCCCCGGTGAGCACCGGCATTCGTTCACCGGCTTATACGACCTCTCCCTGGCGTTGACCGTGCAGCAAAAAATCGTCGGCAACAACGTCGATGTCGATGGCAAAGACCTGGTGATAATCACCGGCGCGAACCAGGGTGGTAAATCCACGTTCTTGCGCAGCATCGGCCTGGCACAACTGATGATGCAGTGTGGCATGTTCGTCCCGGCGGAGTCGTTTTCTGCCAATCTATGTAGCGGTCTATTCACACACTACAAGCGGGAAGAAGATACATCCATGAAAAGCGGCAAGTTCGATGAAGAACTGGGCCGAATGAGCACGATCGTGGATACGATAAAACCCGATGCGCTGGTTCTGTTCAACGAATCCTTTGCCGCCACCAACGAACGTGAGGGCTCGGAGATCGCCCGGCAAATTGTCAACGCCCTACTGGAACGACATATCAAAGTCTTCTTTGTGACGCATTTATATGATCTGGCGCACAGCTTTTATGCTAAAGGGATAGAAAGGGCCTATTTCCTGCGTGCTGAGAGACAGCCAGACGGTAGCCGGACGTTCAATTTAATCGAAGGTGAACCCTTACCAACCAGTTTTGGGAAGGATGTGTACCAAATGGTGTTCGAAGAGGAACGGAGATAACACCCCGAAGGTCAGATCCAGACATAAAAATCACCGGTGAATATCCTTCGGAAAGCTTTCATGCAAACCATCTTGTTCAAGGTTCGGCGCCGCCTTTCCATACGGGACACTCATCATCAACCTGACAGGCGGTGGGGCTGCCGCGTGAATTTAGATCTCGTGGGCGCGTTTAGATGCTATTTTCGACAAAACTTGTTTCCATACAAGTGATCTATATCTTATAGGCTTTGCAGGCCTACTACGTTTTCAAGAAGAAAGCCGATGATGAAAGACAACACGATAAAGAAGGCAAGCGTCACGAGTGCTGCCTCTGTTGCCAGCTTTATCGGTTTCCTTTTGTCCGGATAATGATGCGAGTATTCACCATACGTAATAATGAATGCGATGGCAGTAGCGAAAGGCGAAAAGATTAGTGCAATCCCAATAGAAATTGGAACAAAGTTCATCATTGGTTTAATAAGTGATTGTCTTCGAGAACGAATAAGTCACAACACTACTGACAGGCATATTTTTAGCAGTCTCGTACAGGCCCGCCATGGGCAAATAAGGGTCAACTGAGCAAGGAATTCTCCAGTAATATGGCTGGCGGCAGCAAAAAAGCCTCTACCATATTATCCTGCTGGTAGAGGCTATCAGTCGTGAGGAACGACACAGGCTTTGTTTTCAGCGCTGACGGGCCTCATCATCAACGCGCCTGTAGATATTTTGTTAGCAAAAAGAATTATATCACCGCCGGTTTAGCGCCCGGCCTGAAAAAGACGGAGCAAAGCATGGACACCGGTCGACCACAGGACAAGAGTCTCTGGGTAAACTCGGCATGTTCCCAAAACATTACCCCCCGCCATGTAATCACAAGGGAACACAATGTCCACATCTGATACACACATGTTTACGCCATTTACAGAATTTCTCCCAGACACTGCCCTGTGTATGACTCTTTGATTTTTACTACATCTTCGGGCGTGCCTTCAGCAAGTAGTTGACCACCTGCTACGCCGCCTTCAGGACCGAGGTCGATCACCCAGTCGGCGGCTTTGACCAAGTCGAGGTTGTGTTCGACAACGATAACGCTGTTGCCCGCGTCCACAAGGCGCTGCAACAGAACCAACAGGCGGGTAACGTCGGCAAGGTGCAGCCCCGTCGTCGGCTCGTCGAGCAGGTAGAGGGTGTGGCCCATGGAACGGCGTCCGAGTTCCTTGGCGAGTTTGACGCGCTGGGCTTCGCCGCCAGAGAATGTGGTGGCAGGCTGACCGAGTTGCAGATAGCCCAAGCCTACATCCGACATCACCTTCAGGCGCGAGGCTGCAGCGGGGACATCGGCAAATAACTCCAGGGCTTCCTCCACAGTCATGTTCAAAACCTGCGAAATATCATAGCCGCGATATTTCACGGCCAACGTTTCACGCTTGAAGCGGCGTCCGCGGCAGGCGGGACAGCGCACTTCGACCTCGGGCAGAAAGTGCATTTTCACAGCCAGCGTGCCCGCGCCTTCGCAACGCTCGCAGCGCCCGCCCGGCACGTTGAACGAAAAATGGCGCGCCGTGATCTTGTTCTTTTTGGCTTCGGGCGTGGCGGCAAAAGCAGCGCGGATGGGTGTGAACGTGTCGGAATACGTTGCGGCGTTCGAGCGTGGGATACGCCCAAGGTGCTGCTGGTCAATCGTGATGACCTTGTTGACGTGCTCCCAGCCTGTGATCGAGTCGTGTTCGCCTGGCAATTCGGTCGCCCCATTCAGGCGTTGGCGCGCGGCAAGATTGAGGATATCGAAAATCAGCGAGGACTTCCCCGAACCGGAGACGCCCGTCACTGCCACCAGCAAGCCAAGCGGAATCTTCACGGTGATATTTTTCAAGTTGAACTGGCGTGCCCCGTGGATGGTCAGCGCCTTGTGGTTGGGCGTGCGGCGATGTTCGGGAATTGGCACCGTCATGGTCCTGGCGATGAAGGCTCCCGTCAGCGAGTCTTTCGATTGGGCTACTTCAGCGGGCGTACCCGCGGCGACAATCTGTCCGCCGTGTTTGCCCGCGCCGGGTCCGATGTCCACCAGATAGTCGGCAGACCGGATGAGGTCGAGGTCGTGCTCGACTACCAGCACGGTATTGCCCAAATCGCGCAGGCGGCGCAAGACGTTGATCAAGTGCTGCGTGTCGCGGGAATGCAAACCAATGGTCGGCTCGTCGAGAACGTACAGCACACCGGTCAACCCCGACCCAAGCAGGGCCGCCAGCCGCAGGCGTTGAGCCTCGCCTGCAGAGAGGGTCGGCGAGGAACGTTCGAGCGTCAGATAGCCCACGCCCACTTCGAGCAAGCGTCCGACGCGCTCGTTCAGGTCATCCAAAATAGGACGGGCAAGCAGCATTTCTTCGGATGTGAAGTGCGGCGGCAGACTCTTGAGCCAGACGTCGAGGCTGTTGAGCGACAACTGCGACACCTTGATGATCGTCTCCCCTGCCACAGTCACTGCGCGGCTTTCGGGGCGCAGGCGCGTGCCTTCGCAGTCCAGGCAGGGTTGGGCGGTGAACAGAGGGGCGAGTTTTTCGAGATAGGCAGCGTTGGTGGCATGCTCGTCGTAGCGGCGCTGCAGGTTAGTGACCACGCCCTCGAAACGTCCCTGCGCGTTGGTGGTGGGCGGCTTGACATCCGGGAAGTGGCGGCGGAACTGCGGACTCTCCGTGCCATAAAGCAAGAGGTCACGTTGAATGGGCGTGTAATCTTTGATGGCTTTGGATGGGTCGAATTCGAAGCCGAAATACACCCCCGTGTTTTTTAGAATTTGGCTGTAGTGATTGATGTGGAATTTGATCCAGCCGTCCACAGCATTTTCGTGGATGCTCTTACTCTCGTCAATCAGGCGGCTGACAATAGGCTGCCGCACCACGCCCAACCCCGTGCAGGTGGGACAGGCCCCTGCAGGTTTGTTGAATGAGAAGTTTGCCATGCTCATCTCTGGCACATCCGCGCCGCAATGCGGGCATGGATACGTCTCATCGGGGCTTTCATCAAACGCAATGTCAGATACGGCTGCATCATCTGACGCGTCATCGTCCCACCGGTTCTCGTCGGAGGATTCGTATGTGGGCGGGGGGACATCCTTTCCACAAACGGGACAGGGACGATGCCCGAGGCGGGCATACAAAATTCTCAGGTAAGTAAAGACTTCGGTCGCGGTACCCACCGTCGAGCGGGGACTGTGATTCGTCAGGTGCTGGTCCACGCTGATGGCCGGGGACAGGCCGCTGATGGAGTCCACGGGCGGTTTGCTCAATCCCCATGTGACCAGGCCAAGCGATTCCATGTACTGGCGTGTGCCTTCTTTGTACAGGATGTCAAAGGCGAGGGTAGACTTGCCTGACCCTGACAGCCCCGTAATGACGACGAGTTGGTTCTTGGGGATTTCAAGGTTGACATTTTTGAGGTTGTGCAGGCGTGCGTTGCGAATGGTGATGGCAGGGTTCATAAACTCTCCAATGCCACGATACGATGCGGCTATTTACCTTCATTTTACAACCCTGGTGTGCAAATGGAGGGTTTGAAAGGGTAGCTGGAGTTATTTGACTCCAGCCATTGATTCTCAAAAGCCGGGAGAATTTTGACTCGGTATTTCCCCCGTTGCAATCTTTTCTTCAACCAATCGAATCACCTGCTGGGCCAGTTTTTCTTGTGCATACAGGGTGGTCAGCCAGTGGTCGGCGGCAGTGAAGATGTCTTCGTCTGCGCGCGGGGTGTCGAGGACTTTTTTCAGATCGCGGGTGTTGCCCCCGTCCAGTTCGATGAACATGCGCAGGATCGCCATGTGACTATAACCCGCCTTGCTCAACATGCGGATGACCCGCAGGCGTTCGATCTCTTTTTTCCTAAAAAGGCGGTAATTGTTGTATGTGTTGCGTGGCACGCTAATCAGCCCATTTCGCTCCGCATTGCGGATAACATCGATGCTGACGCCCAACAGCTTTGATACTTCCCCGATTGCGAGTGGGGTTTCATCTTCAGAGCCCACTGTCATGTTTTGCGCCCAATGTTCCAACAGATCCGCGGCCGCCTCTGCGTGTTTCAGTTCCGCTTTTACCAAAGCCAGATGTTCATGTGCTTTTTCCAATGCAGCCTGCCAATCATCTACGACGGCATATTGAATGATCTCGTTTCCTAAAGCACGGAAACCCCTGCCTGGATATGGGGCAGCGTAGATCATGCGCGCTAGACGGAGACAATCCAAATGGCGTTTAGTGAACAATCGATAACCGGATGGGCTGCGACCAACAGGTGGAATCAAACCCCAGTCCGCGTAACGGCGGACGGTATTGGGATGAACCCCCACAGCACGGGCCAGGTCGGAGGTGCGGAGAAATTTTGCGGGCATTGGTCAACCAAAAGGTAAGTTGTCTAACAAGAAGAATATCGAAGGGACTCTGTACCACGTCAGAGTAGCAGCTCAGGCGGCATTGCATGGCTTTTTGGGTAGGATCAATCGCCTGGAACTATCCCTGATCCTTGTATAATGCCCCCGGTCACAAATTGCGCTTCCTATACCGGCATAAAGGCGCAATTTATGACCGTGAAGGGTATAAGCACAGGTAGACTATCCATATAATCGTAATCGTTGTCCATTGTGTGGTCGGTCATAGATCTCATATATATGGGAGCCTACAACCAAAGTTCACTCAACAAACTACGTTCCCTATTTCCAGGGGGCGTAATTTGTTGTTCGCCTTCTTCGTCAAGGCAACGTTTTCAGAAAGTCGAATAGGTCAGCAAGGTCGGCGTCATCCATTTGCCAACGCGGCATATTCGGGTTCAATCTGACTCCATTGGGATGTTCACCTTCGACAACAGCCTTCCGAAAATCATCGAGTGTATAGTCTCCAGGTTGTGGAGTTCCACCGGCCTCTACCTTTAACATCTGAACCAGGGCGCTATAATAGATTGGCCGAGCATCTATCCATTGCATGTGCACCAAGTTATCACTGCCACGCCCCTCTGGGCCATGACAGGAAACGCAGGCCAGTGTTTCTCCCATCATCGCACCATAGGCCGGCCCGCCTGTGCTGGGTATGGAATTCCCATTTTTATCAATCGCTGTGAAGTAAATGCGCTCACCGTTGGAGGCATAATTTCCATCCCCATTATTAGAATTGGCTTCCTTACTGGGGGTTGACACCCCATTAGATGAATAAAGCCCGCAAGCAGCTAGAAGGATACTTCCAAGGAGTAATACAGGTATCGTTTTTTTCATTACTTTCCTTATTTTCAATGCAGGGTACAAATTTTGGATCAATCACACCTCTTCCATGTTATTTCGCCAAATCGAACGGACGATTTCCCAGGTCGACTTACCTCGTCCAAATTATAACAGTGAGTATAAACTGGGTTATCCAGGGTTTCAGATGTGTTCACGCTCATACGGTTGCCAGGATAATTATAGTCCGGTTGAATGATGGGCGGGTAACACTCCAAATGATAGACAATGACCGCTGGGCACGGCTCTCTTGACTCCACCAAGACATGAAAGGGTATTCTGCTGGGATTGTATTCGTGACACTTTGAAATTTTGCGTTTCAAGCCTTCCTTCAGGTGCAATGTGGCCTTGTGGGTAGGCCTCACTGCCTATTGGTATCAACCTCCATTCGAGCCACCATCAAGGGCAAATTCAGGCGAGTAAAAATATCGTGGGCCTCGCACCACATTTTCTCCCCCAGCTCTTTATCGCCTTGTAACAATTCAGCTTCTGCCCAACGCCATAAAACCGAAGCCCGTCCCCATTGTGATCGCGATGAAGATATCACTTCTAAACTCTGCTTGTAACAATCCCGCGCATCATAGGCCAGGTCTTCATTTGGATCGGGATGCACCGGAGCCCCCATCTGAGCCGCAATACGACCCAGCATGGCCCAGGCCTGACCCATAACAAACTGATTATGTAACTCGGCATTAACGAACGCAACCTGCCCGGCGGATACGGCCAGGTCCAGCCGATCCTGCCCCAAATAGGCTTCGGCCAGGGAAAGATGAATCTCGGAAAGCAGATAAGTCTTCTGAGGTAAACTGCTGATCAATTCCTCAAGGGTTTCCACAGCCTGATCATATGCGCCTAACAAGACCTGGGCTCTGCCCAGGTTGGCGCGATAACCGATCTCCTTGTCCTTGTTGCCGGTCTCATCGGAGAGGTTTATCGCATTTTGGTACAGTTGAAGTGCCTTCTCGAAATCTCCCTGACGTTCAACCAGTTCACCCAGATTACTTAACAATGCAGCTTCTGCCCGCGGGTTCTCCACTTTCCGGGCAATTTTCAAGGCCTCATTGTTATACTGGACAGCTTTTTCATACTGTTCGAGGAGCATCGAGTGAACGACACTTAGCAGATTCAAGATGCTGAGTGTTTCTTTGCTGGAGTCTTCCTTTTTGCCCAGAGCAAGCGCCTCTTCCGCGGCAGCGATAGCTTCCTCCGCCCGGCCCAACATGAACAGCGACCAGCCTTTGCGATGCAGGACATGAGCCAGTAAACCCGGGGAGGATACATCTGCAGTTCGCAACAGGTGTTCTGCCTGTTCAGCGCTATTCAATGCCTCTCGATTCTGACCTAAGCTCCGTTGAGCTCTGGCTAACTCAGTCCAGGCTTTCGCCTGTTCTTCCGGGTCATCCATTAGTTCGGGTATTGCCAGAACGCGTTGCAGTACATCCCGTGCCCCTTCGTAATCGGCAATATCCCTCAGGTGATGACTGAGTAGCGTACCCAAGCGGAGCGCGATCGGAGCCTTGGCAGACAAGGCCATGTTTGTTACCTGACGCAGATGGTTTGAGGCGATCGGCAACTGCCCCAAATGCCCTTGTTGATCCAGACTTGTGGAGAGAGCCTTTACCAACATATTTCCCACCGCGCTAACCGCCCCCTCATTTGTGGCTGAGACCTGATTGGCAAAAGCCGCCACCAGACGATGGATGACCACTGTTTCCGGCCCTTCTCTGCGTAAGAATCCCAATGAGACCAGCCGCGCCAACCCATCCTCGACTTGCAATACCGCTTCCAGATCCCCTTCATTGGAAAGGATGGCCCCCAGTAACAATCGACGGGGGATGGGCATGCTCGGGGCAAAACAGGCTGCCCGCTGCAGCAGTCCCCGGGCGAGCTTATCGATCTCATCCGCGGGATCGAGTTGTTCCAGGCTGATGGCGAACGTGCGAGATACATTCAATTCGTGTCCGGTGGGTGAATGCTGTGCGCCCCGGCCTTCTAAAGACGGATGCCGTACCGGACCTGTTTCTCGAAGTTGGACCAGATAGCGTTCGGCATCGAACTGGCGATAACGGCCCAGGAACTCTCCTGCCAGTTGCAAGGCCAGGGGCAGATGTCCCAACTCCGCGGCAATTTCCCCTGCTTCGGCCTCACCAAGCTGGGGAGCTACCTGGCGCAAAAAAGCCACACTTTCAGCCGGAGCCAACACCCGTATGGACCGTTCGGTGACCTGCAATTCTCGTGACCAGCGAGTCCGGCGACTGGTGATCAGCACCCGGCAGCCTCCTGTTACGGGCCGCCACTGATCCAGTAGCATTTCAAACTCACAGTTGTCGAGGATCAATAGGCGCGGGACCGGCTCCTGCCAGGCGCGTTGCACCCGCCCCACTTGGTCGGTCAAGGTCAGATTCTGCGAGTCCTGGTACAGCCCCAGGCCTCGTTGCCCGCCTGTTGCGGCTATTTCAGAGGGGACGTTGTTTGGGTCAGCAAAACGCATCCAATACACCCCACCGGGGAAATAACGCCCGTAGCGGTAGGCAAACTCGATCGCCAGTTGCGTCTTGCCCAGCCCGCCCATCCCGGTGATGGCGGCGATGGGTGGGATGCTGGCCTTTTCCTGGGAAAAGAGAGTCTCGGCCAGGGCGAGCAGGTCGGCTTCCCGTCCGGTGAAGTCGGGGTTGCGCGTGTAGGGTAGGATGGAATTGGGAGGCAGCGGGCCGGGTTCAGGCAATTCGCCGGGGTCAGGAAATGCAGGTGCACTGATGTACTCCCAGGTCAACCCTTGTCCCTGTTCTTCGAGCAATTCCTTCAAGCGGGTAGCCAGCGAGGCCGTGGCAGGCTCGGGATCGAGCTCGAATTCTCCCCATAGCTGCTGGCGAAATGATTCGTATTGCTGTAAGCCTGTACCCGGTTCCCCGTGGGCGGCCAGGAATTGCATGCAGGCGCGCACGGCTTCTTCGTTCAAGGCATCGAGGTCGAGCCAGCGTTGGGCCAGCGCCAATCCACTTTCCCATTGCTCGGCCTCCAGATAAATTTTACACAGCCGTTGGTAGGCCGCCTGCACCATTTGGCGCAGATGTTCGCGTTCCAGGACCAACCACTCTTCGAAACGCGGCGCCCCTTCCAGGTAGAAATTTGCCAGAAGGTCGCCGGTATAGAGTTGGAGCGCGGTATCCAATTGGGATTCGTCTATTTGTGTGGCGTCCCTTTCCAGGGCAGTCTGGAGGCGCAGAAAATCGACCGAAGTTTCGGGAAGGGGCTGGAAAGCCAGGGTCGTCCGGGTCACTTGCAGCTCCGGGACCAGATCGCGGATACGGATGAGCAGGGCGCGCAAATTGCGTAAGGCTTGGGCGGTAGAGCTTGCTTCCCAGAGCAGGTCAGCCAGGAATTCACGTGTATGGGTCCGCTGGGTGACGATCAGGTAGGTGACCAGCGCGCAGCCTTTGGTGCTCTTGAGCAGTTCGGATGATTCTCCGTCTGTATCGATTTTCAGTGATCCAAGCAGATTGAACTGGAGTGGCATAACATTATTTCCTGACAGGCTCAATCACGTACCGCTTGTAGCGGACGGACTTAGAAGCTTGCCCTGAGGTTTGTATCTGCAATTATATTCCTTATCCGGGAAAACGATCTGGAATTTAAACCTTTCCATATAACGTTCATATAACGATCGATTCTTATACTTCAAAAGTGGATAAAAACTATCATGCTTATCTCATTCGCTTCAAGCGTCGCGAGGCCCAATCCAGTTGGCATGCCACCCTCGAAGATGTGCATACCCGCGAGACCCGCACGTTTGCGACGGAGCGGGAGTTGCTGGTCTATTTGCTGCAAATCCTCTCCGAACGTCCCGGTTCGAGAGGACATGAATGCAGACAATCGAAACCGAATCTTAATGGTTGGAACCCGATAGGAGATCGCTTATGAATTCGATTTGAACTTAACTATGAGAACGTGTAGAAAACCAACTTTACTGTTAAAGGAGACTCTAATGAACGTACAACCAATTTCTCGAATCTCAACAAGACGACCGGCCTTTAGGCAATTGACCAGCCTGCTGCTGGCCCTTGCCCTGGCGTTGTTGATCCCGGCAGGCCTGGTGCAGGCAGCCGAGAACAGCATCACTTCCCCCGATACGGATGGCAACGTCGGTGCCGGCACCGCCCTGGTACTCGATGCGAGCGGCTATCCTATCATCGCCTATTATGATGACACCAACGGCAACCTGAAGCTCGTGCATTGTAATGACCCGAACTGCTCAGGTGGTGACGAAAATATGACGTCACCGGATACAATTACGCCTCCCTCCGACGCATTATCATTACTGTTTCGCATCATTGACATGAAGCTGGACAGCAATGGCCACCCTGTGATCCTCTACAATAATAATATAAATGGCAGCTCGGCTGAATTGAAATTGATGCATTGTAATGATATCAACTGTGCCGGCGCGGATGAAAGTATTGTCAATTTGGATTCCTTTGGGATATTTAACGTTTTCGCTTCACTGGCACTGGACAGCAACGGTTATCCTGTGGTGAGCTACTGGGACCTTGCTAACCAAGATCTGAAGTTGGCCCACTGCAATGATGTCAACTGCGCTGGTAACGATGAGAGTATTACCACTCTAGTGGACAGCACTGCGGTTGGTGGGTTCACTTCATTGGCATTGGATAGCAGCGATTATCCTCTTATTGTTTACGAAGACAGCATCAGTGAAGTGCTGACGTTGGCCCACTGCAATGATGCCAACTGCGCCGGGGGTGATGAAAGTATCGCTGTTGTAGATACCAGCAGCGGGGCTGGTACGTTCAACTCACTGGCGCTGGACAGCAGCGGCTATCCTGTGATTAGCTACTCCGACCAACCCAATGACAGCCTGAAGTTGGCCCACTGCAACGATGCCAACTGCGCCGGCGGTGATGAGAGTGTCACTACGGTAGATTCCAGCATTGGGACCAGCATATTCAACTCGCTGGCATTGGACAACGATGGTTACCCTGTGATTAGCTATTTTGATGAAACCAATAACGATCTGAAGCTGGCCCATTGCAACGATGCCAACTGTACCGGTGGTGATGAGAGTATTGTTGCTGTAGATACCAGTGACAGGGTTGGCACGTTCAACTCACTGGCGCTGGACAACAACGGTTTTCCCGTGGTCAGCTACTGGGATAATAACAATGAGGACTTGAAGTTGCTGCACTGCGGTAGTGCCACCTGCACGAACAGCGCCCCCACCGCCAGCGATGATGGTTACAGTACGGACGAAGGTGTCCAGTTGAATGTGGCTGCCCCCGGCGTGCTGGAAAACGACAGCGATGTGGATCATGACCCGCTGACGGCAGCACTGGTGACGGATGCCAGCCATGGCGCCTTGACCTTGAACCCGGATGGCAGCTTCACCTATGTTCCGGATGCAGGTTTCACCGGCGACGATACCTTTACCTATGTCGCCAACGATGGCAGCGACGATTCCAACACAGCGACAGTGACGATCACTGTTGAGCTGGTTTGCCCAACTTTTCCGGTTATGGTGACCGATGAGGCGGAACTAAATCAGGCTATTGCCTGTTATAACGCGCTCACTACGCCCGGTAGCTACACCATCATTTTGGGCGCAGATATAAATCTATCGGCCTCCAGCACAACGATTGATAACGTTGCCAGTGGGGTAGAATTGCTCATCGATGGGGCTGGCTATACCGTTGATGCCCAAAATGGTAGTGGTCGTCGTTCGTTTACGATTGCAGCCAATACCGTCGTGACGATGAACTCGATCATGCTCACCGGAGGAAACCATCAAGGTGGGGGTGCTGTATATAACCGCGGTACATTGACAGTGACAGACAGCATTCTGTCGGGCAATTCAGCCGCCAACTATGGTGGCGGTATTTTCAACAACAGCGGCACGCTGACAGTAACGGATAGCACCTTCACCGGCAACAGCGTAGGCACATACGGCGGCGGCGCGATCTCCACTATCTCCGGCACACTGACGGTGACCGGCAGTACCTTCTCTGGGAATAGCGGAACCTACGGCAGCGGCATCTCTATCACGAATGGCGCCACGGTAACGGTGACGGACAGCATTTTCTCCAGTAACAGCGCAACCTACAGCGGCGGCGCTATCTACTCCATTGGAAACACGAGCACAGAGGTGACCAACAGCACCTTCTCAGGCAATAGCGCCAACGCCGGCGCCAGCTTCTACAACGCCGATGGCGCTACGCTGACAGTGACGGGCAGCACTTTCTCTGACAACAGCGGGGATTACGGCGGCGGCATCCTCAACGTCGATAATGCCACATTGTCGGTGACGGATAGCACCTTTTCCGGCAACAGCGCAACCAACAACGGCGGCGGTATCCTCAACGATGCAAACGGAATGATAGAGGTGACCAACAGCACCTTCTCCGGCAACAGCGCAGGCGCAGGCGGTGGTCTCTTCAACAACGGAGGCACACTGACGATATATAACACCATCGTCGCCAACAGCCCATCCGGCGGGAACTGCTCTGGCTCCATCACGGATGGCGGCGGGAATCTGGTCTGGGGCGATACCACCTGCCCGGGCCTCAACGCCGACCCCAAATTGCTTCCGCTGGCGGATAACGGCGGCGCCACGCAGACCATGGCGCTGGGTTCAGGCAGCGCAGCCATCGACGCCGCAGTAGACGCCAACTGCCCCACTTTCGACCAGCGCGGCGTGGCTCGTCCACAGGGCGCACATTGTGACATCGGCGCATACGAAGCGGAAATTACCAACACGGCCCCCACCGCTAACCCCGGCGGTCCCTACCTGGGCGCGATCAACACAGCCATCCAGTTCGACGGCTCCGCCTCCTCCGACCCTGAGGGCGACTCTCTGACCTACGCCTGGGACTTCGGCGATGGGAACAGCGGCACCGGCGCAATGCCCACGCACAGTTACACGGATGCCGGCATCTACGACGTCTGCCTGACGGTCAACGACGGCACGGTTGACTCCGATCCCGTCTGCACGATCGCGGTGGTCTACGACCCATCTGGCGGCTTCGTCACCGGCGGCGGTTGGATCGACTCCCCTGCAGGCGCCTACATGGCTGATCCATCCCTGAGCGGCAAAGCTACCTTCGGCTTCGTCTCGAAGTACAAGAAGGGCGCTTCCGTCCCGACCGGCAACACCGAATTCCAGTTCAACCTGGCCGTGACTTAATTTCCATTCTGATAGCTACGATTGGCTGGTGGTCAACCAGGGCGGGAAAAATGCCCAGTTCAAAGGCAGCGGCACGGTCAACGACGGGCTCGATCCCAACGGGAACCCCTACAAGTTCATGATCTGGGCCGGCGATGACAACCCCGATACCTTCCGCATCAAGATTTGGTGGGAAGACAACGGTGCTGAGACCCTGGTCTACGACAACGGCATGGATCAGCCCATCGGCGGCGGAAACATCGTCGTTCATAAGGGCAAATAATCCCAACGGGTGGGCGTCGCGGACGGCGCCCACCCGAAATGAAGATATATTTATCGATCTCGTTCTAAAAATGGAGAAAAAATGAAAATACAATCTGTTTCCCCAACACCCACCAGGCGACTGGCACTCAGGCAACTTGCCTGGCCCTTGCTGGTCCTCTTGTTCCTCCTGTCCCTGACCGGCATCCAGCCAGCCTATGCGGCCAGCATCACAGTTGACACGACAGCCGACGTCGTAGCCGATGACGGCGCCTGCTCCCTACGCGAGGCCATTAGCAATGCCAACACTGATTCAGCCCTCTTTGCATCGACTGGCGAGTGCCTCGCTGGCTTTGGCGAAGATACGATCGTTGTTCCAGCCGGTACCTACACCCTCGACTCCGGAGACGGACAACTGACGATTACCTCCGATATCAACCTGGTTGGGAACGACGCGGACAGCACCATCATTCAAGCCGATGCCTGCGACCCCACCGGGGCAAGTGCCTGTACGCACACCCACCGCGTCTTCAGCGTGACCGGCCCCGGTACGACGGCCAGCTTTTCCAGCCTGGCCATTCAGCACGGCAGGGTAATCGGCTCCAATGGAGGCGGCATCGCCATCATCGATGCCGATGTCACCTTCAACGCGAGCGTTATCAGCTATAACAGAGCAGAAAATGGGCAGGGCGGAGGCATTTATGCGGACCAGCCCGTCGCCATCACCGGCAGCGCGATCTTTAACAATCAGGTCTTTTATAATAACGACGCCAACCCGGTGCTGGGCTATGGCGGCGGCATCTATACCAGCGGCGGGCAGTTGGACAACGTCTCCGTCAACAACAACGAAGCCAGCTACGCCGGCGGCGGGATCTTCAACAACGGCGGCGCGCTGACTGTGCAAAATGGCAGCCGGGTCAATACAAACGATTCCGGGTCCTGGGGCGGCGGCATCCACAACCTGGGCGGCAGCCTCATCCTCCAGGATAGCCAGGTCCGCAGCAATACCAGCGGGCGAGGCGGCGGCATCTACAATGCCAATACCGCCGCGGACGATGCCACGGTAAGCCTCACCGGCACCAGCACTATAGATGGAAACTGGTCGGCATTCTTTGGCGGCGGAATCTTCAACCGGCGCGCCTTCACCGATACGCTGGCCACCGTCACGCTGGAAGATGACAGCCAAGTCTCCAGCAACGTGTCCGATGGCGATGGCGGGGGCGTCTACAACTGGGGGTTCTCCACTGACGACCCCAGCTACGGGGCGGCGCTGAACATGATGGATAGAAGCCAGGTTACCGGCAACACCGGCTTAAACGGCGGCGGCGTCTATCTCTACCAGAACAGCACCATCACGGCTGACGGCGGAGAGATCACTTACAACACCGCCCAGGGAAAAGGCGGCGGCGTCTATGTGAGAGATGGCTTTATCAATGCGGCCAATAGCAACGTGACGAACAATAACGCCGCCTCCAATGCGGGCGGACTTTACCTGGAGCGGGGCGATGTTACCCTGGCTGACACCCCAGTAAACGGGAATCAAGCGAGTGGATTTGCCGGTGGCATCTACATCGATGCCGGTTCCATGCAGGTGAATGGCGGTAGCATAAGCCAGAACCAGTCGAACAATGCCGGCGGCGGCGTGATCGTAAGCAATGGCAGCCTGACCCTGAGCGGGACCAGCGTGAGCAACAACGTCAGCCTGACCGGACATGGGGGCGGTATCTGGAACGATGCAGGTACGGTCACTTTAACCGATGCGGTCATTTCCCAGAATCAAGCCCAGTCGAACGGCGGCGGCATCCAGAACAGTTCAGGCGAGCTGGTGGTGAACGGCGGCGAGATCACGGAGAATACCGCCGTCAATTTCTTCGGCGGCGCGCTTTACAATGTGTCGGGGCAGGCTTCCTTCACTGGAACGCTCATTTCCGGCAATCAAGCCGTAGCGGGTGGGGCCATCCGCAACCAGGATAGTAGCGCAACCTTAAGCATCCTTCAGAGCGAGTTGCTCGACAATACCGCCACGACCGGCAATGGCGGGGCGCTGCTTTTCATCAACGGTCAGGCGCAGATCGAGCAGACAACCCTGGCGTATAACAGCGCCAGTGGTACGGGCGGCGCCATGCGCGCCAACAATGGCAGCCTGTCCTTGCTCAACAGCACGGTGAGCGGCAATGAGGCCAGCGGCGGCGGGGGGGCATTCTATATTACCAATGCCACAGTAACCCTGTCCAGCTCCACCCTGGCAAACAACGGTTTCGGGGCCCTTTCTCAGATCGGTACAGGAACGGGTTCAATCATCACCGGCAACTCGATCATCGCCAGTATCGATGGCATCCCCAATTGCGCCGCCGGGCTCAATCTGGTCTCGAACGGTTACAACCTGGCCAGTGACAGCACGTGTAACCTGACAGCCACAGGGGATGAAACAAGTACGGATCCAATGATATTCCCCCTGGCGGATAATGGCGGCCCTACCTTAACCCATGCCCTGCAAGCGGGCAGCCCGGCCATTGACGCCGCCCCAACGGGTCCTGCCAGCGACCAGCGCGGCATCTCCCGGCCTCAAGGCGCAGGATACGACATCGGCGCCTTTGAACTGGTGACCAATGCGGCCCCTACGGCGGACCCCGACGGTCCCTACCTGGGCGCGATCAACACCGCCATTCAATTTGACGGCTCCGCCTCCTCTGATCCCGATGGCGACTCTCTGACTTACGCCTGGGACTTCGGCGATGGGAGCAGCGGTACGGGCGTGATGCCCACGCATAGCTACAGCGAGGCCGGCATCTACGATGTCTGCCTGACGGTCAATGACGGCACGGTTGACTCATCGGAAGTGTGCACCAGCGCCGTAGTCTACGATCCCTCTGGCGGCTTTGTCAGCGGCGGCGGTTGGATCGACTCCCCGGCCGGGCCTACAACCGGCTGAAACCCTGGCGGGCAAAGCTACCTTCGGCTTCGTCTCGAAGTACAAGAAGGGCGCTTCCGTCCCGACTGGCAACACCGAATTCCAGTTCAAAGCGGGTGACTTCAATTTCCATTCAGACACGTACGATTGGCTGGTGGTCAACCAGGGCGGGAAAAACGCCCAGTTCAAAGGCAGCGGCACGGTCAACGACGGGCTCGATCCCAACGGGAACCCCTACAAGTTCATGATCTGGGCCGGCGATGACAACCCCGATACCTTCCGCATCAAGATTTGGTGGGAAGACAACGGTGCTGAGACCCTGGTCTACGACAACGGCATGGATCAACCCATTGGCGGCGGAAATATCGTCGTGCACAAGGGCAAGTAATCCGGTCAAAATGTGACAGGTCACCTTTCACCGGAGACGCGGTGAAGGGTGACTGTCATTCGCCTTAGAAGGAGATGCTTTATGAATTTCGCTCACTTGAACCCAGTTGAATTGGTCGGATACCTGGCCTCCGTGCTTGTATTTTCGACGTTTTATATGAAGACCATGATCCCATTGCGCAGCGTGGCGATCGCCAGCAACGTGGCCTTTATCACTTACGGGTACCTGGCAGGGCTTTATCCCGTCTTTTTCCTGCATGTGGTGCTATTGCCCTTGAACGTCTGGCGCTTATACCAGATGCGCAAACTGCTCGCGCGCGTCCGGGAGGCTTCCAAAGGTGATTATTCCATCGAATCCATAATGCCTTTCATGACCAAAATCGATTTCAAAAAGGCTGAGGTCATCTTTCGACAAGGGGAAACGGCCGACAAACTCTACTACCTGGTCAGCGGTTCGATTCACTTTCCGGAAATCGAAGCGACGGCAGTCCCCGGAGATATCATCGGCGAAGTCGGCGTTTTCTCTCCGTGCAAGACACGCACCGCCTCTGCGGTTGCTGAGAGCGATTCGATGCTGCTGACTCTCAGCGACCAAAAGGTCCTGGAGTTGTACTATCAAAATCCCGAATTTGGGATATTCATTGTGCGGATGATCATCGAGCGTTTCATACACCAGATACGGGTTGGACGCGCCAAAGCTCTGATACCGCTCGAAAGTTTCGAGTAAATTTGGTCCGGCTAACCGCCTCAACCGAATCTATGCAAACGGATAATGCTTGCCATTACTTTAGGAGAGCAATGAGTCAAAATCCAAATCACACCCTCAAACGACACCCGATCTATTTATGCGCTCCTGTCAACGCGCTGGTCGAGGGCGTATACGAAGAACGTATCCCCTATGACGAGATTAAAAAACACGGTGATTTTGGCCTGGGGACCTTCGACAGTCTGGACGGTGAGATGGTCATGCTGGACGGTGAAATCTTCCAGATCACCGCGGACGGGCACGTTCACCGGCGCGAGCAGGCAGCCCGCACCCCCTTTGCCTGTGTCACGTTCTACCAGCCAGCCACGTACGACGAATTAACCGGCCCATCGAATTATGAAGACTTTCTGGCCTGGCTCGAAGGCTTGTTGCCGTCCCCCAACATTTTTTATGCCCTGCGGATTGAGGGACGGTTCTCGTATATCAAGGTCCGTTCTGTCCCGAAACAGGATTGTTATAAACCGCTGGTAGAGGTCACCAAAGACCAGCCTGTGTTTGAATATACGGATGTAGAAGGGACCCTGGCCGGCTTTTTCACGCCTACCTTCCTGAGTTCGCTGAGCGTGCCAGGCTTGCACCTGCACTTCCTGTCCTCCGATTTTCAACGCGGAGGCCATCTCCTGGCGTGCTGCTCGGACGGTGTCCGTGCAGGGGTACAATTTATCCATTCGGTCGAGTTAGGTCTCCCCATGAGCCTGGATTATCTTACCTTGGACTTCCAACGGGACGTTGAAGATGATCTGCACCGGGCTGAAAAGTAAAACAACTTCTGAAAGGAGGGCTTATGCCTGCTAAAAAAACGAATCGCGCTGGCACTCCTGCTGATCATGTGACCGAAACGGCCCGCAAAGCTGGCATACGCCTGGTGCGTTTCCTTTACACCGATAACGGCGGCATTACGCGCGGAAAAATGACCCATATCGATGGCCTGCGAGAGCGCATGGAGGATGGCATCGGGCTGACTGTGGCAATGCAAGCTATGAACATGCTCGACCAGCTCGCCCCGGTCGAGGGCATGGGGCCGGTCGGCGAGATCCGCCTGGTACCAGACCCGGAAACGTTCGCTGTCCTGCCGTACGCCCCGTACTCGGCGGCCATGACGGTCGATATGTGCAACCAAGATGGCTCCCCCTGGGAGGCCTGCCCGCGCTCGTTCCTCAAGCGCCAGATTGAGGCTTGCGCTGAGGCGGGCTTCAGCGTGCGCGCGGCTTTCGAGTGCGAATTCACCCTGGCCACACGGAACGATGACGGAACCTACATGCCACTCGACGAAAGCCTGTGCTTCTCCTCGGTCGGCATGACGACGGCAGCCCAGGTGATAGACGCCATCGTCGCTGCGCTGGAGGCGCAGAACATCCAGGTGGACCAGTACTATCCTGAGTTGGGGCACGGCCAGCAGGAGCTGTCCATCCGCCACGCGCCCGCCCTGTCCGCTGCCGACCGGCAGGTCTTCTACCGCGACACCGTGCGCAACGTGGCCTACCAGCATGATCTATACGCCTCGCTGGCGCCCAAGCCCTTCCCCGACCAGGCCGGGAACGGCGCGCACATCCATTTCAGTCTGTGGAACAAGTCGGGCAAACGCAACGTGATGCACGATTCAAAAGACCAATACGGAATGAGCGAACTTGGCTATCACTTCATCGCAGGTGTGCTCGATCATCTGCCGGCCCTGCTGGCGCTCACCTGTCCCAGCTACAATTCCTACCGCCGCCTGCAGCCCCACTTCTGGAGCTCGGCCTACACCGCCTGGGGTCCGGACAACCGCGAGGGCGCGATCCGGGTCCCTTCACAATTCCGCTCCGACCGCGCCGGTTCCACCAACGCCGAGCTCAAACCATCCGAACTCTTCATCCAATCCCTATCTCGCACTAGGCGGACTGTTGGCCGCCGGGCTGGACGGCGTCAAACGCCAGCTCACACCCGGGGACCCAACCTTGATCGACCCTGGCAACTACACCGACGAAGAACGCGCCAGCCGCGGCATTCGGCGCTTCCCCACCACGCTCGAAGAGGCCCTCGATAACCTCGAGAAGGACACGGTGCTGATAGAGGCTCTTGGACCGCTGCTCTCACGGGCATACCTGGCCGTCAAACGCCTGGAATGGGAGTCCTTCAGCAAGGAGGACATCGACTTCGAAATGAAGCATCACTTTTGGAAATTCTAACTGAGCTCGCCTCCATTCCGATCCTGGACCATCACTGCCACGCCTTCCTGAAGCGCGCCACGGCCTACGCCCCTTTGGAGTTTCAACGCTTCTTCAGTGAAGGCGGCGATGAGCAGACGGTCGCGGAACACACGCCCCACTCGGTGTACTTCCGCTGGGCCATCAAAGAACTGGCGCATTTTTTAGGCTGCCCGCCAACCAGCGAGGCGGTGCAGACCACGCGAACTGCCATCCCTTTGGAAGAACTTGCCCCCCGCATGTTGCGCGACACGAATATCTCGGTCCTGCTGGTTGATTACGGGCTGGCGGGTACCGGTCGCATGTCCATCGCCGAGATGAAAGCCTGCCTGCCGGCTTGCCGCGTCGAACCGATCCTACGCTTGGAGACTCTGGCCGAAGAATTGATTTTGCAGCACGAAACGTTCGACCAGGCGCTGGAGGCGTTTGTCGCGACTGTGGCGGGTGCGAACTCAACTGGGCATCTCGGACTGAAAAGCATCATCGCCTATCGTACGGGTTTAGCTATCCGGGAGTCGAGCAAAGCCGAAGCCGCCAGTGCGTTCGCTCGGCTGAAGGAGCGCGGTAGACGGGAGGGCGCCGTCCGCCTAGCGGATAAACCGCTCAACGATTATCTGATCCTGCGCGCGCTGGAGGTGGCCGAGAAGCAAGGTATGCCGGTGCAATTCCACACCGGGCTGGGGGATAACGATCTCAATCTGTTGACCGCCAACCCGCTCCATATGCGTCCGTTGTTCGAGAGCGACCGTTATCAACATGTTCCCTTTGTTTTGCTTCACGCAGGTTACCCCTACGTTCGCGAGCTCGGTTACCTGGCGTCTATCTACTCTAACGTTTGGATGGATGTTGGTCTAGCAATCCCCTTCGCAACCGTGGACATCCCATCTGTCTGGCGGCAAGCGCTCAGCCTGACGCCCTTTAGCAAAATCCTGTTCTCGACTGACGCATACAGCCTCCCGGATATTTTCTGGCTGGCTGCGCGCTGGGGACGCTGGGGGTTAGCCAAGGTGCTGGACGAGTTGATCGCGCTGGGAGCCCTTACCCCTGACGAAGCGCTCAACGCGGCTCACCGCATTCTACACAGAAACGCGGAGAGTCTTTACCAGATTGAGTAGTGATTGATAAATACGGTTTATGCGCTGATGGAGACACACGCCAAACAGCGTACGCCCTTTTCCTGTTACCCTAACATCAACTTCGGCCTGTATTGCAACGCCTCCGCCAGGTGCACGGACTGAATCTGCTCACTCCCCGCCAAATCTGCAATCGTACGCGCTAACTTCAACACCCGGTGATACCCCCGCGCCGATAAACTAAGCTGGCTCATCGCTGCGCGCACCAGACTATCCCCCGCTTCGTCCAGTTTTCAGAATCGACGCACCTCCGCCACACACATCGGAATTGCGTAGTCCCGGTTCCCGCAAGGGACAAATGATATCCAACCTTCGAAGCGGAAGCGCTGCCGTTCTCTCGCCGCCTGCACCTGCTCCCGCATCGACGCATATGACTTGCCCAGACAGTCACTGCCCAAATTCTCGTAATCCACACGCGGGACTTCGACATGAATGTCAATCCCGCTTAGAACATGCGAGACTTTCCTGTCAAGCATGGGGCTGGAAACGTGTTTCTGATATAAGGAGTTGTAACGAAAATAGCATATACATTCGGCATATGTTTGCTATACTCGAAAAGATCACGAACCACCATCTTGCACAGGAAAAATTCAACTTGTTTGCAGAAGCAGAAACTGATTTTTCAGCTAGTATCGTTCCTAACAATCTATGAAGTCATCCAAATCAAAAACCTTAATTGCCATTATTTCAATTCTCCTTAGTATCGCTGTAGTTGGTTCGGTTGTGGTTTCCTTGCTCCCTTCACGCAATCGAACACAACCAACCGGTCAACAAGCTCAAATTGAAAGTACAGCAACTGCGACTCCTATACCTTTGGAAGCAATAAACTTGCTGGCAACAGGCGATCAGGCAATGGCGCAAGGAGATTATCAAAAGGCAGTGGAAGCTTATTCAGATGTCATAAAGTTAATCCCCGATTACTCTTCAGCATATAGCCAACGCAGTCTGTCATACAAAGCCATCGGCCTTTACAAACCAGCGCTAGATGATATCTCCACCGCTATCGAGCTCACTGGTGTTGACCACGATCTTCTAAGGCAAAGGGCTGACATCCAATTTCTGATGAAAAACTATGCTGCTGCGATTGATGGTTATACAAAAGCCATTGAACTGTATCCAGCTGACATCGAGGCTTACAGCAACAGAAGCGTTGCCTATATGAGTTCAGGTGAGATAGATAAGGCCCTGACGGATCTTAATTACGTCATTTCCGTTATGCCTGATCAGGCCAATGCTTACTTCAATCGTGCACTCATCTACGAAAACAAGGATGAGCCCGAAGAGGCGCTGGCCGATTATTCCAAAGCCATCGAGCTTTCCAAGGGAGAGGCCGGGAACATCTACGCCCGTCGGGGTTTGTTATATGCGCGCATGGATAAAACAACTGAAGCACTAGCCGATTTTGAGCAAGCCATTGATCAGGGCGTGGAAGACGCGACCATCTATAACGAGCGTGGATTGGTCTATTCAAAGATAAACCAACCTGAACAAGCACTGGCTAACTTCGATAGAGCCATCTCTATTGACCCCAACAACCCGGTCATTTACTACAATCGTGGGGTTGTTCATACCAACTTGAAGGAATTTGATGCTGCCATTACTGACTACAATCAGGCCATACAACTTGATCCTACCCAAGCAATCTATTACAACAACTTGGGAATCGCCTACTACCTAAATAGTGAATTTGAAGAGGCAATCTCCACATATGGCCGAGCCATTGAACTAGACCCAGAGTATGCCACGGCATACGAGAATCGCGCAAATGCCTATACCCAAAACGAGCAAACAGATCTGGCTATAGAAGATTACACGAAGGTCATTGAGCTAGAACCCGATTCGCCAGAAGCATACTACAACCGAGGTATCGTATATTATCAACTTAGGAAATTCGAACCCGCATTGACCGATTTCAGCACGATCATAGACAAAAAAATGTCAAATACCGCCCAGGCTCTCAACATGCGAGCCATCATCTACACAATCCAAAAAAAATACTATCCTGCCCTGGACGACCTGGCCGCAGCCATCGAGTATGACCCTGAATACCCCAATTCTTACAACAGACGCGCCACTCTATATCGCGCATTGGGAAAAACAACGGAAGCCATTGCCGACCTGAAAACTTACATTGAACTGGAAACTGATCCCAGACCTGCAAAAGCAGGCAGAAGACCTGCTCAAATCTCTAGGTGGATAACTACAAAAGCGCTTCTCTCGCAACCTGAACCTGCTTCCGCCTCGTTGTAGAGGTTTCACCCGACCCTTTTGCCGGAGATATTCCAACACAACGCTCCCACATTCCACACTACTGACTGAATACAGTGAGAACGATGAAAAGGTCAGGGAAGTATTAGATATCTTGCATAAATGCTCTAGGCATCGCCCCCACCGGTGAGGACGATGCCTAGAGCATGTTAGTTTCACAACTTTTGCAAGAGGGTACCTTGAAGTAAAAGAGAACTTACCAAATATCTGCGCTTGAGTTGATTACTCAAGTCTGACCCGGGAACTAATAAGACAACCCCACTAAAATATAGGTTCCAGTGACCCGCTGTTCAGTCAGTATGCGACCTGTTGCGTTTGGCATGCTCGGTTCAGTTGTCCAGCCACCCAAACCATTATTGGCTTTGGCATCCCAATAAACAATCTGCGCTTTCAACAAAATATACGTTCCTGCCAGTTCATCATAATATAAAATCCCCAACGCATCATAATTTTCGATAGTATCCAGGTCGATACTAAAGGATACAGTCATTGGCTTTGCAAGCAGGTCAACGTTCATATCTCCGTTTTTGACTCTCAAATCCATCGCAGAGACAATGTCGATTTTTTCCATCGTAGGAATGTTCATATTTCCATGACTGAAGGCACCTAGTTTCTGGAATTCTCCAACAGTTATATTTGCTCCTGAGCTTTGGTGCATCCAACTTGCATTCCCAGTCAGAATATGCAACAAGTCCTGCCCCATAATGATCGAATTGTTCTTTGCCAGCATTTGGGAGAGGATATCCGTTCCCAACACCAGATTACTGCCATTCATCAATATAGCAATTTCGTTTGCGTCAAAGTGCGTAAGCAAAGCTGAGGTTCCTATGCCAGCCGGGAGTTCTACCAAATTACCAATCTCTGGCTTATATTTAGGATACGCTTCTAGGTGCCGTTGAACTTCGATCCACCCAAAGCCCAGGCCGCCTTCGTTGTAATTCAATTCGAAGAAGGAAGTGAAATCAATCAATGTGATTGGTTTCGTGGAGGAAAGAGGTACCCAACCGGTATCCGGTCTCACCAAGATAAAATCGGGAGTGGTGGTAACAGGGATATAAGCCGCAGGATGCGGTATCTCAGGAGCCTGATAGCAATAGATGCTTTCGACGTCATCCCCAATTACATCGTAACCGCACTTCGCATCAACAACGATATCGTATCCAGATCCACCGGAGATTACAACCCGTCCGGACCCGACGATGAAGTAATCATTTCCACTACTACCGATAACGCTGCCGATGTTGTCAAAATATGCCAACCCGCTGGCGCTTTCAGATGAAAAGTCCACGTATACACCTGTTTGGGTTCTGCTGTAATCCAACATATTGTTACCTGTGCCAGCCTCCAAAATGAGACTATCCTGTAATGACTTGTCTGTAAACAGGAAATGATCGTTCCCACTGCTTCCAATAATATGTTGGATACTGTTACCATAAGAAGCTGCGATATTGCTGCCGTCTTTTGCAACGACACTCCCCATTACAATCATGAGATCGTCACCGATGGTTGAGAAATCCATCGTATCAGCGATATTTTCGGTGCTGGGGGTCACGATGTCGATGCCCCAATTCGGGTCAAAGAAATAGTGATCCGTGCCTGCCCCACCGTCGATTTGGTCGATGCCCTGGCCACCATAGATTGTATCGTTACCGTTCCCACCAAGAATGATGTCAAATCCGGCATCGCCATAGAGCAAATCATTGCCGTTGCCGCCGCTGAGCAGGTCGTCTCCCAGGCCGCCGTGGAACTCTACCGCGTAACTACCGCCGGTCAGCGCATCCCGGCCTATACTGCCAATGACTTTTTCGAACTGGCCCGCGCTGCCATTGACAACACTCGTTTCTCCACTTCCGAGATCCAACCGGACATCATAACCGGTAGCAGCGGTTGCAGTGACATATTTGCTGAAATCAAGTGTGTCATAGCCGGCGCCGCCAGAAATGCTACCATCAAGTTCAGCGCCGTTGACAAAGTTGAATTTATCGTTCCCCGCGCCACCATCCAGGCTAATATCCTGGGATTTTTTGACCGTAAAAGTATCTGCCTGCGTACCGCCTTGCAGTGTTTCTACACCGGAGAAAGTCAATGTCTTGCCGGTGCTCCGGTACGTATCACTGCTGTCGATGATCCACTGGCTGGCTGCGTTCAACCCAACCAGCTTGCTTTCGCCGCTTCCCGCAATCAAGGTGTTTACATTCTTGAAACCACCGGAAACGTATGCAGAGTTCACGATAAAGCTGTCACCGCTGCCTGCTTGCTTGACGGTGAACGTGTCATTCTGCGTACTGGCGCTAAAATCGATGGTATCGGCACCTGCACCGCCATCAACAACGCCGTGCACTGTAGCGCCATCGGCAAAGATAAACTGATCTTCCCCACCATTGCCATACAAATTTAGGGTCTGGTCGCCGCTTACGTAGAAAGTATCCACTCCGTTGCCGCCTGCTAGGTTTTCGAAGTTTGAAAATTCCAAGGTTCTGTTATCGACCAGGTAATGATGGCTGTCGGCCAATTCCCAGATGGCGTCGGTGTTCATGCCTTTAAGCGTATCGCTGGCTGCGCTACCAATGATACTTTCCAGATTATCAAAACCGCCTAACACGCCTGCAAATCCGGCCCAACCTTCCTGGCTGCCCAGGTTGGTCAGTCTGACATTGCGTGCGCTTTGATAGCCACTGAAATCGAGTGTATCTGTGCCATCACCCGAATTGATTGTGCCTGCTAGACTACCACCATTCTGGAAGGCAATGTGGTCACTCCCAGAGCCGGTCAACAAACTCTCAACCTGTGAACCGGAGAAACTAACCTTGGACCCGGAACCATCCAATACAGACACTTGAGCGCCAATCTTGACAGTCAAATTCGTGCTGAAGGTCGAGAAGTCGACGATATCGAAGCCAACAGCATTGGCAATCGTATCAGAGCCGTAACCGGGGGCAAACGAATAGGTGTTGGTTCCAGTGCCGCCGCTGAGCATATCATTCCCGGCATCACTGTTCAAGATGTCATCACCAGCATTTCCAAAGAGTCGGTCGTTCCCTTCGCCGCCGGTCAGGTCGTCGTTGTCATTGCCGCCCGAGAGGGTATCTGCGCCCAGGCCGCCATCGAGCAGGTCATCTCCAGTGCCACCGTTCAGGATATCGTCCCCGTTTTCTCCGTTCAAGGTGTCCAGACCGTCGTTACCGTTGAGGGTGTCGTTCCCGTCGCCACCATAGAGGAAGTCATCACCGGCACCGCCATTGAGCAGATCGTTTCCGTCGCCGCCCAGCAAAGTATCCTGGCCATCGCCACCGCTCAGAATATCGTCCCCACCCTGACCATCGATCCGATTATCGGCCAGGTCTCCGCTCAAAATATCCGCTGCGCTGCCGCCGATAATGTTTTGAATATTGCTGATCCCGGCGGTCCCGGTAGCGGTTCCGGCCAGGAGATCGACTTCTACGGGGGTGGTGTAGATCGAATAGTCAAGCGTATTTTGTCCAGCGCCGCCATCGATCGTACCGTTGCCATTGGCAAACAGTTCACCATCCTTCCCAAAGGTGATGGTCTCGTCACCGGCGCCGCCGATCAGATTTTCAACACTATCGCCTAAATAAGTCACTGTGTTGCCGAATTCATCTTCAACGATGATGCTGCCCAGTTCGATATGTAGATTGCTGGTGACGGCAGTGAAGTCGAAAGTATCCAGACCGTTATCCGCAGATTCGAAGACAGTATCGTGGCCCCAATTATCGGAGAAGATGTAGCTGTCATCGCCCGGCCCACCGGAGAGTACCTCGTCGGCATCGCCGCTGATGAACAGGTCGTCGCCTTTGCCACCGATGTAGTTTTCTATTTGAGCAATCGTCAGGTTGACGCCATCTGCTGTGACCAAGTTGATCGCTAGGTTGAAAGTGATACTGCTGGCGTAATCGCTCAAATCCAGGAGATCGTCGCCTGCACCACCGTCCACCAGACCAGTGAAGACAACCCCATCCTGGACGACGAAGGTGTCATCGCCAGAACCGCTGATGATCGTTTCGAGGTTGCTAGCATCATGAGAAACCGTATTGCCGTTTCCATCGTCTACCGCCAAGCCGTCGGTAAAGGTGAAGGTCAGAGAATCGGTGACCGCACTGAAGTCCAGCGTATCCAGTCCGCCATCAACTGTCTCGAAGACTTCATCCTTTCCCCAATCATCGCTGAAGAAATAAGTATCGTCACCTGCACCACCATCGAGCAGGTCATCTCCCGGCCCACCGGTCAATTGATTAGCTGCCGCATCGCCGACGAGGACATCATCACCATTGCCGCCAGTGACATTTTGGATGTGGCTGATGCCATTTGTGCCAGTGGCAGTTCCAAGGCTCAGATCAACGGCTACGGGGTTGGATTGTTCATAAGCACTGTAGTCGAGGGTATTCTGATCATCTGTACCGCCGTCCAACACGCCGTCAACTCCCATGCCATCCGAGAAGACGAAGCGATCGGCCTGCGACCGGCCGGTCAGGTTTTCCACTGACTGGAAGGCCAAGCTGTCATTGAGTGTGCCCATATTGTCGGCGGTGATGGCCCAGGTGTTGTCTGTGTCCAGAGCAACCAGGGTATCCGACTGGCTACTGCCGATCAGTACATCGATATTTTCAAAACCGACGCCAAGGGAAGCTTCCATCCCGGCGTAACCATTTGCATTCGTGTCGGTCAGGTGAACTTCGATTGCGCTGGGATAGCCGCTGTAGTCGAGCGTGTCGATGCCGCTGCCGCCAACCAGCTTCTCTACCGACTGGAAGTCCAAGATGCTATTGAGCGTTCCGGCATTGGCTGCGGTAATTGTCCAGGTATTGTCCGTGTCCAAGGCAATCAGGGTGTCTGTCTGGCTGCTGCCGACCAGGGTGTTGAAGTTATCGAAGCCAACGCCGAGGGAAGTTTCCGTCCCGGCATAGCCGTCTAGGCTGCCGGCACTGGTCAGGTGGACTTCCACCGCATTGGGATAGCTGCTGTAGTCGAGCGTGTCAGTAGCACTGCCGCCGACCAGTTCTTCCATCGACTGAAAGTCCAAGGTGTTATTGAGCGTTCCGGCGTTGGTGGATGTCATCAACCAGGCGTTATTTATGTCGAAAGCGATCAATGTGTCATTATTAGAACT
The DNA here is from genome assembly GCA_963785535.1 of uncultured Chloroflexia bacterium. Taxonomy (GTDB): domain Bacteria; phylum Chloroflexota; class Anaerolineae; order Anaerolineales; family Villigracilaceae; genus JAABUE01. Next base: position 34,643 of record CAWAVQ010000036.1, on the reverse strand, counting down.
GCCAACCAAAGCGTCAATATTATCAAAGCCGACACCGAGGGAAGCTTCTGTCCCGGCATAGCCATCTACGCTGCCGGCACCGGTCAGGTGAACTTCGACTGCGCTGGGATAGCCGCTGTAGTCGAGTGTGTCAGTCGCACTGCCGCCGACTAGTTTCTCCACTGAGGAGAAGGACAGCGTGTCGTTGAGTGTTCCCGTATTGGGGGCAGTGATCGCCCAGGTGTTGTCAGTGTCGAAAGCGACCAGGGTATCGTCGTTGGAGGTTGCGATCAGCGTATCGATGTTGTCGAAGCCGACACCCAGCGAGGCTTCCGTCCCGGCGTAACCGTCCAAACTGCCTGTGCCAGTCAGGTGTACATTCAGGGCACCCGAATACTCGCTGTAATCCAGCGCGTCACTCGCACTGCCACCGACCAGTTTTTCCACCGAGGAGAAGGCGAGGATGCCGTTGAGTAGACCAGTGTTGGCTGCCGTCATCTTCCAGAGGTTGACTGCGTCGAACGCCGACAGAGCATCATTCAGGGCGCTACCGATCAGGATGTTGAAGTTGTCAAAGCCGAGGTCGAGCGAGCCATCCGTCCCGGCGTACCCGTCCAAGCTGCCGGCACCGGTCAGGTGCATATCCAGTGCATCCGGGTATTCACTGTAATCGAGGGTGTCATCTGCACTGCCGCCAACCAGTTTCTCCACCGAGAAGAAGGCAAAGATGCTGTTGAGCAGGCCGCTGTTAACCGCCGTCATCTTCCAGACATTGACCACGTTCAAAGCTGACAGGAAGTCAGCGAAGGCGCTGCCGATCAGGATGTTGAAGTTGTCGAAGCCCAGACCGAGTGAGCCATCCGTCCCGGCGTACCCGTCCAAGCTGCCGAGACCGGTCAGGTGGATGTCGCGAGCGTTGGGATATTCGCTGAAGTCGAGGGTGTCATCTGCACCGCCGCCGATCAAACTCTCGACCGAGGAGAAGGCGAAGATGCCGTTGAGCAGGCCGCTGTTGACCGCCGTTATCTTCCAGACATTGACCACATTTAGGGCGGTCAGGACATCAGCGAAGGCGCTGCCGACCAGGGCATTGAAGTTGTCGAAGCCCACGCTGAGGGAGTCGTCTGTGCCGGCGTAACCGTCCAAGCTGCCGAGACCGGTCAGGTGGATGTCACGAGCGCTGGGATATTCGCTGAAGTCGAGGGTGTCGTCTGCATTACCGCCGACTAAACCCTCGACCGACGAGAAGGTGAAGATGCCGTTGATTTCTCCGGCGTTTTCAGCTGTGATCTTCCAGGTGTTGTCGATGTTGGCACCCACCAGGGTGTCGTCGTTGTTGGTCCCAACCAGCGCATCGATATTGTCGAAGCCGCCGCCGATGAAGTTGTTCGTGCCGGCAAAGCCGTCCGTGCTGCCGTTCCCCGTCAGGGTGACCAGTTGGGCATCGCTGATGTTGCTCAGGTTGAGGGTGTCGGTTCCGCCGCGACCGTCGAGGTGACCGCTTAGGCTGCTTCCATCGAAGAAGATGAACTCGTCGCTGCCCGAGCCGCCGCTGAGATTCTCGAAGCTGTCGAAGACAAATCCGTCGAGAACACCGATATAGCCGCTGTCATTTCCGGTCACGTACCAGGTATTGCCCTGACTGGTAGCGAGCAGGGTATCGTTTCCGTCGTCTGCTTCGACTGTCCACGACCCCAGGCTGGCGCTCCAAGTAAGGGTGTCATCGCCGCTGCTGAGAAGCAAGGTAGCCGTGAAGCCTTCGGGATCGTAGTAGTAGAACGGACGCCGCAGACCAAAGCCGGACAGATTGTTTTCCAACAATGAACCGGTGCCGTTGGAACTGGCGTCCAAGGTCAGGGTGTCGTCGCCGTCATTGCCGTAGATGCGCAAATCATATTGTGAGCCAACCGGGTAGAGACCGGACAGGCTGGTGAACCCGAAGGCGTCCGCACCGGAGCCGCCGCTCACCGCCAGGGCGACATTGGTGGGCAGGCTGTCGAAGGTAACCTGGTCATCGCCAGCTTGCAGGTTCAGGTTCACGCCTTCGATGCCGCTGACTTGCAAGCCGCTGCCGCTGAAGCTGGAGAAGGCGTACCAGGTGGATCCGTTGATTATGATGGAAGCGGACGAAACCGTCACTATATCAGTGCCGTTGGTGCCATCGATGAGTAAGTAGTCGGTGCCGCTGCTATCGCTGGCATTGAGCGGGCCGCTCAGTGTAGAGGCGATGCGGTAGCTGTCGGAGTCGCTGCCGCCATCCAGGGTCAAGCCGTATTTGTTGACATCGTTCACGATCAGGATATCATCGCCCGCTCCGCCGTAGACCGACGAGCTGCCGTACACGTTCCAGGGGTTGCCGAAGACTTCGATATAATCCTGGCCGCCCAAGGCGTCTACGATGAAGGTTTCGAACGAGTTATCGTATTGAATGGTCAGATCCTCGCCGCAGGTAGCGGTGGTTTCGCCAACTGTGAAGGTATCGTCGCCATCGCTGCCGTTGATCCGCAGTGTGTCGTCGCCCCAAATGCTGCTGTCCTTGACGGTGACACCGGCGTTGGATCCACACAAGTTGAGATTGTAGACGTCGCTGCCTTCCATGCCATCCAGAGCGATGTTGTTCATGGTGATGGTGTTGAGGGTCAGGGTATCGTCTCCAAGTCCGGCAGCGATGCGGATCAATTCGGCGCCGCTGGAGGCGACATCAATGGTCTTCCCGTTCATGCTGACTACAGTGCCATTCGCCAGGAAGACGTCGCTCGAAGCGGTACCCAGGACGGTAATTTCATCCTGATCTTCGGGGTCGGTGCCGCTGTCGCTAACGACGGCATTGGATAGCGTGCTGAGATCCAGCAGATAGCGATCATCGCCGCCCTGGCCGTCCATGGTGACCTTTCCGCTCCAGCCGCTGACACGGATGATGTTGTCGCTGGGACCGCCGCTCAAAATCACGTGATAGACGCTGCTCAAGTACAACTTGCCCTTGATGGGCGAGACCAGAGTGTTGTTCGTCAGGGTCAGGTCGGAGTCGGTATCGAAGATCACGGTATCGGTTGAGGATGTTTCGCCGCCGATATAGCGGAAGTTGGTGTTGACCTTGGTGTAGAGCGCAGTCGATTGGGCTTCGGTCAGCGGATCGCCTTCGTTATAGCCGCTGAGGTCGCCGGGGATGTAGGCGCCTTCGGTCGGAAGGCTCAGGTCCGAGGTCCCGATGGTGAACGTGTCTTCGCCGGGGCCGGTGCTGAGCGTAAAGTTCTGCAATCCATAAGCCTGCAGGCCGTCGCTGTCCAGGTAAACAGTGTCAGGATGATTGCCGTTTCCTGTATTCAGGGTGAAGTTCTTGATATCGAAGAAAGTCAGTGTTGCAATGTCGGCGTTTCCGGCTTTGCCGCTGACGGTATTGGTCCTGGCACCAGCGATGATGGTTTCCATCGCTTGCGGCAGGGTAACCGTCAAGGGGGCGGAAATTTCGGTGATATAGACGTAGCCAGCGCCGTCGGTATCCAGGGCATTGCCGGGACGTCCGTCGAATTGCGGGGCGCCAACCAGCGCCAGCGTTCCGCTGATGGCCACCGAGTAGCCGATGTAATCCTGGTTATAGGCATCCGAGCCGAAGAGCGGCTTAGTGACGGTTTGCAACTGCCAGGTGCCGTTGGTAAGACCGAATGCGAAGGCCGCGCCCTCGTTGGAGTTAGTGGAGGTCGTGCCGCCGATGATGCGGGAGATGGAAGCCTTGTAGGCACCCACCACCAGCAGGTTCTTGTCGATGGCGACGTCGAACCCGAACTTGTCACCCGCCCCAACCGTGTAGTAAGAGAAGATGCCATTCAAGGAAAGCTTCTGCTGTTGTGACCAATCGGCCCCGGAACGGGTAAAGGTGTAGGCTGCGCCGGTGCTGCTGTTTACGCCGGGTGCGCCGACCACTGCCGTTGGGCCAGCGCTCGTAACCAGGCTGATGTCAACAGAGGTGCCAAAGGCGTCACCGGAAGCGCCGTCGCTGGCGGTCAGGGTATCCTGGAGTTCCCAGGTATCTGAGTTGAGCGTGTAAACGGAAGCGCTACCGGCGTTTCCATTGGAAGTTGGGGCGCCGACCAAGAGCACGTACCCATCGATGGCCACACTGCTACCGAATGAGCCGCTGCCAACAACTTTACCCAGCGATTGCCATTGAGCGCTCTGGTAAGTGAAGGTGTAGACCGCATTCATGCCGGGTGCGCCGACTGCTGCCAAATTCTTGTCGAGATCCACGGCCGAACCGAAGTGAGCGCTGGACAAAAGATCCATGGGAGCCAGGCGGGTATTCTCGATCCAGCGGGAACCAACCTGATCGTAGAGGTAGACGGCTCCTTTGCCGTAGTTCGAGTTGGGTGCGCCAACGATGAGACGACCCTGGCTGATAGAGACTGCGCTGCCGAAGTCATCGCCTGTGCCGGTCCCAGCGCCTTCAACCTGGTACTTCAGCGACCAGGTTTCGGCGTTGGGATTCTGCTCGAAGATGAAGGCCGCGCCACGATTGTCGTATTGCGGGGCACCGACGACTGCGGTGTAGCCGTCAATATCGACGCTGGCCCCGAACTTGGCCGTGGGCAACGCTGCGGGGATGGTGCTGGATTGGTAAGTCCACTGGGGTCCACGCTGGCGATAGTTGAACAAGGATCCGGCGCTCTCTGTGCCGACCAGGAAGAGTTCAGTGTTTGCGAAGTTGACGCCATGACCAAACTCGTCCACGTTGCCATCGCTCAAGAGTGTAGCTTTGAGCGTGCTGCCCTGGTACAACTTTGCTAGGTTGCTGTTCGGATCACCGTCGATCTTATAGAAACCGTTGAACACCAAGGCTATCATAAGGCCGAAATCCAATGGATGCCGCCACCATCGAAGTAGATGTCTTCGGCAGAACCACTGACATACGCTTCCCCACCAGCATAGACACCGTCTGCGCCAGTTGGAGTCAGCAAAGGCATTTCATCATCAAAAGGAGTAGACCATCCGGGCTAAATCCAATGTGACGTTACATCTTCGGTGTATTGTGCGTTGATACCGGGAGCGCCGATGTAAATTTTCGATCCGCTCAACTCAATGGAAGCGCCGAATTGGGCGTTATTGAGTCCGTCATAGCTGTAAGTGCCAGTGGCCGTCAAGGTCCGCCCTAAAACACCCAGTGAATCGGTGTAGGCAAAGACGCCCACATAATCAACGTTATTAATACCTGGATACGTTTTTTGAAGAGCGGTGTCATTACAGTAGACTACGGATGCATTGCCACTTCCACGCGTATCATCCATGACCGCAGCGCAGGTATAAGGTTGGAGGGTCCAGCCAGTATCCTCATCGCTCAGGTCGTAGTACTTACCATCTCCAAGACCGCCATATTTAAGATTGTGCAAATCGTGAATATCCGGGCCATAAAACCATATAACCCGATTTTCTGGTAGATTGCTAGCCGAAACGGCTGCGCCAGGCGTATATTCGGTACCATCTGAATCCACGTATTTGTCCGCACCGTTGAACACCAGAACAGCGTCTACATAATCCTTGCCAGCCACAGTTACCCGGGATGCATTATCGTAAGAGTTATTGCACACTTTATAAGCCCGGCCATCACCATCATTGCTATCCCAAATCATCGCGCAGGTCATCGGCCAGACTTCGACGGATTTGTCCTCGTCATTCAAGTCACTGTTGACCCAATTGATTTGATAATTGTTCAAGGTAAAGGTGTAATAATTCTGATCACTTTCGCTTAGATCATCCTGTACGATGGCTTGGGGCCCATCCGGTGTGTATTCTCCCTTGTAGGAGGTCGCGTTCGGATTGGGATTAACAATCGTATAAGTGAAACCATCCTTTTCGAAGGTGGTATCTGTAAAGTATATGCCTTGGGTATACGGGAAGAAATATGCATCGGGCGTCCAAGCGCCGTTATAGAGTTTGTAATCGAAGGCTACCCCGGTTTTACCCAGTTGCAACTTATAGTCTGCCACAGGTTGGTTGACGCTGCTGTACCACATGGTTGTATCCGGCGCGCCTACAGCAATGAGGTCTCCCTCGACAGCGACAGCAGCCCCAAAGGCTTCAGCGCCGGTCGGACCGGAAATGGTTTCCGCGAGTTCGTAACCATTGTCTCCATATTCGTAGATATACAACTTATTATCGCCCGGAGCGCCGACCACCAGTCGGGTCCCATCCAGATCCATGTCATAGCCGAATTTTCCGGATGACTGCTCCAAAACCTGAACTTGCCGCCAGTACAAGCCTTCATCCACAAAGACATAAACTTTATTTTCGCCATAAGCGGAAACGATCAATTCGTTATGACTATCATCGAAGATGGTTTGACGGCCAAAATTATCGCCGCCGGTCAGGGTTTCAGCGCGATATAGGCCTGTCTCGGCATCGGACAGGTCGTTGATAGACATGGAGCCATTGGTGGTGTAAGTGCGAATATCTCCAATGCCCTCGCGGGTGATGTTGTTGTTGGCATCGGTCTCGTTGAAACCAGGTACGCCGATCACCAACAGTTTGTCACCCAGTACCAGTGCTTTGCCAAAATATTCGTTTTCGGCTGGGGTACTGGAGGAAAGGTTGAGCGAGCGTGTCCAGGCAATTGGGTCGCAACCACCGCCACAATATTGATCGAGACGATAGAAGACGTAGGCTTTGCCCTGATTGGCACTGTTGCCGTCGTAGTCAGGTGCACCGACAGCCACGTAATTGTCGTAGATGGCTACGCTGGCACCGAAGTGATCACCGGCATTGCCTTCATGGGTGGCTTCATTGTCAGGCAAACCGCCGTCAGCTGTCAGGCGGGCGACCAGGTGCCAGTTCTCGGCGCTGCCTTCGAAGACCCAGGCAGCACCCTGGTCAGCGTTCTTGCCATCGTAGTTCGGCGAGCCGACCACCGCACGTCCGCTATATTGTTTGAGCGCAACCGCGGCCCCAAAACGTTCCCCACTCTGCTCGCTGGTGGATATGAGCGTGGCTTTCTTTGTCCAGGTGTTATCCCCGTTGCGATTATAGATATAGGCTTCACCGGTTCCGTTGGCGCTTGGTGCACCAATCAAAGCGACGCCGCTGTTATCGAGATCCAACGAATATCCGAACTCACCGCTGCCGCTCAGGGTAACACTCAACGGCCACTTATCAATGAGTTGACTGCCATCGTAGAGGTAAACATATACCCTATTGGCACCGGGTGCACCAACCATGATACGGCTGTTAGTTCCATCGACGCCCACCGAAGTGCCGAACTTATTACCCGCACTGTCACCACGCTGTTTCCATTCCTGGGTCCAGGCACCATTTACCAGACGATAGATATAAATTGCGCCGGTATCATAGCCGCGGTTGATGTCGTTGGGGGAGCCTACTACCAGCAGGTTGCCATCGATGGCAACCGAGCGTCCAAAGCCAGCGCCGCCACCGGACAATCGGTCATCTGGATAGAGCTTGGCCTGTTCGGTCCACGTGGTCCCGCTGCGAGAGTAGACGAACACCACGCCAGAAGTCTCACCAGTGCGGTCAGCGCCGACAACCAGGGTGTCCCCATCCTGGCTCAGTGCAATGGCTTGACCGTAGGATTTCGGTTCGGGGGAATTGACCCCAGCCAGTTTGACCTGCTGCCGCCAACTGATGACGCCATCGACCGTAACCGAGTGCAGTACCAGGTTGGTCAGGCTCAGGTCAGCCAGATCGAGGGTTTCGATCGCCAGGTCACTGAGCGCATCGGGCATGGCAACTTCGAAGCTAGCTAAGCCGTGGACGATCAACGGTTCTAATCCGGTAAAAGTAAAGGTGTTGCCGTTGACAACCACCGTCCCTGCTCGAGAGACCGTGCTGCTGGGGGTGTAAGTTCCAGAGGCAATCCCGTCACCGGCGATGCGCAGGGTGTCGCCTTCAGAGTTGTTATGCGCCGCCGTTGAAGACGATGTTGCTGATGGTGCTGTTGGGAGCGGTTTCGCTGAAATCTACGAAGACCAGGTCGTCGCCGTCATCGCCGTTCAGGGTAACCGTTTCCAAAGCAGTGACGTCGTCGGCGATGTTGAAGGTATCATTCCCACCGGCAGCGTCTACTCGCAGGGGCATTTCGAAGGGGCCGCCGCTCAGGAGGAAGACATCATCGCAGTCACCGAGCAGGACCCGCAGTTCGGCATCCCGAACGTTGACGTCCATGTCCATGACCTGCGTGTTCGGGTCGGCGACCAGTCCCATCGAAACGGAACCAAACATGGTGTCCACGCCCAGAGCGGGATCGTTGAGCAGAGCCTGGAAGGAGTCTAACCAGGTGGAGGTTTGCAGGGCAAACAGTTCGTCAAACCGCTTAGCGATAAAGGTGAGCGTATTGGCTTCGGGGCTGGAAGAATTGTCGAATTGGACGAAGTCGTTTCCGTCACCACCGTCGATCATGACGCGAATATCGATTTCATTCAGGGAACTGTTGTCGCTCAGGTAAATGCTATCATCGCCGCCACCGGCATTGATCGCAAAGACCGAGTTGTGACCGCCCAGCGGGTCCAATTCCAGGTGCGTGCTCTTGAGATAGATTTGATCCGCGCCCAGACCGGCGTTCAAAGAAACTTGTTCAATGGTCAGGTAAACGATATCAGCAATGCCGGAACGTTGCAGGGTAGTCTCGTTGATCGGCAGTGCAATTGTCTGGGAGGGATTGTCGGGATCGGGAATCAACGTCGAGCCAGTAATGGCCGTGCTGATGGTGTAAGTGTTATCGTCTGTGTCGCCCTGATCATAGAAGAAGAGCCGGTCGTTGGAATAAGGCATCTCGCCTTCGATGAACAGTTTTCCAAGGATGCCGTCTAGTGAGTTGCTGGAACTGCCGACGTAGACATCATCGAAGCCGCCGCCCATCTTCAAGGTGGTCATCAGGTATGCGGGAGTAGTGCGCACGTAGAATGTGTCGTTCTGTTCACCCAGGTCGATTTCTAGTTTTTCGGAGGTGTCCCCAAAATATACCGAGCCGGTAATGCCCATGCCGCTGACGTAACCGTTCACAAATTGACCGGTATTGGCCTTGTCGTCGCCGCTGTCGTTGATGATAACGAAATCCTCGCCGGCGTCGCCGTAGATGTACGTCGAACCGGCGATAAAGTCCACGCGACGCAAGGAAGCGGGATTCAGGCCGAAGGGCGTGGCCTCCACTCGAACGGTATCATCCCCATCCCCGGCATAAACGAACAACTTGGTCATGGCGGCGCTGTCAACGAAGAAGCGGTCCGCACCCGATCCCAGGAAGACGTAGGCTTCGTCGGTGGTGGAGACCAGCGAACCATCGTCGGCGACCGATCCGTAGAAGATGTGCGCTTCAGCCAGATTGTTATCGCCCATGTTCAAGCCGCTCAGCCCGATGGCGGTCATCTGGCCGCAGGCCCAATCGGTATCCACATCGGCGCTGCAATCGGCGCTATCGCCTTCATTGTGCGCCCAGAGCGTATCCACGCCGCCTTCACCGTTAAAGGTCAGGGTTCCATCGATGTCTGCCAATAAATTGTCCGGGTTACCGGCTTCCAGTTGGTCATTCCCATTCCCGCCATAGACCGTTGCGGACACACCTTCGGGTACGTTCCAAACGCTGAACGTATCGCTGCCCGCACCGAGCTTGATGAAGACTTCGTTTAGCGTGGCATATTGGATGCTGCCACCCGCCGCCATTGACATACCCGTCAGGGTGTAGCCGTTCAGCAGGCCGGAATCGGTCGTTGCGCCAGCGTAGACATACAGGCGATCCTGGTAACCACCATTGCCCGCCGTGTTTCCGAAAATGGGAAGCAGGCCGGTAATGCCACTCAGGTCACCGCTCAAATTTCCAAACGTGGAGAGGGTGTCATCATAGACCCCACCGACGGTGAAGCTGTCCAGGCTGGCTTCGCTCGATACGAAGTACTTATCGGCGCCTATGCCGCCATAGACCGTCAGGTTGCCGTCCGCTTTCTGGATGAAGAAGCGATCATCGCCCGGGCAAGGACCTGCTTCGGCATCGCATTCAGGAGGAGCGACCAGGTCGACATTATCGTCTTCCGTATCGCCATTGAGCGTGGTGACGCCGCTGTGATCCTTGAAAATGATGTAGTCCATCCCCGCTCCGCCATAGACCTGCAAACTGCTACCGATACCGGTATTTTCAATCGTCAGGACGTCATTCCCGCTCACCGCCACTGACCGTGGTATCGACATCCTGGTTGGTTGTCGTGACGGTGAAGTCATCCTGTCCGGCGGCCAGGGTGATGTACAAGGTTTCGGCGTCGTTACCGTAGGTGATCTCTCCGCCCATGCCAGTAATCTTGGTATCCGTCAAATCGCCAACGATTCCCGCCGCGCCTTCGACGGCTCCCGGTCCGACATCCAGGACGTCGTCCCCGCTACCCATGTTGATCGTGGTGGTCGCCGTCGTGCCGCGCACGGTCAATTCATTTTTACCGCTGCCCAATTTGATGTCGAGATTCTCGATCTTGCCAGCAAAACGGTCGATCGCAATCCCAGACCGGGCAGTCATGCCGAAGCCAAAGAGTGTGGTCAGGATGGCGTTAAGTCCGGCCGTCCAGGTATTCTCTAATTTACCATCTTCGTCATCGGTATCCCAGGCGTCGTTTACCTTGAGCAGGTCATCATTCCCGTCACCGTGGGCGATGAGATAAGCATCGATTCCTTCCAGGTTGTTGAGCGTGATGATTCCGCTCTCTTCATCGGTATCTTCATAATCCACATAGAGCGAGCTGAGTTTAGCAGCGAACATCACACCATCGACCAGAATATCATCAAGGGCGCGCAAGTCGAATTTTCCGCGCACCGATTTGACGATTCCCAACCAGATGGAGCCCGCAATTTCCTGCAAATTAATGTCCCCGGTAATACTGGCAAACAATTTGCCGCCAGCGGATATCATCATCTTGCCGATCACATTGATCAGGGTATTCGGCTCATCTGCATCAGTCAGCACGGCTGAATCGATGACAAGGTTCTTGCCATTGCCAGTTTGCAGCAGAGTGAAATCGTAGGTGCTGGCCGGGCCGACGCTGCTGGTCCATTCCCACGAATCGCCCGCCACAGTGCGGGTGATGTGGCTGCTACCGTTCAACAGGATGTCGATAACATCTCCAGCCTTCATTTTCTCGACCGCTACAGTGATGTCGCTGGTGTTGCCATCATACCCGCGTGCGCCTAAAGCCATGTGAATGCTGCCAGCCGCTTCCGCCGACAGTTTCGGAGCAACTGTGGCTCCTTCGCTGTTGGTGTACTGCACCATCTCTACGTTGACCTTGCGGCTATCCCCAATACTGCCCTTAGGAGCAGAAAGCGTCAGGTTGTTGGTGTGGATCCTGGGCCAGGGGGAAACGTCGTTGGCCATCAGGATATCGCCCAGGCCGTTGTTTACGATCGTAGAGCCATACGGATTGAGAATCTCACCGCGGAACAGGATCGGTGAGGTTTCGGTCCGGGTGGTCTGGGTGTGCTTGATGATCTCGATCTTCGTGCCTTCATAGGTGGTGGGATCGAATGTGTAATTGAATGTAAAGGGATTTTCATCCCAGGAGAAATATTGCCCAACCAGGGAACCGCTGATCAGGAACGGCAGATCGATGGGAGTGGTGCCATTCTTGGTCGTAGAAAGCTGGAACATATTTTCCTTGCTGTTGATCACATAATAAGTTTCGCCAAATTCAAGCCCACTGATCAAGTCATCCAGACTGCCAAGGGTGTTATATACCAACGCCTGGCCGTTGGAGAGCTTGTGCCCCTTAACCGTGACCCAATCGTCACCGCTATAGGTGAAACTGGCAGTTTTATCATCGAAAAGGAAATAATGGCCGGGCTGCAAGTTCTCTTGATCGGTTCCCAGTGACAGGTTAATCGGGGCTCCGCCCATCGTGGCCGAAATCTTAAATTTGTCCGCTTCTGCACTAACCACATAATATTGCTTTCCAACGGTCAAGCCTGAAATCGCCGTCTCGTCACTAATGTAGGTAAGGATTTGACCGTCAGTGAAGATATTGTCCGAGAGTAAAATCCAATCGTCAGCGTTGTAAGAAATCTCCACTGTCTGATAGGTAAGGTCCGGCTTATTCCCACGATAGATGACATCAATGTCATTGATCGTCAACGGCAGGGTTTTGCCATCATATACACCATCATATTGCTGTTCGATAGTGACCGAGTCAAAGGCAAATTGCAGGTTGGTCTGGCTGCCTTCAATGGATGCGACAGCGGAGCTATCAACATCCAGGTCTTGATCCGTAAGTGCATTGACATCCAACCGGATCGTGCCGCGTGTATTGTCATCCAGTTTGATGTCGCCGACGTCAAAGCCATTGTCATGATTTAAGGTGTTGAACGCAATGGTCCGGGCATACTCATTACGGTAAATGCTGCCATCTGCGCGCCAGATCAGGTACGGATTGGACAAAATAATGATGTCAGCATCAACCGTGATCTTGCGATTCGGCACCAGCTTGCCGTGCGTATCTTCAGGGCCAATACCGTGCATGTCGGCGCGTTTGTAATATTTGCTCACTGTGCTTCGCGCTGCGATATCCACGTTACGGGCAGCGATCTGAACCGTTTCCGGCAGGGACACCAAAGCAGACGTGGCCACATCGTTGGTTGCGTCAGAATCGCCGCCACCCAGGGCAACACAAGTTGAATCCGATTGCACGTCCGTCAGAATGTCGAAGTGCTCAGCCCGAATATCCAACAACTTGCCACTATAAATTTTGTTGTTACCGCTGAGATTGACCCGGGTGGTGTCACCGACATTCAGCGTCGCGTCACCATCCGAACCGCCTGCGAAACCATAGGTTTGAGCGTCAGCTTTCACTTTCCCAAACAAGGAGGTGGTTTCAGCAAGCAGTTTGATCTCGTTCCCGATCAGGGTCACTGCAGAAGCCAGAATCGTCTCTGTTGACGCTGTGATGTTGGCTTCTGCGCTAGCGTCAGAGCCTGAGCCAACACCACCGCCAATCGCTTCAGCAGTGGATTTGCCGCTCACGCTAGCCTGGGAATACAAGGTCATGTTCGCCCCGGCGGTAAGAGCAGAATTGACTTCCACATTGACGCGGGTGGTATATTCGATGTTCGTAGAAGCATTGGCAAACAATGCACCAATCGCACCGCCTCCATCTGAGTCGGTATCTGAGGTAGCATCCTGCTTGGCGCTGGCTTTGATCGTCAGATTGTTCCCGGCTGTGATCACAGCAGATGTGCCAACGTTTGCGCGCGTATTGCTGAATATTTTCGCATTGGAATATAACGGGGCGATTGCGACCCCACCCACAGTTACGCTATCGCTGGAAGCATCTACGTTGTTGTTTGCCAACGCCGTGATGCTGATGTTCCCCACCGGAGCGTTAAGCTCAACATAATTGCCAACCTGTGTGTCCACATCCACGTTGGCAGTCGCCGTTGCCCGTGTGCCGTTTCCGGCGATCATGCCGCCACCGGATGCCATAGCGTGCGATTTTGCAGTGCCATTGTTCTGGTTATGAGATGCTGAAATCGTGATACTGCCGCTGGTCGATGTGACCATTGCATTGTCACCGATATAGGCATTTTCATCCATGTCGAATTCCGCTTTCGAGATGGAAGCCCCAGCAGCGGCAGTGGTAGAAACGGATACGCCCCAAACATTGACATCCACATCTGCATTGGTAATGGTTCGCACAATGATGTCGCCAATCGCTTCGATCAAGGCATTGGCGCCAATGTAAGCCTGAACCGTTGCCTTGAAGATCGCTTCACCCAGGTTGACCGTCAGCGCCGCGCTCATCCCCGCAGAGACGCCCCACGCATCAACATCGCCTTTGAAATCGGCAATGGCTTCCACGAGCACCTTGCCAACTGTCATGCCAACAGCCTGCCCAACTTTGACCGCAGAGCCGATAAAAGCCTTAGTGATGCCGTTGAGAGTAACGCTGACAATCGATGCTCCTGCAGCCAGCCCGCCAATCGTAACGTTGGGCGTTAGCGCATCAATATCCACATCTCTTTCTGCCTTGACAGAAAGTGCTGCGCCTTGGTTGATCTGCGTTCCCGTCGTCCCGGAAATATAAGCGCTTACATCACTGTTGTCTTCCAAGATGGCTACCGCAGCTCCCAGCGCTGTGCCCAGCCCGCCGGTGCCAACGAAAGCGGTCACATCTGCATCCAACCGCAGATGACTATCCAGCCGAATTTCGCCCGTCGGATCAACCGCTCCAGCCCGGATTACTGAGCCCTCGCCGATATAAGATGTCACCGGATTATCGACGTTGACAATCGCTACACCCGCTCCAACGCCAACACCGCCAACGCCAATGCCGCCCACTTTTGTCTCAATATCAATTCGCTGGCGGGCATCCACATCCACATCTCGTCCGGCAGTGACAACTGAATGCTCCGCGATAAAGGCGCTGGTACCTCGCGGCAGGAACGATTGGGAACCAACCACGTCAACAGCGAGTGTGGAACTGGCCATCGTATCGGGAACCGATGCATTGACCTTCATATTCACACTGCTGGTAGCGTCTTTGATACTGGATGTGTTGTAGGTATCGGAATCGTTGTTGGGATCACTGAAGGCATCCAGCATGGTAGCATTTTTGGTGCTTGAAACTTGATCATCTGTATAACTGTCAGTCGAGTTGCCATCGGCATCATTCAAGGTGTTGGAGGTCTTCCCCTCGGATGAGTAGCTGGAATTCAGGTTACCGCCCAGAGTATACACGCCCACTGAACCGGCAATGCCTGCGCCGCCCGCTCCAACGCTGACAATCACCGTCTCCAGTTCCCAATTCGCCAAGGCACTAACGTGTACGTCCCGGCGGGCGTTCACTGTCCCGGCGATATAGGCGGTCGTATCGTTGTGGACCATGTCGACATCGACAGCTCCGGCAATGCCCCCAATGCCAATTCCAAGTCCGCCTTCGATGGCAAAGAAGGTCAGGTCGTTGGTGGCTACCACGTAAACGTCCTGTTTATCACCGGCCCCGCTGTTATCTCCGTTAACCACGACGCCGCCATCGATGTAAGCCCGGGTATCTGAATCGATCGTGTTGACATCCACTGTCCCGGCCAGGCCGCCAATGAGGCCGCCCGCGCCCGCGACCAACAAGGTCCATACATTTTCAGATGAGTGCGCCTCAACGACCAATCCATGTACATCGGTATTTTGTCCAAAGACACCCTGGTCGCTCAGGTCACCGTTATCAACGCTGAGATTTGCAACCGAGTTGCCACGAGCATTGATAATGGCATCGGCGGCGATAAAGGCCCGCGTATCCTTGCTCAAACTGGCTACGCCCACGCTAGCACCCACACCCCCACCTAGCCCGGCGAACCCCAGCGAGCCGATGATAGCGTCCATTTCAGTTTGATCGTTCGCGCTGACACGCAAATTTCCATCCGCGTCAACCGTGGCGCCTTCGTCAATAAAGGCATAAGTGACGGCATCCAGATCAACCACCAGAATCGCCCCTGCTCCTCCGAATCCTTCGCCGGACCCGGCAATTGCCACCGCTAAAGAAAGGATATCTTCAGTTGCGTAAGCGGCAACCAGAATGTCGTCCTTCGCAGATACTTCGGCGAGTTTCCCGATATACGCCTTGGTTGTGTTACTAATCACACCCACAAAAACAGCCGGTGTAAGTGCAACTCCCTCTCCTGCGCCGGAAATACCACCGGCGAGTCCCTTGAAGCTGTAATCGTTGCCAGCTACCACCATCACCGATTGGTCGTCGCCTGCGCCTTCAGCCTGGTTGACCTGTGCATTATCGTCGATATAGGCCAAGGTGTCATTGCTCATGACGTTGATCGCAGTGGAGAATTGCACCGCTGCGCCCTCAGCTGCGATTCCCAATCCTGCACTCCAGGCAGCCAGGTCGTCCTGATTGACCGCGCTGACGGCCACACCTTTGAAGCCCGTGATCTCACCCGCCGTAACGATGCGCTTGTCGGAATAATCGCTATTGTCGGCCTCACCGGTATCTCCCAGGGAAGGCACTTGCCCTTCATCAGCATCATCGATCACACCCAGCGGGTCGGGGATCAGGGTCTCGACGAATTTCCCGGTCTTGACACTGATGCCATTGATGTTATTGGCCAGTGCGTCCACAATAGCACCGGCTCCAATATAAGCTTTGGTAGATTTAGTGATGATGGGGATGGAGATCGCGGCCGAGATACCCGCGCTCATACTGCCGCCGATAGACCCGGCGATCAGATCGATCTCAGTTTGATCCTGCGCGGACACCTTGACACTACCGTCCGCTTTGGCTTTCACACCGCTTAATGGGCTGCCGTCGACAGTTTTGTCCCCTTCGAGGGAAGCTTCGGTGGTCAGGGTGTAGACCGAGACATCCACGCTGCCCGCAATGCCAACCGATTCACCCACACCCACCGAACCGGAAATGGAAGAAACTTCCTCACTGGAATTGGCTTCGACAATCACATCGCGTTTGGCGTTTACGGTTGCACCTGCATCGATATAAGCGCGCGTTTCTTTTGTGATCACTTCTACGTCGATACCGGCGCCGATGCCACCGTCCATCCCCAATCCGACGCCGCCGCCAACACCCAGCAAAGATGTCTCGTCTGAAGCACGGACGATCACACTCTGGTTACTGCCTGCGTTGCTGTTGTCACCGGTGTTGATCTCGGCGCCGTGGCTGATATAGGCTGTTGTTGTTTCGTCGAGCACGCTCACGGCTGCCGACCCGGCAATACCATTCCCCCCTGCGCCTGAGCCACTTATAGCATACGATTCGAAATCTTCAAACGAGACCGCTACTACAGCCAGACCATGCGCCTTTTCAGTTGAGCGAGTATTTCCTGACTTTTCACCGGTATAAACGTCCACGCCGCTGCCGTTGCCATTGGCACGTACCGTCATATCGTCATCGACATAAGCTTTGACTGTGTTGTCGGTCACCAGGGTGACGTTGGAAATGCCAATGGCAGTCCCGCCGATAGAAATGGATATATTCCCTGCCAACGACCAGATTTCGGCGTCATCGCTGGCCGAAACTAGAATGCTGCCGTCGGCGTTGATTGCTTTCGAACCGGTCAGATACGCCTTGATAGTATTCGTAATAATATTGACCGAGATCGAACCGCCCAGCGAGAAGCTGTTGGCTCCAGTGCCGCCGGCGCTGATCGAATTAATGGAAGGAATTTCATCAGCCTGCACAATGATATTTCCTTCGTTCGTCGTGTCGACAGTGGAGTTATCGATATAGGCCGTGACCGTGTTGGTAATCAAGTTGACGCCCACGGCTGCGCCGAAGGCACTACTGGAGATGGAAATTGCAGCCTGTCCTGCCAGGGATTTAATGTCAGAAGAGTCATTGGCTTTTACGCTCACGTCTCCAGCGGCATCGATGTCTGAGTTATTCGAAATATGGGCATCGATCGTGTCGTTAATCACATTGACGGAAACAGAACCAGCAATAGCAAGATTTTTAGCCCCTGCCGCCCCGATGGATAAGTTCCAGATGGCGGCATCATCGACCTTCGCCTCTACCGAGACACTGTCCGCCGGAAGCTTTGTATTTTCGATTTTTGCCCGGATCGTGTCGTCGATCTGATTCCAAGCGAAGGCGGCGCCGAAGCCCCAATTCTTATATCCAATGGCGATACCGCCGGCGAAGGAATAGATGGTGGGGCTATCCTGAGCCAAAAGCGCTACCGCTCCCAGATCGGTCGAACTGGAGGCATCCACATTCGCTAGCGAGGCCGCAATCGAATTCCCAATCAGGTTGACGGCAACCGTCCCTGCGACTGCCGATTGCGAGGCGCCTGCCGAAACAGCAATGGAAATAATGCGGCTTTCGTCTTTGGCCTCCAGATTGATGTCTCCACCAACGTCGAGCGTAGTGGTCTGGTTGATGCCTAAAATTTCCGCTTTGGTACCGTCGTTGATACGATTGATCACGACCGTTGCACCCACACCGATTTTGCCACCAATCGAGAAGGCGCCGCCCACTACAATCATGGAAGAGTCGTTTTCTGCGCTCAAGCTCAGATCGCTGGAAAGGGTCAGAGCTGCATCCTCGATGAAGGCTCGCGTGGTGCTGTTGATGGTGTTCAAAGAAACCGAGCCGGCAATTCCGTAAGAATTCGTACCGGTCTGACCGGTACCGCCAGCTGTTATTGCTACCATCAACCCGTCAGTGCTGGCCCTGAGTGCAAGCGAACCGGCATCCAGAATCGTGTCTTTCACAAAGGCTTCGGTTGTGAAATTTGCCGTATTCATGGCAAATGAACCGGCAATGCCTGTTGATTTTTTGTTGGGGCTGGACAGAGAAATCGCAGCAGCACCCGCTACATTGATGAAATCTGTATCATTGGAGGCCGTCAAGGTCACGGCCTTGCCATCCACTTGGAACAGCCCGCTTTCATTGATATAGGCCTGTGCAGTATCGTTGACCGTTGTGATGGCCACGTCCCCGGCGATGCCCGCACCGCTCTTGCCGGTCATGTCGGTTTCGGTCGATGACTCGCCAAACAGCGACGGCAATGACAGGCCGTCCATTGGATCGTTCGCTCCCACCGTGGCGGTCTTTTTCTTCACAGCCGCCGCCAGCGAAACCGCCAGGACAAATCCCTGGTTGATCGCATCAACGCTGACTGGGCCGCCCCCAGTGAAGCTACCCGTGGCTACATCAGATTCGCTCAACCGGTTGCCAATCACGGCCTGGGTGTCACGTGTGATTTCCTGGATAGCAATAGAGGCTCCCACGCCAATACTTCCCGCCACAGCCACCCCGCCCGCCAGTGTCACGATGTCAATATCATCGGAAGCTTCGACGACTGTGCTGGCTTGCGTGGTTCGCAAGAATTGGTCATCATCATCTTTCAGCGGGAGCGAACCGACGGTAATCGTTGCGCCGTTGTCGATCTGTGCATAGGTTACATTATCGACGTCTTGATAAACGACTACTCCATTGAAACCAGTATTGCCCGCTGACCCACCGGAAGCAGCGACGGAGATGTTCATCACTTCGTTGTTTGCTGCGACATGCAGGGAATCAGCGTACAAGGTGACGCCATCTTTAATCTCGGCGATGACCGTATTGGCATACTCCAACACAAGCACAACCGCACCGATTGCATCTTTTTCTGCATCGGTTCCAGCCGGCTTCGCCATCTTCTTGAAGCTGCTCAAATCTACAAAGTATTTTTTGGATGTGCTCCCTGATATGCCCGGTAATTGCAGGTTCCCGATGGCGTTGAACATTTCGTCGATACTAGCGGCTGAAACCTCTACGATCTGTTTGCCGGTGCGGTAGGCGCTATCCGTGCTCTGATTGATGAGCGCATTGCTGTCAATATACGCCTTACTGATCTGGGTCCGATCGATAACGGTTACCCCTAAAGCCACCGCAATATCGGCACCTGAAGCTGTAGCCTGGCTAAATGAGTCGAATATAAACGTATCCAGGCCCAGATTACCATCCATATACATCGTCAGGTTGCGGACTACTTCTTTGGCTTTGTAATATTCTGGGCTACCCAGGTGCTCCCAATTAGCCGTATTGGTGTAATCTTCCTGGCTTAGGTCGATCGTCGTTCCTGGTTGCGAGCCGATGTATTTATACCAGTCGCCTGCTTCCCCTTTACCATCTGGATGCCCGGATTGGACCTCAACGATCTTTCCGCTCTCGATCGTTTGCCAGTTGGGTTTCCAGGTTCCGTCAGCGTTCTTCTTGACCCCCGATTTGTAATCAGCTTTCGTTGCCGCCGCATCGTATATGCTTTTTCCATATGCGAACACGAAGTCGTTCGATACTGTCGAGTTGACGGTCAGGTTCCCGCCCGAGTCCACCTGCGCGCCATTGGCAATGAAGGCCTGTGCGTCCTCGGTGTAAATACCAATTGCTACAGCCACCGACCCGTAGAACTTACCGGAACCGGCATTCTCATCGGCATTTTCATTCTTGTCAGTCGAGGCAGCCGCAGTCACATCAGGACGGTCGGAAATGCTAGCCGTAACAGACACATCACCCTTAGCTCGAACAGTCCCGGACTTTCCATCGCTATCGATATTTCCATCGCCAATTCGTGCATAGACTTTATTGACATCATAGTCTATAGCGATTCCCCCAGCAGCCTCGAACGTTTGCACCTGGCCCTTCGTCGCCGGATTATCCTGAAGGCTCTTCGAATACTTCGATAGAACCTTTTTGATCAATGACGAGGAAACCTGTCGAACCTACGTCATCCACAAGGTTGCCGGTAGAGCTGGTCCCCACACCGGCAGCAGCAGCTGTGCCATTGACGTTGGCAGGGATAACAGCCAGTTTCTGGACATTGATACTTTGCCGGTTTTGCGAAGCGCTGACGGTTACGTTGCCATCGACGGTCGCGAACCCGTCAAGGAAGGCATTGGTAACTCCATACTCATCCTTCACAGCAGCAGCAATGCCAACCTGACCATTCCCGCCGGTGGTCGACACAGCATATGTAAAGTTGCGGTCGGTTGTTTCAGCCCGCACAGTCAAATCGCCGCCGACGGTCAACACAGCATCATCGGTTACGTGGACCGTAGCTTCCGAGTCGAGCACGCTGACGGCAGCCGCGACCGCCACTCCTGCCAGGCCGCTGGTGTTGGCAACAACATTGAGGGTATTGTCTACAGCTGCTCGTAAATACGTATCACCGGTTGTTGTGATTTGTCCATTGACAATGACCTTGGCAACGTTATCGACCACGCCAACAGCAACCCCTAACCCAAGGCCAATGGGATAGGTCCAGGCCTGGCCAGTGCCCATCGCAATAGCGCTGAAGGAACTGGCATCAATGATCGCATTCACTCCGATGAGAATGGATGCCAGGCTGTTGGATACCACCACGCCACCGATCAGTGAGAAAGATTGCAATACACCTAGGAGGCCATTTGTAAACCATTCCGTGGCGCTGGCGCTGTCGGGCAAGACGCGAGAAGTATCAGCACTGGCGGCTATGTTGACGTCACCACCCATGATCGTGGCATCATTTATGGTAATCACTGCATTGGTATCGGCAACATCGATTCCCGGAGTGTAATTAAATGTAGCATCAGAGGCAGTCAGAGTAATATCGCCCGCTGAAAATGAGCTACCATCCTCAACATGAGCCAGTATCTTGGCCCCATCACCAATCGTGATCGTCTCAGCCAAGATGGCGATGTCCTTCGAATCGCCTGTTGACACGTCATTTACACAGTCGCTTCCGCTGATTTCACGAGTGCAGACAAGCGCGTTGTCCGAGATGATGACAGTATCCATGCCATCATTCCCATCGAGGGTTAGAACAACATTTGCCACCATGTTGGAAACGGTGAGGGTATCGTCATCGTCTCCACCTTGTACCTTCAACGAGGATAATCCAGCAGAGGCTTTTGTTATATCAAGTGTAATATTGTCATCACCATCGCCACCATCTATCGTTACATTTGTCTTGTTCGCGAAGGTGATATTTTCGAATTGTGGGCTTTGGATCTCGATTGTCTGGCAGCCATCGGGGCAAGTTGATGCATCGGTGACGACGTTTCCATTCACAATCGAGATGGTATCGTCTCCACCCGTTCCGGAGAAAGTCACATTGTCAGCCGCGTTGAGATCATCAATCGGTTCGATATTTGTATAAGTCAGGTTGACACCATCCAGCGCAATGGAACCCGTATTGGGATCCAGGGGCGAATAAGTAATCGTATCGAACGTACCACCCTGAATAGCCAACGAGTCGAAACCATCTCCCCCATCAAAGCTCAACCTCAGATCAGGCGAGCTATCATCGAGAGTAAAATCGACTGTCAGCGTATCGTCCCCTGCACCGCCGGTCACCGCCACTTTTCCATGAGAACCGCGCACGGTAACGTGGTCATCCCCATCGCCACTATTCACAGTTGCGGAGCTGGTGCCACTTCCCACCAGGCTGACATCCAACGTGTCACTCAAGGCATTTCCATTGATAGTAATGTCAGTGGCATTATCGAGCGAGATCGTCTGCGCAAATACAAAATCGCTCAGAGTGATACCCTGCAAATCGCGGATACTGACACTCCCTAACAAATCGGTGGGCTGTTAATTCGTCGATCCTTGTAATGTTAAAGAAATAAGATTTTCGATATGAATATCTTCGCTGAAATCACCACCCTCGATATAGATTGTGCTGTTATCAGGGGTCAGACCGCTCGCTACCGCGTTGATCGCATCCTGGATGGGGGTGGAAGATGCAGCACAATTTGTTTGCCCCTGGCAGTCGCCATCCGAAGGCAGGAAACTGTGCTTGACGCCGTCCACGAAAAAGTAGGGGTCGGGTACAATCGTTTCATTAATCGGAAGCAAACTCTCGGTCGCGCTTGATTCGTCCACCACCTGCAGATCGTCTTCATTGGCATCGGCACTGCTTGGCTGCTCAACCAATTGCGCTGCATCATCGTCCGAGTCAGCGGGTTGAGCATTTGACTTGGCTTTCGTGGTGCCATCACAATTGTCTGCCGCATCAACACCTTCATCTCCTGAGACTGCGTTCGTCGCCTGGTCACATTCATTACCCGGGACAACCTCGGTTGTGCCTTCACCAGTATTTGCTGACGCTGTATCATCTGAAGAAGATTCGGGATTGGTGAGGGTTTCAGAGGAAGAACCTTCTTCTTGCTCAGGGTCCTCTACGGATACTGTAGTTTTCTTGTCGGCTGTGCTCACTCCTGGCTCATTTACTTCCGTGTCAGCAAGAAACTCGGACACCAGTGCTTCTTCTTGCCCCGGGGTTTCTACAGATGAAGAAACATCTTCAGGAGAAGGAGTCACTTCTAATTCTGTTTCATCAGTTGTGGGAATTTCTACAAGGGATGTTTTATCTTGCTCTGTGGACGTTGTACTTCCATTATCAACCGTATCTGTTGAGAGTTCACTTTGCGCGCTCGACCCCGATCCCGCATTGGTATCTCCGCCATCGGCGTATACCGACAATTGCGGCATCGACAGCACAGCTATTAAAAGAACAATTGCCAACCAGCGTCCCCAACTCCACCAACTACATTTGGAGTTGTTCCTTGTAAGCTTATCTTGAACGCTAATCGGCAACATCATAAATCTCGACTAAACCTGGCAATCCGTGAAGTTCAACCCACATCAGTTCTTTTACATTGATGATTTTGACTGCACACATGAGTTGAAGCTAAAGCCTCATGGAATTTAACAAAGTTTAGGAGAACTTAAGAATCCCTTCAAGGGTATTCTTACGTATCTGTAAGATTTAAACTTTCAATTAAGAAAAGCATACGTTCAGGGCCAAACCATGTTTCCTCTTGAAAATTCGTGACCGTCGTGCCAGTTTCAACAATCTCGTCACTAAGACAGGTATACTTTCGTCCTCATATAAGCTGTATCTGTTTCCGTCATTGAAGTCAGAATTATTTCCTGACAACACCCTAGGCCTCGATCAGAACGCTTGGGCGTCCGACAGTAGTTGCAACAATGGATTGACAATATTCACTGACTATTGAACTTTGTGCAAATCTGTTGTTCCCCCTATTCACAAGTATTTCGAACCGGACTCCTGGTGATGCTACTCCACTATCAACCTTGCCGATGTTGCAAATCCTCCACTAGATACACGGATTGGATCGCGTCACTCCCTGCCGGATCCGCAATCGTCCGCGCCAGTTTCAACACCCGATGATACCAGCGTGCTGACAGAATTCAACTGGCTCATCGCCGCCCGTACCAGACTATCCCCTGCTTCGTCCAGTTTACAGATCTTGCGCACTTCCGCCACCCTCAAAGAGGCGCTCGATAACCTTGAGAAGGACACCGTGCTGATAGAGGCTCTCGGGCCGCTGCTCTCCCGCGCATACCTGGCCGTGAAACGCCTGGAATGGGAGTCCTTCAGCAAAGAAGATATCGCCTTCGAAACGAAGCATCACTTTTGGAAATTCTAAACGAACTCGCCTCCATCCCGATCTTCGACCACCACTGCCACGCCTTTCTCAACTGCTCGACGCCCTACACCCCGTTAGAGTTCCAGCGTTTCTTCAGCGAAGGCGGTGATGATGGAATTGTAGCGGAACATTCGCCCAACTCGGTTTACTTCCGCTGGGCGGTCAAGGAACTGGCCCATTTTCTTGGCCGCCCGCCAACGACCGAGGCAGTATTGGCCACGCGGTCCGCGATCCCTTTGAATGAACTTGCCCCCCGCATGTTGCGCGACGCGAACATTCAAGCCCTGCTCATCGACTACAGGCTGGCGGGCCCTGATCGTATGTCCATCCCCGAGATGAAGGCCTGCCTGCCGACCTGTCGAATCGAACCAATCCTGCGTCTGGAGACGTTGGCGCAGGAATTGATCTTGAAGCATGAAACGTTTGACCAGATGATCGAGGCATTTGTCGGGATGGTGGAGGGCGCACGCGACGCAGGGCGTGTTGCCCTGAAGAGCATCATCGCCTATCGTACTGGATTGGCGGTCCGCGAGATGAGCAAACCTGAAGCCGCCGAAGTTTTCGGGCAGGTGAAGGAACGCGCACGGCGTGATGGCGCGGTCCGTCTAGCTGATAAACCGCTCAACGATTATCTGGTTCTGCGCGCGCTGGACGTAGCCGAGAAGCAGTCGCTACCAGTGCAGTTCCATACGGGCTTGGGGGATAACGACCTCGATCTGATATCCGCCAACCCACTACACATGCGCCCGCTTTTCGAGAGTAACCACTATAAGCATGTACAATTTGTCCTGCTCCACGCCGGTTATCCGTACGTACGCGAGCTGGGTTATCTGGCATCAATCTACTCCAATGTTTGGATGGACGTGAGTCTGGCGATCCCCTTCGTGACGGTGGATATCCCGTCTGTGTGGCGGCAGGCGCTCAGCCTGCCGCCGACCAGCAAAATATTTATTCTCGACCGACGCCTACAGCATCCCGGATATCTATTGGCTCGCAGCCCGTTGGGGACGCTGGGGACTGGCCCAGGTGCTTGACGAATTGGTTGCGCTGGGGGTCTTCACAAGCGAGGAAGTGCTCGAAGCAACTCATCAAATCTTGCACGGAAACGCGGAGAAACTCTATGGGGTAAAACTGTGACCTCGTTGATTCTCGCAGCATAGACAAACCCACTCAACATCATTTGTTGGCAGCTTCTTAGGATCGGATGATCCTATAGAGACTCGAACTCTTATTTTCTCCTCATAGAAGTGATGATAACCTTACCGATTCCGAAATCTTGTGCAAGGTTACAAAGTAGCGTAAACCTTCCGGAAGAATTTGTTTGTAAATCCGCACTCCCCGACTTTTCAAGTCGGGGAGTGCGGCATGATCGTTTCTGAGAAATTTTCCTATTCCCGTACACGGTCATCCCTCTATATAGAGAGTTTTTAGGGCATTTTCAGCCGCAACCCCTATATATAGGGATGTATGTATCACAATTTATACCCGTATATCCGGTTTCTACCACACAGTGGAGGTCATGGTTGAATTGTAATGAAAAACAATTTGTGCAATTACTCTTTCCCTTCACTTTCCTGATACGCTATTTCAATCGCCTTTTTGCTGATACTTTGGTATGCGTTGCTCAACAGTGATTCGATGCCCGGTGTTGGAACAAAATTAGCCTCGCCCAATCGTTTGAGTAAAGGCATCTCAATGGCGGGCGGGCGAATTGAAACCGAGAAGCCTTCAAGCGGAGCAGAGAATTCCCAAAATTGAGTTATTTGCTTTTCCAACGGAATTACAATTTCGGGTTCTTCCAACTCTTCTTCGATTTCTGCGTCACTTGCCCGGCGTTGGCGGAGCGCCTCCATTACCTGTTCCTGAGTCCTCCCGCGCAAACGGAAGATCAGGAATGGGTCTTCATCGAAGCGTTCCCCAAGAATGTAATGTGTGGCGGCGATGTGCTTGCATGGGTTGGCATAATCGGGGCAGGAACAGTCGGTTTGCAAGTCGTTTCGCTTTGCTGGAAACAGGCTGACCTTCGCCGTTTCGAAGGCCTGTTCGATGTCCTGCGGCATCTCACCTGCCAGAAGTTGCGCAGTGAAAATGGCCTGTTCAGCCAGCGCATCGAATACTTTTTCCCATTCAGTATCAGTCAGCGGGGTAATCTGGATTGAAATCTTATAAGGCGTTTTTCGCGAGCCCTGCACCCGCGCTGTAATCCCACCTTTGGTTTCATCAATCGACAGTACTTGACCCTTGCGGGCATAACTGCGTCCGCGTGACAACCGGCCAGAGTCAACCAAACGTTCCAATGCTGCAATCCAACGCTGCGCCCACCAGTTCTTGGCGAACGAACCGCGCTTGCTACGCGCCTTGATGCCGTCTTTTGCTTCTTTAGGCTTGGTTGGTTTGAAATAATAATCGTATGGCATCATTGCCTCCGCAAACTAACAACTTTTCGCAGCTCATCCGTGCTCATTTCCGTCAGCCAATTTTCGCCGGAACCCACCACCGCCTGCGCCAGGCCCTTTTTGGATTCGATCATATCGTCGATCATCTCCTCCAGCGTGCCGGTGGTGACGAATTTGTGCACCTGCACGTTGCGCTTCTGCCCAATACGGAAGGCCCGGTCGGTGGCCTGATCTTCGACAGCCGGGTTCCACCAACGGTCAAAGTGGAAGACATGGTTTGCGCGTGTCAGGTTCAAACCCGTTCCGCCCGCCTTAAGTGACAGGATGAATACCGGTGGGGCATTGTCATCTTCTTGAAAACGCTTGACCATCCGGTCGCGTGCCTTCGCTGGTGTGCCGCCGTGCAGGAATTGCGTTGCCGCACCGAAAGCTTTCGGCAGGTAACCGGCCAGCATCTCCCCCATCTCCGAAAACTGTGTAAAGATCAGCGCCCGGTCGCCTTCAGCCAAGATTTCCTCTAGCAGTTCGCCCAGCCGTTCCAGCTTACCGCTGCGCCCATCCAGTGAAATATCCACCGTCCTCTTGCCAGCCTGGTGTAGGTATTGCACCGGATGGTTGCATATCTGCTTCAACTGCATCAACATGCTCAGCACCAGCCCTCGCCGCTGGATTCCTTCTTCCGCTGACTCGATTTTTTCAATCACATCCTGCACCACCGCCTCGTATAGGGTGGCTTGTTCCTCAGTCAACGTGCAGTAGACCTTCGTTTCCACCTTTTGGGGCAAATCCGAGATCACGCGCGGATCGGTCTTGACGCGTCGCAAAATGAACGGGGTGGTTAACTGCTTCAGTTTGCCAAGCGCTTCCTCATCGTGGTAGCGCTCGATGGGCAGGGCAAAATTCTCGCGAAAGGCCTTGCGCGCACCGAGATATCCGGGGTTCAGGAAATGCATGATTGACCACAATTCCGACAGGCGGTTCTCTACTGGCGTGCCAGTCAGCGCAATCCGAAATTCCCCTTCAAGTTTGCGAATGACTTGCGTCTGTTTGGCTTCAGGATTCTTGATATTCTGCGCCTCGTCCAGGATTATCGCCAGCCATTGGATGGACTGGATAGTTTCGGCATCCAGACGTGCGATTGGATAACTGGTCAGCACAACATCCTGATCCTGGATAGCCGCCCGCATCTCTTCGCCCTTCAACCTGTCCGCGCCCCGATGAACATAGGTCTGCAACCCGGGCGCGAACCTGCTAATCTCCCGTTCCCAGTTGGTGACCACTGAAGTGGGCGCAATCAACAGTGCTGGGGCGGATAACTTTCCGGCCAATTCTTTTTCGTGTACTAGCAGTGAAATCGTCTGGATGGTCTTTCCCAATCCCATGTCATCGGCCAGGCAGGCACCCAGCCCCCAGCGGCGTAAAAATGTCAGCCACGAATAACCATATCTCTGATACGGGCGCAATTGGCCATCCAGGCCTTCAGGCTGCGGGAGTTCTTCCAGCTTTTCAGACCGTGAGAATTTTTCCAGCAGTTCATCCAGCCAACCAACGGATTCCACGCCATCGATTGGCAGTCCGCCTGCTGAGGTTTCCCCGCCCAATCCCATGCGCATGGCTTCGAGCAATCCCATCTCACCTTCGAGTTTTTGTTTCTCCCAGAATTTGATGGCCGCATCGATCTGCTCGGCATCCAGCGTGACCCACTGTCCACGGATCTGGACCAGCGGTGATTTCAATTTCGCCAGCGCCCGGAATTCTTCCTCGGTCAACTCGGTTTCGCCGACGGAGAGCTGCCACTGATAGTTGACCAGGTTTTCTAGCGCCATCCTTCCTGGCGCGACGTTGTCCTTTTGGGAACTCATCTTGACCTTGACACCCAGCCGCGCGCCCTTCTTGTTCCACCAGGGCGGGACGAGGATGCCAAAGCCAGCACCTTCCAAAATCGGTGCAGTCTCTCGTAAGAAAGTGTATGCACCATTGGTATCCACGGCCAGTTCAGTGGGGCGTTTGCTTTTCAGGCTTTCGGTGATGGGCGGGAACAATCTAGCGGCATAGCCCAACCCCGCCAACAACTTTTCCTGCGGTTGCTCGAAGCGGTGACCGAGATGGGTCATCGCGCCCCGGGTTTTCTTCCACACTTCGTTGGCAGGGATCAATAGGCTGGGATCATCCTTGGCCTGGATCAGGTAGTGTAACTGCCAGGGTAGGTCTTGCAGGGCAGGCGCTTCCAGGCGGAAGGCCACCCGGAAAGCGGCATCGCCGGCGACATGCAGATTGCGCATCCAGGCTTTGTGACTGGAGGCAAGGTTTTGCAGTTGATTAGGGGAAAGTTGAATAGCAGGATTTTCGTTGAACAACGCTTCTATCCAACGGTGAGCGGGTTCATCGTCGTCGCGATAGAATTTCGGTGCGGAAGCTCTGCCCCATTCCCTGGCAAGCGAGTTGCACAATGGGTTGAGAAAGCTGTTGAGCAGCACATGTGGGGATAGGTGCTCGCCTTCTTCAGTAGGTTCAGCGCGGCAAATAGGGGGCATGGCCGCTTCGAGCTGGCTTAATCTTTGGGCATCACGGGGGCTATCCAACACTGGTAGCCAGCGGGTATCTTTGCCGTCTATCACCGGGATGAGTTTTTGCGTTGCAAGGGTTTCCAACGCCAGGGCCGCGACCATGTTCCAATAACGGAGGCAGGTTCCGGGTCGGTAGGATGCGCCTGGACCAGTCTGGGGAATAGAATAAGCCAGTAAAACGGGCAATGCTTCGGCGGGCGGCATCCAAATCCCATCCACAGTAAAAAGGGCAAGGGTCGGTTCGGCAGTGTTAATATCCCAGTTGTGAATCAGCCCTGGCGAGGGGAGCGGAATACCCTTAACGGCCGGCAGACGCAGGGTAAGGGTGCGCTTTTCGCCAGCCAGGTTCGGAGAAGCTGCAAATGGATGCGCTTTGGGTTTAGGATTTTTGGCTGTGCGCCCACGCTGGGGTACAGGTTGAGGTGCGTCGGGTGTTTCAGCCCAAAAGATTATGCCGCCGGGCTTTCCATTTTCTTGCGTGGGCTGGTAATGGGCATGGAGGATGTTCATTTCTCGTTTGCTGGTCCCCAATGGGTGGGAATGTATTTCACATTCAGGTACTCTTTGAAATCATGCACGTGCTCCTGCACGTTGCCAAATTCAACGGGCTCCTTTTCTCTTTTGCGCCAATATGGATTCAGAATGAACCTGTATTTCGGCGGCAAATTTCCGAATTTTGGCAGGGACGGTTTCTTTTTTCTCAAGACTATCTCACTTATAAGTAGGTACAGTTTATCACCAAAGGTTTCCCCAACGAGCGAATATCAATGCTACGACTGGTGGACTTCGAATTAGAAAGAATACCTGTCTAACATGTGTTTAGGAGAAGGCATACGTTGACTGGATAAAACGATTTATTCTATATCACGAAAAACAGCCTCCCCTCAGGCTGTCTTCATTCATTACTTGTTACTCGTTACCGTGCCCTAGCGCTCTCAACCACATCCATCACGTCGGGCAGATCCATCCCCAACTCGTGGAGCTTCTCCACAGTCGGGATACTGTTTGTGTCCCAGCCGCGACGTTTATAGACCGCGTCGAGGAGCAGCTCGTACTGCGCTTCGCGGTACTCGCGTAGGGCTTGCATCTTCTCGGCAGTGGACATTTCCGCCGGGTCAACTTCTACAAGGCGCTTTAGTTGCTCGTCATAGCGCTCCTGGCGGGATTTGTACTCTTCCACGGTCACAGGTCCCATGGCGCGGTAAGGCGGATAATCGTGTTCGCGTCCGACGCGTCCCATCCGCATGGCGAAGACCTTCTGGAAATTGTAGACCCGTTCAGACTGCCTGAGCAGATCTTCGGGGGTGACTTTGACACCTGTCACGCCTTCGTGAATCCAGCAGTAGTTCTCCACATGCTCCTCGACCTTGGCAGGTTCGGCAGTCTCTTTGTTATTGGCTGGGGAAATGTCATTCCAGGGCAGTTTGCACAATCCGTGCAGGCTGAACCAGGTGCGCCACATCGGGAAGTAATGCAGCGCTTCAGCCTTGTCTTCGAAGGTCGGCAGCAGGTTCTGGATCTGGTCCATGAAGATCAACCAGGCTTCGTCATGCTGTGGCCCTTTGGTCGCCAGACCAAAGCCGCCCTGCTGGGCGATGGATTCCTTCGTTCCGTATTCGGAGATTTCCATGCCCTTGATCTCCATGCCGATGTCCTGCAGGAAAGCCGCGTCCGCGCCGAAGGTATCAACGAAATATTTCTTCATATAGCGTACACCCTGTCCCACGATGACGCCAAAGCCCTCGCCACGCGCCATCTGGTGCAGCAGTTCCAGCGCGGCTGCGCCGTTGCCGAAGTTCAGTTCCAGGCCGCCGGTGTGTTCTTTTGTGATCTGCCCTTCTTCGTAACACTCCATTGCGAAGGCCACGCTGTTAGCGAACGAGATGCTGTCTACGCCATAGGTATCGCAATAAAAGTTGAGTTCCAGCAATTTCTGCGGATCGAAATTGCCGATGTTCGCGCCCAACCCGGCGGCATTCTCGTACTCGGGACCATCTACCAGAACACAGGAGCCGGCATAGGGTCCGGTTTGAAGCGGGAAATGGTCTACACCATGCGAGCAGGACAGGGTGCATCCCAGCCAGCAGCCATCCGGCACGCCCTGGGTGAATTTCTCGATCCAGACGCTTGAATTGATCTTGTGTGTATCGGGATGCGAGCCGTAGCGGAAGTTGTGAACGGGCAGCAGGTCAAAGTGATCCATGATTCCCACAATGTTGGACGTACCGACCTTGCGCATATTATTCTGCTTATCGTCCAGGTCGGTGATCTCCTTGTTGATACGCTGCCCGGCTTTGCGGATGAGCGCCATATCGGCCACACCGTTCAGGTCGCCCTTCATGTTGCTGAACTTGACCACGATGCCCTTGATCTTTTTATCGCGGAAGACACGCCCCGCGCCGCCACGTCCAGCCTGTTTGAGCCGGATTTCCTTGCGGCGCACATCGTACCAACTGGAGTTGATCAGCGCAAAGCGGATGTGCTCGGCAGCCTGCCCGGCAGACAGGACCGAGATGTTGCGCTTGGACTTCTCATCGCCGTCGCTGTACATGTCGGTCAGGTAGCCCCCCAACAAATGCGAATCGACATCTTCGAGCGGCGCCGCTTCGATCGTAATTCGGCCTGTATCGCCATCGATGAAAATGATCACATCCTCAGCCGCTTTGCCCTGGATCTCGAACGCATCGAAACCGGAGAATTTCAGGAACGGGGCAAAATAGCCGCCTACGTTAGAGTCGATCACATTTTCCGTCAGCGGGCCTAGAGTCACAATCGTGGATTTGCCGGAGCCGGGATAGGCCGTGATGCCACAGATCGGTCCGTTGGCAATGACCAACTCATTCTCGGGACTGTCCCATTTGGTTTCGGGCGTGACGGCATCCCAGAGCAGTTTCAGGGCGAAGCCACGACCACCAGTGAAAAGGTCCTTCATCGCCTGGGTGACGGGCTTCTCCTTGATCTCCAATGTTTCGAGATTGATATACAGCGTGCGGTTGGCGTATCCACGCTCGACGGGGCGCAGCTCGTATTCATATTCGGTCAGCAGTCTGTGGGCCGCTTTCATTTCAATGAGTGGGAGGGGTAGTGTCATCAAAAACTCCTTTGGATCTGATTTTTCTTTGCATACATCTCGTTCTAGAAAACATTGGTTTCATTTTGAACCGATATATTCTGGAACCTGGTAATACGTAATTCATCTATATTGATGCTATGGGCGCGTCCATCCAATATTTCCTCCGCGATCAACATCCCGGCCGCCGGGGAGTGCATCACCCCATGCCCGCTGAAACCGCTGGCGTGCAGATAATTTGGCATCTCCGGATGGCGACCGAGGATCGGCATGTGGTCCGGCGAAATTTCATAGAGGCCAGCCCAGCATTGTTTTTTTGCCAGGCGTGCTTCTTCAAGCACAGGGAACCGATTAATCCCGGCATCCAGCACTTCTGGTAGCCATTCCCAATCCACGTTCAAGTTAACCCCTGGGGGGTCAGCAGGGTTTGCCATTCCAAAAAGGAGGCTGTCACCTTCCTTGCGCATCCAGAACCCGGTATCCACATCGAAGGTCAAAGGGATTGGATCGGGGAATTTTGGGAAGCATTCTGTCATATATGCGTTACGCCGGTAAGGCTGCACCGGCAAGTCAACTCCAAATAGTGATGCCACCTGTCCGGACCATGCCCCGCATGCATTCACCACAACCTCGCCACTCACCGGCCCATCCGGCGTTTCGACTGCCACCAAACGATCGCCATTAAACTGCGCGCCGATAACAGGGGTAGAAAGCGCTACGCGTACACCCAACTCACGCGCCCGTTTCAAATATCCACTGGCAATCCCGTAGGGATCGCAAAAACCATCCTCTGCTCCGAAAGTCGCCCCCAGGATATCGTCCAGACGTGTGCCGGGCACGTATTCGAGCACGTCTCGTGGTTCGAGCAGTTCAACCTGTACCCCTAGACTGCGTTGTAGTTTCACCTGCTCCTGGTATTGCGCCCAGGTATCTTCCTTATTGATCAAAAACAGATATCCGGTTTGGCGTAAATCTGCATGCCCGCCAACTTCCTGGCTGAAGTTCTTTAAACGCTCGATGCTATACTTTGATAAGCGGATGTTTACTTCGCGCGCAAACTGATGCCGCACCCCACCAGCCGAGAAGGCAGTGCTGCCAGTTATCGGAGCCTCGGCCTTTTCCAAGATCAACACATTTGTGCAACCTCGTATCGCCAAATGGTAGGCCACGGAGGCCCCTATGATGCCCGCACCAATGATCAAAACTTCCGCTGTATGGTCGTTCACAGAATCATCCTATTCGGGCATTCTAAGATTCTATTTTGGTTTGCCGCACCAGCAAGGTGACGCCGGCACCCTCTCTGGTGTCCAAATAGGAGAATCCAGATCCGTCATCCCGGCGACCGCTGGCGAGCACCTTCATCTTATCCTCTGTTAGCTGTTTCTCGGCAGCCTCAATATCCTCCACTTCAAAACCGATGTGAAAAACGCCTTCCCCTTTCGTTTCAAGAAAGTCCTTATAAATCGTTTTCCCCTCACCGGGTTGAGCGAGCTGGAGCTGCAAATTGCCAATGTGTGTGTAGACAAAATGAGTGTCGAAAAAGCCTTTTTCGTCCACCACATTGAGCTTTGTATATTCAACCAGCGGCGGATAGTCCACCCACGGACCGATCCCGATAGATTCATAATAACGCTTGGTTTTTTCGATATCTTTTACAACGATGCATATATGATGTGGCTTGCCGAAAATTTTATCTTCTTGCATTTCTTCCTCCTCACTCATTTATTTGGGCGTTACTGCAATTGCCAGGTCCGGGCAGACGATTTCACACAACATACACTGCGTGCAGGCATCGATGTCAACGGCTTCAGGTAACGTATATCCCTTTGCATTAATTTCTTTCGAAGGCTGCAATACTTTCCTGGGACAGAAGGCGATACAGATACTGCAGCCTTTGCAATAATCAGGATTAATGACGATTTCAATCATGAGAACCTCTCATTGGCCTTCTCAATGACGGTCTGATATCTATCAGTCCATGTGGGACGCGGCGCGAAATGAAATTCACCCACAGGGATTTTATTGCTATCTTTCGCTTTATGGATGGATACCGTCATTTCTTTCAGGGCCTTTGTCATTTCCACAGGCGTCTGATGTTGGTGAACAGGACATTGGGACAGAATCTCGATAAATGAGGCACCTTTATTGGCGATGCCCTTTTTAATCGCTTTGATAGTCTGGATGGGATGCGCTGTTGTCCATCTGCTGATATAGGTAGCCCCGGCTGCTTCCGCCAGTTTGCAAAGATCAAACGCATCTTCGATATTGCCATAGGGTGTGGTAGGGGTGTTCGTAAACGGTGAGGTGGTCGGGGCAACCTGACCGCCGGTCATGCCATATAAACCGTTGTTCACACAGAGTACGGTAACATTGATATTTCTGCGAAATGCATGGATGAAATGGTTTCCGCCGATAGCCGCGGCATCCCCATCACCTGTAAATATAATGATCTTCAGATCAGGATTTGCCAGAAGGGCACCCGTTGCGATAGCAAGCGACCGGCCATGCAGGGTCCAGCCCGAATCAAATTCCAGATAATGACTGGTCAGCCGCGACGAACAGCCAACCCCGGAGATGAATACGAAATCTTCTTTTTTCGCCCCGCTTTCCTTGATCAGGTCATCTACAGCGTGTAAGGTGTAGTTGAGCACCTGTCCCGCTCCACAGCCGGGGCACAAGATATGCGGAAACCGCATCCCTGACGGGCCTTCTTCTTTGATGTATTCGAG